>NZ_JBVKBH010000007.1:0-540669 GCF_055657175.1 Streptomyces sp. NPDC107581
CTCAGGCGCAGCCATCTGCGAAATCAAGGACTGACACCACAAAACCCGAACGGCGCCCGGCGGACACCACACCCACCGGGCGCCGCCCCACACACGCCACCCGACCCCAGGGACACGGGAAACCGCGCCACCACGAGCCACTCCCCACCCACCCGAACAGCACCCAACCAAGCGGCACGCGGAACTGCGCGACAAGCCACGGCGAACCCGCACCCGCCACCCCGAGCGAACCGCCACAAGGCAACCGCCCAAGCAGCACCCCGAGCCACTTCCCGGCCACCCAAGCGGCACCCAACCAAGGGGCGCGGGGAACTGCGCGACAAGCCACAACGGCCCCGCACCCGCCACCCCGGCTCAACCCCCAACGGCGGACGAATACCTCAGCGCCTGCGAAGATCGGCCACCCGGGCCCGCTCAGCCCCGGCCGACTGCTCTCCGAGCATCCCCCGCAACCCGCCCCCGGGCACCTGTCCCCGCCTGGGCCCCGGCAGCGGAGCGCGCCGCGCCGCAGGCCCCGGCTCACCCCCCGGGCTCCCGCTCGCCCCGGCCACGGCGATCTGCACCCCCTGATCGGCGAGAGCCTGCAGCTCCGTCGCGGCGCGGTCGTCGTGGACAGGCGGCTCGTCGGTGACCAGACGGGTGATGACATCGGTCGGCACCGTCTGGAACATCGTGTCCGTGCCGAGCTTGGTGTGATCGGCGAGGACCACCACCTCGGCGGCGGCCTGCACCAGCGCACGGTCGACGGACGCCGAGAGCATGTTGGACGTGGACAGCCCCCGCTCCGCGGTCAGGCCGCTCCCCGACAGGAACGCCTTGGACACTCTCAGGCCCTGCAGGGACTGTTCGGCGCCGGAGCCGACGAGGGCGTAGTTGGAGCCGCGCAGGGTGCCGCCGGTCATCACGACCTCGACCCGGTTGGCATGGGCCAACGCCTGTGCGACCAGGAGGGAGTTGGTGACGACCGTCAGCCCGGGCACGCGCGCGAGCCGGCGGGCCAGCTCCTGCGTGGTGGTCCCCGCGCCGACGACGATGGCCTCGCCTTCTTCGACGAGGCCCGCGGCCAGGTCGGCGATGGCCGTCTTTTCGGCGGTCGCGAGATGGGATTTCTGCGGAAAGCCGGACTCACGCGTGAATCCGCCCGGCAGTACCGCACCGCCGTGCCGGCGGTCGAGGAGTCCTTCTGCCTCCAGTGCCCGCACGTCCCGTCGTACGGTCACTTCGGAGGTCTGGACGACGCGGGCGAGTTCACGGAGCGACACGGCTCCGTTGGCTCGCACCATTTCGAGGATCAATTGGCGACGTTCTGCAGCGAACACGAAACTGACAGTAACCCCAACGACCGTCTGCTTTCAGCAGTTTGCGCCGAATAACAGAAGTTGTTCGCATGGTAGGGCGGGAAGTGGTATAGGGCCTAACCCGCCCGACTATGCCGTACGCATGCGCGACAACTCCCCGTGACCAGCGGGGATGTGGTTTCGGCCGTCAGGCCTCGCCGCCCGCCTTGCGCGTGTGGAGCTGTCGTGCCACCTCGGCGATCGACCCCGAAAGGGAGGGATAGACCGTGAATGCGTTCGCGATCTGTTCGACCGTCAGATTGTTGTCGACGGCGATCGAGATGGGGTGGATCAGTTCCGAGGCGCGCGGCGCGACGACCACACCGCCGACGATGATCCCGGTTCCCGGACGGCAGAAGATCTTCACGAAGCCGTCCCGGATGCCCTGCATCTTGGCGCGCGGGTTGCGCAGCAGGGGAAGCTTGACGACGCGCGCGTCGATCTTGCCTGCGTCCACGTCGGCCTGGCTGTAGCCGACGGTGGCGATCTCCGGGTCGGTGAAGACGTTCGAGGAGACCGTCTTCAGGTTCAGCGGAGCCACCGCGTCGCCGAGGAAGTGGTACATGGCGATGCGTCCCTGCATGGCGGCGACGGACGCGAGGGCGAAGACACCGGTCACGTCACCGGCCGCGTAGACGCCGGGAGCGGTCGTACGGGACACCTTGTCGGTCCAGATGTGCCCGGACTCGCGCAGCTTGACGCCGGCCTCCTCCAGGCCGAGCCCCGCGCTGTTCGGGATGGCGCCGACGGCCATGAGGCAGTGCGAGCCGGTGATGACGCGGCCGTCGGCCAGCGTCACCTCCACTCGGTCGCCGACGCGCTTGGCGGACTGCGCGCGGGAGCGGGCCATGACGTTCATACCGCGGCGCCGGAAGACGTCCTCCAGGACGGCGGCGGCGTCCGGGTCCTCGCCGGGCAGCACGCGATCGCGCGAGGACACCAGGGTCACCTTGGAGCCGAGCGCCTGGTAGGCGCCGGCGAACTCGGCACCGGTCACACCCGAGCCGACCACGATCAGCTCGTCCGGCAGCTCGGTGAGGTCGTAGACCTGGGTCCAGTTCAGGATCCGCTCGCCGTCGGGCTGGGCGTCCGGCAGCTCGCGCGGGTGACCGCCGGTGGCGATGAGGACGGCGTCGGCGACGAGGGTCTCCTCGGTGCCGTCGGCGGCGGTGACGACGACCTTGCGGGAGCCGTCCAGGCCCTGCATGCCGTCCAGCCGGCCGCGGCCGCGCAGGACCCGGGCGCCGGCGCGGGTGACGGAGGCGGTGATGTCGTGCGACTGGGCGAGCGCGAGCCGCTTCACACGCCGGTTGACCTTGCCGAGGTCCACACCGACCACCCGGGCCGCCTGCTCCAGCGGCGGGGTGTCGTCGGCGACGATGATGCCCAGCTCCTCGTACGAGGAGTCGAAGGTGGTCATCACCTCGGCCGTAGCGATAAGGGTCTTCGACGGCACGCAGTCGGTCAGTACCGACGCTCCGCCCAGACCGTCGCAGTCGACGACGGTCACCTCCGCGCCGAGCTGGGCGGCAACCAGCGCCGCCTCGTATCCGCCGGGTCCGCCACCGATGATCACGATCCGAGTCACGTACCCCATTGTCCCGCACGCTTCAAGGTGCTACTGCCCGGGGCCGCACCAGCGGGAGCCGGGGGGTCGGGAGAGGGTGACCGTGGCGGGAGTTTCCGCTGCCGTACCCTCTCTCCATGTCGCTCTATGCCGCGTACGCCGGCAACCTCGACGCGGGGCTGATGTCCGGCCGCGCCCCGCACTCCCCGCTGCGCGCCATAGGCTGGCTGAACGGCTGGCGGCTGACCTTCGGCGGCGAGCAGCTGGGCTGGGAGGGCGCGCTGGCGACGATCGTCGAGGAGCCCGGGGCCCAGGTGTTCGTCGGCCTGTACGACATAGCGCCCCTGGACGAGGAGTCGCTCGACCGGTGGGAGGGCGTGGGCCTCGGCATCTACCGGCGCGCCCGGGTGCGCGTGCACACGCTGGACGGCGAGGAGTCGGCCTGGACGTACGTCCTCAACGGCTACGAGGGCGGGCTGCCGTCGGCCCGGTACCTCGGGGAGATCGCCGACGCCGCCGAGTCCGCCGGGGCACCCCACGACTACGTGATGGAGCTGCGCAAGCGCCCCTGTTGAGGCGAGCCGCGCCGGCACCTCGCCGCGCATGCACCCCTCCTCCCCCTCCTCCCCCTCCTCCCCCTCCTTCTCCTCCTTCCGTCTCCTTCGTCGAAAACGACAAGACAACGATCGCATTCCCGTGGGCTCTGTCATCTACGCGCGTAGGCGAAGACCGGCTACCCTCGTCGGCGTGAACGCATCTCTCCTTCCGGACGACATCCAGGGCGACCCCTACGCCGCCGCCGACGCCGCCGCCGCGCGCCTGCGCGACCTGACGGGCGCCGAGACCCACGACGTCGCCCTCGTGATGGGCTCCGGCTGGGCTCCGGCCGTCGACGCCCTGGGCACCCCCGACGCCGAGTTCCAGGTCACCGAGCTGCCCGGCTTCCCGCCGCCGGCCGTCGAGGGGCACGGCGGCAAGATCCGCTCGTACTCCTTCGGTGACAAGCGCGCGCTGGTCTTCCTGGGCCGCACGCACTACTACGAGGGCCGCGGGGTGGCCGCCGTCTCGCACGGCGTCCGCACGGCCGTCGCCGCGGGCTGCAAGACCATCGTTCTCACCAACGGCTGCGGCGGCCTGCGCGAGGGCATGCGTCCCGGCCAGCCGGTCCTGATCAGCGACCACATCAACCTGACGGCCACGTCCCCGATCGTCGGCGCCAACTTCGTCGACCTGACGGACCTCTACTCCCCGCGCCTGCGCGCCCTGTGCAAGGAGATCGACCCCACCCTTGAGGAGGGCGTCTACGCGCAGTTCCCCGGCCCGCACTACGAGACCCCGGCCGAGATCCGCATGGCCCGCGTGATCGGCGCGGACCTGGTCGGCATGTCCACGGTCCTGGAGGCCATCGCCGCGCGCGAGGCGGGCGCCGAGGTGCTGGGCATCTCCCTGGTCACCAACCTCGCGGCCGGCATGACCGGCGAGCCCCTCAACCACGAGGAGGTCCTCCAGGCGGGCCGCGACTCGGCCGCACGCATGGGCCAGCTGCTGAGCCAGGTACTGGGCAAGCTGTAAGCGGGCCGGACACCTACGAGGGGATGCGCGCCACGGGTACCACGGGGTGCGCGAACGCACCACGAGCACGACGGGGCGTGAGCGCACCACAGGCACGACGGAGCGTGAGAGCCCACGGGTGCCACCCGAGTGCAAGCGCACCACGGCGCGCTGCGGTACCGCGGCCCCGTGGTACAGAGACGTCGCGGTGCCGCAGCGCGCCGTGCCGCAGTGCCGCAGTGCCGCAGTACAGCTGACCGCAACGCGGTAGTGCCAGGGTGCTGCTCACCGCGGCGCGGAAGTGCCACGGCGCTGCTGACCGTAACGCGGCAGAGCCACGGCACTGCTGTCGCGGTAGCTCCGGCAGCGGTGCTGCGAAGCCGCGGTGCCGCTGTCGTGGTGCTGCGGTTCCGCCGGGTGTGATCCTGCCCCCGCGCCTCTCGGCCGACCGAGTCGGGTGGGCGGGTGGGCAGAGCGGGGGTCTGGGGGCGGAGCCCTCAGGGACGAGGCAAACAAGGAGAGGTTGATCCCAAGGTGCACGACGATCTCATCGCCAAGGCCACGGCATGGCTCGCCGAGGACCCCGACGCGGAGACCCGTGAGGAACTCGCCAAGCTGATCGACGCCGGCGACACAACGGAACTGTCGGCCCGCTTCAGCGGCACCCTCCAGTTCGGCACCGCCGGCCTGCGAGGCGAACTCGGCGCCGGCCCGATGCGCATGAACCGCAGCGTCGTCATCCGCGCCGCCGCCGGCCTCGCCGCCTACCTGAAGACGCACGGCAGGACCGGCGGCCTGGTCGTCATCGGCTACGACGCCCGCCACAAGTCCGCCGACTTCGCCCGGGACACCGCCGCCGTGATGATCGGCGCCGGCCTGCGCGCAGCGGTCCTGCCCCGCCCCCTGCCCACTCCCGTCCTGGCCTTCGCGATAAGGCACCTGGGCGCGGTCGCGGGCGTGGAGGTCACCGCCAGCCACAACCCGCCCCGGGACAACGGCTACAAGGTGTACCTCGGCGACGGCTCCCAGATCGTGCCGCCCGCCGACGCGGAGATCGCCGCCGAGATCGACGCGATCGTCTCCCTGAACGACGTACCCCGCCCGGACAGCGGCTGGGAGACCCTGGACGACGCGGTCCTGGACGCCTATCTGGCCCGTACGGACGAGGTCCTGGCCGCCGGCTCCCCGCGCACCGCCCGCACGGTCTACACGGCGATGCACGGCGTCGGACGCGACGTCCTGCTGGCCGCCTTCGCCCGGGCCGGCTTCCCCGAGCCGGTGCTCGTCGCCGAGCAGGCCGACCCGGACCCGGACTTCCCGACGGTGGCCTTCCCCAACCCGGAGGAGCCGGGCGCCATGGACCTGGCGTTCGCCCGGGCCCGCGCGGCCGACCCGGACCTCGTCATCGCCAACGACCCCGACGCCGACCGCTGCGCCGTGGCCGTCAAGGCCGACGGTGACTGGCGGATGCTGCGCGGCGACGAGGTGGGCGCGCTGCTCGCCGCTCACCTGGTCCGACGGGGCGCGACCGGCGTGTTCGCGGAGTCGATCGTCTCCTCCTCCCTCCTCGGCCGCATCGCCGAGAAGGCGGGCCTGCCGTACGAGGAGACCCTCACGGGCTTCAAGTGGATCGCCCGCGTGGAGGGCCTGCGCTACGGCTACGAGGAGGCCCTCGGCTACTGCGTGGACCCCGAGGGCGTACGCGACAAGGACGGCATCACGGCGGCGCTGCTGATCACGGAGCTCGCGTCCGTGCTCAAGGAGGAGGGCCGCACCCTCCTCGACCTGCTCGACGACCTCGCCGTGGAGCACGGCCTGCACGCCACGGACCAGCTGTCCGTCCGCGTCCAGGACCTCTCCGTCATCGCGGACGCGATGAACCGCCTGCGCGAGCAGCCCCCGGCCGCACTGGCCGGCCTGTCCATCACCCGGGCCGAGGACCTGACCCGCGGCACGGACCGGCTCCCGCCCACCGACGGCCTGCGCTACACCCTCGACGGCGCCCGTGTCATCGTCCGCCCCAGCGGCACCGAGCCCAAGCTGAAGTGCTACCTGGAGGCCGTGGTGCCGGTTCCCGGCCACGCCGGCCTCCCGGCGGCCCGTGCGAAGGCCGCGGAGCTGCTGGCCGCCCTGAAGCGGGACCTGTCGGCAGCCGCCGGCCTCTGAGCCGTACGCCCGTACCGGCCGCCGCCGGCTCCGTCATGGAGCCGGCGGCGGCCGGCCCGGTCACGGCTGCCGCCCCCGGCCGTGCGTGATCCCGGGGTGGCCTCACCGGCCGAGCCGGGCGGGTGCCGGGCGGGTGGCGGGCGGGTCCTGCGCCTACGGTGAGAGGATGACGGGCGCTTCCCCGTGGACGTCGCTGCGCGGCAGACTCCGGGTACAGGGGCCGGCGGTGGCCCGCATCCTGGTCATCGCGACCATCTCCTGGCAGGCGGCACTGTGGGCCGGTGCCGCTCAGCCGCCGGTGTTCGCCGCCATCGTCCCCCTCATGTGCCTGCGCGAGGATCCGGCCTCCTCGATGGCGGCGCTGCTGCTGAGGGTCCTCGGCGTGCTGGCCGGAGTGGCCCTGAGCATCACCCTGGTCAGTCTCTTCCGGCCGTCCACGGCCACCCTCGTCCTCGTGATGGGGCTGGCGCTGCTGTGCGGAATCGTCCTGAGTTCCGGATCGGCGCTGAACGTGCAGATCGCGCTCACCTCGCTGCTGGTCTTCGCCAATCCCTCTCCGGAGGCGTACGGCTTCGCCAGGCTGTGGGAAACCGCCCTGGCCGGCGTGATCACCGCCGTACTCGCTCCCCTGCTGTGGCCGCGGAACCCGTTCCGGGAGGTGACGGCACTGGCCCGGGACTGCCGGGACTGTCTCGCCCAGACCCTCACCAGCAGTGTGCGCGCGATCGGATCGCCGGACGCGGCGCGGACGAACCGTACGTTCACCGAACGGCAGGCGGAGAGACTGCGCCGCAACGGGGAACGCGCCCGGCAGGCGGACCGGGCCATGCGGTGGAACCCCCTGCGCCGGAGACACCGCACCAGGGTGGCCGAGCTGAGCCGCCGGATCGGCCTGGCCGCCGAGGCGTCCCCCTACCTCCTCACGCTGGGCGCGGAGGTCGACTACTTCACCCTGCGCCACGGGCTCGACCCGACCCTCCTCCGGGCCCGCACACGTCTGCCGCCGGTCGCGCAGTCCACCGGACGCGCCGTCGAGGCCGCCCTGGAGGGACGGGATCCCGGGGCGGACGTGGCTGCCGCACGCGCGGACCTCACCCGGTACGCCGGGGAGGACGCTGCACCCCCGGCCGTGTCGCTGCGCCGGCCGTTCAGCAAGATCCTCGACCACCTCGACGCGGCCCTCTCACCACTCGCCCCCGCGCCCGGCACCCGGCCCCCTCCACCACCGTGACCAGTGACCGCCGCGCACACACCGGATGACGGACCGCGGTGAGTCCGGAGGGCCTGGGTACGACGGTCGACGGCCGTACCGAGGTACGAAGATCGACACCCGGCACCCGGCACCCGGCACCCGGCGCCCGACGCCCGACGCCCGACGCCCGACGCCCGACGGGGAAGCGGAACGCCTCAGGGCCGAGACAGCCCAAACGACCCACACGGCCAAGACGGACGAGCCGGCCCACAAGGACGAGCCGGGCCGAACACCGGCCTCACCCCAAGCCCGACCTCACCCCAAACCCCGGCCTCACCCCAAACCCCGGCCTCACCCCAAACCCCGGCCTCACCCCAAGCCCGGCCTCACCCGAAGACCCCGCCGGATCACCCGAAGACCCGCCGGATCACCCCACGATCAGCAGGATCGCCAGCAGCACCGCTCCGGCCACCGCGGGCGCGGCCACCTCGTAGGCCCAGCGCACCGTGATCTCGCCCTGGGCCGTCTCCGCGTCGCCCCGTCGCTCCAGGAGGTCCCGCAGGTCGTCGATGATCTTGTCGCTCTCCGCGCGTGCCGGACCGTCCGGGACGTCGGCACCTCCGAACGCACCGAACCCGCCGAGGCCCAGGCCCCCGACCCCTCCACCGCGCCCGGTCCCGGCCCCGGATGCCGCCCGCATCTGCCGCCGCGCCGCCTTCTTGCGGGCGCGCAGCGAGACGGGGACGGCCCACAGCTGGTACTTGGCGCCGGACTTCGCGACGACCTCGTTGGTGTACCCGGAGCGCAGGGATGCGATCTCGCCCCAGGGCACGCCGATCACCCGGAAGGGGTTGCGGATGCGCAGCCGGTCCTCGTTGGCGTAGACGGCCGGGCGCAGGGTGAAGGCGATCACCAGCGGCACGATCAGGATCAGCCCGGCCAGCGCGAGCCAGGGCGTCCGCCCGTGCCCGCGGACCAGTGCGTCGAAGCCCAGCCAGGCGACGAGCGCGAGCAGCAGCACGCCGGCCACCAGCGCCAGGGGCGAGCGGTAGATCCGGTCCTTGGCGGCGGGCGCCGAGGGCTGTGGCGCGGGTGACTGGTGGTCCGGGGTCGTCATGCTCCCGATTCTGCCCGAAGCCGCCGCGACCGCCCCTATGAGCCCCGACACCGGCGCTCATCCGTGACCTGCGGACAGGTAATGAGCACCCGGGGCTATACAGCAGCTACGCGCGTAGATATGCTCGTCTGGTGACCATGCCCACCTCCCCCAAGCTCTCGGCTTCGCTCGAACAGGGCGGTGCCCCCACACCCACAGCGCACGCCCTCGCCGGCGTCACCGCGTCCGACAGCACGCTGCGCCGCTTCCTCCACGGGTTGTCCGGCGTCGACGCGGTCGGCCTGGAGGCGCGCGCCGCGTCCCTCGGCACCCGTTCCATCAAGACCACCGCGAAGGCGTACGCCATCGACCTCGCCATCTCGATGGTCGACCTGACGACGCTGGAAGGCGCGGACACCCCGGGCAAGGTCCGGGCGCTCGGCGCCAAGGCGGTCCACCCCGACCCGACGGACCGGACGTCCCCCGCCACGGCCGCGGTCTGCGTCTACCCCGACATGGTGGCCACGGCCAAGGAGGCCGTCGCCGGCTCCGGCGTGAAGGTCGCCTCGGTCGCCACCGCCTTCCCGGCCGGCCGCGCCGCCCTCGACGTCAAGCTGGCCGACGTCCGTGACGCCGTCGCAGCGGGCGCCGACGAGATCGACATGGTCATCGACCGGGGCGCGTTCCTGGCGGGCAAGTACCTGAAGGTGTACGACGAGATCGTCGCCGTGAAGGAGGCCTGCGGGACGAGCGCCCGGCTGAAGGTCATCTTCGAGACCGGTGAGCTGTCGACGTACGACAACATCCGCCGGGCGAGCTGGCTGGGCATGCTGGCGGGCGCGGACTTCATCAAGACGTCGACGGGCAAGGTCGCCGTCAACGCCACCCCCGCCAACACCCTGCTGATGCTGGAGGCGGTGCGCGACTTCCGCGCCCAGACCGGCGTCCAGGTCGGCGTGAAGCCGGCCGGCGGCATCCGCACCACCAAGGACGCGATCAAGTTCCTGGTCCTGGTCAACGAGACCGCCGGCGAGGACTGGCTGGACAACCACTGGTTCCGCTTCGGCGCCTCCTCGCTCCTGAACGACCTGCTCATGCAGCGTCAGAAGCTGGCCACCGGCCGTTACTCCGGCCCCGACTACGTGACGGTGGACTGAGACCCCATGAAGATGGACATGCAGACATCCGCATTCGAGTACGCACCGGCGCCCGAGTCCCGCTCCGTCGTCGACATCGCGCCTTCCTACGGCCTTTTCATCGACGGCGAGTTCGCCGAGGCGGCCGACGGCAAGGTCTTCAAGACGGTCAGTCCGTCCACCGAGGAGGTCCTCTCCGAGGTCGCCCAGGCCGGTGAGGCGGACGTCGAGCGTGCGGTGAAGGCCGCCCGCAAGGCGTTCGAGAAGTGGTCGGCGCTGCCCGGCTCCGAGCGCGCCAAGTACCTCTTCCGCATCGCCCGCATCATCCAGGAGCGCAGCCGCGAGCTGGCCGTCCTGGAGACGCTGGACAACGGAAAGCCGATCAAGGAGACCCGCGACGCGGACCTCCCGCTGGTCGCCGCGCACTTCTTCTACTACGCGGGCTGGGCCGACAAGCTCGACCACGCCGGCTTCGGTGCGGACCCGCGCCCGCTGGGCGTGGCCGGTCAGGTCATCCCCTGGAACTTCCCGCTGCTGATGCTGGCGTGGAAGATCGCCCCGGCGCTGGCGACCGGCAACACGGTCGTCCTCAAGCCCGCCGAGACGACGCCCCTCTCCGCCCTGTTCTTCGCGGACATCTGCCGCCAGGCGGGCCTGCCCAAGGGTGTCGTCAACATCCTTCCGGGCTACGGGGACACGGGCGCGGCCCTCGTCGCGCACCCGGACGTGAACAAGGTCGCCTTCACCGGCTCCACGGCCGTCGGCAAGGCGATCGCCCGCACGGTCGCCGGCAGCCGCAAGAAGCTCACCCTGGAACTGGGCGGCAAGGGCGCCAACATCGTCTTCGACGACGCCCCGATCGACCAGGCCGTCGAGGGCATCGTCAACGGCATCTTCTTCAACCAGGGCCAGGTCTGCTGCGCGGGCAGCCGCCTGCTGGTGCAGGAGTCGATCCACGACGAGCTGCTCGACTCCCTGAAGCGCCGGCTCTCGACGCTGCGCCTCGGCGACCCGCTCGACAAGAACACCGACATCGGCGCGATCAACTCCGCCGAGCAGCTGGCCCGGATCACCGCGCTGGCCGAGCAGGGCGAGGCGGAGGGCGCCGAGCGCTGGTCCCCGGCCTGTGAGCTCCCCTCCTCCGGCTACTGGTTCGCCCCGACGCTGTTCACCGGTGTCACCCAGGCGCACACCGTCGCCCGCGACGAGATCTTCGGCCCGGTGCTGTCGGTCCTCACCTTCCGTACGCCCGACGAGGCCGTGGCCAAGGCGAACAACACGCCGTACGGCCTGTCGGCGGGCATCTGGACGGAGAAGGGCTCCCGCATCCTGGCGGTGGCGGGCAAGCTCCGCGCGGGCGTGATCTGGTCCAACACGTTCAACAAGTTCGACCCGACCTCGCCGTTCGGCGGTTACAAGGAGTCGGGCTTCGGCCGCGAGGGCGGCCGGCACGGCCTGGAGGCGTACCTCGATGTCTGAGAAGTCTGAGAAGTCCGAGCAGCAGCGACTCAGTGTCTTCAAGACCTACAAGCTGTACGTCGGCGGGAAGTTCCCGCGTTCCGAGAGCGGCCGGGTGTACGAGGTGACCGACGCAAAGGGCACGTGGCTGGCCAACGCTCCGCAGTCGTCCCGCAAGGACGCCCGTGACGCGGTCGTGGCCGCCCGCAAGGCGTTCGGCGGCTGGTCCGGCGCGACCGCGTACAACCGCGGCCAGATCCTCTACCGCATCGCGGAGATGCTGGAGGGCCGCCGGGAGCAGTTCGTCCGGGAGGTCGCCGACGCCGAGGGCCTGTCGAAGGCGAAGGCGGCCGCGGTCGTGGATGCCGCGATCGACCGCTGGGTCTGGTACGCGGGCTGGACCGACAAGATCGCCCAGACGGTCGGCGGCGCGAACCCGGTCGCGGGCCCGTTCTTCAACCTGTCCTCCCCCGAACCGACCGGTGTGGTGGCCGTCCTGGCGCCGCAGGAGTCGTCCTTCCTCGGCCTGGTCTCGGTGATCGCCCCGGTGATCGCGACCGGCAACACGGCGGTGGTGATCGCGAGCGAGAAGTCCCCGCTCCCGGCACTGTCCCTGGGCGAGGTCCTGGCCACCTCCGACCTGCCCGGCGGTGTCGTCAACGTCCTGTCCGGCCGTACGGCGGAGATCGCGGCGCCGCTGGCCGCGCACCAGGACGTCAACGCGATCGACCTCGCGGGCGCCGACGAGGCGCTGGCGAAGGAGCTGGAGATCGCGGCCGCGGACAACCTGAAGCGCGTCCTGCGTCCACAGGGTGTGGACGGCTGGTCGAAGACTCCGGGGACCGAGCGCATGACGGCGTTCCTGGAGACGAAGACGGTCTGGCACCCGACGGGTTCGCTGGGCGCGTCCGGCTCGTCGTACTGACGGCGCCCCGCAGGCCGAGAGCCGCGCCGCCCCTCCGTCCGGGGGCGGCGCGGCTCTCCTGGTGTCTTCACGTGTACGGCTCTCCTCGCGCTCGGCTCAGCCCTGCCCGGAGAGCAGTCCCCCCACCTGCTCCACCGCCGGCACGGCGCCGAGCGTCTCCACCTGGGCCAGCGGCCCGGTGAAGTCGCTGAGCCCGCCGTCGCCGAGGGGGGCGGCCGCAGGACGTGCGGACGCCCCGGCGAGCGGCTGGGCGTGCACGGCCGCCGTCGCCGCGCCCAGGGCCGCACCGGCGATCGTGAACGCCGCCAGGGTGCGCCGGACGGCGAGGGTACGGGGGGAGACAGATCGTGCCATCTCTGATGCCACCTTTCCATACGTAGGGTGATCGTATCGGCACGAAGCGTAATCGAGGTGTGATGCGCACTCCAAAGCCGACCCGCGGGGTCGGCAGGAGGCGCGCCATGCGTCAAACTGGTGTTCCGTGAGCATTCATCCCCCGTCCCCCGCCCGTGTCGTGCTGCTGTGCGGCCCCTCGGGCTCGGGCAAGTCACTCGTCGCCGCCCGCTCCGGGCTGCCCGTTCTGCGCCTCGACGACTTCTACAAGGAGGGCGACGACCCGACACTGCCCCTGGTGGAGGGGAGTTCGGACATCGACTGGGACCATCCCCGGTCGTGGGACGCGGACGTCGCGGTGGAGGCCATCGCCCGTCTCTGCGCGACGGGGTCCACCCCCGTGCCGCTGTACGACATCTCGCTGAGCGCCCGGACCGGCGAGCAGACACTGCACATCGGGCGCACCCCGCTGTTCATCGCGGAGGGCATCTTCGCCGCGGAGATCGTGGAGCGCTGCCGTGAACTGGGCCTGCTGGCGGACGCCCTGTGCCTGAACCGCGGTGCGGTCGCCACCTTCCGCCGGCGCTTCCTGCGGGACCTGAAGGAGGGCCGCAAGTCGGTGCCGTTCCTGATCCGCCGCGGCTGGCGGCTGATGCGCGCCGAGCGCTCGATCGTGACCCGCCAGGTCTCCCTGGGCGCCCGTCCGTGCGACCGGGACGAGGCGCTGGGCCGGCTGGCCGCCGCGGCAACGGGACGGCAGACCCGCCAGCAGACGACCGCCTGACGGGACACAGCGACGAACGCCTGACGGGAACGCAGTGACAACGGCCCGACAGGACGCCGTGACGACGGCCCGACAGAGCACCGTGACGACGGCCCGACGGGACGCCGTAGAACAACGGGAAACGGGACTGGATGGACCCCCCGGCCCTCCAGTCCCGTTCTTCACCCTCCCCCGTGGGGCCCACCCCCCAGTGGTCCCCCCGGTGCTCCCCCGTGTCCCCCAGGGCCACCCCCCGGTGGCCCCTGCCTTCAGGCGACCAGCTCGCCGAAGGCGTTCTCCTCGTCACGGCCGAAGCTGAGGACCTCGTCCTCGCGCAGCCGGCGGAGCGACCGCCAGATGCTGGACTTCACCGTGCCGACACTGATGTCGAGGATCTCCGCGATCTCCGGGTCCGTACGGCCCTCGTAGTAGCGCAGGACCAGCATGGTGCGCTGGAGTTCGGGCAGCCGGGCCAGCGCCTGCCACAGGACCGCGCGCAGCTCGGTGCCGCGCATCGCGTCCGTCTCGCCGGGCGTCTCCGGCAGTTCCTCGGTCGGGTACTCGTTGAGCTTGCGACGCCGCCAGGCGCTGATGTGCAGGTTGGTCATGGTGCGGCGCAGGTAGCCGCCGACCGCCGCCTTGTCGCTGATCCGGTCCCACGCCTTGTACGTCGAGAACAGCGCGCTCTGCAGCAGGTCCTCGGCCTCGAAGCGGTCGCCGGTCAGGTGGTAGGCGGTGGCGTACAGGGAGGCGCGGCGCTCCTGGACGTAGGCGGTGAACTCCGCCTCGCTCAGCGAACGGCGCTCCCCCGAGTCCTCCCTGTACGCGGATCCCCCGTGCGTGCCCTTGGCGGCGACCGCCGCGGGCTCCCCCGTGTGCGCGTCAACCACCGTCATGTAACCGGTGTGCTGACGCCCGGCGCCGCGAGCGCACCCCCGCCCGCTCACGGCGCCGGACTTCTCCGAACCCCGGTGCACGTCGTGCAGACGCGTGATCACTGCGCTGGTGCTGATGCCGTGCAGCGTGTTCATCTCGCGCTCCCCGTGGTGGACTTCCGGTCTTCGGCTTGCTCGGTGTTGCTTCCTTGCCTGTGCCGAAAAGCTTGCCGAGTGACCTTCATGGCCGTGTCCGTCGACTGTCACAGACCTGTCACAGGGGTCCGGGCCAGCACAGTCACAACCTGGGCACAGGGGGTGGTGCCGGCCGGCCCGGGCGGGTCCGTACACACCGCAGGCCGACCACAGGTCGTACGACAGGCCGTCCATGGGCCAGAATGAGCCCGTGCCTTCCCTGTTGCTGATCGAGGACGACGACGCCATCCGTACGGCCCTGGAGCTCTCCCTGACGCGCCAGGGACACCGGGTGGCCACCGCTGCCAGCGGTGAGGACGGTCTGAAGCTGCTGCGCGAGCAGCGCCCGGATCTGATCGTGCTGGACGTGATGCTGCCCGGCATCGACGGGTTCGAGGTGTGCCGGCGCATCCGGCGCACCGACCAGCTGCCGATCATCCTGCTGACCGCCCGGAACGATGACATCGACGTGGTGGTCGGACTGGAGTCCGGGGCCGACGACTACGTCGTCAAACCGGTCCAGGGCCGGGTGCTGGACGCCCGGATCCGGGCCGTGCTGCGCCGCGGTGAACGCGAGTCCAGCGACTCGGCGACCTTCGGCAGCCTCGTCATCGACCGGTCCGCGATGACCGTGACGAAGAACGGCGAGGACCTGCAGCTGACGCCGACCGAGCTGAGACTGCTGCTGGAGCTGAGCCGGCGGCCCGGCCAGGCGCTGTCGCGCCAGCAGCTGCTGCGGCTGGTGTGGGAGCACGACTACCTCGGCGACTCGCGCCTGGTGGACGCGTGTGTACAGCGGCTGCGCGCCAAGGTGGAGGACATCCCCTCCTCCCCGACCCTGATCCGTACCGTCCGTGGTGTCGGCTACCGCCTGGACACGCCTCAGTGACCGATACGCAAGGGGGGCTGCGCGGCTGGACCGCGGGGCGCAAGGGAAGTCTGTCGCGGCTGCGGTTCACCAGTCTCAGGCTGCGGCTGGTCGTCGTCTTCGGTCTGGTCGCGCTCACCGCCGCGGTGTCGGCGTCGGGCATCGCGTACTGGCTGAACCGGGAGGCCGTGCTCACCCGCGCCCAGGACGCGGTGCTGCGCGACTTCCAGCAGGAGATGCAGAACCGGGCGGGTGCGCTGCCCGTGCACCCCACGCAGGACGAACTGCAGCGCGCGGCGGGCCAGATGGCCGCCAGCAGCCAGCGGTTCAGCGTGCTGCTGGTCGCCGAGGACGCCAACGGCAAGACGGTGTACGGCAATTCGGGCGGCATCAACGGCTTCTCGATGGAGGACGTGCCGAAGTCGCTGCACACCGCCGTGAACAAGCGGCAGAAGGTGACCGACGGCAACAAGTCGCCGTACCACCTGTACTGGCAGCGGGTCGACGACCACGGCACGCCGTATCTGGTGGCCGGCACGCGGCTGATCGGCGGCGGTCCGGCGGGCTACATGTCCAAGTCGCTGGAGCCGGAGGCCAAGGACCTCAATTCGCTGGCCTGGTCGCTGGGGATCGCGACGGGCCTTGCGCTGATCGGCTCGGCGCTGCTCGCGCAGGCCGCCGCCACGACCGTGCTGAAGCCGGTGCACCGGCTCGGGGTGGCCGCCCGACGGCTCGGCGAGGGCAGGCTGGACACCCGGCTGCGGGTCTCGGGCACCGATGAACTCGCCGATCTGTCACGCACGTTCAACAACGCGGCCGAGGCACTGGAGAAACGGGTCGCGGACATGGCCGCGCGGGACGACGCCTCGCGCCGCTTCGTCGCCGACATGTCGCACGAGCTGCGCACCCCGCTGACCGCCATCACCGCCGTCACGGAGGTGCTGGAGGAGGAGCTGGACGCGGACGCCGGGAGCATCGACCCGATGATCGAGCCGGCCGTGCGGCTGGTGGTCAGCGAGACACGGCGGCTGAACTCCCTGGTCGAGAACCTGATGGAGGTCACCCGCTTCGACGCGGGCACCGCCCGCCTGGTCCTGGACGACGTCGACATCGCCGACCAGATCACCGCCTGTATCGACGCCCGCGCCTGGCTGGACGCCGTGGAGCTGGACGCCGAACGCGGCATCCACGCCCGCCTGGACCCGCGCCGCCTGGACGTGATCCTCGCCAACCTGATCGGCAACGCCCTCAAGCACGGCGGCTCGCCGGTGCGCGTGTCCGTGCGGATCGACGGCGACGACCTGGTCGTCGCGGTGCGTGACCACGGGCCCGGCATCCCCGAGGACGTCCTGCCGCACGTCTTCGACCGCTTCTACAAGGCCAGCGCCTCCCGGCCGCGCTCCGAGGGCAGCGGTCTGGGCCTGTCCATCGCCATGGAGAACGCCCATATCCACGGCGGCGAGATCACCGCCGCCAACTCTCCCGAGGGCGGCGCGGTGTTCACCCTGCGGCTGCCGCGGGACGCTTCGCGGCTGACGGAGGACGACAGCGAAGGCGAAGGCACCGAGGGCAACGGGACCGGGGATCCGGGGAAGGAGGGGGCATGACCGCAGGGACCGTTCGCCGCCTGCTCGCGGTGCCCCTTCTCGCCGGGCTGCTCACCGGGTGCGGGATCCGGGCCACCGAGGTGCCGACGGACTTCGGCGGCGCGCCCTCCAGGGTGCCGTGCTCGCTGCCCGGGCCCGACCTGTCGACCCAGTCCGCGCACGGGGTGCCCGTACAGGTCTTCCTGCTGTGCGCCTCGTCCCTGGTGACCGTCGACCGGACCGTGCCGGTCCCGGAGGGCACCGCGGACGCGCGGCGCCGGGTCATCGTGGCGCAGGGCCTGCTGGACCAGCTCGCCGCGCCCCCCTCGCCCGCCGAGCGGGCGGCACGCTACTCGACGTACGTGCCGGGCGGCCTGAGCGTGGCCGGGCCGGGCCCCAAGGACCCGGAGGACACGCTGCGGCTGAGCACCGCGCCGGGCCGGCTCACCTCCTACGCCCTCGCCCAGGTCGTGTGCACGCTGTCCGACTCGGCGGCGACCGAGGGCGACGGCTCGGTGATCCTGGGCGGCCCGGGCACCCAGCCGCTGCGCCGCTACGAGTGCACGGACGACGTCCGCAACCGGCCGGGCAGCACCGAGCCTCCGTCCGCCGAGGTCACGGCGGGCTGACCGACCACGGCGGGCGGCGCGGCGGACATCCGGCCGCGGGCCGCGGCAGGCAGTGCGGCGGACAGCCGACCGCAGGCCGCGCCGGGCGGTGCGGCGGACAGCCGGCCGCGGGCCGCGCCGGGCGGTGCGGCGGACAGCCGGCCGCGGGCCGCGCGGCGCCTGTGCGGCGGGCATTCGGCCACGGACCGGGCCGGTGCAGCGGACAGCCGACCACGCTCGGCCGGTGCGACGGAGGCCCGGCGGCGGGCCGCGACGCGCCCGGTGTGGCGGACACCTCATGTGCATCCGCGTGACGGAAGCGGAACCGATCGTGCACACGGGTGCGTCTAGGGGGGCGTGCAGCGTCAAGGCTCCATCGGCGGCAGCGCCGCGATCCGCATCCGTGCGACGGGGGGTGTCCTCCTCGTCGCCCATCTCGTGCTCGTCGCCTGGCTGATGCTGCGGCCCCTGGACGTGCCCTGGGTGATGCCCGCCAATCTGCGCCCACTGGCCGGCATCCGGGCCGATCTGGCGCTGGGCTGGCCCGAGGCGGCCAGACCCCTCGGCGAGGGGCTGGCCCTGCTCGCGCCGCTGGGCGTGCTGCTGCCGATGGTGCACGGCAGGCTCACCGTCTCCCCGCTCGCCTCCCTGATCCGTACGTCGGCCGCGGGCACCCTGATCTCCCTCGGGATCGCCCTGCTGCAGACCGGGGTGCCCGGCAGGGTCGTGGACGTGGACTCGCTGCTGCTGAACACCGTGGGGGTGGCCCTGGCCCACCTGGCCGTGGTGCCCGCGGGCCGGGCCTGGCTGCGGCGGGCCGAGTGCGAGCCCCGCACGACGGGGAGGCTCACCGTCCACGAGGAGCTCGCTCAGGGTCGGACCCCGACGATTCCCAGGGTCGGGATCGCCCCGTAGAGCGACGCTTTGCCCCCTTGGTCTCCGTAGCGTGGACGTCGGATGAGGCAGCCGATCGGGCCGCCTCCGACGGAGCTCACGAAGGAGCCGACATGACCGCCCTTGCCCGCCCCACCCACGGCCGCATGATCGGCGGAGTGTGCGCAGCGCTGGCACGGCGCTTCGGCACCTCCGCGACGACGATGCGGGTGATCTTCCTGCTGTCCTGTCTGCTGCCCGGCCCGCAGTTCCTGCTCTACATAGCGCTGTGGATCCTGCTGCCGGCGGAGGACAAGGCCCGGACCGCCGCCTGGTGAGTCCGTGCGTGAACGCCGCTGGGGCGCTTCCGGACTGCTCCGGGAGCGCCCCAGCGGCGTCGTGCGGGCGGCGGACGTCAGCCGAGCGCGACACCGTTCACCGGCGCGCCGTGCGTGGGCAGGTCCTTCAGCGGCAGTCCGCCGAGCAGTCCGGAGACCGGCGCGGTCGAATCGCCGCCGGGGACCCTCTGGACGGCCGGGCGGGCGGCGGACATCCCGGCACCGACGGCGTTCTGCCCCTGGGCGAGGGCCTGGCCGGCGCCCGGCAGCGCCCGGCTGACGTTCTCGGCCGGCAGCGTCTTGGCCACGGAGCCCAGGGCCTGCGTCGCGTCCGGGACGGCCGGGGCCGCGTCGGCGGCGCCCGCGCCGGCGGCGGCGAAAGCGGCACCGAGGGCGGCGACGCCGAGGGTCCTGACAGCAGACTGCTTCATAGTGAATGCGTCCTTGAATGCGGAGACGGGAGATCAAAAAAAGATCCGAGCGGTCCTCGACCGTAAACATGCCGAGCCACCCGCCGCAAACACCGAAATGCGGACGACTTGTGAAAGCCCGTCCGCATTTCGCGTCTACGATCGATCGGCCGCTCCCCGCCCACACCGAAGGAAGTGCTGGTGGAAGCCGTCTACCGGAACAGCCATTCGGATTTCAGTTCTGCATATCCGGGCTTGACCACGTCATTGATCATAGCGAGTCGTTCATCGAAAGGAATGAACGCTGATTTCATCGCATTGACCGAGAACCATTGCAGATCATCGAGGGTGTAACCGAACGCATCGACGAGATGCTCGAATTCCCGGGTCATGCTGGTGTGCGACATCAACCTATTGTCCGTATTGACCGTCGCCCTGAAGTGAAGCCGCCGCAGCAGTCCGATCGGGTGTTCGGCGTAGGAGGGCGCGGCCCCGGTCTGCAGGTTGGAGCTGGGGCACAGCTCCAGCGGGATGCGCTTGTCCCGGACGTACGAGGCCAGCCGCCCCAGCTTCACCGAGCCGTCCTCGCGGATCTCGATGTCGTCGATGATCCGCACCCCGTGCCCGAGCCGGTCGGCGCCGCACCACTGCAGCGCCTGCCAGATCGACGGCAGCCCGAAGGCCTCGCCGGCGTGGATGGTGAAGTGGTTGTTCTCGCGCTTGAGGTACTCGAAGGCGTCCAGGTGCCGGGTGGGCGGGTAACCGGCCTCGGCTCCGGCGATGTCGAAGCCGACCACGCCCAGGTCCCGGTACCGGTTGGCGAGTTCGGCGATCTCCAGGGCGCGGGCCGCGTGCCGCATGGCGGTGAGCAGGGCGCCGACCCGGATGCGCCGCCCGTCCTCCCGGGCGAGCTGCTCCCCCTGCCGGAAGCCCTCGTTGACCGCCTCGACGACCTCTTCGAGGCTCAGCCCGTTCTCCAGGTGCTGTTCGGGCGCGTACCGCACCTCGGCGTAGACGACGCCGTCCTCGGCCAGGTCCTCGGCGCACTCCCGGGCGACCCGGACCAGCGCCTCGCGGGTCTGCATCACGCCGACGGTGTGCGAGAAGGTCTCCAGATACCGTTCCAGCGAGCCGGAGTCGGCCGCCTCGCGGAACCAGATGCCCAGCTTGTCGGGGTCGGTCTCGGGGAGCTGTGAGTAGCCCGTCTCCCGGGCGAGTTCGACGACGGTTCCGGGGCGCAGCCCGCCGTCGAGATGATCGTGCAGCAGAACCTTGGGGGCCCGGCGGATCTGGTCCGGCGCCGGAACGTTCGTCGGGACGGTCCCAGTCGGTGCAGTCTGGCTCGTCATTGCCGCACTCTAACGCCTACGCGCGTAGAGCGCCCGCTGTACGCCGTCCGACGCGACGGCACTTTTCCGTCGATACGCAACGGTGACCGCCAGGACGGGTTTCGTGCACCGCGCCTTCTGACACTGTTCTGTCATGGGACAGCAAGCGACGCCGGTGCGAACGGCCAGGCTGGGGAGGGCAGTCGGCCCGGAGCCGACGGCGGTGAGCGGAGCGGTGCTGCTGCTCCCCGGCGGCGAGGAGGTCTCCGCCCGCAAACCGTCCCTCGTCCGGGCGACCGTCTTCGTCCGCTCCCTCGGCCGCCGCCTCGCCCGGGCTGGCCGCGCGGAGGGGCTGGCCGTCCACACCGTCCAGTACCGCTACCGGGGTTGGAACGGCAGCGAGGCACATCTGGCAGGGGACGCGGAGTGGGCCGCCGACGAGGTCGTACGACGGTACGGGGATGTTCCCGTGTGCCTGGTGGGCCTCGACATGGGCGGGCGGGCGGCCCTGCGGGCGGGCGGGCACGAGGCCGTCAACTCGGTGGTCGCGGTCGCCCCCTGGCTGCCCGAGGAGGATGTGGCGGCGCCCGCCGAGCCGGTGAGGCAGCTGGTGGGGCGGCGGGTGCTGATCGTGCACGGCACGAACGACGAGCGGACCGATCCCGAGCTGTCGTTCCGGCTGGCGACGCGGGCGAAGAAGGCGAACCGGGACGTGTGCCGGTTCGAGGTGCACTCCGATGGTCACGGGCTGCATCAGCACCGGGACGAAGTGGTGTCTCTGGCGGTGGACTTCGTGATGGGAGCGCTGTTCGGGTCCGCGCTCGCCCGTCCGCTCGAGGACGCGCTCGCCGCTCCGCCGCCCCTCGGGCTGCGGATGCCGCTGGCCGCGGGGTTCGGGCGGTCGCTTCAGCGGGGTTGACGCGATGTCCGGATGCCGTCGGGCGCAGGGGCCGGGGGGCGCTTCAGCGGGGTTGAAGCGATGTCCGGATGCCGTCGACCGCAGGGCCGGGGGGCGCTTCAGCGGGGTTGACGCGGTGTCCGGGGCGTAGGTGGGCCCGCACCTGTCGCGCGCATCCGGCCGAGCCGCACACCGCACACGGCCCCGCGTCCCTCAGGCGGTCAGGAGGCTCCCCCTTCTGGAAAGGAGGAACTTCTTGAAGGCCGCCACCGGCGGGGTGTCCGGGCGGTCCGCCAGCCAGGCGACGCCGATCTCGCGGACCGCTCTGGGAGCTGTCACCGTCAGTTCCACCACGCCCGGCCTGGGCACGGTCGGCGGGGGCAGGAGGGCGACCCCCAGGCCCGCCGCCACCAGGCCCCTCAGGGTCTCCGCCTCCTCGCCCTCGAAGGCGACCCGCGGCCGGAAGCCCGCCTCTCTGCAGAGGTCGTCGGTGATCCGCCGCAGGCCATAGCCCGGCTCCAGCGTGACGAAGGTTTCGTCCGCGGCCTCGGCCAGGCGGATGCGGCGGCGCGCGGCCAGCCGGTGGTCCGCCGGCACGACCAGACGCAGCTTCTGCTCGTCGAGACGGCGGGCGACCAGGTCGGGGGCGTCGGGGACCGGGGAGGTGAGGCAGAGGTCCAGCTCCCCCGCGCGCAGCCGCTCCAGCATCGCCTCGCCGTAGTTCTGGACGAGGCTGAAGCGGACGCGCGGGTGGCCGGCGCGGAAGGCGTGCAGCAGACCCGGTACGGTCTCGGCGCCCATGGTGTGCAGAAAGCCGAAGGCGACCTTGCCGGTGGCCGGGTCGGCGTCGGCGCGGACCTCCTCGGCGGCGCGCTCGACCTCGGCCAGGGCGCGCTCGACGGAGGCGAGGAAGGTACGGCCGGCGGTGGTGAGGGAGACGGTGCGGCCGTGGCGGGCGAAGAGGCCGACGCCCAGGTCCTGCTCCAGGCGGACCATCGCGCGCGAGAGGGTCGACTGGGGGACGTTCATCTCGTGGGCGGCCCGGGTGACGTGCTCGGTGCGGGCGACTCCGGCGAAGTACGCGAGGCGAGGCGCGAGCAACCTCGACATCTCAGTGGTGTCTTCTGTGTCACTGGACGGTGACAGCCGGGCCTGTGAGCTTTGCTGATGCGCCATGGGAACGATTATGGCGATTCCATGCATTGGACGGATGAGCGAGGCCGTACGTAGCTTCGAGGCATGACTCCCGCCAGTACCGGGGCGTCCACCACCGTGGACGCCGCCCTGTCCGTCCGTCCCTCCGACGCCGACTCCCGTCTGACACCGGGCGGCCCCGGCTACCGACGGATGAGCTTCGCCCTCTTCCTCGCCGGAGTCGCGACCTTCGCCCTCCTCTACTCCACACAGGCCCTGCTGCCGCTGATCTCCGGGGAGTTCGGGGTCGCGGCGAGCGAGGCGAGCTGGACGGTGGCGGCCGCGACCGGTGGTCTGGCGCTGTTCGTGCTGCCGATGAGCGCCCTGTCGGAGCGCTTCGGCCGCCGTACGGTGATGACGGCCTCGCTGGCGGTCGCGGTGGGCGTCGGTCTGCTGGTTCCCTTCGCGCCGTCGATCGGCGCACTGGTGGTGCTGCGGGCGGTGCAGGGCGCGGCGCTGGCCGGCCTTCCGGCGTCGGCGACGGCGTATCTGGCCGAGGAGGTCCGGCCGAAGGCGCTGGTCACGGCGATCGGGCTGTTCGTGGCGGGCAACAGCGTCGGCGGGATGAGCGGCCGGCTGATCACCGGCTGGGTCGCCCAGGAGTGGGGCTGGCGGGTCGCCGTCGGGGTGATCGGGGTGATATCGGTGGCCTGCGCGGTGGCGTTCCGCCTGCTGCTGCCGGCACCGAAGCACTTCAGGGCCGGCTCGCTGCGCCCGCGCGTCCTGCTCGGCACGGTCCGCGACCATCTCGCCGACCCGCTGCTGCGCCGCCTGTACGCGATCGGCGCGCTGTTCATGACGGTGTTCGGCGGCGTGTACACGGTGATCGGCTACCGCCTGACGGAGGCCCCCTTCTCCCTCCCGCAGGGCATCGTGGGCTCGGTCTTCCTGGTCTACCTGGTCGGTACGGTGTCCGCGTCGACGGCGGGCCGGCTGGTGGGCCGCCTCGGCCGCCGGGGCGCGCTGTACCTGGCGGGCGGCACGACGGCGGCGGGCCTGCTCCTGACCCTGGCCACTTCCCTCCCGCTGGTCCTGCTGGGGCTGGTGCTGATCACCGCGGGCTTCTTCGCGGGCCACGCGGTGGCCTCCTCGGCGGTCGGCAAGACGGCCACCCACGGCCGCGCCCAGGCCTCCGCCCTCTACCAGTCCTCGTACTACATCGGCTCCAGCGTGGGCAGCACGGTCGGCGCGACCGCCTTCCACGCGGACGGCTGGGCCGGCACGGTCACCGTGGGCATCCTCGCGGTCCTCGGCGTCGTCACGATCACCGTCGCCGGCTCCCGGGCGGCCCGGGTGGCGGCCCGGCGGACGCCGGTGGCGGCGCACTGAGACCTCGGGACACGAAGGTGCGGGGCAGCGGCCGGCAGGCCGCTGCCCCGCACTTCGTGCGACAGGCGCCCGGTCTTCGCTCATGTCCGTGAACCAATCGGTCTGAGCTGGGCGTTTTTGCACTCCGGGCGCCATTGTCAGTGGGCTGCGGTAGCTTCCGGAGTGCTGGGGCGCGAAGGCGCTTGGACAGAACGGCCACAGGGGTGGGTGGACGATGGGCGACAGCACGGCGACGGCGGATCTCGACGTCGCACTGGAGAAGCACCGGACCGAGCTGACCGGGTACTGCTACCGCATGCTCGGCTCCTCCTTCGAGGCCGAGGACGCGGTGCAGGACACCCTGGTGCGGGCGTGGCGGAGCTACGAGAAGTTCGAGGGCCGCTCCAGCCTGCGCTCGTGGCTGTACCGGATCGCGACGAACGTCTGCCTGGACATGCTGACGGCGGGCAACAAGCGGGCCCGGCCGATGGACCTGACCGATTCGACCCCGCTGGCGCAGGCGGCCCTGGCCCCCCGCCCGGACAACACATGGCTGGAGCCGATGCCGGACGCGCGGGTGCTGCCGACCGTGGAGGACCCGGCGGAGGCCGCGGTCGCCAAGGAGTCGATCCGGCTGGCGTTCATGGCGGCCCTCCAGCAGCTGCCGCCCAAGCAGCGGGCGGTGCTGATCCTGCGCGAGGTGCTGGCGTGGAAGGCGAGCGAGGTCGCCGAGCTGCTGGACACCACGGTCGCCTCGGTCAACAGCGCGTTGCAGCGGGCCAGGGCGACGCTCGCCGAGCGCGGGGACACGGGCGCGAAGGGCGCGGTGTCCGACCCGCTGGACGAGGAGCAGCAGAAGCTCCTGGAGCGCTACGTCAAGGCCTTCGAGGGCTACGACATGACGGCGCTGACGGCGCTGCTGCACGAGGACGCCGTCATGACGATGCCGCCGTTCGACCTGTGGCTGCGCGGCACCGCCGACATCACCGGCTTCATGACCACCCTCGGCGCCTCCTGCGCGGGCTCCCGTCTGCTGCCGGTCCGGGCCAACGGCCTGCCGGGCTTCGCGCACTACAAGCCGGACGAGGAAAAGGGCGGCTTCAGCCCCTGGGCGGTGCAGGTCCTGGAGATCTCAGAGGGCCGGATCACCGGATTCCACTGCTTCCTCGACACCAAGCGCTGGTTCCCCCTCTTCGATCTGCCCCTCCACCTCGAAGCGGAGCCCGACCAGGTCGAGAAGGGCGTGTAGCGCGGGGCCGGGGTCGCGCAGCAGGATCCGCCCGCCGGCCCGGCGGGCGGCCAGCTGCAGCCGCGCCAGCAGCTCGACGGTCCCGAGACCCGGCGGCCCGAGCCCGCCCACGTCGCACACGACGACCCCGGCACCGCCCGGCTCCAGCAGCAGAGCCCGCACCTCGTCGCACAGCCCCGGCACCTCGTCCCGGGTGACGGGGCCGGGCAGCATGAGTACGGCGGGTGTCTTGGCGTCCACGTGCAGTAGACCGCCACCGTGGCCGTAACTCATCGCGACCCCGCCGTCCCTGCCGCTCTCCGGCGAAGATCACATTGACCCGCTCCCCGGCACGGCTGGAGGGTTGGCCCCGTGACGGGGGTACTGAGCGGGTTCGCGGTGATCGCGGTCGTCATCGGGGTGGGCTATGTGCTGGGACGGCGCGGCTCGCTCGGTGACCAGGGCCGGGAGGTGCTCACCGCACTGGCCTTCGCCGTGGCGGGTCCGGCGCTTCTCTTCACGACCCTGGCCAGGGCCGACCTCGCGGTGCTGTTCTCCAGCCGGCTGCTGGTGACGGCCCTGAGCACGGCCGCCGTCTCCGGCGTCTTCGTGGCGGCCGGTGCGCTGCGGCGCTGGGGCGTGGGCCGCACCACGATCGGCGCCCTGTGCTCCGGTTACGTCAACTCGGGCAACCTCGGCATCCCGATCGCCGCCTACGTCCTGGGCGACGCGTCGCTGGTGGCGCCGGTGCTGCTGTTCCAGGTCGTCCTCGTCACCCCGGTCGCCCTGACGATCCTTGACCTGTCCGGCATGGGTGAGAAGGGCACACTGTGGCAGCGCCTGCTGACCCCGCTGCGCAACCCGATAGCGGTCGGCTCCCTGTCCGGGGTCCTGGTCGCGGCGGTGGGCTGGAAGGTCCCCGACCCGGTCATGGACCCCCTCACCCTGATCGGCAACATGTCCGTCCCCGCGGCCCTGCTGGCCTTCGGCATGTCCCTGCACGGCAGCGCGCTACCCGGCCGGGGGCGGGACCGCGGGCCGGTCCTGCTGTCGGTGGCGTTGAAGTCGGTGGGACAGCCGGCGGTGGCGTGGGCACTGGCCAGGGGCGTCTTCGGGCTGCACGGCGCACCGCTGCTGGACGTGGTGGTGACCTCGGCGCTGCCCGCCGCACAGAACCTCTTCACCTATGCGAGCCGCTACCGCGTGGCCGAGTCCCTGGCCCGGGATTCGGTCCTGCTGTCGACGGTGGTGTCGGTGCCGGTGCTGGTGGGGGTGGCGGCGGTGTTGGGGTGAGGTCAGTCGACGGGGAACTCGCTGGTGTCGATGGTGACGTCGAACGGCTCCGGCAGCTTGATGGGATCGCCGAAAGGGTCCTGGCTCACGGTGAGTGCGCTCACGGCGGTCTCCCATCGGTGCGTCACCGATCCCAGCATGCCGAACGGGACCGGCAGTGGTCCACCGATCCCGTTCACCCGAACGATGAATCCCCTGGTCAGGCGATACGTTCCAGCACCACCGGCGAGGCCGTGAAGTCCGTCCCCGCCGCCGCGATGTCGTACGAGCCCTCGACCGCCTGGAGGGCGTACTCGAAGCGCTCAGGGGTGTCCGTGTGGAGGGTGAGGAGGGGCTGGCCCTCGGTCACCGTGTCGCCCGGCTTGGCGTGCATCTCGATGCCCGCGCCCGCCTGCACCGGGTCCTCCTTGCGGGCGCGGCCCGCGCCGAGGCGCCAGGCGCCGACGCCGATGTCGTAGGCGTCCAGGCGGGTGAGGACGCCGGAGGACGGGGCCTTGATGACGTGCTGCTCCTTCGACGTGGGCAGCTCGGCGTCCGGGTCGCCGCCCTGGGCCGCGATCATCCGGCGCCAGACGTCCATCGCCGAGCCGTCGGCCAGCGCCTTCGCCGGGTCCGCGTCCTTCACGCCGGCCGCGTCCAGCATCTCGCGGGCCAGGGCGACCGTCAGCTCCACGACGTCCGCCGGGCCGCCGCCCGCCAGGACCTCGACCGACTCGCGGACCTCCAGGGCGTTGCCGGCGGTCAGGCCGAGCGGGGTGGACATGTCCGTGAGGAGCGCGACCGTCTTCACGCCGTGGTCGGTGCCGAGGCCGACCATGGTGGAGGCAAGCTCGCGCGCGTCCTCGATGGTCTTCATGAAGGCGCCCGAGCCGACCTTCACGTCGAGCACCAGGGAGCCGGTGCCCTCGGCGATCTTCTTCGACATGATGGACGAGGCGATCAGGGGGATCGCCTCCACCGTGCCGGTCACGTCACGGAGGGCGTACAGCTTCTTGTCGGCCGGGGCGAGGCCGTCGCCGGCCGCGCAGATCACCGCGCCGGTGGTGTCCAGGACGTGCAGCATCTCCTCGTTGGAGAGCAGGGCACGCCAGCCGGGGATCGACTCCAGCTTGTCCAGGGTGCCGCCGGTGTGGCCGAGGCCGCGGCCGGAGAGCTGCGGGACGGCCGCGCCGCAGGCCGCGACGAGGGGCGCGAGCGGGAGGGTGATCTTGTCGCCGACGCCGCCCGTGGAGTGCTTGTCCGCGGTCGGACGGGACAGCGAGGAGAAGTCCATGCGCTCGCCGGAGGCGATCATGGCCGCGGTCCAGCGGGCGATCTCGCGGCGGTTCATGCCGTTGAGCAGGATCGCCATGTTGAGCGCGGCCATCTGGTAGTCGGCGACCTCGCCGCGGGTGTACGCGTCGATGACCCAGTCGATCTGCTCGTCGGTCAGCTCACCGCGGTCCCGCTTGGTGCGGATGACGGAGATGGCGTCCATGGCCATGGCTGATGACTTCCTTCCGGGAGGTGCGAAGTGCACGGCCCCCCTGATCGGGTCAGGGGGGCCGTACGGGAGTTACTTGTTGAGATGGCCGGGGCCGAAGGCCTGGGGCAGCATCTCGGAGAGCGGGAGGATGCCCGCGGGGGTGTCGAGCAGCAGGTCGGGGCCGCCGAACTCGTAGAGCAGCTGACGGCACCGGCCGCACGGGACGAGCAGCCCGCCCGTGCCGTCCACACAGGTGAAGTGCGTGAGCCGGCCGCCACCGGTGCGCTGCAGCTGCGAGACCAGACCGCACTCGGCGCACAGGCCGAGGCCGTAGGAGGCGTTCTCGACATTGCAGCCGGTGACCGTGCGTCCGTCGTCGACCCGGGCCGCGACCCCGACCGGGAAGCCCGAGTAGGGGGCGTAGGCGTGGGACATGGCCTCCCGCGCCTCGGCCCGCAGGACCTCCCAGTCGAACTCGGCGACAGGGCTGGTCACTTGCCCTGTCCCTTCCGGTACGGCAGGCCGTCCGCCTTCGGCATCCGCAGCTTCTGCGCGGACAGCGACAGGACGAGCAGCGTGACGATGTACGGGGTGGCCGTCACCAGCTGGCGCGGGACCTCGTTGGTGGAGGCGTACCAGACGAACATCAGGGCCGCGATGACGACCGTGACGACGGCGGGCACGTACTTCTTCTTCCACGCCTGGTAGGCGGCGCCGAACACCAGCAGGATCGCCAGCAGCAGGATCAGCGCGTGGACGTTCACCGTGCCGCCGCGCAGGTTGAGGCTGTCGGTGTAACCGAACAGGCCGGCGCCGAGGGCGAGGCCGCCCGGCATCCAGTTGCCGAAGATCATCGCGGCGAGACCGATGTAGCCGCGGCCGGCCGTCTGGCCGTCGAGGTACACGTTCGAGGCGACGATGGACAGGAACGCGCCGCCGAGACCGGCGAAGCCGCCGGAGATGATCACGGCGATGTACTTGTACTTGTACACGTTGACGCCGAGGGACTCGGCGGCCACCGGGTTCTCGCCGCAGGAACGCAGGCGCAGACCGAAGGAGGTGCGCCACAGCACCCACCAGGTCAGCGGGATCATGGCGACCGCGATGACGGTGAGCGGCGACAGGTCGGTGACCAGTCCGCCGAGCAGGCCCGCGATGTCCGAGACCAGGAACCAGTGCTTCCCGTTGAGCGTGTTCAGCCAGTCCGACAGGCCCGGGATGCTGAACTCGCCGAGGGAGTCGATCGGCGGGGACTGCTTGGTGGAGCCCTGGGGCGCGTTGGCGAAGGTGAACTTCGACAGGTAGCGGGTCACGCCGAGGGCCAGGATGTTCAGCGCCACACCGGAGACGATGTGGTTGACGTTGAAGGTGACGGTGGCGATGGCGTGCAGGACGGCGCCGAGCGCGCCGCCGATGATGCCGAAGACGACACCGGTCCACGGGCCCCACTGGTAGCCGGCCCAGGCGCCGAACCAGGTGCCGAGGATCATCATGCCCTCGAGGCCGATGTTGACGACGCCGGCGCGCTCGGCCCACAGGCCGCCGAGGCCCGCGAGGCCGATCGGCACCGCGAGCTGCAGCGCGGTGGACATCTGCCCGACCGAGGTGATGCCGTCCGCGCCGGTGATGATGCGGACGATCGAGGTCAGCACCAGCACGCCCGCGATGACCAGCAGGAGTACCGGGAGGGACATACGGCGGCCGCCCTTGCGGGGCTGCTTCGCCTGCGGCTTGGCGATGGTCGCGGTGGACATCAGGCAGCCACCTCCTTGTTGGTGTTCTTGGCGGCGGCCGCGGCCAGCTCGGCGCCGACCCGGCGCTGCTGACGGCGCAGAGCCCACTGCTGTACGGCCGCGTACGAGATGACGACCGCGAAGACGATCAGGCCCTGCATGATCGTCGCGATCTCCTTGTCGTACGCCACCGGGGTCGCGTAGTCGAGGGCGGGCGAGGCCTTGTCGAGGAAGGCCCACAGCAGGGCGGCGAGCGCGATGCCGCCCGGGTTGTTGCGGCCGAGCAGGGCGATGCCGATGGCGGTGAAGCCGAGGCCCGCGGGGAAGCTCAGGCTGTAGGTGTGGGTGTCGCCGAGCAGCAGCGGCAGACCGGACAGACCGGCGATGGCACCGGAGATCAGCATCGCGGTCAGCACCATGCGCTTGGCGTCGACGCCGGAGGCCGCGGCGGCGGTCTCCGAGGCGCCGGTGGCGCGCAGGTCGAAGCCGAAGCGGGTGCGGTTGAGGACGATCCAGTAGCCGATGCCGAGGAGGACGGCGAGGAAGACCAGGCCGTAGATCTCGCCGACGTCGGAGCCCAGGTTGATGCCCGGGAACCAGCCGGACTTCTTCATGACACCGGTGGTCACGTTGTCGCCGACCTGCACGCCCCACACGTCGGTGAGGGTGATGTAGCCGATGACGGCGGTGGCGATCGAGTTCAGCATGATCGTCGCGACGACCTCGCTGACCCCCCGGGTGATCTTCAGGACGCCGGCGATGCCGGCCCAGAAGGCACCGGTGGCCATGGCGACCAGCAGCAGCAGCGGGACCTGCAGGAAGCTGGGCAGGGCCACGTGCGCGCCGACGACGGCGGTCATCACCGCGGCGAGGCGGTACTGGCCGTCGACGCCGATGTTGAACAGGTTCATGCGGAAGCCGAGGGCGACCGCGATGGCGGCGATGTAGTACAACGACGCCTGGTTGATGATCAGCACCTGGATGTCCGAGTACGGCAGCTGCTGGAGCATCAGGGTGTAGGGCTCGATCGGGTTCTTGCCCGAGGCGAGCAGGACCACGGAGGTCAGCACGATCGCCAGGACGAGCGCGATGACCGGTCCGGCCAGCGCGGTGAGCACCCGCTCCTTGTCGAACTTCTTCATCGGGCCTCGTCCTCCGGACCGGCGTTGTCGTCGCCCTCGGGGGCGGTCTCTTCGTGCTCCAGGTGACCGGACGCGGCACCCGTCATGGCCGTGCCCAGCTCCTCCGGCGTGATGGTGGCCGGGTCGGCGTCGGCGACCAGCCTGCCGTCGTAGATGACGCGCAGCGTGTCGGACAGGCCGATCAGCTCGTCCAGGTCGGCGGAGATCAGCAGCACGGCCAGGCCCTCACGGCGGGCGTCGCGGATGCGGTCCCAGATCTGCGCCTGCGCGCCGACGTCCACGCCACGGGTGGGGTGGGCGGCGATCAGGAACTTCGGGTCGTGGCTCATCTCGCGTCCGACGATCAGCTTCTGCTGGTTGCCGCCGGACAGGGAGGCCGCGGTGACGTCGATGCCGGGGGTGCGGACGTCGTACTCCTCGACGATCCGGCGGGTGTCGGCCTGGGCGCCCTTGGGGTTCAGCCAGAAGCCCTTGGCGTTGGGCTTCTCGGTGACATGGCCGAGGATGCGGTTCTCCCAGAGCGGGGACTCCAGCAGCAGGCCCTGCCGGTGGCGGTCCTCGGGGATGTAGCCGACGCCGGACTCGCGGCGCTTGCGGGTGGCCCAGGGGGTGATGTCCTCGCCCAGGAACACGATCTGTCCGGAGTCGGCGTGCTTGGTGCCGATCAGCGCGTCGATCAGTTCGGTCTGGCCGTTGCCCTCGACACCGGCGATGCCCATGACCTCGCCGGCGTGGATGGTGAAGGAGACGTCGTCGAGGACCCGCTTGGCCTCGCCTGCGCCCGCGAACTCGGTGAGGCCCTCGCCCGCCGGTTCGTCCTCGGCGCCGAGGGAGGCACCGGCCGCGTAGACGGTGAGGTTCCTGACCTCCAGCACGGCCCGATCGGTCACGGTGGACTCGGCGGTCTCCGGGGTGGGCAGCTCGCTGCCGACCATCAGCTCGGCCAGCTGGCGCGGGGTGGTCTCGGACGGGATCGCGGTCCCGACCGTCGTACCGCGCCGGATGACGGTGATGTCGTCGGCGACGGAGAGCACCTCGCCCAGCTTGTGGGAGATGAAGATGACGGACAGGCCTTCGGACTTCAGCTCGCGCAGGTTGTCGAAGAGCGCGTCGACCTCCTGCGGGACGAGCACCGCGGTCGGCTCGTCGAGGATCAGGGTGCGTGCGCCGCGGAAGAGGACCTTGAGGATCTCCACCCGCTGACGGTCGGCCACACCGAGGTCCTCGACCAGCACGTCCGGGCGGATGCCCAGGCCGTAGCGGTCGGAGATCTCCTTGATCTTCTTGCGGGCGCCGCCGCCGATGCCGTGCAGCTTCTCGCTGCCGAGCACCACGTTCTCCAGCACGGTCAGGTTGTCGGCCAGCATGAAGTGCTGGTGGACCATGCCGATGCCGCGGGCGATGGCGTCGCCGGGGCTGGAGAAGCTCACCTGCTCGCCGTCGACCGTGATGGTGCCCTCGTCCGGCTTCTGCATGCCGTAGAGGATCTTCATCAGGGTCGACTTGCCGGCGCCGTTCTCGCCGACGAGGGCGTGGACGGTGCCCTTGCGGACGGTCAGGTGGATGTCGTGGTTGGCCACCACACCCGGGAATCGCTTGGTGATGCCCGCGAGCTCGACCGCGACTGTCGACGGAGCGGTGAGCGGAGGGCTGCTGGACGCGTCGATGGCGCACTCTCCTCGGGAAAGGGGCCGCTCTACGCGCGTAGCGCCCCTGCTTTAAATAGTGCCCGGATCTGACCGTCCTTGATCGAGAAGTCCTTCTCGATCAAAAATCCGATCCGTTCCGAGCATTCTGCCGCGCGAACGGGGTGCGGGCAGGTCATCCTCTCCGCACCCCGTTCCGTGGCCGTAACGCTGCCATTACAGCGTTCTGTTGGCCAAGGCTTCTGACCCAGATCGTCAGGAGGTCTTGACCTTGATGGTGCCGTCCTTGATGCCCGCCTCGGCCTTCTTGACCGCGGCCTGCATGCCGGCGTTGCCCTTGAAGGTCGGGTTGGAGTCGGCCAGGCCGACGCCACCGTTGTCCAGCGAGCCGCGGATGTCACCCGAGACCGGCTTCTTGTCCTTGATGACCGACTTGGACAGGTCGTAGACCGCGCCCTCGACGTTCTTCAGGGCCGAGGTCAGGATGTAGTCCTTGTACTTGGCCAGCGCGCTCTGCTTGTACTGGTCGGAGTCGACGCCGATCGCCCACACCTTGTGCTCGGCGGCGGACTTGATGACGCCCTGGCCGGAGAGGCCGGCGGCGGCGAAGAGGACGTCCGCGCCCGCGTCGATCTGCCCGTTGGCGGCGTTCTCACCCTTGTCCGGGCTGGAGAAGCCACCCTCCTGGGCGGTCTGGGTCAGGTACTGCGACTCGACCTTGATCTTCGGGTTGACGGACTTGGCGCCCTGCTCGTAACCCGCCTCGAACTTGTGGATCAGCGGGACGTCCACGCCGCCGATGAAGCCGATGTGGTTCTTCTTGGTCGCCTTGGCGGCCGCGACACCCGCGAGGTAGGAGGACTGCTCCTCGTGGAAGACCATGTCGGCGACGTTCTTCGCCTGGGTCTGGTTGTCGTCGATGATGCCGAAGGTGACCTTCGGGAACTTCGTCGCGGCCTCCTTCACGGCGCCCGCGTAGGCGAAGCCGACGCCGATGACCGGGTTGTAGCCCGCCTTCGCCAGGGTCTCCAGGCGCTGGGTCTTGTCCGCGTCCGACTCGCCGTCCTGCGGCTCGATGTCCCGGCCGCTGACACCGAAGTCCTTCTGGGCCTTCTGGAAGCCCGCGTAGGCGGCGTCGTTGAAGGACTGGTCACCCTTGCCGCCGACGTCGTACGCCAGGCCGATGCCCTTGGACTTGCCCTCGGAGGAGGAAGAGGTGGACGAGCTGCCACAAGCAGAGACAGTGACAGCGAGCGCTGCGGTCGCAACGCCTGCAATCGTGATGCGGGACACCCGGCGCATGGAACTTCACTCCTTTGTGCAAGCGCCCAAACCAGGCGCTGGTTCCGCCGCAGCGTAACGCGCGTAGACCAGACGGAAAACCCCCAATGTCCGGTCCGTTATCGAGCTGTGGCCACAGTCACCGCCAAGGTTACGGACAGCAGTACGCCCCTTGCAGGAGGCAAGGGGCGTACCGGAGACAACTGGCCTCCGGGTAAACGGAGAACCAAAAGTCAGACTATTTGGTTTCGACCGTGATCTTACCGTCGACGATGTCCTGCTTGGCCTTGTTCACAGCCGCGACCACGCCGGTCATCGCCTTGTACTTCGGGTTGGTGTCCGCAAAGCCGACGCCGCCGGACTTCAGGTCGCCGCGGACATCGCCGCTGAGCGGCTTGCCCTCGTAGACGGACTTGGAGAGTTCGTAGACGGCACCGCCGACGTTCTTCAGGGCCGAGCCGAGGATGTAGTCCTTGTACTTGGCGAGCGCACTCTGCGTGTACTGGTCGGAGTCCACGCCGATCGCCCACACCTTGTGCTCGGCGGCGGACTTGATCACGCCCTGCCCGGAGAGGCCGGCGGCGTGGTAGATGACGTCGGCGCCGGCCTCGATCTGGCCGTTGGCCGCGTTCTCACCCTTGTCCGGGCTGGAGAAACCGCCCTCCTGCGGCGTCTGGGTCAGATACTGCGACTCGATCTTGATCTTCGGGTTGACGGACCTGGCGCCCTGGTCGAACCCGGCCTCGAACTTGTGGATCAGCGGGATGTCGACGCCGCCGATGAAGCCGATGTGGTTCTTCTTGGTGGCCTTGGCCGCGGCCACGCCCGCCAGGTACGAGGACTGCTCCTCGTGGAAGACCATGTCGGCGACGTTCTTCGCCTGGATGGTGTTGTCGTCGATGATGCCGAAGGTGAGCTTCGGGTACTTGGCGGCGACCTGCTTCACGGCCGGGGCGTAGGCGAAACCGACACCGATGATCGGGTTGTAGCCGGCCTTCGCCAGGGTCTCCAGGCGCTGCACCTTGTCGGCGTCGGACTCGCCGTCCTGCGGCTCGATGTCCCGGCCGCCGATCTTGAACTCGTCCTCGGCCTTCTTGAAGCCGGCGTAGGCGGCGTCGTTGAAGGACTGGTCGCCCTTGCCGCCGATGTCGTAGGCGAGGCCGATGCCCTTGGCGGCGTACTTGCCGTCCTTGGAGGGCGTGCCGGTGGATTCGGTGCTGGACTTGCCGCAGCCGGCAGCCGCGAGAGCGACGACCGCGACGGCCGCCGCGGCCTGGGAGAACCTCGTCCTCCGGGACCTTCTGGAAATCTTCCGAGAGACCATACGCACAGCAAGCACCCTTCATCCCCACGGCGCCGTCACCGGGCCGCTCTCCCCAATGTGCCGCCAGTGGTGGCGATTTCGGCGCACAGTAACGCGCGTAGAAGGGGAGCGGAACGGGGTTTCTCGCGGCCGTTATCGATTCGTGCCGACTCCGGGTTACAGCCGTGCGCAGCCGGTTACACCAGGGTGACACAAGGGGACGAAGAGGCACCAACCGGGCGCCTCTGTCCCCTTCCGGACGGTCTACAGGCCCTCGAGCAGCACGGCGGCCGTGAACATCTCCACGCCGACCGTGATGGCGTGCTCGTCGGCGTCGAAGTCGCCCTGGTGCAGGTCACGGACCGTGCGGTCGCCGGGGGCGCGGACGCCGAGACGGGCCATGGCGCCGGGCACGTGCTCCAGGTACCAGGAGAAGTCCTCGCCGCCGAGGCTCTGCTCGGTGCTCTCGACCGAGTGCAGGCCGCGCCGGGTGACCATCGCCTTGCGCAGCAGCTCGGTGGACTCCCGGTCGTTGACGACGGGCGGCACGCCCCGCACGTAGGTGATCTCCGACTTGGCCCGGTGCAGGGTGGCGACCTCGTCGATGGCCGCGTGCACGATGTCCGGTGCCTCGCGCCAGGCCTCCAGGTCCAGGCAGCGGATGGTGCCGGACAGCTCGGCGTGCTGCGGGATGACGTTCGGCGCGTGGCCGGACTCGATCCGGCCCCAGGTCAGGGCGAGGCCGCTGCGGGTGTCGACGCGCCGGGCGATGAGCGCGGGGACGTCGATGGCGACGCGGGCGGCGGCCGTGACCAGGTCGGTGGTCAGGTGGGGCCGGGCGGTGTGGCCGCCGGGCCCGTCCAGGGCGATCTCCAGCCGGTCGCAGGCGCTGGTGATGGGCCCGTGCCGCAGCCCGACCCGGCCGGCGTCGACCCTGGGGTCGCAGTGCACGGCGAGGATCCGGCCGACGCCTTCGAGCGCCTTGTCCTTGATCGCGCCGAGGGCGCCGCCGGGCATCACCTCCTCGGCGGGCTGGAAGAGCAGCCGCACCGGCCGGGGCAGCAGGCCCTTCTCGTGCAGGTCGGCGAGGACGAGCCCGGCACCGAGGACCACGCTGGTGTGCACGTCGTGGCCGCAGGCGTGGGCGCGGTCCGGCACGGTGGACCGGTACGGGCAGTCGGCCTTGGTGTCGGGGATCGGCAGCGCGTCGATGTCGGCGCGAAGGGCCATCAGGGGGATGGTGGGCCGCTCCCCCTCGGCCGGCCCGATGTCACAGATGAGTCCGGTTCCGGTGGCGAGGACACGGGGGCGCAGCCCGGCCCGCTCCAGCCGCTCCTTGATCGCGGCGGTCGTACGGAACTCCTGGTTGCCCAGCTCGGGGTGCATGTGCAAGTCGCGGCGGAAGGCGACGAGTTCGGCGTGCAGGGGTGCGCTGAGCACGCCGGGGAGCACATCCCCGGGGAAATCGGCCTCGGACTCTCGGGACATCAATTGGTTCACCCTCTGAAGGGTAGGCCGCCCGACCGGTCAACTGCCCATCGATCAACAAAAGTTCAGCCCGTTAGGGGAAGAAAAGCTGACCGGCGGACGCATGACGGCGGACTCTGGTGGGTAAAACCTCTCTTTCCTTCTTCCACGGATATCACGCATCACCACCCTCCCGCGCGACTTGTCCACGCGCCGGGACCGGTCCCGGTAGGGTCCGCGACCGTGAGCGACTCGACCGCGGACTTCCTTGAGACCACCCGCTCCTCCTACGACGCGATCGCCAAGGACTACGCCTCGCACTTCCCGGGCGGCCCCTCCCACCCCCTGGACCGGCAGCTGATCACCGCCTTCGCCGAGCTGGTCACGGCGAACGGCCCGGCCCCCGTGGCCGACCTCGGCAGCGGCCCGGGCGAGGTCACGGCCCGCCTGCACGTCCTGGGCGTTCCGGTCTTCGGCGTCGACGTCTCGCCCGCCATGGTGGCCCTGGCCCGGGAGGCGCACCCCCGGCTGCGCTTCCACGTGGGCTCGATGACGTCCCTGGACCTCCCGGACGCCACCCTGGGCGGCATCCTGGCGCTGTACTCGACCATCCACGTCCCCGACGACCGCCTGCCGACGGCGTTCGCCGAGTTCCGCCGCACGCTGGTTCCCGGCGGCCACGCCCTCCTCGCCTTCCAGTCGGCCACCGAACCGGACCACCTCCATCTGGCGGAACGCTTCGGCCGTGCGATCGACCTCGACTACTACTGGCGTACGCCGGAGCAGGTCGCGTCGCTGCTGGCCGAGGCGGGCCTGGAACGGGTGGCGACGGTGGTCCGGGAGCCGGACGGGGAGGAGACCCGGGCACGCGCGTTCGTACTGGCCCGGAACCCCGGCACGCTCTGAAGGGCCCGGGCCGGCGGCGCCGGGCACCCGGCCCTCGGCGCCCTCGCCCTCCCGTCCGCGGCCTTCACCCCTTCGAAGCCCTGGAAAAGCTTCGGCGCCTCCGTTCCGGCCTCTGGGCTAGTCCTCCGTCGCCGGTACCGCGTCGCGCCAGACGGTGACGTCCAGGGTGACGTAGAGGCTGGCGCTGGTGCTGGGCGACTGGCCCTTGAACGTCACCATGGCCACGATGCCGTCCGGGGTGGTCACGCACAACTGCCTGCCCTGGGAGAACCGGCTCACGGAGATCTCCTGGGGCACGTAGCGGGTGTCCTGCCTGCACGCGTCCAGCGAGCCCTGTTCACCCCGGTCGAGCAGGACGAGTCTGTCGTTGTAGGACCCGAAGACGCAGGAACTGCCCGTGCAGATCAGGTACAGGTCGTCGTAGTTGGACTTGTGCGGCACCACCGGCTGGTCGCTGAACTTGAGGTAGTAGCCGTCGGCCAGGTTGAGGTTCTTGTAGACGGCGGGCTCGGGCGTGCTGCCCGAGGACGCGCCGGACGGCTCGCCCGTCTTCGCCCCGCCCGTCTTCGCCCCGCCGGCCTTCGCGCCGTCCGTGGGCCGTGCGGCGGAGGTCTTTCCGCCGGAGGCAGTGTCCGCCGGGCCGGTCCGCTTCGCCTCCGCGCCGTGGCCGGAACCGCCGCCGTGGCCGAGTTGGCCGACGGCTGCGGCGACGAGCACGAGGGCTCCGGCGGCACAGCCGAGGATGACGCCGGTCCTCGGGCGGCGGGCGGAGCGGCTCCCGGGCGCGCCCGGCGCCACGGGATACCCGGTGACGGGCTGGGCGGGGTGAACGGGCTGGGCGGTCCGTGTCGGCGCGTGGTGCGGGTGCGCGGGGACCGCCGGAGGCTGCGGGTGAGCCGTGGGCGGCTGCCGGGGCACGGGAGCGGTCGGGGCGGGCACGCCGGACACGGCCGTCGGCCAGTACTGCGGCGCCGCGGGTACGGTCGCCCCGCCGGGCACGGCCCCGTGCGCCGGGTGCTGCCGGGGCGGCACGGGCAGGGGGGCGTGGTAGCGGTCGGCCATGGCGGCGGTCACCACGCCGGGCAGCCAGTCCTCGGGGCGGCGCAGCTGCGTGGCGTCGGACGCGGCGCCGCACAGGGCGAGGACCTCACCGAGGGACGGGCGCGCGTCGGGGTCCTTGGCCAGGCACCGGCGTACGAGTCCGGTCAGTTCGGCGGGCAGTCCGGTGAGGTCCGCCTCCTCGTGCACGATCCGGTAGAGCACCGCGTGGGAGGGCCCGTCCCCGTGGGCGGACCTGCCCAGGGCCGCGAAGGCGACGACCTGGCCGAGGGCGAACACGTCGGACTGCGGGCCCACGGGCCGCCCCGCCGCCTGTTCCGGCGACATGAAGGCGGGCGTGCCGACCGTGACACCACTGCCGGTCAGCGCGGTGGTGTCGGCCGCGCGGGCGATGCCGAAGTCGATCACTCGCGGGCCGTCGGCGGCCAGCAGCACGTTGGAAGGCTTCAGGTCGCGGTGCACGATGCCCGCGCCGTGCACCACCTGGAGGGCCTCGGCCACCCCGGCGGTGAGCAGCAGGACCGTGGAGGCGGGCAGCGGTCCGTGTTCGGCGACCGCCGCGGCCAGGGTGGGGCCGGAGATGTAGGCCGTCGCGAGCCAGGGGTGCGGGCCGTCGGTGTCGCTGTCGATCACCGGAGCCGTGTACAGGCCCTGGACCCGCTCGGCCGCGCGCACCTCCTGCGCGAACCGGCGCCGGAACTCGGGGTCTTCGGCGAACTCCGGCCGGATCACCTTGATCGCCACGGGTCGTCCGCCCGGGGTGTGGGACAGATACACCTTGCCCATCCCGCCGGCGCCGAGCCGGGCGGCCAGTCGGTAGCCGGCGATCACGTGCGGATCGTCCTCGGCCAGCGGCTGGAAGACTCCTTGAGGTATGCCTGTGCCGTCCATCGATCCCCCGTGTCGTGCAACTCGTCTGCGGCGCAGGGATCTTAACGCGGTGCACGACCACCAACCGGAAGCCGACCGACCGCTCGACACTCCGCGCTCGGCACTAGGCACTCCGCACCCCGCGCTCGGCACTCGGCGCTCGGCACTCCGCACTCGGCACTCCGCACCCCGCGCTCGGCACTAGGCACTCGGCGCTCGGCGCTCGGCACTAGGGGCACTAGGCACTCCGCGCTCGGTGCTCGGTGAAGCGCGTACCCCGTGGGCGGGGCGGTCGATGCCCGTCGCGGGCCGCGACGAGCGGCCGGGCGGGCAGGCACGCTCGCCGACGGCGCGGTCGGGCGAATCCCTAGGCCATCGCCACCGCAGTCAGCCGGTGCACGTCCCTGGCCGTCCCCGTGACTCCCGACAGGAAGCCCTGGGCGCGGGGCGAGGCGGTCTCGGTCAGCCAGGTGGGGTCGATGTCGCAGACGGCGACGCGGACGCCCGTGCCGGCGAGGGCGAGAGGGAGGGTGTGGACGACTGTGGAGGGAAAGCTGAGGATCGTGCGGCCGATGGGGCCGCGGCGGGCGATCAGTTCCAGGGGGAGGTCCGGGCGGACTATCTCCAGGCCCGTCTCGGCGGCCAGCCGGTGCAGCTTCTCCGCGCTCTCGCGGCGGTGGGCGAAGTACCGCGTGGCGCCGTGGGCCTTGGCCAGGCTGCGGACGGCCTCCAGGTAGCGGTCGCCGTCCACGACGCCGGTCTCGACCAGGGACGTGCCGACCATGTCCGCGCCCTTGGTGATCCGCGGCGGCCCGAAGCGGGCGCGGGTCCAGGCGAAGTCGTTGGCGGTGACCGTGACCCCCTCGGGGGTCTCCGTCACCGGCATGGAGGAGAAGACCTCGACGCGGCGGTGCGCGCTCGGCGTGAGGCGGCGGCGGGCCGAGGAGGAGACGGGGGCGAAGAGCAGGTCGCGGGCTCCGGGGCGGCCGCCCTTGCGGTGCCAGCGGACCAGGCGCTCGCCGCGGGCCAGCTGGGCGACGAACTCCATCGTCGCCGTGCCGTCGTCCACCACGACCAGGTCGCTCGCCCGGGTGATGGTCAGCAGCAGCTGTACGTAACGGGAGAAGGGATCCCCCATGACGATGCGGTCGGCCCGGCGCAGCGAGCCGGCCAGGCCGCCGATGGTGTGGAAGGGCGCGGTCGCGCCGCCCCGCGCCTCTTCCCAGCGCACCCGGTACCCCTCGTCCCGGGCCAGGTCCGCCATGCGGCGCAGCTGGCCCCGGGTCATGGGGTCGGTCGGGGACAGGACGACGACGGTGAGCTCCGCGTCGGCCGGTGCCGGTGCGGTGGCCGGCGACCGCCGTGCCTGCGCGGGCACGGACGGCCGGGCCGGCTCGGTGGCACCGCGCAGGCCCTGCAGGTGCGCCCACTCCAGTACGTTCAGCAGCTGTACCGGGCTCTCCACGAAGGCGAGCGTGCGGGCAGGGTGGCCGGCCTGGCCGGCGCGGGGGCTCATCGTCGTACGACCGTCCCGTCGTAGGGCAGTTAAGGCGATCAGGGCGCTCAGACCGAGACCGGCTCGCCCGCCGCCGCGGCGATCTCCGCCTCGGCGACGACGCCGGCGACGCGGCGCAGCTTCTTCATCGGGCCCTGCTCGGACTCGTAGACCTTCTTGACGCCGTCACCGAGGGAGGCCTCGATGGTGCGGATGTCGCGGACGAGGCGCACGAGGCCCTGCGGCTCCACGGAGGCGGCCTGGTCGGAGCCCCACATGGCGCGGTCGAGGGTGATGTGGCGCTCGACGAAGGTGGCGCCCAGGGCGACCGCGGCGAGGGTGGTCTGCAGGCCCGTCTCGTGGCCGGAGTAGCCGATCGGGACGTTCGGGTACTCCTTCTCCAGCGTGTTGATCACGCGGAGGTTCAGCTCCTCGGCCTTGGCCGGGTAGGTGGAGGTGGCGTGGCACATGAGGATGTTGTCCGAGCCCAGGACCTCGACCGCGTGGCGGATCTGCTTCGGCGTCGACATGCCCGTGGAGAGGATGATCGCGCGGCCGGTGGCGCGCAGCGCCTTCAGCAGCTCGTCGTCCGTCAGGGAGGCGGAGGCGACCTTGTGGGCCGGGACGTCGAACTTCTCCAGGAAGGCGACGGCCTCGGTGTCCCACGGGGAGGCGAACCAGTCGATGTTCTTGCTCTTGCAGTACTCGTCGATCTGGCGGTACTCGTCCTCACCGAACTCCACGCGGTGGCGGTAGTCGATGTAGGTCATCCGGCCCCAGGGGGTGTCGCGCTCGATGTCCCACTGGTCGCGCGGGGTGCAGATCTCCGGGGTGCGCTTCTGGAACTTGACGGCGTCACAGCCGGCCTCGGCGGCCACGTCGATCAGCTTGAACGCGTTCTCCAGCTCACCGTTGTGGTTGATGCCGATCTCGCCGCAGATGTAGACGGGACGGCCGGGGCCGACCTCGCGCGAACCGAACTGACGCAGACGGGAGTTGGTGCTCATCAGGGGATGTCCTTACTTGGGGAGGGAATCGAGAGAGGGGCCGAGGATCCAGCTGGCGATCTCTCGGATCGCGCCGTCACCACCGGGGACAGTGGTGACCGCGCGTGCGGCGCCGCGTACGACGTCGTGGGCGCTCGCGACCGCCACGGGCCAGCCCACGAGGGCGAAGCACGGGAGGTCGTTGACGTCGTTGCCGACGTAGAGCACGCGCTCCGGCGCGATGCCCTGCTCCTCGCACCACTGCTTCAGTGCGAGGTCCTTGCGGTCGATGCCGTGCAGCACCGGGAGCTTCAGCTTCCGGGCGCGGGCGGCGACCACCGGGTTCTGTTCCGTGGACAGGATCAGCATCTTCAGACCGCTCTTGCGCAGGGCGGCGATGCCGAGTCCGTCTCCGCGGTGCACGGAGACGAACTCCCGTCCGTCGGAGTCGATCAGCACCCGGTCGTCGGTCTGGGTGCCGTCGAAGTCGAGGACCACGGCGTCGATGTCGCCGTAGGTGGGGAGGGCGCCCGGCCGGTCCGCGTCGAAGAGCGGGGCCAGGGCGCGGGCGCGGGCCAGATCGTGCGGGTCGTCGATCTCCAGTACCCGGGCCGGGTCGGTGCGGACCAGCTCGGTGTGGCCGAAGAAGCGGTGCTGGTGCTCGCGGAAGCCGGCCGCGTCCATCGCGTAGGCGGCGCCGGTCTCCAGCAGGTCCTGGGGACGGTCCTGGCGGCGCGGGCGGAAGGACTTGTCGTGGTTGACGCCGTAGCCGCCGCTCACCGTCGTGGAGTTGGTGACGGTCACGGATCCGCCGGCGGTCGCCGTGGACTCCGTGTCGACGGCCGTCGGGTCGTCCGCCGCGTCCCGCCAGATGAAGCCGTGGAAGGGGGCGACGGTGACCGCGGTGTCGGCGCCGTTCTCGACGACGGCCCCGGCGACCCCGTCCACGTCCTCGCGGACCACGAAGGGGCTGGTGCACTGCACGAGCAGGACCACGTCGACGGTCGATCCGTGCAGGGCCTCGTGGGCGTCCATGGCGTGCAGGACGGCGGCCTCGGAGGTGGCGGTGTCGCCCGCGATGGCGGCGGGGCGCAGCACGACCTCGGCACCGGCCTGGCGGGCGGCGGCGGCGATGGCCTGGTCGTCGGTGGAGACGACCACGTCGGTCACCAGCCGGGCGGCGCGGCACTCGCGCACCGCGCGGGCCACCAGCGGGATGCCGCCGACGGGGGCGAGGTTCTTGGCGGGGACGCCCTTGGAGCCGCCGCGCGCCGGGATCACCGCGAGCACGCGGCGCACCGCGGGTGCGTCGGGGTTGGCGTCGGTCATGTGCTCTGCTCCTTGCCGTGGGATCCGGTCGCTCACAGCTCTCCCATTCGTCGGATCACGGGGGCCACGCGTTGCACGCCGTGGCGGTAGGCGCCGCGTGCGGCCCGGCGCACGATCTGGCGGACGGGTCCGGGCGCCTTGTCGGCGGCGGGCGCGCCGGGCAGCGGTGCGCCGTCGGGGCCGAGGTGGTGGCGCGCGAGGATTCCGGGGAGGTAGCCGGGCGCGGTCTCGGGTGTGTAGTAGGGGGCGAGGGGCGGCAGGGCCCCCGGCCGGTCCAGCAGCCCGGCGATGCGCTCGCGGGCGGTGTCGAACGCGGTGGCGTAGGAGCCGTCGGCGGCGACGCCCTGGCGGGCCACCCACTCCTCGTCGGCCGCCGGGCGGTGCCCGGCGTCCAGCTGGTCCCAGGAGGCGAGGCACCCGGAACCGGTGAAGTGGTGGTTGCCGAGCGTCTCGCGCACGCCCAGGTCGGTCAGGACGACCGTCGGGATGCGGCGGTGCAGGGCCTCCAGGGCGGCCGTGGAGCTGACCGTGACCAGCAGGTCGGTACGGTCGAGCACCTCGCCCATGTGGCCGTACACCAGGCGGAAGTTGGCGGGCACGTCCTTGCCCTGGACCAGCTTCTGGTACGGCAGCTCCTCGATGTGGGTGGTGTGCTCGCCGGGCTTGGAGCGCAGCTTGAGCAGCACTTCGCGCTCGGGGTGCAGGCGGGCGTGCCCGATCAGCCGGTCCAGCAGGTAGGTGCGGTCCTTGCGGCTGTCCGGGACGGACGGCTGGGCCGCGAACACCACCGTGCAGGGGTCGTGCTCGCCGGTGTACGGCGCCCCGCCGAGGAACGGCAGTGCGACCTCGGTCACCGCGGAGGCGTCTGCGCCGACCCCCTCGTACACGGCCCGGAAGCGGTCCGCGTCGTGGCGGGAGTTGGCGAGGACGAGGTCCGCCCCGTGCCGCAGCAGCAGCCCGTCGGCGAGCTTCTCGTAGACGACACCGACGTAGCCGGTGACGACGACGGGACGCTTCCCGGAGCCCCAGGCGTTCCCGAGCCCGTGCAGCATCGCCTGCACGCCGCCGCCGACCAGGGCGAGGACGAGGACGTCGTACGGGTCGTCCCCGTCTTCGGCCATCGCACGCAGGAACTCGACGGCCGTCACCTCGCGGAGGGAGTCCGCGCGGACGCCGATCTCGTCGAGCTGGCGGGCGGTCGGGGTCGCTCGGCCCCGCAGGAGGTAGCCGTCGAGCCGGATCTCGGCATCGGTGGGGGTGACGCGCTGCGCGGTGAGCGCGCCCCACTTCCACCGGGTGTCGGAATCGGCGAGGACGGCCACCCGCAGGGCTTTCGTTGCACTTGCTGGCACGTCGAAGACGCTAGGAAGGCATTCCGAGGAACCGCCCAACCTGAATACAACAAACGGTTAACAGCACATCGCCGAATGGCGAATCGGGCCATGATCACGCCGCAAAAAAGCCCGGTTCACGGGTTCGCCACGCGTCGTTCACCTGGTATCAAGATAACGGTCAAGACGAATGACGGGCTTCGCCCTAACGTCCACCACGTGGTCAAGCTCTCCGTCATCGTGCCGTTCTACAACGTGCAGCAATACGCGCCCGACACCCTGAGGAGCCTCAGTGCGAACGCGCGTGAGGACTTCGAATTCATTCTCGTCGACGACTGTTCCCGCGACGGGACACCGGAGATTCTCGCGCGCGCGGAGCGTGAGCTGCCCGGCGCGGTCTTCGTCAGACACGAGAAGAACGGAGGACTGGCGACCGCCCGCAACACCGGCATCGACCGGGCGCGCGGCGAGTACCTGACCTTCCTGGACGGCGACGACTGGCTCGCCCCCGGCTACTACCCTCAGCTGGTCGCCGCCATGGACGAGCTGAACTGCGACTTCCTGCGCACCGACCATGTGCAGTGCACCGCGCGGGCCCGCGCCGTGCACCGGGTGCCGGTCGGCCGCCGGGGCGTCGTGCTGAACCCGCGCGAGGCGATCCTGCCCGCCGACCGCTCCACCTCCGTGGACTACGCCTACGCCTGGGCGGGTGTCTACCACCGGCGCCTGGTGGACAAGGGTGTGCTGCACTTCACCGACGGACTGCGCACGGCCGAGGACCGGCCGTGGATCTGGAAGCTGCACCGGGAGGCCGAATCCTTCGCCGCGGTCAGCCTGCTCGGTGTGTTCTACCGGCGCGGAGTCGCCTCGTCGCTCACCCAGATCGGTGACGTCCGGCAGCTCGATTTCATTCGCGCGTTCGACCAGGTGGTCGCGGAGACCGCCGCGGACCGGGACGCCGCCGACCTCCTGCCGAAGGCCGTGCGCACCTATTGCGCCATCATTTCCCATCACCTGGGATCCATCGAAAGGTTCGAGCCCGCGGTGGCGAAGAAACTGAAATCCATGAGTGCCGCGGCGCTGCGGCGCATGCCGCAGGACGTGCTGGACGAGGCGCTGGACTCCATGGACCTCCAGCGCGCCACCAAGCTGCGCCGGCTGCGCCGCCGTCCCGCCCCCGCGGGGGTCGCCGCGTGACCACCCAGATCTTCCAGGCGTCGACGCTGTACGGCACGGCCACGCTCGCCGCCGCCCTGGACTCGGGCTGCTTCCGCCCCGCCGACCGGCGCATCCTGCTGGTCTGCAACAACGCGGCCACCCCCGAGACCACACCCGGCCTGGACGAGATGCCGGGCTTCGAGCGGCTGCGCGACCGCTTCGACGACGTGCTCTCGTACAACGAGACGATCTTCCCCTTCCACCCCGGCGGCTGGGCGCCCCGGGTGGACGACATGCCCCTGTGGGAGCGGTATCTGCGCCACGAGTGGCAGCTCGGGGACGACGACGTGGAGCTGGCCGTCGAGTCGATCCAGGTCAACCCGTCGCTCGCGCTCGCCCAGATCTTCACCGGCGCCCCGGTCACCGTCTACGCCGACGGCCTGATGAGCTACGGCCCGACGCGCAACAAGATCGACCCGCTGGTCGGCACCCGGGTGGACCGGGTGCTCCACCTCGACCTGGTGCCGGGCCTCAAGCCCCTGCTGCTCACCGAGTTCGGCGTGCCGGGCGAGATCGTGGCGACGCCGGCCTTCACCAAGGTGCTGGCCGAGCTGGCGCCCCTCGGCGACGATCTGCCGCAGATCGAGGAGCCCGCGCTGCTGCTCGGGCAGTACCTCTCCGCGCTCGACATCCTCACCGCCGAGCAGGAGGAGAACCTGCATGTGCGGATGCTGAAGGGGGCGGTCGCGCTCGGGCACACCAAGGTGGTGTTCAAGCCGCACCCCACCGCTCCGGCCCGCTTCACCCGCACCCTGGAGCAGGAGGCGGAGAAGCTGAAGGTCGACCTCACCGTGCTCGACACGCCCGTCCTCGCCGAGGTCCTCTACCAGCGGATGCGTCCCGCGCTGGTGGTCGGCTGCTTCTCCACCGCCCTGCTGACCGCCTCCGCGCTGTACGGCCTGCCGGTCGCCCGGGTCGGCACCGATCTGCTGCTGGAGCAGCTGACGCCGTACGAGAACAGCAACCGGATCCCGGTCACCGTGGTCGACGCGCTGCTGCCCGAGCTGGGCGACCGCGGAGCGGTGACCGAGCAGAGCCGGGGCATGGCGGTCGAGGCGCTGGGCGCGCTGGTGCGTGCGGTGGGCTTCGCGATGCAGCCGAAGATCCTGCCGACGCTGCGCGACGAGACCGAGCGCTATCTGGCGAAGAACCTGAACGAGCGCACCCTGCGCTACTTCAAGCGCAAGCGGCTGACCTCGCTGGCGCTGCCCGGCGGGGTGCCGGCACAGCTGGCGTTCATCCCGCGCAACGCGACGGTCCGCCGGGTGGCGCGCAAGGCCCGCAATCTGCGCCGGGCCGTGCGCCGCTGATTCTCCGCTCCGCCGGCCTGTGTCTCTTTCGCCGTGGCGGGGCCGTATGCGGGCCCGCCACGGCTTTCGGCGGTTTCGGACGGGGACGAGGACGACGGCCGAAGGGTTCGGGAATCCGAAGCGACCGGTTGGTTAACGAACAGGGTTGACCGGATGAATGATTGGTCCACCACGCCAGTCATTCCTATGATTTTCCCAGGTGAGCGACGGCACGGTCTGGTGTGCGACAGAAATTCACATGAAAATCCGAGCAGAGCAACGTTTGTTCGGGAAAATGTCGAGCATCATGCCTGTTTCGCCCACCACCCTCACCAGCGCTCCGCCCGCACCCGGGACGACACCCGCCCCGCCCGCCGCGGACGCCCGCCGGAACCGCCTGCACGCCCTGGACGGGCTGCGGCTCGTGGCCGCGCTGCTGGTCTGCCTCTACCACTACGCCGGACGCGGCGGCACGGTCTCGGAGTCCTGGCACCAGTCGCCGTCCCTCCTCTTCCCGACGCTGTCGCAGCTGGCCACGTACGGCTGTCTGGGCGTCCAGTTCTTCTTCGTCATCAGCGGTTTCGTCATCTGCATGAGCAGCTGGGGCCGCTCGCTGGGCGACTTCTTCCGCTCCCGCGTCGCCCGCCTCTACCCCGCCTACTGGGTCGCCCTGGTCCTGGTCACCGGCGCGTCCCTGGCCCTGCCGGCCGTGGTGCACGCGGTGCGGCTGGACGAGTTCCTGGTCAACCTGACCATGCTGCAGCAGCCGATGGGCGTGCCGCGCGTGCTCGGGGTGTGCTGGACGCTGTGGGTCGAGGTCCGCTTCTACGCGCTGTTCGCGCTGTTCGTCGTCATGCGCGGGGTCACCTACCGCCGGGTCGTGCTGTTCTGCGCGGTGTGGACGCTGGCCGCGGTGGTGTGCCGCACATCGGGCAACGCGCTCACGGACCAGCTGGTCATGCCGGACTACGCCCCCTTCTTCATCGGCGGTCTCGCGCTCTACCTGATCCACCGCTTCGGCAGCGACCTGCTGCTGTGGGGCATCGTGGGCGTCTCCTGGCTGCTCGGGCAGAGCGCCGCGACCCGCGGGCTGTGGCACCCGGGCGCCCACGGCGACTTCGTCCGCAGCCCGCACGTCATAGTGCTGATCGTCACCGTCGCCTTCGCCTCCGTGGCGGCCGTGGCACTGGGCTGGACCCGGTGGGCGAACTGGCGCTGGCTGGCCACGGCCGGTGCGCTGACGTACCCGTTCTACCTGGTCCACGAGCACCTGGGCTGGTTCGTGATCCGGGTGCTGCACCGGGGTCTGGGCCTGCCCGCTTACGCGACGCTGGCGACGACGGTGCTCGGCATGCTGACGCTCGCCTGGCTGATCCACCGGTTTGTGGAGAAACCATTCGGCCCGCGTCTGAAGAGGGCCCTGAAGAAGGCCCGTACGCCCGTGGTCCCCGCCGGGATCAACCTGCCGAACGGCGGGAAGGGCGTCGGCTGAGGCCGAAGCGGGCCTCGATGCCCGCGATCACCAGGACGAGACCCTCCTCGAACTGCGTGTCGTAGTCACCGAAGAGCACCTTCCCGGCCTCGGCCGCGAGCGGGAAGTCGGCCAGGCGGCGGGCGCGCTCCTCGATGTCGTACCCCTCCCGGCGCTCCCCCGGGAGGGGCCGCACGCCCTGCTCCTCGGTGACGAAGCCGATGGTGTACGCATACGCCGTCCGGCCCGCCAGGACCGCCTGGGCGAGGGTGAAGCCGGCGTCCGTGAGGACGCGCAGGCTCGCCTCCTGCTCGCGGGCGTGGTCCGTGCCCGTGAAGCGTGAACCGCTGAAGACCTTGGCGCCGTCGCGGTAGCCGAGCAGCGCGGCGCGCAGCCCGCGGTTGGCCTTGCCCAGCCTCTCCTGCCAGGTGTCGGCGGGATCGAGAGCGGCGCCCGCGACCATCCGGCGGTACATCTCCGTCGCCATCTCGTCGAGCAGCGCCTGCTTGTCCTTGAAGTGCCAGTACAGCGCCGGAGCCTTGACGTCCAGCTCCTTGGCGATGGCACGCAGGGTCAGCCCGTCGAGGCCGACCTCGTTCAGCAGCCGCAGCGCCGTGTCCGCGACCCGCTTGCGATCGAGGGGCGCGCGTCGTTCCGTACTCACACTTGACAGCTTAACAGCGTTAAGTGCACTCTCGTCATCGACGGCACTTAACGGCGTTAAGGAGAATCGTGATGGATGTCCTGATCGTGGGCGCCGGTCCCACCGGACTCGCCCTCGGCATCGACCTCGCCCGGCGTGGCGTGGACGCGCTGATCGTGGAGCGGGCGGAGGGGCTGTTCCCGGGTTCGCGCGGCAAGGGGATCCAGCCCCGCACCCAGGAGGTGTTCGAGGACCTCGGCGTGCTGGAGGCGATCCGCGCGGCCGGCGGCCCCTACCCGACGCGGATGATCTGGAAGGGCGGCCGGCGGGTCGGCGAGCAGCCGATGTTCGAGCCGGTCGCGGCGGACGAGGGCGCGCCGTACACCGAGCCGTGGATGGTCGCGCAGTGGCGGACGCAGGAAGTGCTGTACGCGCGGCTGCTGGAGCTGGGCGGCAAGGTCGCCTTCGGGCGCGAGGTGACGGGCCTGGAGCAGGACGCGGAGGGCGTGGACGTACGGTGCGCCGACGGTACGGGCATCCGCGCGCGGTACGTCGTCGCGGCCGACGGCGGGCGGTCCGCCGTACGGCGGGCGGTGGGTGTGCGGATGACCGGGGAGACGGTCGACCCGGCGCCGTTCCTGGTGGCGGACGTGCGGGTGAAGGGGCTCGACCGGGAGTACTGGCACGCGTTCCCGGCGGCCGACGACACCGGTCTCATGCTGTGCCCGCTCACCGGCACGGACGTCTTCCAGCTGGCCGCGAGGCTCCCGGAGGGCACGGAGCCGGACCTCACCCTGGACGGCCTGCGGGGGCTGGTCGCCGCGTACACGCACCTGGACGGGGACGACCTCACCGAGCTGCGCTGGGCCTCGGAGTTCCGGCCCCGGGCGGCGCTCGCGGACCGCTTCCGGGTGGGCCGGGTGTTCCTCGCGGGCGACGCGGCGCACGTCCACTCACCGGCCGGCGGGCAGGGGCTGAACACGAGCGTCCAGGACGCCTACAACCTGGGCTGGAAGCTGGGCGCGGTGCTGCGGGACGGGGCGCCCCGGGCCCTGCTGGACACCTACGAGGAGGAGCGGCGGGCCAATGCGGCGGCCATGCTGGGCCTGACGACCGGGGTGCACCGCGGGGAGGTGCGGCGCGGAAAGGCGACGGTGCAGCTCGGGCTGGGCTACCCGGACTCGTCCCTGAGCCAGGAGACCCGGGCCGTCCCGTCCGCGGTACGGGCGGGCGACCGCGCGCCGGACGGCACGGTGGACGGCGTACGGCTCTTCGACGCGTTCCGGGGGCCGCACTGGATGCTGCTGGGCGCCACCGCACCCGTCACCGGGGTGACGGCCCTCCCGGCCGCCCCGGCCTCGTACGGACCCGGCGTCTTCCTGGTCCGCCCGGACGGGTACGTCGGCTGGGCGGGCGACTCGGCGGAGGGCCTCGGCGCCTATCTGGCCGGGGTCGGCGTCCGCTGACCCGCCGGCCTACGTCCGCTGACCCGCCGGCCTACGCACTGGCCAGCGACAGCTTCAGCGCGAACCCGAGGAACAGGGCTCCCGCCGCCGAGGTGGCCGTAGCAGACAGCCGCTTGCGGCGGCGGAAGGCGGCGGCGAGGCGGGTGCCGCCGAATATCAGCGCGCTGAGGTAGAGGAAGCTGGCCAGCTGGGCGAAGGCGCCCAGCACGACGAAGGAGAGGGGGGGTAGGCGTAGCCCGGGTCCACGAACTGCACGAAGAAGGCGACGAAGAACAGGATCGCCTTGGGGTTGAAGAGGCTGACGACGAAGGCACGGCGGAAGGGCCGCTCCTCGGCCGAGGCGATGGGCGCGGCCTCCTCGACGGCCTTCTCCCGCCGGGTCCGCCACATCGCCCGGGCGGAACGCAGCATCCCGATCGCCAGCCAGGTCAGATATCCGGCACCGGCGTACTTCACGATCCCGAAGAGCACGGCGTTGCCCTGGAGGAGCGAGGCGACCCCGGCGGCGGACAGTGTCATCAGCACGGTGTCCCCGCACCACACCCCGGCGGCGGCGGTGTATCCGGCCCGCACGCCCCGGCGGGCGGCGACGGAGAGCACGTACAGGGAGTTGGGACCGGGCAGCAGGACGATCAGGACGAGACCGGCCAGATAGGTGGGGAGATCGATGACGCCGAACATGAGAAGGAGTGTCGCACGGGGGTACGACATCCGGGTCCCGGCGGGTCGGTCGTCGCTCCACGAGCGTGGCCGGGGGCACGCGGTTTCCGCCCCTGATCACCCGTACGAAGCAACCCCCGGCTCAGAACGCGTCCGCCGGCACATGGCTCCCCCAGATCTCCCGCAGTGCGTTGCACACTTCCCCCACCGTCGCCCGCCCCCGCAGCGCCTCCTTCATCGGGTACAGCACGTTCCCCTCCCCCTCCGCCGCCTTCTTCAGCGCGTCCAGCGCCACGTCCACGGCCCGCTGGTCCCGCCCGGCCCGCAGTCTGCCCAGGCGTTCCCGCTGCCGCTCCTCGATCGCCGGGTCCACCCGCAGCGGTTCGTACGGTTCCTCCTCGTCCAGCCGGAAGCGGTTGACGCCCACGACCACCCGCTCGCCGGAGTCGGTCTCCTGCGCGATGCGGTAGGCGTTCCGCTCGATCTCGCCCTTCTGGAAGCCCCGCTCGATCGCCGCCTGCGCCCCGCCGAGGTCCTCGACCCTGCGCATCAGGTCCAGCGCGGCCGTCTCGACCTCGTCGGTCAGCTTCTCGACCGCGTAGGAGCCCGCGAAGGGATCGACCGTCGCCGTGACGTCCGTCTCGTGGGCCAGTACCTGCTGGGTGCGCAGCGCGAGGCGCGCGCTCTTCTCCGTCGGCAGGGCGATCGCCTCGTCGAAGGAGTTGGTGTGCAGGGACTGGGTGCCGCCGAGGACGGCCCCGAGGGCCTGGACCGCCACCCGGACCAGGTTCACCTCCGGCTGCTGGGCCGTCAGCTGGACCCCGGCCGTCTGGGTGTGGAAGCGGAGCATCCAGGACTTCGGGTTCCGTGCGCCGAAGTCCTCCCTCATCACCCGCGCCCAGATCCTTCTCGCCGCGCGGAACTTGGCGACCTCCTCCAGCAGCGTCGTACGGGCCACGAAGAAGAAGGACAGCCGGGGGGCGAAGTCGTCGACGTCCATGCCGGCCGCCACCGCCGTACGGACGTACTCGATGCCGTCGGCGAGGGTGAAGGCGATCTCCTGCGCGGGGGACGCGCCCGCCTCCGCCATGTGGTAGCCGGAGATCGAGATCGTGTTCCACTTCGGGATCTCGGCGGTGCAGTACCTGAAGATGTCGGCGGTCAGCCGGAGCGAGGGCCCCGGCGGGAAGATGTAGGTGCCCCGCGCGATGTACTCCTTCAGGACGTCGTTCTGGATGGTGCCGGTCAGCCGGTCGGCCGGCACGCCCTGCTCCTCGGCCACCAGCTGGTAGAGGAGGAGGAGCAGCGCCGCCGGTGCGTTGATCGTCATCGAGGTGGAGACCTGGTCCAGCGGGATGCCGTCGAACAGCACCCGCATGTCCTCGATGGAGTCGATCGCCACGCCCACCTTGCCGACCTCGCCGTGGGCCAGGGGCGCGTCGGAGTCGTGGCCCATCTGGGTGGGCAGGTCGAAGGCGACGGACAGGCCCGTGGTGCCGTGCGCGATCAGCTGCCGGTAGCGGGCGTTGGACTCCGCCGCCGTCCCGAACCCGGCGTACTGGCGCATGGTCCAGGGGCGGCCGGTGTACATGGTCGGATACACCCCGCGGGTGTACGGGTAGTTCCCCGGTCGGCCCAGCTTCCGGGCCGGGTCCCAGCCGGTCAGGTCGTCCGGCCCGTAGACCGGCTCGATCGGCAGACCCGACTCCGACTCGCGCGCCATGGATGCCTCCGCAGTCCGTTCTGTCCCCCCTCACCATGCCCCGTAGTTCGACGGCGGTCACGCGGGGAAGCATCACCGGCATGAGGATCCCGGGGAGACCTGTCGCCGTACTCGCCTCGACCACCGCCCTCGCCGCGCTCTGCGGCTGCACCGTGCAGCCCCCCGACACGGACGGCAAGCACCGCGGGCCGGTGCACATCCGGCTGCCGTCCAGCGACGGCCCGGAACCGGCCCGGACGGCCGACGGCCCCGGACCCGCCCCGACGGCCGGCAGCCCCGCCCCCACCCGTACGGCCGACAGCCCCGGATCCCACGGGACGGCCGGGGGCGCACCCGCCGCCGAGCCCGGCCTGCCCGCGCCCCGGGTGGTGTGGTCGCGCGGGGACAGCGGCTCGGGGGTGCGCGAGCTGCAGGCGCGGCTGCGCCAGGTCGGCTGGCTGTTCGACGGACCGACGGGGACGTACGACGACCTGACCGAGCAGGCCGTCCAGGGCTTCCAGGGCAAACGCGGGCTGCCGCGGACCGGCAGGCTGGACACCGTCACCTGGCAGCGGCTGCTGGCGATGACGCACCGGCCGGGCATGTGGGAGCTGTATCTGATGGGCGGTCAGCCGGCCGCCGCGCCCGATCCGCGCTGTCTGACCGGCCGGGTGCTGTGCATCAGCAAGACCAGCCGGACGCTGCGCTGGATGATCGACGGGCGCACGGTCGAGACCGTGTCCGTGCGCTTCGGCGCCCAGTACACCCCCACCCGCGAGGGTGTGTTCCGCATCTACTGGAAGTCACGGCACCACGTGTCGACGATCTACCACTCGCCGATGCCGTACGCGATGTTCTTCAGCGGCGGCCAGGCGGTGCACTACTCCTACGACTTCGCCGCCCGCGGCTACGCCGGCGGTTCGCACGGATGCGTCAACGTGCGGGACGAGACGGCGATCGCGGAGCTGTTCGCGCAGGTGCGCAACGGCGACAAGGTCGTCGTGTACTGGTGAGGCGCCGTGCCGGCGGGAGGTGTGGGGCGCGGGCGGGACCGGGGGAACGTGTCCCGCCCGCGCCAGGTGCACGAGCCGTGGGTACGGGGGGAACCCCGGCTCAGTGCGACGGCCGATGACCAGTCGGCTCACTGAGTACTGCGTCGCGGGGGCCGAAAACGTCACACCTCTCGCGGAGAAATTTTCGCGATCAACAAAACCGCAGGTCAGAGGCGTATGTAAAGGTCAGAGCGCGGTGTACGACGGGCTCGGCAGGGGCACCGGCACCGGTCGGCCCTGGGTGCGCGGCGCGAAGGCCGAGGGCAAGGGGGAGGCGATGCCGCCCCGGTGACGGATGTGACCGTGACCCCGGCCCGGGCCCGGATGACCGTCGTCGTCACCGCCGCGGCCGTCGCCGTCGCCCTTGCCGCTCTTCCCGTCGCCCTTGCCGACGTTGCCGTCGCCGTCGCCCTTGCTGTCGCCCCCGGAGGCGGACTGGCCCGCGAGGACGAACTTGCAGTACTTGGCCACCCGCGCGGAGCCGCCCGCCAGGACCTCCAGGACCCGCCTGCGGCCGGAGCCCAGGTCCTTGCCGTCCTGCAGGTCGCGGCAGGCAGCGGCGACGGCGGTGCCCCGCCACGAGGTACCGGGGGTGGTGGAGGGTGCGCCGGAGCCGGGACGGGCGCCCTTGTCCTCGTCCGCGTCCTGTCCGGCGGTACTCCGGGAGGGGTCCGCGCCGGGGGAACCGCTGCTGCCGGGGCTGGGCGTGTCGATGTCGGGGACGATGCCCGGGGAGGACCGCGGGGAGGGAGAGGTGGGGGGCCGTCCGGAGTTCTGGGCGGAGACGGAGGCCGCGGGCCCCGGTTCGCGGTGGAACGGCATCGGCAGCACCCCGCTGCCCGCGGCCATGGCGACGCCGCCGAGCATGCCCGCGGCCACCGCGGCGGCGAGCGCGAGGCGCACCGGACGGGCCCAGTGCGGGCGCCCGGAGCCGGTTCCGGTTCTGGTGCGGGGCGGGGCGCCGATGCGAACCAGACCCGCGTCCGCGCCGCGTGCGGCGCGGACGGAGCGTCTGCCGGGGGCGCCCTCGCCGAGGGCGGCGGCGGTGCGCTCGGACTCGGTCTCCGCACGGGCCTTGCGGAACGCGGCCAGCGCGGCCTGCTCGCCGGGCAGTTCACCGGTCGCGGGGGCAGCCTGGGCGGAGAGCGCGCCCAGCGCCTTGCCCAGCTGTTCGGCCTGGTCACGGACGGATGCGTCGACGGCTTCCAGTGACTCACCGCGCAGCAGACGTTCCGCCGTCTCCCCGGTCAGCCACTTGTACTGCTCGTCGGCCATCACATGTCCTTCTGCGTCCGCGCACGCGTATGCGTCACAGTGGCGGACGTCACCGCGCGACGGCGCGGTTCTCGCTGGGGCGGGAGCGCGTCGAGCACGCCCGCCGATTCCGGATCGTCGCCGAGCAGCTCCGCGAGCCGTTTCAGGCCGCGGTGCGCGGCGGTGCGTACGGCGCCCGCGCGCTTGCCGAGCGTCTCGGCGGCGGTCTTGGCGTCGAGGCCCACGACCACGCGCAGGACGACCGCCTCGGCCTGGTCCTGCGGGAGCCGCGCGATGAGCGAGAGGGTGCCGTTCGTGGCCAGCGCCTCCATGGCCTCGCCGGCCGTGTCGGACTCGGCGGCGCGGCCGGTCAGTTCGGTCTCGTCGCCGCCGATCGCGGGGCGGCGGCCGCGCATGCGTATGTGGTCCAGGGCGCGGTTGCGGGCGATCCGGGCGGCCCAGCCTCGGAAGCGGTCGGCGTCGCCGCTGAACCGGTCGAGGTCCCGGGCTATCTGCAGCCAGGCCTCGGACGCGACGTCCTCGGCGTCCGGATCTCCTACCAGCGTGCGTACGTATCCGAGCAGCCTCGGGTGCACCGCGCGGTACACCGTACGGAACGCGGTCTCATCCCCGCCCTGTGCCGCACGCACCGCGGTGGTCAGCTCCGCGTCGTCCCCCAGCACCGCACTCCCTTTACGCCCGTCTTCGGTCGGCGCGAAAGGCACGTTACGGCGTGAAACCGTTCCTCGTCCATGTCTGTAGAAGATGCAACTAACTCGTGACACGCGCGGGTGTGACAGAAAACGCACTCATGGCGCTGAGAAAAGTACGGGCCGCCGCGCGGTCCGTGTCGCGCGACGGCCGGGGCCTCTCCTGTGGGGGGTGGCGGCCCCGGCCGTTGCCCCGGCCGCTCGACGCGGGCGGGAGGGCCGGTTCGCCTGCTCCTCCCGTCGGCCTTCGGCGAGTCGGCGGCACCACGCCTGCCGGTCTTCGGATCCGCGCCGGCCCTCGCGCTTGCACCGGCCCTCACGCCCTTGCCGGCCCTCGTAACACCCTTGTCGGCCCTCGTACTCCTGCCGGCCCTCATATCTCCTGCCGGCCCTCGCCTCCGTGCCCGAACTGCTGTTGTTGTTCGACTTCGCACGCTTGTCGGCCTTTTGTCCTTCGGTGCGGGTCAACCGGGCGGCGCGGTGGGCCACTACGTCCTTCTCACCGCCGACGCGGCTCCCGGGGGCGCCAGTCGTCCCGGCGCCGGGTCCGCGCCCGGTGTGCTCCGGAGTCCCGGGCGGCGCGGAACGCGGCCACGGCGAGCCGCTCGGCCTCGGGATCGACGCCTTCCGGGCGGTCTTCGAAGCGGCCCTCCGGGCGTCCTTCCAGGCGGCCTTCCGGGTGGCCCTCCGGGCGCCCTTCCGGGTGGCCGTCCCCGCGGATCGCGGCGGCGAACCGCGCCTCGAACGCGGCATCCCCGTCGACCGGCACCGGTCCAGGCCCCGGCGCCGGTGCCGGTGCGGGCTCCGGCCCCGGTCCCAGGACCGTGCCGGCGGGGTGCCCGTGCCGACGGCAGGGCGACCCGTCGCCGCTGTGCCGTTCACCCATGTCTGTTCCCGCTCCCGGTCCGGCCCGCCGTGCCGCTTCGGATCCGCCGGAGGCCTCGTCCCGGCGGTCCCGTGCATCCGCACGGCCACCGGCGGCCGCCGTTCATTCCGACTCCCCCAGCGTTCGGGGGCCCTCATCCGTCACACCGGTCGCCGCCGCGTCCTGGGCGCCCAGTTGGCGGGCCAGCCGCTTCAGCCCGCGGTACGCGGCGGTGCGGACCGCGCCGGGGCGCTTGCCCAGGACGCGTGCGACGGCGGGGCCGTCGAGGCCGACGACCACCCGCAGCAGCACCGCCTCGGCCTGGTCGCGCGGCAGCGCACGGATCAGCTCCAGGGCGCGCTCGGTGGACAGGGACTCCAGCGCCTGCTCGTGCGTGCTGTGCGGCCCCGGCAGTTCCAGTACGTCCTGCTCGAGCGCCGCCGGCCGGGGCCGTACCCGCTGTCTGCGCAGGTGGTCCAGGGCCCGGTGCCGGGCGATGGTGGCGGTCCAGCCGCGGAACCCGTCGCCGTCCCCCCGGAACCGTCCGAGGTCGCGGGCTATCTCCAGCCAGGCGTCGGAGGCCACGTCCTCGGCGTCGTCGCCGACGAGGCCGCGCAGATAGCCGAGCAGGCCCGGCTGCACCATCCGGTAGGCCACCGCGAAGGCGCTCTCGTCACCCTCCTGGGCCCGCGCGACGGCCGCGCCCAGTTCCCCGTCGCCTGCCTGCGGTCGACGGGTCTCCCCTCCCTGGCCCAAGACAGTCCTCGTTCGCGCCGAGTTCGTGGCCACCGCATGGCGCATGCCGCACGGGCGCCGCACCGCGGCCGTGTCCACGCCTTCCAAGGTCATCAGCGCCGGGCCTCACAGAAGTGTCACAGGCCCTCGGCGGCCGGACGCCGCCCCGGGGCGAGGGGCGCGCGGCGAGGGCCGATCGCCGGTGCCCCCGCTCCCCCGGGCCGGGGCCCGCCCGCGCGAGGGGCACGGGCCGGAAGGTCAGCCGGTGGCGGTCGCGTCCCGGCACAGCAGGCGCAGCGAGCCATGGCCGCCGAAGCACCGCCGGGCCTCGTCGATGGGGTCCCACAGCCGGCCGTCGGGGGTGCGGATCCAGTGCTCGCCGCCGGTCGCCCACCACTCGGCGCCGGTCCGGCGGACGATGACCTCACCGGCGTAGGCGCCGAAGCCGCGCAGCGCGCTCTCGACCGCCGCGTACGGCGGTCCTTCGCGGCGTATCTCCTCGATCATCCGGTCCACCCGCCACAGGCTCTGCGCCGAGTAGTCGAGCCGTACCCGCGCGCCCTCGCGCATGGTGGCCACCGTGTCGGCCGCCCACCGTACGGGCTTCGCCGCGGCGTGCGGCCGGGTCTCCTGCTGTGCTGTCACGTACTGGGCTGTCACATAGGGAAAAGCGGGCGCGGGCGGACTTCCGTCACGCGGATCCGGACCGTTTCCCCAACCGGTGCAGGACCGCCCCACCGCCACCGCACGACAGTCACAGGACTCACCCGGAAGCGGGGTTTGAATTCCGTTCAGCCGCGGCCGCGGGCCCGGCGGGACACCACCGCGCGCAGCACCCTGCGGCCCTCGACCGTGACGTCCAGGGCGCGGCGCAGGCCGTGCGTGCCGTGCTCGGCGAGGAGTTCCAGGACGACGACCTGGCGCCGCAGCTCGGCGGCGACGAGCGGGGACACGCCCTCGGTGCCGCCCTCGCGTCCGTCGTCCGGGCGCTCGCCCTGCGCGGTGTCGTCCACGGCGGGATCCAGGAGCCGGTGGATGCGCAGGGAGGCGACGGAGCAGGCGTCGGCCCAGACCCGTATCGCCTCGGCGGTGCGCTCGGCGGGGGCCGCGTCCAGCATGCGGCGGGCGAGCAGCGCGGCCTCGTCCACGCCGGCCTCCCCGTCCGCGCCGGATCCCGCCGGGTCGAAGGCGCCGCGCGCCTTGTCCAGGCTCCGGGCCCAGTCGGAGCCGTCGGCAAGGCTCGCCCAGAGCGGGCGCAGCGCCTCGTCGTCTCCGTCCAGCAGGGGTACGCACCGATCCAAACAAGCCAGCCCGCTGGCGGCCAGTCCCCGTTCGTCGGCCTGCGCGATCAGTTCCACCAGGCTCATGGAAGCCTCCCTCGCCAGGGCACCGCCTTTACGGAGCCCGCACTTCCCCTTACTGCGTGCGACGGCGCGGGAGTGTCACAGCCAGGAGTTTTCAGCCAAAGGCCAGGACCGGCTCGGCGCCCGCGAGAGCCCGCTGGTGCTGCATCCGGGTGATCTTGAGAACCACCAGGACGGCGAGCGCGGCGGCCAGGATGTCGACCACGTCGGAGAACAGCATCTGGCGGGCGGCCGCCCGCAGTTCGTCCGCACTGTGGGCATGGCCGTACTCCGTGGTGGCGGCCCGGTCGGCGAGCAGGGAGAGGATCCACACCGTCCACCACCAGTTGACCAGCGCATGGCTCGGGCGCTCGGCCCAGCGGGCGCTGGAGTCCCAGATGTCGAGGGTGACCCGGCGCGGGAACCACAGGTTCACGACCGGGACGAACCAGCCGCCGATCACCCAGCCCCGCGCCTTGCCGTGCCCGCCCGGGTTGAACACCTCGGCGTTGACCCGCACCCGCCACAGCCAGCACAGGTACACGACGATCGTCGCCAGCAGGGCGACGCCCTGGACGACGCCGGAGGCGGAGTAGAGCGAGTCGGCCCGGTGGGCACGGTCCAGCACATCGGCGCCGGTGGCCCTGTCGGCCATGTCCCCGGCGACGTTCATCTGCAGCGTATCGGCGACGACGGCGAACAGGTCGGCGGCGATGACCAGGCCGAGCAGCACCGCGGTGGCCCGGCCGAGCCCGACCGGAGAGCGCAGAACGGCACCGGGCGCCCCGGCGAACGGCGGCGCGGCGACCGGCGGTGCGACCGTGGCGCACTGGGCGCACAGGGTGCCTCCGGGAGCGGCGGCGAAGTGCTGGCAGCGGGCACAGGTCATGAAAGGAGTTCCCCCGGAACGACATGGAAGCGCGCGGCTCTCCCCTGAGCCGGGTGCGCGACGGTGAACACCGGAAGATACGGTTCGCGGCCCTCGCACGTCCACTCGAATCCGGGTGCGGTCTCAGCCCAGCCGGTTCGCCAGTTTCCGGAAGTCGGACCAGGACTGCGCGGGGGTGCCCGGGTCCCACAGCTTCTGCACGGTGGCCCGCAGCGGCATCCGTATCCCGGCGGCGACCTGGTCCTGGGTCTGGGCGTTCGGGAAGTCGCCCCAGACCGCGAACGTGCCGCCGAGGATCTGCCCGTCGTAGTTCGCCGGTACGGCGGTCGTGCCGCGCACCACCCGCGGGGTCCACTGTTCGTAGATCCGCTGCCCGGTCGGGTAGACGAAGGTCTGCGGCTGCCCGAGGACGTAGTACAGGAACTCGTCGTTGTAGTTGATCAGCTTGCGGCCCGCGCTCAGGTACTCCGCGGGCGGCCGGGCGCCGATCTCCTTGCCGGTCCAGTAGGCGACCTGGAGGTCCTTGGCGGGCTGCACGGAGGTGTTCGCGTAGAAGCCGTCGTTCCAGGCGCGCATGGTCCGGTCGTGGGCGCGCACGGTGGCGGCCCGGTCGTTCAGCCAGCCGGTGGCGAGGTCGGCGACGGTGGCGCCGGAGCCGTACTTCTGCTGGGCGGCGGCCGCCAGCTGCGGGTAGGAGGTCTGCGGGTCCGACACGGTCAGCGCCTGGTACTCGTCGCCGCCGAGGTTCCACTGGTTGCCGGTGAACAGGCCGGCGTACTCGTTGAGCAGATCGTCCACGATCTTCGCGGAACCGGGCTTGGAGATGTCGACCGCGCCGCGTGTCGCGTCCCCGTTCGCGTTGCGCAGCTGCAGGTCGGGGTGGGCGGCGATGACCGCGCCCAGATGTCCGGGCGAGTCGATCTCGGGCACCACGGTGATGTGCCGGGCGGCCGCCAGATCCACGATCTGCTTGACCTGCGCCTTGGACAGGTGGTCCTTGGAGACGATCTCGGGATGGGTGCTGGACTCGATCCGGAAGCCCTGGTCGTCGGAGAAGTGCAGGCCCAGCTCGTTGAACTTCAGGTCCCCCAGCTCGCGTATCCGGTCCTCGATCCAGGACGCGGTGTACGGCTTGCGCGCCATGTCCAGCATGAAGCCGCGCACCGGCTTGGCGGGCTCGTCGCGCACGACACCCTCCGGTGCCGCGCCGGCACCGTGGACCTCCTGCTTGAGGGTGCGGGTGCCGTAGAAGACCCCGGCGTCGGCCGGCCCGCTGATGTCGACCCGCCCCCCGCGGACGGTCATGGTGTACGACTCGGGGTTCCCGCCCCCGCCGCCCAGGGCCAGCCGCAGGTCCCCGGCCCGTACGTCGTCCTTCTCCCCCGCGTACGCCAGCCCCAGTTCACCGGCTATCAGCCGGCCCTCGTCGGCCAGCTCCGGATCGCTCACCACCACCCGCTCGCCGTGCTGCGGTTTCCAGCCGGGCCCGCGCGCCGGGGTGTGGGAGCGCACCGCCGGTATGGTGCGCGGCGCCTGGGAGAGCGGATAGGAGCGGCTGGGCGCGGTACTGCTCGGAGTGGCCGCGTCACTGGACGCGGCGGCGGACGCGCGCTTCGACGGCGCCTGCCCCGTGCTGCCCGCCGGCCGCCCGCCGCCCCCGTCCGCCGAGGCCCAGAAGCCGACGCCCACGCCGAGCGCGACGGTCCCGGCGAACGTGACGGCCACGACCGCCCGTTTGCGCCTCACCTGCTGCGCCGAGACCCGGCGCTTGTGCTGGCTCACTCAAACAACGTACGTCCGATCCGCAGTTCATTCGTCACCGAGACGTTCTGAAACTCTTCCGTCCGGGTGAAAATCAGGCATCCTACGGACACACAGTGACCACTCTCGATAACGTGATGACACACCTTTCACAGCATCCGCTGCCACACCACATGTGACGCGAGGACCCACGCTGCCTGCGCACCGTCTCCCGTACCTTCCCCAGCCGCTGGACGCCTTCAACGCCGCCTCCGCCGACGAGGCCCGCGCCCTGCTCCAGCGCTGCCTGTACTGCCTGCGCTGGTCCCGCCGGCTGGCCGACCACCGTCCCTACCCCGACCTGGACTCCCTCCTGGCGGCGGCGGACGAGGCGGCGTACGACCTGTCCCCCGCCGATCTGTCGGAGGCGCTGGCGGGCGAGCGCCTGCCCGAGCTGCCGGACGGGACGTACGCGGTCGCCCACACGGCCCTGAGCGCGGCCCATGCCGCGTACGAGGCCCGTTTCGGCCACGCGTTCGTCATCTATCTGGGTGATACGCCGCCCGCGGAGACCCTCGACCACGTCCTCGAAGGCATCCGATCACGATTGACAAACGATCCGGAGGAGGAACGGGTGACAGCGGCGGAGGAACTCAGGCGCCTCGCGGGACAGCGGCTCGGCCAGCTCCTCGGCGGCGCGGGGAACTGCGCGACCAGCCACAACGCGTCCGCACCCGGCAGATAACAGGACACTCCACCCCGGTTGCCGCACGTCGCTAGCCCAACCGCGTGCCACTTTGATCACACGAGTAGGCCCCCCGTAAGCCTCACGCCACCGCATGGATACGATGCTGAGGGCCGGTGGACCGTACCCGGCCGGGCCCGACCGACAGTGAAGCCGGCGCGGCCCTAGTCCCCGCTCCCGGAGGGTTCTTCCGTGCCGGCTGGAACGCTGTACCGCGGCCGGGAAGGAATGTGGTCCTGGGTGGCTCACCGAGTCACCGGCGTCCTCATCTTCTTCTTCCTGTTCGTCCACGTCCTGGACACCGCTCTCGTGCGTGTCTCCCCCGACGACTACGACAAGGTCGTAGCCACGTACAAGACGCCGATCGTCGCGCTGCTGGAGTACGGCCTCGTCGCCGCCATCCTCTTCCACGCGCTCAACGGCCTGCGCGTCATCGCCGTCGACTTCTGGTCGAAGGGCCCGCGCTACCAGAAGCAGATGCTCTGGACCGTCGTCGGTGTCTGGGTCGTCCTGATGGCCGGGGCGCTCTATCCCGTCCTCGGCCACGCCGCTCGTGTTCTGTTCGGGAGCTGAGGCCCATGTCCACGACTGAATCCACCGCGTCCGGCGTCGGCCCCGTCGAGGGAGCCCCCGTCTACAGCGTCGAGAACCCGGCCCCGTTCATCGAGGCGCCGCGCAAGCGGACCAAGAAGACCCCGCGTTCGACCCGGGGCAACTTCGAGATGGTCGCCTGGCTCTTCATGCGCCTGTCCGGCGTCGTGCTGGTCGTCCTCGTCCTCGGCCACCTGCTGATCCAGCTGGTGCTGGACGGCGGCGTCTCCAAGATCGGCTTCGCCTTCGTGGCCGGCCGCTGGGCGTCCCCGTTCTGGCAGATCTGGGACCTGGCGATGCTGTGGCTGGCGATGCTGCACGGCGCCAACGGCCTGCGCACGGTCATCAACGACTACGCGGAGCGCGCGAACACCCGGCTGTGGCTGAAGGGCCTGCTCTACACCGCCACGGTGTTCACCATCCTGCTGGGCACGCTGGTGATCTTCACCTTCGACCCGAACATCCGCTAGGCACGGGGCTGCGAGAAACATGAAGATCCACAAGTACGACACCGTCATCGTCGGCGCCGGCGGCGCCGGCATGCGCGCGGCCATCGAGGCGACGAAGCGCAGCCGCACCGCCGTCCTGACCAAGCTCTACCCCACCCGCTCCCACACGGGCGCCGCGCAGGGCGGCATGGCCGCCGCGCTGGCCAACGTGGAGGAGGACAACTGGGAGTGGCACACCTTCGACACGATCAAGGGCGGTGACTACCTGGTCGACCAGGACGCCGCCGAGATCCTGGCGAAGGAGGCCATCGACGCCGTCCTCGACCTGGAGAAGATGGGCCTGCCGTTCAACCGGACGCCCAACGGCACCATCGACCAGCGCCGGTTCGGCGGTCACAGCCGCAACCACGGCGAGGCGCCCGTGCGCCGGTCCTGCTACGCCGCGGACCGCACCGGCCACATGATCCTCCAGACGCTGTACCAGAACTGCGTCAAGGAGGGCGTGGAGTTCTTCAACGAGTTCTACGTCCTGGACCAGCTGATCACCGAGGTCGACGGCGTCAGGAAGTCGTCCGGCGTGGTGGCGTACGAGCTGGCCACCGGCGAGATCCACGTCTTCCAGGCGAAGGCCGTCATCTACGCCTCCGGCGGCACCGGCAAGTTCTTCAAGGTGACCTCCAACGCGCACACGCTCACCGGTGACGGCCAGGCGGCCTGCTACCGCCGGGGCCTGCCGCTGGAGGACATGGAGTTCTTCCAGTTCCACCCGACCGGCATCTGGCGCATGGGCATCCTGCTGACGGAGGGCGCCCGCGGTGAGGGCGGCATCCTGCGCAACAAGGACGGCGAGCGCTTCATGGAGAAGTACGCGCCGGTCATGAAGGACCTCGCGTCCCGTGACGTCGTCTCCCGCTCCATCTACACGGAGATCCGCGAGGGCCGCGGCTGCGGTCCCGAGGGCGACCACGTCTACCTGGACCTCACGCACCTCCCGCCGGAGCAGCTGGACGCCAAGCTCCCGGACATCACGGAGTTCGCGCGCACCTACCTGGGCATCGAGCCGTACACGGACCCGATCCCGATCCAGCCCACCGCCCACTACGCGATGGGCGGCATCCCGACCAACGTCGAGGGCGAGGTCCTGGCGGACAACACCACCGTCGTCCCGGGCCTGTACGCGGCCGGCGAGGTCGCCTGTGTGTCCGTGCACGGCGCCAACCGCCTGGGCACCAACTCGCTGCTGGACATCAACGTCTTCGGCCGCCGTGCGGGCATCGCCGCCGCCGAGTACTCCCACACGGCCGACTTCGTCGAGCTGCCGGAGAACCCGGAGTCGCTGGTCGTCGAGCAGATCGAGCAGCTGCGCAACTCCACCGGCACCGAGCGGGTGGCCACGATCCGCCGCGAGCTGCAGGAGACCATGGACGCCAACGTCATGGTGTTCCGCACCGAGCAGACGATCAAGACGGCCGTCGAGAAGATCGCCGAGCTGCGCGAGCGCTACAAGAACGTGTCGATCCAGGACAAGGGCAAGCGGTTCAACACGGACCTCCTGGAGGCGATCGAGCTGGGCAACCTGCTCGAGCTGGCCGAGGTCATGGCGGTGTCCGCCCTGGCCCGCAAGGAGTCCCGCGGCGGTCACTACCGCGAGGACTACCCGAACCGCGACGACGTCAACTTCATGCGCCACACGATGGCGTACCGCGAGGTCGGCGCCGACGGCTCGGAAACCGTCCGTCTCGACTACAAGCCGGTCGTCCAGACCCGCTACCAGCCGATGGAGCGTAAGTACTGATGGCTACCCCTGTTCTGGACAAGGCGGACGCGGCCGGCCAGCCCGAGCCCGGCTTCGCCGACTCCCCCTACATCACGGTCACCTTCCGGGTCCGCCGGTTCAACCCGGAGGTCTCGGCGGAGGCGGTCTGGGAAGACTTCCAGCTGGAGATCGACCCCAAGGAGCGCGTCCTCGACGGCCTCCACAAGATCAAGTGGGACGTCGACGGCACGCTGACCTTCCGGCGTTCCTGCGCGCACGGCATCTGCGGTTCGGACGCGATGCGGATCAACGGCAAGAACCGTCTTGCCTGCAAGACCCTCATCAAGGACATCAACCCCGAGAAGCCGATCACGGTCGAGCCCATCAAGGGCCTGACGGTCCTGAAGGACCTGGTCGTGGACATGGAGCCGTTCTTCCAGGCGTACCGGGACGTCATGCCGTTCCTGGTCACCAAGGACACGAACGAGCCGACGCGCGAGCGGCTGCAGTCCGCCGAGGACCGCGAGCGCTTCGACGACACCACGAAGTGCATCCTCTGCGCCGCGTGCACGTCCTCGTGCCCGGTCTTCTGGAACGACGGCCAGTACTTCGGCCCGGCCGCCATCGTCAACGCGCACCGCTTCATCTTCGACTCGCGTGACGAGGCGGGCGAGCAGCGCCTGGAGATCCTCAACGACCGCGACGGCGTCTGGCGCTGCCGCACGACCTTCAACTGCACGGACGCCTGCCCGCGCGGTATCGAGGTCACGAAGGCGATCCAGGAAGTGAAGCGCGCGCTGATCACGCGTCGCTACTGACGGGACGTCCGAGCGTACGAGGGGCCGTTCCTCCCGGAGGCGGGAGGAACGGCCCCTCGGCCTTGGATCATCGGACCAGCCGTTCATCACATCCGCCGGGGGAGAACTGGCAGGACGAGGGGCTGATCCAACAGCCTGATCGACCACGGCTGGACATGTCGCACACCGAGGAGAAGATCCCCTCGCACGCCATCGTGCTCGCGATCGTCTTCTTCCTGTTCTGCCTTCTGGGCCTGTTCTTCCTCCTGCTGAAGGAGAAGAAGACCACGGGCTACATCCAGATCACCGTGACGAGCGCGGGCCGGCACCACTCGACGATGGTCCCGGCCCTCGGACCGCAGACCTTCCCGGCCGTCATGGGCCAGATCAACTACGCCCGGTCGCTGAGCGCCATGTGAGTGCCGGCCCCGGCCGGCCGGGGCCGCCTCGCCTCAACGAGTGATCGCACCACCGGGCTCCCGGACCGTCGCCGCGCCCTTTCGCCCGGACACTCTAATCTGACGACATGTCAGACCATGAGTCGTACGAACTGCTCGGTTTCGACAACGCCGTGCTTCCCGTCGGCGACCTCGGCGAGGCCGTCGCCTTCTACGAGCGGGCCGGGTTCAGCGTCGCGTTCCGCTTCGACGAGGGCGGGATCGCGCTGTTGAAGGTCGGGGGCGAGACCCCCGGGATCCTGCTGCGCCTGGAGGACGGGCTGGGGCACCGGCCGCCGTCCTGGCCCGCGCCGCGCCTGTGGCTGGAGGTGGCGGACGCGCGCGCGGCGGCACGACAGCTGGCCGCCGCCGGGATCGCGCCGCTCGACGAGGCCTTCCCGGTGGCCACCGGCTGGACCGTGGAGACCGCCGACCCGTGGGGCAACGTCCTCGGCTTCACGGACTACTCCAAGCGCCCCCAGCTGGGGCGGAGGAACTGAGAGCAGCACCACACGCACCCCTCCACCTCTTGCGTTGAACGCGTTCAAAAACAGGTCTACAGTCATCCCTGCCAGCGTTTTGAACGCGTTCAAGAAGGGGTGGGGCATGGACCGCACCGTCATCGCCTACGTCATCTACCTGGTCGTCAGCATCGCGCTGACCGTCTGGGTGGCCCGCACGCTCAGCCACAACGGCCGGATCTTCCTCGCCGACGTGCTGCGCGGCAACGAGAAGCTCGCCGACGCCGTCAACCACCTCCTGGTGGTCGGCTTCTACCTGGTCAACCTCGGCTTCGTCGCGCTGTACCTGAGCGGCAGCGGAACCATCGACGACACCCGCGGCATCTTCGAGGCCCTGTCGACCAAGCTGGGCGTGGTGCTGCTGGTGCTCGGCGTGATGCACCTGGGCAACGTGTACGTGCTCAACAAGATGCGGCGCCGCGGGATCATGGAGCGGGAGCAGCAGCCGCCGGTGCCGCCGCAGGCCTGGGTCCCGCCCACGGCCGGGGCGTGAGCACCGTGACCGCCGCGGCCGCGGACCGGGGCGCCGCCGGTGCCCCGGTCCGCGGGCTCACCGTCCTGTACGACGCCGAGTGCGGCCTCTGCACCCACCTGCGCGACTGGCTCGTACGGCAGTCGCAGCTGGTGCCGCTGGAGCTGGTGCCGGCCGGGTCGGCCGAGGCCCGCAGGCGCTACCCGGGGCTCGATCACGCCGCCACCCTGGACGAGGTCACCGTGATCGGCGACTCCGGTCAGGTCTACCAGGCCTCCCGCGCCTGGATCGTCGTGCTGTGGGCCCTGCGCGAACACCGCCCGCTGGCCCACAGGCTGAGCACTCCGGCCGGGGCGAGGCTGGCCCGGGGCGCGGTGCTGGCGGCCGCGAAATGGCGGGGCGCACAGGGGCGCGGCGGGCAGTGGGGCGGCCAGACGTACCGGCAGGGCGACATCGGCGGGGGCGGCACGCAGCGCCTCGCCGAGGGATGGGTGTACCACCCGAGCACGGGCTGGAGTTACAACCCGCCGTCCTGCTCCGACGGCCGGTGCGCCACTGGTTAGGCTCCTCTCGTGCCCGCGAAGAACGACGGCCCCGAGGCGGCCGATCCCAAGACCAAGTCCGAGCAGACCCGCGCGCTGATCCTGGAGACCGCGATGCGGCTGTTCCAGGAGCGCGGCTACGACAAGACGACGATGCGGGCCATCGCCAAGGAGGCCGGGGTCTCCGTCGGGAACGCCTACTACTACTTCGAGGGCAAGGAGCACCTGATCCAGGGCTTCTACGACCGGATCGCCGTCGAGCACCAGGTGGCGGTCCGGGAGGTCCTGGCCCGGGAGACCGATCTGGAGGCCCGCCTCGCGGGCGTCCTGACGGCATGGCTGGACATCGCCAGGCCGTACCACGAGTTCGCGGTCCAGTTCTTCAAGAACGCCGCCGACCCCGACAGCCCGCTCAGCCCCTTCTCCCCGGAGAGCGAGCACGCCCGCGAGTCGGCCATCAGCGTCCACCGCGAGGTGCTGGCCGGCTCCAGGTCCAAGGTGGCGCCCGAGCTGCGGGACGTCCTCCCGGAGCTGATGTGGCTCTCCCAGATGGGTCTCGTCCTGTACTGGATCTTCGACCGCACCGAGGGCCGCGAGCGCAGCTACCGACTGGCCCGCCGGGGGGCGCGGCTGACGGCCCGCGGAGTCGCCCTGGCACGCTTCCGGGTGCTGCGCCCGCTGGTCCTGGAGGTCCATGAACTGTTCACGGACTTCCTGCCGGGAATGACGAGGGCGCTGCCGGACCCGCGTTCGCGCTGACCGGGTCCGGTCCGGACGGCACGGGCGGAACACCCCGTGCCGTCCGCGGGCCGGCCGGATCCCGTTCGGGTGCCGCGGACGGAACTCCCCCGTGCCGTCCGCGGGCCGATCAGATCCAGTTCAGGCGCCACAGGCGGAAGACGCCCGTGCCGTCCGTGAGGTACTGGCCCCCGCCGACGTCCTCGATGCTGACCACGTACTCCTTGGCCTGCCACAGCGGGATCAGCGGCACGTCGGCCGCCACGTCCGCCTGGATGCCGCGGAAGTCCTCGGCGGCCCGGCTGCGGTCGGGGTACTGCTGGCTGTCCAGGATGAGCTGGTCGACGGCCTTGTTGCTGTATCCGGTGCTCATCGTGGAGCCGGAGCCGACGAGCGGGGAGCCGAAGGTGTCCGCGTCGGGGTAGTCGGCCACCCAGCCGACCGCCCAGGCGTCCATCTTCCCGGCGGCCCAGCGCTTCTGGAAGTCCGTCCACTCGTATCCCCGCACGTCCACCTTGAACAGACCGGTCGCCTCCAGCTGCTTCTTCAGCGTCGCGGCCTCCTCCGCGCCCTGGCCCCGCCCCTTGCCGTAGCCGAAGGTGAAGTGCACCGGCAGGGTCACCCCGGCCTGGGTGAGCAGCTCGCGCGCCTTCTTGGCGCTCTGCGTCGGGTAGGCGTCGAAGAAGGACGTGGTGTGGCCGGTGATGCCGGTCGGGATCAGCGAGTACAGCGGGTCGACCGTGCCGTGGTACACCGTGGCGGCCAGCTGCTCGCGGTTGACCAGCCAGGCGATGGCGCGGCGCACGCGTGCGTCGTGCAGCGGGGAGCCGGTGCGGGTGTTCAGGTAGAGGTTGCGGGTCTCGGAGCTGTCGGACTCGGAGACGCGGTTGTCCGGGTCGCTCGGGTTCAGCTCGGAGAGCACGGTCGGCGGCAGCGTCCGGGTGGCGACGTCGACCTGCTTGGTCCTCCAGGCGCTGTCGAGCTTCTGGGAGTCGGCGTAGTAGCGCAGTTGGACGGGGCGGCCGGTACCGCTCAGATAGCCCTTGTAGTGCGCGTACGGCGCAAGGTCGGCCTGCCGGTCCTTCGTGTACGAGGTCAGGGTGTACGGGCCGGTGCCGTCGACCCCGGAGTCCTTGCGCAGGGCGCCGGCCGGGTACTTGTCCTTGTCGACGATCGAACCGGCGCCGGTGGCGACCTTCAGCGGGAAGGTGGCGTCCGAGGACGAGAGGTGGAAGGTGACCGTCGTGGCGTTGTCGGCGCTCACCGAGCCGAGGGTGGAGAACAGGGACGCCGGGCCGAGGTCGGAGTCGATCTTCTTGACCCGGTCGAAGGAGTACTTCACGTCCTCGGCGGTCATCGTGCGTCCGCTCGGGAAGGTGATGTCGTCGCGCAGCCTGCACTGGTACGTCTTGAGACCGCCGCCCTCGAACGCGCAGCTCTTCGCCGCGTCCGGGACCGGCTCGACCCCGTCCGGCTCGAAGGTGAGCAGCGACTGGAAGACGTTGCTGAACAGGGCCCAGGAACCGGCGTCGTAGGCGCCGGCCGGATCCAGCGACGTGACGGCGTCCGTCGTCCCGACCGTGATGGCCTTGTTCTTGCTCTCCTGCGACGGCAGCAACTGCCAGCCGCCGATGCCCACGACGGCGAGTACGAGCAGCGTCACGAGAATCCGCATGCGAACCGATCGCATGGTGGTGCCCTCCCCAGGCCTTCAAGGCCCTACCCCTGGCCAGCACAATGTCGCCACTCCCCTAAGCGGCGCGGCTCACCTAATCACACGGATTTCACTGGGGGAAGGGCTTTCTGACCAGATGGGGAAGAACTTACCGAGGTGTTGTTTCGGCCGGGTTTCACAGCGTCTTCACAGGCGTGGGAGCGGTTCCCCTCACGCGCGCGCGGCGGCCGGCTCGATCACCGTCACGTCCGGCGGCGCCCCCACCCGGGTGGGCGGCCCCCAGGCACCCGCGCCCCGGCCGACGTACGGCTGCGTGTCGCCGTAGCGGTCGAGACCGGCCGCGGTCGGGTTCGCGCCGGCCGCGAGGAGGCTGCCGGGCCGGAGCCGGCCGCCGCGGCCAGGGCGACGAGCACGAGGACGACGACCACCGCCACCGGTCCGCCCCCGCTATGAGGTCCGGCGCAACGCGCGCAGACCACGCAACCCGATGACCCCGATGACCGTCCCCAATACGGAGGAGACGACCGCCAGCAGCAAGTGCACCCAGAAGTACGCGGTCGGGTGCCCGTCGTCGAAGGCGAGACCGCTGCTGTCCTTGATCAGGTTCTTGACGAAAGTGACCCAGATGACCCAGCTCCACACCCCGAAGGCAAGCAGGAACCAGGAGACCGGGCGGCTGAGTTTCACAGGGGCAGACCTTTCGACACAGTGCCGGGCCACCGCGGCCGGCCGGGGCGGCCAGGGGGCCGGGGGTTGCTCCCCGGATGAGCACGGCACGACATCAGTATCGCCGCCGGGTCTCCTGTCGCGTGTGCGGGGTGGGGCGCGCGGCGGGACTTCGCGTCCCGCGGCAGGTACGTTCTCGACCGTGCCCGCACCCAAGAAGACCGGCCGGCGATCCCTGCTGGTCGCCTCCGCCACGCTGCTGTCCCTCTCCTTCACCGCTCCCGCCGCCCTCGCGGCCCCGACCCCCTCGACCAGCCCCACGGCCACTCCCCCGGCGCACATGTCGGAGGTCGGCGGCGTCCGGCTCGGACAGCCCGGGACGCAGGTGAACCTCGCCGGCACGGTGCCGGTGCTCCCCAAGGACCTCACCGCCCGCTCCTGGATCGTCTCCGACGCCGAGTCGGGCGACATTCTCGCCGCGCACAACGCGCACTGGCAGCTGCCTCCGGCGAGCACGCTGAAGATGCTGTTCGCGGACACCGTGCTGCCCAGGTTCCCGAAGACGACGGAGCACAAGGTGGTTCCGGCCGACCTGGCGGGCATCGGGGCGGGCTCCAGCATGGTCGGCATAAAGGAGAACGAGACCTACACGGTCCACGACCTGTGGCTCGGCGTCTTCCTGCGCTCCGGCAACGACGCCGTCCATGTGCTGTCCTCGATGAACGGCGGCGTCGAGCAGACCGTGCGGGACATGCAGGCGCACGCCGGGGAGCTCCAGGCCCTCGACACGCACGTGGTCAGCCCCGACGGCTACGACGCCAAGGGCCAGGTGTCCTCCGCGTACGACCTGACGCTGTTCGCCCGCTCGGGCCTGCAGAAGAAGGACTTCCGGGAGTACTGCGCGACCGTGCGGGCCGAGTTCCCCGGCGCCACCGTGAAGAAGGGCAAGGGCAAGGGCGGGGGGAAGGGCGGGGACAAGGGCGAGGGCACGTCGTCCGCCCGCGAGTCCTTCGAGATCCAGAACACCAACCGGCTGCTCAGCGGCGACACGGACGTGCCCGTCTACCAGGGCATCGCCGGTGTGAAGAACGGCAACACCACCAACGCGGGCGCCACCTTCACCGGCGTCGCCGAGCGGGGCGGCAGGGTGCTGCTGGTCACCGTGATGAACCCGGAGAAGCACGAGCACAACGAGGTCTACAAGGAGGCCGCGAAGCTGCTCGACTGGGGCTTCCAGGCGGCCGGCAAGGTCAACCCGGTGGGCGAGCTGGTCCCGCCGAAGAACGCCGCGCAGTCCACGGCCCAGCCGGGGGCCACCGCCTCCACCGGAGCCACGCACGGAACCTCCGGTTCCGGCTCGAAGCCGGTGGTCGGCTCCACCGCCACGGGCGGCTCCAGCGGGGTCGGCACCGCCCTGGCGGTCGCGGGCGGGCTGCTGGTGCTGCTGGCCGGCGGGGCGTTCCTGGTCAACCGCCGTTGGCCGCTGCCGGACCTGATGCGCCGTCGGTCCCGTCCCTGAGGTCGCCCTCCCCGCCCTCTTCGCCCTCCCCGCCCTCTTCGCCTTCTTCCTCCTTCCCGCTCTCCTCGTCCTCCCCGCCCTCGTCACCCTCCTTGCCCCGCGTCGCCGTCCAGGCGGCGCAGAACAGGAGCAGTTTCGCGGTGAAGTTGATCCAGAGCAGCAGCGCGACCGGGACGCCGAACGCGCCGTACATGCTCTTTCTGGCGATGCCCTGGATGTAGCCGCTGAGCAGCAGCTTCAGCAGCTCGAAGCCGACGGCGCCGAGCAGCGCGGCCACCAGCAGCCGGCGGCGCGGCGGTTCGACGCCGGGCAGCAGGGTGAGGACGTAGAGCAGCAGCAGGAAGTCGGCGAGCACGGCGACGGTGAACGCGGCGATCCGCAGCAGGATGCCGCCCCAGCCCGACCGGTCGATGCCGAGCTGGTCGGTGATCCAGCCCACCATCGCGGAGGCGACGGTGGAGATGGCCAGCGTGGCGAGGACGGCCCCGCCGAGGCCGACCAGGATGCCCGCGTCCTTGACCTTGGCGAGGACCGGGTTCTGCTCGGCGTCGGGCAGCTCCCACACCGCGCGCAGACAGTCGCGCATCTGGCCCACCCAGCCCATGCCGGTGAACAGCAGCAGGGCGCCGGCGATGAGCCCGACGGTGCCGGCGTTCTGGACCAGGGAGTGGATGTCCACCTGATCGGCGAGGCCGGGGAGCTGGTCGGAGATCTTGCTCTGCAGGTTCTTCTGCTGCGCGGGGCTGAGCGTGGCGGCGGCGATCGCCCCGGCCAGCGTCAGCAGCGGGAACAGCGCCACGAAGCTGATGAAGGTCATCGCGGCGGCCAGCCGTGTCCACTTCACCCGGTCCAGACGCTCGTACGAGTGCCACGCGTGCGTGGCCGTCAGCCAGGTGACGATCGGCCCGATCCCGGGAAGCCTCTTCAGCCAGTCCATGATCCGACTGTGCCCGCTCCGAGGAGGGCAACACCGCGTTTCTTCACCAAGACGGTCATATACGGGCTATACGGTCAGCAGTCATGAAGGACGCCACCGCACTGCCCCGGTCCCTGCTCGTCCTCGGCGGCACCTCCGAGATCGCGCTGGCCACCGCCCGCCGCCTGATCGCCCGCCGTACCCGCACCGTCTGGCTGGCGGGCCGCCCGGGACCCGCCCTGGACCAGGCGGCCCGGAGCCTGCACGCCCTGGGCGCGGACGTCCGCACGGTCGCCTTCGACGCCCTCGACCCCGCCTCCCACGAGACGGTCCTCGGCAAGGTGTTCGCCGAGGACGGCATCGACATGGTGCTGCTCGCCTTCGGCATCCTGGGCGACCAGGCCTACGACGAGCGCGACCCGCTGCGTGCCGTCGAGGTCGCCCAGACCAACTACACCGGAGCCGTATCGGCCGGCCTGGTCGCCGCCCGCGCCCTGCAGACCCAGGGCCACGGCTCCCTGGTGGTCCTCTCCTCGATCGCCGGGGAACGGGCCCGTCGCGGCGACTTCATCTACGGCTCCAGCAAGGCCGGCCTCGACACCTTCGCCCAGGGCCTCGGCGACGCGCTGCACGGCACCGGCGTGCACGTCATGGTCGTACGCCCCGGGTTCGTCCGCACGAGGATGACCGACGGACTGCCCGAGACGCCGCTCGCCACCACCCCCGAAGCGGTCGCCACGGCCGTCGAACTGGGCCTGCGCCGCCGCTCGGAGACCGTGTGGGTACCCGGAGCACTGCGGCTGGTGATGTCGGCGCTGCGGCACGCACCGCGGGCGCTGTACCGCAGACTGCCGCTCTGACGGAGCCGGGGGCCGGGGCTACCGGCTGGCGATCGTCCCGCGCTCGATGTCGGGACGGCCCCCCTGCGGCGGCACCACGGACCCGCCGAACGCGTACTCGCGCAGCTTGCGCCACACCTCGTCGACGCCCTGCTCGTACAGCGCGAAGCCGGTGCACGGCCACTCGGCCTCGAAGTCGGCCAGCCCCGCGAAGGCGCGGTCCATCGCCGCGTCGTCGATGCCGTGCGCGACCGTGACGTGCGGGTGGTACGGGAACTGCAGGTCGCGCGCCACGGGCCCGGAGGCCTCGCGGATGCGCTGCTGCAGCCTGCTGCAGTCCTCCGCACCCCGGACTACACGGACGTAGACCACCGGGGACAGGGGCCGGAAGGTGCCGGTCCCGGACAGCCGCATCGGGAACGGCCGGCCGGCCGCGGCGACCTCCAGGAGATGGGCCTCCACCGCCGGCAGGCCGGCGGCCGCCACCTCGGTCGGCGGCAGCAGGGTGACATGCGTGGGGATGCCGTGAGCCGCGGGGTCGCCGAAGCCCGCGCGCCGCTCCTGGAGCAGGCTGCCGTGAGGCTCCGGGACCGCGATCGACACGCCGATCGTTACGGTCCCCACGTCGTCTCCCGTCGTCGTGTTTTCTCTTCTCGGCCGCTTCGTCCGGGCCGTCGGATATTGACTGTACGGCCACGGATGTCCTGTGGGCAGGCGCAGCAGAAGTGATGTGCAGCGCTCTGCCCTCTCGGACATGCGTGCGGCGTACGCCGCGGTGCTCCCGGGTGCTTCCCGGTGCCCCCGGACGCCTTCCCGGTGCCCCCGGGCGCCCGGTGCTGCCCCGGCTCGCGGCTCAGTGCTTGGCCGGCAGGAAACCCACCCGCTCGTACGCCTGCGCAAGCGTCTCCGCGGCGACGGCACGCGCCTTCTCCGCGCCCTTGGCGAGGACCGAGTCGAGCGTCTCGGGGTCGTCCAGGTACTGCTGGGTGCGCTCCCGGAACGGCGTCACGAACTCGACCATGACCTCGGCGAGGTCCGTCTTGAGCGCGCCGTAGCCCTTGCCCTCGTAGGACGCCTCCAGGTCGGCGATGCCGGTCCCGGTGAGCGTCGAGTAGATCGTGAGCAGGTTGCTGACGCCGGGCTTGCTCTCGGTGTCGAAACGGATCACCGTGTCCGTGTCGGTGACCGCGCTCTTGACCTTCTTCGCCGTCGTCTTCGGCTCGTCGAGCAGGTTGATGAGGCCCTTCGGCGTGGACGCCGACTTGCTCATCTTGATCGACGGGTCCTGCAGGTCATAAATCTTCGCCGTCTCCTTGAGGATGTACGGCTTGGGGACGGTGAAGGTCGGGCCGAAGCGCCCGTTGAAGCGCTCGGCCAGGTCACGGGTCAGCTCGATGTGCTGGCGCTGGTCCTCGCCGACCGGCACCTCGTGCGCCTGGTACAGCAGGATGTCCGCGACCTGCAGGATCGGGTACGTGAACAGGCCGACGGACGCGCGGTCGGCGCCCTGCTTGGCGGACTTGTCCTTGAACTGGGTCATGCGGGAGGCCTCGCCGAAGCCGGTGAGGCAGTTCATGATCCAGGCGAGCTGGGCGTGCTCGGGCACATGGCTCTGCACGAAGAGCGTGCACCGGTCCGGGTCCAGGCCCGCGGCCAGCAGCTGCGCGGCGGCCAGCCGGGTGTTGGCACGCAGCTCCGCGGGGTCCTGCGGGACCGTGATCGCGTGCAGGTCGACGACCATGTAGAACGCGTCGTGGGACTCCTGCAGGGCCACCCACTGGCGGACGGCGCCGAGGTAGTTGCCGAGGTGGAACGAGCCTGCGGTGGGCTGGATTCCGGAGAGCACGCGGGGTCGGTCAGTGGCCATGTTCACCATTCTCTCAGCTGCGCGCTCCCCCTGAGGACACCGGGGGATTCCGGCTCGTTCCGCTTGATCGTCCGGTGGATGATCAAGCCGGGTGCGATCGGCGCCGGCCGGGCCCGGACCAGGACTCCTGCGGGCGTGGCGGCCGGCGGCGGCTTCCCGATGCGCCGCGCGGCGGCCCGGCGCAGTGCCGGGCCGCCGCGCGAGGAGCCCCGTGCGGGCCTCGTGAAGGGCGGGCGGGTCAGCCCAGGTCGACCTCGGGGTACAGCGGGAAGCCCGCCACCAGGTCCGTCGCCCGCTGGGAGATCTCCTGCGCCACCTTCGCGTCCAGGACGTGGGCCGCCTTGGACGGGGCGCCCGACTTGGTGGTGCCCGGCTCGGTGGTGGTGAGGACGCGGTCGATCAGGCCCGCCACCTCGTCCATCTCCGCCGTGCCCAGGCCCCGGGTGGTGAGCGCCGGGGTGCCGATGCGGATGCCGGAGGTGTACCAGGCGCCGTTCGGGTCCGCCGGGATGGCGTTGCGGTTGGTGACGATGCCCGATTCGAGGAGGGCCGCTTCGGCCTGGCGGCCGGTGAGGCCGTAGGAGGTGGCCACGTCGATCAGGTTGAGGTGGTTGTCGGTGCCGCCGGTGACCAGGGTCGCGCCCCGGCGCATCAGCCCCTCCGCCAGTGCGCGGGAGTTGTCGACGATGCGCTGGGCGTAGTCCTGGAAGGACGGCCGGCGTGCCTCGGCGAGGGCGACCGCCTTGGCGGCCATCACGTGCGGGAGCGGGCCGCCGAGGACCATCGGGCAGCCGCGGTCGACCTGGTCCTTGAGGGAGTCGTCGCACAGGACCATGCCGCCGCGCGGGCCGCGCAGGGACTTGTGGGTCGTGGTGGTGACGATCTGGGCGTGCGGGACCGGGTCGAAGTCGCCGGTCAGGACCTTGCCGGCGACCAGGCCCGCGAAGTGGGCCATGTCGACCATGAGGGTCGCCCCGACCTCGTCGGCGATCTCCCTCATGATCCGGAAGTTCACCAGGCGGGGGTAGGCGGAGTAGCCCGCGACGATGATCAGGGGCTTGAACTCGCGGGCCTGGGCGCGCAGGGCCTCGTAGTCGATCAGGCCGGTGGCCGGGTCGGTGCCGTAGGAGCGCTGGTCGAACATCTTGCCGGAGATGTTCGGGCGGAAGCCGTGGGTGAGGTGGCCGCCGGCGTCCAGGGACATGCCGAGCATGCGCTGGTTGCCGAAGGCCTGGCGCAGCTCGGCCCAGTCGGCCTCGGAGAGCTCGTTGACCTGGCGGACGCCGGTCTTCTCCAGGAAGGGGACCTCCACCCGGTCCGCGAGGACGGCCCAGAAGGCGACGAGGTTGGCGTCGATGCCGGAGTGCGGCTGGACGTAGGCGTGCCGGGCGCCGAACAGCGCCTTGGCGTGCTCGGCGGCCAGGGACTCCACCGTGTCGACGTTGCGGCAGCCGGCGTAGAAGCGGCGGCCGATGGTGCCCTCGGCGTACTTGTCGCTGAACCAGTTGCCCATGGCGAGCAGCGTGGCCGGGGAGGCGTAGTTCTCCGAGGCGATCAGCTTGAGCATCTCGCGCTGGTCGGCCACCTCCTGGCCGATGGCGTCGGCGACGCCCGGTTCGACGGCGCGGATCACGTCGAGGGCGGCGCGGAAGGCGGTGGACTCGGCGGAAAGAGACGCGGAATGGGGGGCATTCTCAGGCATCGGGACCTCCGGACGTGGCGTTCGGCATGTTCGGTTCGGCCCAGGCGCACGGCACAGTTCCCGCTCGGGCCGCTCCCCGATGGTCCGTCCCATCCCAGCGCGCCAGTCACGGCCCGCTGATCAGCCTACCGGGCGCGCCACGGGGGCGAGATCCCGCGTCCACCATGCGAGCGGAGATAGGAAGGGGGCCACCGTCCTATCCGGGAGAGGCCGTGACCACTGCTGAAGACCTCATCGCCGCCGCAGACGCGCACAGTGCGCCCACCTACCATCCACTGCCCGTGGTCGTGGCCACGGCGGAGGGCGCCTGGATGACGGATGTGGAGGGACGGCGCTATCTGGATCTGCTGGCCGGATACTCGGCGCTCAACTTCGGCCACGGCAACCGGCGGCTGGTGGAGGCGGCCAGGCGGCAGCTGGAGCGGGTGACGCTGACGTCCCGCGCCTTCCACCACGACCGGTTCGCCGCGTTCTGCACCGAGCTGGCCGAGCTGTGCGGCATGGAGATGGTGCTGCCGATGAACACGGGCGTCGAGGCGGTGGAGAGCGCGGTGAAGACGGCCCGGAAGTGGGGGTACCGGGTGAAGGGGGTGCCCTCCGAGATGGCGAAGATCGTGGTCGCGGGCGGCAACTTCCACGGGCGTACGACGACCGTGATCAGCTTCTCCACCGATCCGGAGGCACGGGCGGACTTCGGGCCCTACACGCCGGGGTTCGAGATCGTGCCGTACGGGGATCTCACGGCGATGCGGTCGGCGCTCACCGAGAACACCGTCGCCGTGCTGCTGGAGCCGATCCAGGGCGAGTCGGGGGTGATCGTGCCGCCGGCCGGCTATCTGCCGGGGGTGCGGGAGCTGACCCGTGAGCGGAACGTGCTCTTCGTCGCCGACGAGATCCAGTCGGGTCTCGGCCGGACCGGGCGGACCTTCGCCTGCGAGCACGAGGGGGTCGTCCCGGACGTGTATGTGCTGGGGAAGGCGCTGGGCGGCGGGATCGTGCCGGTGTCGGCGGTGGTGTCGAGCGCGGACGTGCTCGGGGTGTTCCGGCCGGGCGAGCACGGCTCGACGTTCGGCGGGAACCCGCTGGCCTGCGCGGTGGCGCTGGAGGTGATCGCGATGCTGCGCTCGGGCGAGTTCCAGGCGCGGGCGACGGAGCTGGGGGCACGGCTCCACGACGGGCTGCGCGCGCTGCTCGGCACGGGCCGGGTGACGGCGGTGCGCGGGCGCGGGCTGTGGGCCGGGGTGGACATCGCCCCGCGGGTCGGCACCGGGCGGGAGGTGTCGGAGCGGCTGATGGACCGGGGTGTGCTGGTCAAGGACACCCACGGGTTCACCATCCGGATCGCTCCGCCGCTGGTCGTCTCCGAGGAGGATCTGGACTGGGGGCTCGCCCAGCTGAGCGCGGTCCTGGAGGCCTGAGGGGTTCCTGGGGCCTGGGGGGTTTCTGGGGCCTGAGGGGTTCCTGGGGCCTGGGGGGTTTCTGGGCCCGAGGGGTTTCCTGAACGCCCGAAAGGTTCCCCCAGGGCCTGAAGGCCTGGCCGGCTAGAGGATCACGTGCGGCAGGAAGCGGGCGTACTCGTCGGTGATCAGGCCGGAGGACTCGCGGATGCCGAGGCCGGCGGGCTCGTCCTGGACGACCCAGGCGCCGAGGACGACGTGGTTGCCGTCGAAGGCGGGCAGCGGGGCGAGCTGCTGGTAGCAGCAGGGCTCGTCCCGCAGGACCGCGGGCGCGCCGGGCTCGTGGACGGTCACGCCCGCGCCCTCGCGGCCCAGCAGGGGCTTGGCGACGTAGCCGCCCGCCTCGGCCAGCTCGCGCGGGCCGTCCAGGTAGGCGGGGAGCAGGTTGGGGTGGCCGGGGTACAGCTCCCAGAGGATCGCGAGGAGGGCCTTGTTGCTCAGGAGCATCTTCCAGGCCGGTTCGATCCACAGGGTGCTGCCGGTGCCGCCGCCGTTGTCGAGGGTGTCGAGGACGTGTCCGGCGAAGAGGTCGGAGGTGAGCCACTCCCAGGGGTAGAGCTTGAAGATGCTGCGGATGAACCGGAGCCGGTTGTCGACGAACCGGCCGGAGAGGGTGTCCCAGCCGATCTCCTCCATGGAGATCCAGTCCGTGTCGAGGCCGGCCTGCTCGGCGGTCTCCTTCAGATAGGCGACCGTCATCAGGTCCTCGCCGAGTTCGTCGGCGCTGGAGTGCGCGAAGTGCAGGGGGCTGCCCGGCGGGAGCAGCTTCGCCTGTACCCGCCAGGCGTCCACGAGGCGTTCGTGCAGGGAGTTCCACTGGTCGGCGCCGGGGAAGCGCTCCTCCATCCAGAACCACTGGGGGGAGGCGGCCTCGACCAGGGAGGTCGGGGTGTCCGCGTTGTACTCCAGCAGCTTGGCCGGGCCCGTGCCGTCGTAGCGCAGGTCGAACCGGCCGTAGACGGCCGGCAGTTCGGCGCGGCGGTGCCAGGCCTCGGTGACGGCCCCGGCGATGCGCGGGTCGGTGATGCCGAGGTCGGCGAGGCGGTTCTCCGCCACGATGTGCCCGGCGGCCGCCAGGCACATCCGGTGCAGTTCCTCGACGGTCTCTTCCAGCCTCTCGATCTCGTCGAGGCTGAAGGCGTAGTAGGCGCTCTCGTCCCAGTAGGGGCGCAGTTCGCCGTCGGGGTGGCGGGTCAGGGGGTAGACGAGCCCCTGTGCCTCGACGGTCTGCTGCCAGCCGGGGCGCGGAGTGGTCGTACGGCGTTCCATGATCGGCTCCTTGGGTTCAGCCGCCGGAGCTGCCGTGGCCGCCGCCGAAGCCGCCGCGGTGGACCCCGCTGTGGTGGCCGCCGCCGCTCGACGAGTAGCCGGAACCGGAGCCGGATCCCTTGCTCGGCCTGGTGAAGGAGCCGCTGTCGACCCAGGAGCCCTTCTTCTTGCCGCCGTAGTACCAGGCGCCGTTCACGGAGGCCTTCGTCGTCCCGCAGTTCTTGTCGGAGACGACCTTGTAGCCCTTGGCGAGCTGGTAGCTGTTGCGGTCGACGCAGCGCTTGTCCGGGGCGGAGGACGAGCAGGCGGTCAGGGCGGTGGCCAGCAGGCCCATCCCGCCCAGGAGGACGGTTCCGGAGCGAAGTCGTCGGCGTGCGGTGTCCATGCTGGTGTCTCCCCCGTTGGCTGCCCGTTGAACGCCCGTCGGTCGGGCCCGTTTTCGGCCGCCAGCCTAGAGACCGGCGGGAACGGGCACCGAGGGGGGTGGCCGGATCGCGCCTACCCTAGAGTCACTTCGTGCTCTTTGGAATGGTGTGTGCCCTGGCCGCGGCGGTCTGCTTCGGTACGGCGACGGTGTTGCAGGCGGTCGCCGCGCGGGAAGCCGGTACGGGCGGAGGCGGCGAGGCCGCGCTGCTGCTGCGGGCGCTCAGGCAGTGGCGTTATCTGGCGGGACTGGCACTGGACGGACTCGGCTTCCTGTTCCAGATCGCGGCGCTGCGCTCGATCCCGATCTACGCGGTCGGCGCGGCCCTGGCGTCGAGTCTGGCGGTGACGGCGGTGGTCGCGGCGCGCCTGCTGCGGGTGCGGCTGACGGGCACGGAGTGGGGCGCGGTCGGCGTGGTGTGCGCCGGTCTCGCGATGCTGGCGCTGGCGTCCGGCCCGGAGGGGAACCAGGACGGTTCGGACGCCCTGAAGTGGGCGATGCTCGCGACGGCGCTCTGCATGCTGGCGCTCGCCCCGCTGGGCGGGCGGCTGTCCGGCCGCATGCGGGCACTGGTGCTGGGGCTCGGGGCCGGTTTCGGGTTCGGGGTGGTGGAGGTGTCGGTCCGCCTGATCGACTCGCTGCGGCCGGCCGATCTGTTCACCAACCCGGCGGCCTACGCCCTCCTGATCGGCGGCGGCGCCGCCTTCATCCTGCTGACCTCCGCCCTGCAGCGCGGCTCGGTGACGACGGCGACGGCCGGCCTGGTGCTCGGCGAGACGATCGGCCCGGCCGCGGTCGGGGTGATCTGGCTCGGCGACCGCACCCGCGAGGGCCTGGCCTGGCTGGCGGTACTGGGGTTCGCGGTGGCGGTGGTGGGGGCACTGGCGCTGGCACGGTTCGGGGAGGCGCCGGCCACGGAGGAAACACCGGCGACGGAAGAAGGCTGAGGGCGCCGCGACGACGCACGACCCCGGCGGCGCAGGGCTCGCCCCGTCGCCCCCGGCCACCCTGCGCGAAAACGTCTCCTCTTGGGCAGGGTGCGGTAGCTGATCGATGCCTGTCCCGCGAGGAGTTGCCGTGCCCCGTTCCGATGCCCCGGCCGCCACGGAGATCCGCGTGGCGGACAAGGAGGCCGGGCCCTACGGCATCACGGCCGGCCCCGACGGTGCCGAGTTCGCCCTCCCCGTCGCGGGCGGCTGCGGTGGCACCCCAGCGGGTGGGCCGGATCGACCGCAGGCCGCTTGGGCAGGAGTGCCGCGAATTGGTCCCGGAGCGGGTCGGTTCGCCATGGTGGAGGGACGGGTGGTGCAGGGAACGGCTCCGCATGCACCGGAAGAGGGTCACGCGCCTTCGCGGAGCACCGTGCTGATCAGCTCGTGCTGGTCCTCGGTGAGGTGCGGGTCCGCGAGGTGGACCGTGCGATCGTCGACCGTGATCTCGTAGTGGAAGCCGTCGGGGACACCGCGGGCGGGGGAGTCGTGGCCCGGGGCGAGGGCGTGGTGGGCCAGGGCCTCGAGGTGCGTGACGTCGGGCCGGCCGGACGTGTCCAGTTCGGCCCGACGCTCGATACCGGCGAACCCGCCGGTACGGGTGATGGCGATCCGCATGCCGCCATTGTCGCCCGGTACGGGCCGGGTTACGAGATGGGGACCCCCACCTGGGCCCAGGCCTTGAGCACCGCCTTGGTCTCGTCGCCCTCGCCGAACAGGCTCCGGGCCGTGGCCGCGGTCTGCCGGGCGAACGTGGCGAAGTCGGCGTCGGAGGCCAGGTTGCCGCCGGTCAGCGTCTCGTACCAGATCTTGCCCGCGCGTTCCCACGCAAAGCCGCCGAGGGCGGAGGCGAGGAGGTAGAAGGCGTGGTTGGGGATGCCGGAGTTGATGTGGACGCCGCCGTTGTCGCGCGGGGTTTCGACGAAGTCGTTCATGGTGGCGGGCTGGGGGTCCTTGCCCAGTTGGAAGTCGTCGTAGGCGGTTCCGGGAGCCTTCATGGAGCGCAGGGCGATGCCGTCGATGGTGGGGCCGAGCAGGCCCGCGCCGATCAGCCAGTCGGCCTGGTCGGTGGTCTGGCCGAGGGAGTACTGCTTGATCAGCGAGCCGAAGACGTCCGAGACCGACTCGTTGAGGGCGCCGGACTGGCCGTAGTACTCCAGGTTGGCCGTGTACTGGGTGACCCCGTGGGTCAGTTCGTGGCCGATGACCTCGATGCAGATGGTGAAGTCGAGGAAGGCAATGCCGTCCCCGTCGCCGAAGATCATCTGGTCGCCGTTCCAGAAGGCGTTGTCGTACTCCATGCCGTAGTGCACGGTGGCGTTCAGCGGCAGACCGGTGCCGTCGACGGAGCGGCGTCCGTAGGCCTTGAGGTAGAAGTCGAAGGTGGCGCCGAGCGCGCTGTAGGCGCGGTTGACCGCGGCGTCCTTGCCGGGGGCGGCACCCTCGGTGTGGACCTTGCCGCCGGGCAGGGTCGTCAGGTGATGGGCGTCGTAGATCGTGCGGTTCGGGCTGTCCGAGGCGGCGGCAGGGGTGGTCGGAGCCAGGCCGCGGGCGGCGACGACCCGGCGCTGGGTGCGGAGGGCACCGTCGTGCTCGAGGGTGCGGCGCGCGGGCTCGTGGTACCGGGGATCCTCGGACTCCGCGAGCCTGTCGAGGATGTGCGGGGGAATGATCGTGCGGAAGAACGGTTCAGCCGATGCGTTCATGTCGTGCTATGTGGCACTGGGCACCGGGGCTGACACTCCTTCGTGCGGCGATTAATGAGATCGAGTGGTTGATCTCCGTTTGGGTGGCGGAACCTCCGCATCCCGCAGTCTGATAGGGGCCGGCGCGAGCGCACGGGTGTCGGGGTGAGAAGGCGCCGATCAGGGCGAGCCGGCGATGGCACATCGAGCGCACCCACGCCTGGCAGAACGCCTTCCACCGGCTCGCCTGAAGCTATGAGCGCCGCGCCGCCGTCATCGACGCCTTCTTCGGCCTCGTCGATACGCTCGTCACCGTCCGTAGCCTGCTCCGCAGGGCGTGGACGACCCACCGCTGGGACGGACGTCCGAACCGCCGCCCGTGAGCACACCCCTGTCTGCGCGACCTCATTCGCCGATGCAGACCCTGAAGGTGTCACCGCCGAGGATGTCGTCCAAGCGACGAAGGCGGACGGTCCGCTCTCGCAGCCGCTTCTCGCAGCCGCTGCGGAAGATCGCTTCCGGTCCGGCGCCCGACGGCCGGCCGGGTGAGGGCAGGCAGCCCCGCCGCAAGGCTGCCGCCCGCCGAGACGGGAGGGTTCGCACGGGTGGCCCCAAGCCTCCGGACAACGCCATCACCCCCCGGCTCCGTCATCGCTTACGAGCCTGCCGCCATCATGCCGACACATTCGTCGAGCGCCGCATGCAACGGCGGTACGAGGGCGGCGAGTTCGGCGTCCGACGCCTCCCCCGCCTCCAGTACGGCGCCGACGACCGCCACCAGGACGGCGGCGGCCTCCAGGGCATGCGCGTCGGCCAGCGCCTCCAGGAACCCGCCGGGGCGCGCGACCACGAACGCCTCCTTGCCGGTAGCGGGGTCGACGCCGAGGCTGCGGAGGGGTGACGTACTCATACGGCGGCCTCCCACGGGGCGTAGTAGCGCCGTGCTTGTTCGTCACGCTCGCGTTCCCAGACGACGACGTAGGGCCGGACCAGCGGTAGGGCGTCGGCGGCGATGACGTCCGTCGGGTACGGCCGCGTCCTGCGCACGGGGGTGAGCCGGAACGCGGACTGGCGGGCAATGAGGGGCGGCGGCGTGGCGGCGCGGTGGGCTCCGCGCGGCGGCAGGAAAAGGCTCAGCATCGCGGCCAGTAGGCTGCGCACAGGTCGACTCCTATTCAGTCGGCTGAGGCCCCGGTGAGGAAGTAGCCGCTTCCCGTCGGGGCCGTTCTGCTTGCGAAACCAACATACCGTGGATAACCGCGGATAACCACGGATGCGCAGAATGCCATGGTCACCCACGCTGAGGCTCATGGAGCTTGACCGCACGCGCCCCCTCTGGCGTCAGATTGCCGCGGAGATCATCCGACGCATCAAGAACGGCACGTATCCGCCGGGAAGCCGCGTGCCGTCCACGCTCGAAATCGCCCAGGAGTTCGGCGTGGTGAACGCGACAGCCGCGAAGGCCATGCGGCATGTACGGGAGCAGGGCTGGACGCGGGGCGAAGTCGGACTGGGGACCTTTGTGGCCGACCCCCTACCGCCCTCCCCCGAAACCCCCGCCTAGCCGGAGCTCCGTTCACGGCAACACCCTGCACAACGCCTCCAGGGCCCCCGTCCACGCGCTGTCCGACGGTGTTCCGTAGCCGACGACCAGTGCGTCCAGGGGCTCGGCGACAGCCTCCTCGTGGCGGTGGAAGGCGAGGCCGTGCAGGGCCAGGCCCTGCCAGGTGGCGGCCTGGATCACCGACTGCTCGGTGCCGGGCGGCAGCCTCAGCACCGCGTGCAGGCCGGCCGCGATCCCGGTCACCTCGATGCGGGGGCCGTCGGGGGCGCGGTCGGCGACGGCCGCGGCGAGGGCGTCACGGCGGCGCCGGTAGCGCAGCCGGGCCGAGCGGACGTGGCGGTCGTACGCCCCGGAGGTGAGGAACTCGGCCAGGGTCAGCTGATCCAGTACCCCGACGGTGTCGATGCGGCCCTTGACCGCGGTGGCCTCCTCCGCCAGGGCCGGCGGCAGCACCATCCAGCCCAGTCTGAGGCCGGGGGCGAGGGACTTGCTGGCGGTGCCGAGGTACACGACCCGGTCGGGGTCGAGGCCCTGCAGCGCGCCGACGGGCTGGCGGTCGTAGCGGAACTCGCCGTCGTAGTCGTCCTCCAGGACCAGCCCGCCGGTGCGCCGCGCCCAGTCCACGACGGCGGCCCGCCGGTCGGGGTGCAGCGGCGTGCCCATCGGGAACTGGTGGGCGGGGGTGAGCAGGACCGCCCCCTGCTCGTCCAGGGGACCCGGGTCCGTGCCCAGGTCGTCGTAGGGCAGCGCGGAGGTGACGAGGCCCGCGTCCCGCAGCAGGCCCCAGTGCACGTCGAGGCCGTACGACTCCACCGCGACCGACCGCACCCCGCGTGAGCGCAGCAGCGTGCCGAGGATGCGCAGCGCGTGTGAGAAGCCCGCGGTGATCACGACCGTCTCGGGGTCGGTGCGGACGCCCCGGGCGCGGGCCAGGTAGCCGGCGAGGGCGGTGCGCAGTTCGGGACGGCCGCGTGGATCGCCGTAGCCGAAGGCGTGCGAGGGTGCGACGGACAGGGCGCGGCGGGCGGCCTTGAGCCACTCGATGCGGGGGAAGGACGCGAGGTCGGGGGAGCCGGGGATCAGGCTGTGGACGGGCTCGCCCGGCTCGCGGCGCCGGGGTGCCGAGGCCGCGGGCGGGGCCACGACCCGGTCCGCGACCCGGGTGCCGGAGCCCTGGCGGGCGGTGAGCCAGCCCTCGGCGACCAGGTCGGCGTAGGCCTCGGCGACGGTGTTGCGGGCGATGCCCAGGTCGGCCGCGAGGGAGCGGGAGGAGGGCAGCCGGGTGCCCGGGACCAGGCGGCCGCTGCGTACGGCCTCCCGCAGTGCGTCGGTCAGGCCCCGGCGCAGCCCGCCGGAGCCGGCCGGTTCCAGGTGCAGGTCGACACCCAGAGTGGCCCATGAATTCACCATGGAAATGGACCATACTCCTGGGCTGCCTCACTCCTAGGGTCGAGGACATGAACACTGCACAGGACACCACCGCACAGGACACCGTCGAGTACGCCCCCGAGCTCGCCCCGCGACTGGAGTGGGCCAAGCACGCGCCCGAGGTCTACCGGGCGATGATCCGCCTGGAGACCGCGGCCAGGAACGGCCTGGACCCGAAGCTGTACGAGCTGGTGAAGATCCGCGCCTCGCAGCTCAACCACTGCGCCTTCTGCCTCGACATGCACACCAAGGACGCGCTCGCGGCCGGCGAGAGCGTGGAACGGATCGTCCAGCTCAGCGCGTGGGAGGAGTCGCGGCACTTCTACACGCAGAAGGAGCTGGCGGCGATCGAGCTGACCGAGGCGGTCACCGTGCTGACCGACGGCTTCGTGCCGGACGAGGTCTACGAGAAGGCCGCCGAGCAGTTCGAGGAGGCCGAGCTGTCGCAACTGATCGCCGCGATCACGGTGATCAACGCCTGGAACCGGTTCGGCGTGACGACCCGGATGGCCCCGGGGCACTACACCCCGGGGCAGTACAAGTGAGCCGGACCCGGCTGCTGGACCCGGCGGTCGGCAGGGCGATGTCCGCACTCGGCGCGGCCGCCAAGAAGGGGCTCGGCGATCCGGTCCTCGCCGAGCTGGTCATGATCCGTGCCTCGCAGCTCAACCACTGCGCCTTCTGTCTCGACATGCACCTGCGGGTGGCCCGGGAGAACGGGGAGTCGGAGGACCGCCTCCAGCTCCTCGGCGCCTGGGAGGAGACCGAGGACCTCTACAGCGAGCGGGAGCGGGCCGCGCTGGCCCTGACCGAGGCGGTCACCGTGCTGACCGACGGCTTCGTGCCCGACGAGGTCCACGACACCGCCGCCAAGCACTTTCCCGAGGCCGAACTCGCCCACCTCATCGGTCTCGTCACCGTCATCAACGGCTGGAACCGCCTGATGGTCAGCCGCCGTGTCCCGCCGGGGGGTTACCAGCCGTGAGCAACGTGGACGTGTTCCGGACGCTGCATCTCAAGCGCGGCCAGGGCGACCCGCTGGTCCTTCCCGGCCCCTGGGACGCGGCGAGCGCCCGGGTGTTCGCCGAGGCCGGGTTCCCGGCGCTGGCCACCCCGAGCGCGGGCGTCGCCGCCGCTCTCGGGTACGCGGACGGCGAGACCCCGGCGGACGAGATGTTCGCCGCGGTGGCCCGGATCGCGCGGGCGGTGGACGTGCCGGTGTCGGCGGACGTCGAGGGCGGCTACGGGCTCGCGCCGAAGGAGCTGGTGGAGCGGCTGCTGGAGGCCGGCGTCGTCGGCTGCAACCTGGAGGACTCGGCGGGGGGTGTCCTCAAGGACCCGCGGGAGCAGGCCGAGTTCCTCGCCGAGGTGCGCTCGGCCGCCGCGGACCGGCTGTTCGTCAACGCCCGCGTCGACACCTTCGTCCACGGCGACGGCGACCCCGAACGGGCCGTCGAGCGCGCGGCGTTGTACGTGGCCGCGGGCGCGGACTGCGTGTACCCGATCCTCGCCCCGGCGGGCCTGCTGCCCCTGCTGCGGTCCGGGATCCGGGGCCCGCTGAACATGCTGGCCCGGCTGGACGGCGAGGGCCCCTCGCCCGCCGCGCTCGGCGAACTCGGGGCCACCCGCATCACGTTCGGGCCGGGACTCCAGCGGCGGGCCGCGGCCGCGCTGCGGGAGATCGCCGACGGGCTCCGCCAGGTCCCGCCGGCGTAGTCCCGCCGCGGAACGGAGTCCGGGATCTGCGGCGTCGGGGCGTCGGTGGTTGTCACGACGGGAAACTGCGGTGGTTCACGGTTGTCCGATCATCCTGTTGTCGGCGGATCGGGGCGTCGATCACACTCGCGGCCATGAGGCTTCTTCGGCACATTGCATGGTGTTCCGGTCTGGCTGCGGTCGCGGTCGCCGCGCTGAACACTCCGGTGTCGGCGGCCGCGACCGCCACCGCGACCGATCTCGGCACCCTCCCCGGGGGGACGCAGAGCGCGGCCACCGGGATCAACGGGTCGGGGCTCACCGTCGGCTGGGCCCGGCTTTCGGCCGACGCCACCCATGCGACGTCATGGGATGCACACGGCACGATCGTCCGGCTGCCCCGCCTTGGCGGCAGCACCGAAAGCGAGGCGCTGGCGGTCAACGACAGTGGTGTCGTCGTGGGCGATGCGAGCGGTACCCACGGCCGGGTGCCGGTGCGCTGGAACCCCGACGGAACGGTCACCGACCTCGGGGCCCCGCCCGGCGGCAAGGGCGGCATGGCGCGGGCCGTCAGCGGCACCGGTGTCGTGGCCGGCGAGACCTACGACGCGACCAGCGGCCGCACGAAGGCCGCACGCTGGAACCCCGACGGCAGCAGGAACGTCCTGCCCGCGCTGCCCGGCGACACGCAGGCGTGGGCCGTGGGAGTCAACGATTCCGGTGTGGCGGTCGGGGTCTCTCTCGCCGGCAACGGCCGTATGCACGCGGTGCGGTGGAGCGCGGACGGCACGGTGCAGGAGCTGCCTTCGCTGCCCGGTGACACCGCCGGCCGCGCCAACGCGATCAACGACAGCGGTGAGATCGTCGGCATGTCCGGCCTCAGCAGTCCGATGGGGCCCGTCCGGAGGACCCCGGTGCGGTGGAACGCCGACGGGACGGTGTCCGCGCTCGCGGAACTCACCGGCGACGACGGCGGCGAGGCCGAGGCCGTCAACGACCTCGGGGTCATCGCCGGGGAATCGATGCACGGTGCGACGAACCCGCGTGCCGTGCGGTGGAGTTCCGACGGCACCGTGAGCCACCTCGGCGCGCCCGCCGGCAGCACCGGCGTGTGCGTGCCGGCCTCGGTCGACGCGAGCGGCACCACCGTAGGAGAGTGCAGCGTCGACGATCCCGGGGACGCCACCCTCTACCACGCCGTCCGCTGGAGCTGACCGCGGTCCGCCTCGCGGTGGACGGGTCCGGTCGCCCACCGCGAGGTCAACGGCAGGCTCACCGGGCACGCCGCGCCGAGCGCTCCGAGCAGGGCAAGCGCGCCGAGCACGCGGAGACCGGCGCGGCAGCCCCGCGCTCAGCCCTGCCCGGTGCCGGCCTGCGGATCCCGGCTCAGGACAGCCACTGCTTCCACACGGAGGGGTGGCTGTCCACCCACTTCTTCGCCGCGTCCTGCGGCGAGAGCTTCTGGTCGGCGATCAGCAGCGAGACCTCGTTCTGGTCCTCGGTGGTCCACTTGAACTTCTTCAGGAAGGCCGCCGCCCTGCCGCCGGACTTCGCGAAGCCGGCGTTGAGGTACTTCTGCAGCGGAGTGTGCGGGTAGGCGCAGACGATCTTGGCCGCGTCCGCGTCGCAGCCCTCCTTGTACGGCGGCAGCTTCACCTCCGTCATGGGGACCTTCTTGAACAGCCACTGCGGCGAGTACCAGTACGTCAGGAAGGGCTTCTTCTCCTTGGCGAACTGCCTCATCTGCGTGATCTGCGCCGCCTCGGAACCGGCGAAGACGACCTGGTAGTCCAGCTTCAGGTTCTTCACCAGCGCCTTGTCGTTGGTGACGTAGGACGGGGAGCCGTCCATCAGCTGGCCCTTGCCGCCGCTCTCCGGGGTACGGAAGAGCGAGGCGTACTTGTTCAGGTTCCGCCAGTCGGTGATGTCCGGGTGCTGCTTGACCAGGTACGTCGGCACGAACCAGCCGATGTGCCCGGTCACCCCGAGGTCGCCGCCGTGCGCGATGGTCCTCTTGTCGGTGACGTACCGCTTCTCCTGGTCGGGGTGGCCCCAGTCCTCCAGGATCGCGTCGACCCGGCCCTGGCTGAGCGCGTCCCAGGCCGGCACCTCGTCGACCTGGACGGTGTCGACGCGGTAGCCCAGCTTGTGTTCCAGGAGGTACTGGGCGACGGCCACGTTGGACTGGGCGCCGACCCAGGACTGCACGGACAGGGTGACCGTCTTCGAGCCCTGGGTGTTCGCGAACGGCGAGGCCTGCTTGGTCATGTCGGCGGCGCCGCAGCCGGTCAGCAGCGCGAGCGAGCCCGTGAGAGCGGTCGCGGCCACGGCAGTCGTACGGATGCGCATGTCAGGCTCCTTCCCTCGCGCGGCGTTCGGTCGGCTGGGTCACCCGGTCCAGCATCAGGCCCAGGCAGACGATGGCCGCACCGGCGACCAGACCGGTCGCCAGGTCGCCCTGGGCGAGGCCGAAGGCGACGTTGTAGCCGAGGGCACCGCCGCCGACCAGGCCGCCGATGATGACGACGGCGAGGACCAGGACCACGCCCTGGTTGGCGGCGAGCAGCAACGACCGCCTGGCGAGCGGGAGCTGGACCTGCCACAGCTGCTGGCGGCCGGTCGCGCCGAGCGAGCGCGCCGACTCCAGCGCGGCCGCGTCGACCTGGCGCAGGCCCTGCGCGGTGATCCGCACGACGGCCGGGAGGGCGTAGACGACGGACGCGGCGACGGCGGGGGCACGGCCGACCCCGAACAGGGCGACGACCGGGATCAGGTACACGAACTGCGGCATGGTCTGGAAGACGTCCAGGACCGGGCGCAGCGCCCGTTCGAAGCGGTCGCTGCGGGCGGCCGCGATGCCGGTGGCGAAGCCGAGGACGAGGGTGACGGCGACGGCGGCGAGCACCTGCGAGAGCGTGTCGAGGGACGGCTCCCACACCCCGAGGACGCCGATCGCGGCCATCGCGAGGACGGCGGTCAGCGCGGTGCGCCAGGTGCCGATCACCCAGGCCAGCGCGGCGACGAGGAGCAGTACCGACCACCAGGGCAGCCACTGCAGGCCGCTGCGGACCGGGTCCAGGATCCAGGTGGTGAAGTGGCCCGCCCATTCGGCGGTGCCGCCGACGACCGGGACGCCGGAGTAGAGGTGGTCGACCATCCAGTCCTTGGCGGTGTTGACCGGCCCGGTGATGTCCAGGGTGGCGCCGGACGGCCAGTCGAGGGCGCCGAGCAGCCGGGCGGCCAGCGCGAGCGCCACGGTGACCGCGAGGGCGTAGAGGGCGTAGAGGGTGCCGGTCGTGCGGGGGCGGTCGGTCGCGTCGGTGCCGTCCCCGGCCGCCGCGGTGACGCGGTCCAGGACGACGGCCAGCAGCACGATCGGGATGCCGGCCGCGAGGGCGGCGCCCACGTCGACGGAGGCGAGCGCCTGGTAGACGCGGTCGCCGAGGCCGCCGGCGCCGATGACCGAGGCGATCACGGCCATGGACAGCGCCATCATGATCGTCTGGTTGAGACCGAGCAGGAGTTCCCTGCGGGCCAGCGGGATGCGGGCGGTCAGCAGCCGCTGCCGGGGGGTGGTGCCGAGCGACTCCACGGCCTCCAGGACCTCGGGGTCGGCGCCGCGCAGGCCGAGTGCGGTGAGGCGGGCCATCGGCGGGGCGGCGTAGACGACGGTGGCGAGGACGGCCGCGGGGACTCCGATGCCGAAGACCAGGACCACGGGGAGGAGGTACGCGAACGCCGGGAGCACCTGCATGGTGTCCAGCACCGGGCGCAGGGCGCGGTTCAGACGGTCGGAGAGGCCGGCGGCGAGGCCCAGTACGGCGCCCACGGCCACGGAGGCGAGGACGGCGACGACCATCAGCGCGAGGGTCTGCATGGTCGGCGTCCACATGCCGAGCGCGCCGCAGGCCAGGAAGGCGACCGCGGTGCCGGCGGCCAGGCGGACACCGGCGACCCGCCAGGCGACGAGGGCACCGAAGACGGTGACGCCCGTCCAGCCCGCGGCGAGCAGGGTGAGGTAGACGGCGCGTACGGCGAGGACGACCGCGTTGCTGATGTAGCCGAAGAAGTAGAGGAACAGGGGGTGGCTGTCGCGGTTGTCGATCACCCAGTTGCTGGCGTCGGCGAGGGGCTTGGAGACGTCGACGGTCAGCGCGTGCGGCCAGGCACCGCCGCCCCAGTGGGCGTTGAGCGGGGGCACGAGGACCGCGGCGGCGAGCGCGAGCAGGAGGAGCTTGGCCACCGCCCGGTTCTTCAGGACGGGGGCCTTGTGGAGGGCGGGGACGGTGAGGGTGGCCATCAGACGTCCTCCGGGCTGGTGCGGGGGCGCGGCAGGGCGGAGTCGGTGTCCGCGTCCACACCCGCCACCACGCCCAGCAGCTGCTCGTGGCCGACCACGCCGACGCACCTGCCCCGGTCCATCACCCGGGCCGGAGCACCCGCGCGGGCCACTGCCTCGATGGCCTCCGCCACCGGGGCGTCCGGGGCGACCGCGGGGCCGGCGCCCGCTTCCTCCGGGGACGCCGGGCGCATGGCGGTGCGGCAGGTGACGACCTGTTCGCGCGGGACGTCGCGGACGAACTCGCGGACGTAGTCGTCGGCCGGGGAGGAGACGATCTCCTCGGGGGTGCCGAGCTGGACGACACGGCCGTCGCGCATCAGGGCGATGCGGTCGCCGAGCTTCAGGGCCTCGGCGAGGTCGTGGGTGATGAAGACCATCGTGCGGCCCTCCTCGCGGTGCAGGCGGGCCACCTCGTCCTGCATGTCGCGCCGGATGAGCGGGTCGAGGGCGCTGAACGGCTCGTCGAACAGGAGGACCTCGGGGTCGACGGCGAGCGCGCGGGCGAGTCCGACGCGCTGGCGCTGGCCGCCGGAGAGCTGGCCGGGGCGGCGCTTCTCCATGCCTTCCAGGCCGACCTTGGTGACGAACTCGGCGGCCCGCTCACGCCGTTCGGCCTTGCCGACGCCCTGGATCTCCAGGCCGTAGGCCACGTTGTCCAGGACCGTGCGGTGCGGGAGCAGGCCGAAGTGCTGGAAGACCATCGCGGCACGGTGGCGGCGCAGTTCGCGCAGGCGGCCCTGGTCCATGGCGCGCACGTCCTCGCCGTCGATGGCGATGCTGCCCGCCGTCGGCTCGATCAGCCGGGTCAGACAGCGCACGAGGGTGGACTTGCCGGAGCCGGACAGGCCCATCACCACGAAGACCTCGCCCCTGCGCACGTCGAAGGAGACGTCCCGGACGGCGGCCGTGCAGCCGGTGCGGGAACGCAGGTCGGCGGGGTCCAGCGTGCTGAGTTCCGGGTCGGCCGGGACGCGGTCGGCCTTCGGGCCGAACACCTTCCACAGGCCGTCGACGGAGAAGACGGGGGTGTCGTCGGTGGTGGGGGGCTTGCGGGTGGGAACAGTGAGCGTCATCGCGCATCACCTCCGATCAGGTCGACGGCCCTCTCCCCGACCATGAGCACCCCGATCATCGGGTTGACGGCGGGCATGGTCGGGAAGACGGAGGCGTCGGCGATGCGGATGCCGTCGAGGCCGCGGATCCTCAGTTCCGGGTCGACCACGGCGAGCCGGTCGTCGGCGGCGCCCATCCTGCAGGTGCCGGCGGGGTGGTAGACGGTGTGCGCGACCTTGCGGGCGTACTCGCTCAGCTCGGCGTCGCCCAGGATCTCCGGGCCCGGGCAGACCTCGCGCTTGAGCCAGCCCGCGAGCGGCTCGGCCTTGGCTATCTCGCGGGCGATACGGATGCCGTCGACCAGGGTCCGGGCGTCGTAGTCGTCCTCGTCGGTGAAGTAACGGAAGTCCAGCGCGGGCTTCACGGACGGGTCGGCGCTGGTCAGGTACAGCCGGCCGCGGCTCTTCGGCTTGGGGATGTTCGGAGTCATGGAGACGCCGAACTCCGGCCGCTCGTAGCCGAGGCGCTCCGGGTTGTCCGTGAACGGGATCTGGTAGAAGTGGAACATCAGGTCCGGGCCCGCGTGTTCGGGGTCCCGGCGCACGAACAGGCCCGCGTCGGAGTCCATCGCGGAGTTCTCCGGGATCGGTCCGTCGGTCTCCCAGACGATCACCGACTCGGGGTGGTCGAGCAGGTTCTCGCCGACGCCCGGCAGATCGTGCACGACGGGGATGCCGAGCGCCTCCAGGTCCTGGCGGGGGCCGATGCCCGAGTGCATCAGGAGGCGGGGCGAGTCGACGGCGCCCGCACACAGCACGACCTCGTTGCGGGCCCGGATCAGCACTTCTTCGCCGTCCTTGGTGCGCACGTGGACGCCCTCGGCGCGGGTGCCGTTCAGCTCCAGCCGGTGCGCCCAGGTCTCCAGGAGGATGCGGAGGTTGGGGCGCTCGTCCATCACCGGGTGCAGATACGCCACCGAGGCGGAGGACCGCTTGTTGTTCTCGGGGTGGTAGGCGAGGTCGAAGAAGCCGACGCCCTCGGTGAACGGCTTGCGGTTGAAACCCTCGACGCGGGGAACCCCGAGGGCCGACTGGGCCGCGTCCACGAAGTCGCGGGCGATCGCGTTCCGGTCCTTCTCGTCGACGGAGACGATGTTGTTGAGGAGACGCGCGAAGTAGGCCTCCATGGGGACGGCGCCCCAGCCCTTGGCGCCGGCGTCCTCCCACTCGTCCCAGTCGGACGGCAGCGGCTTGAAGGAGATGAGGGTGTTGTGCGAGGAGCAGCCGCCGAGGACCCGGGCCCGGCTGTGCCGGATGTGGGAGTTGCCGCGGGGCTGTTCGGTGGTCGGGTAGTCGTAGTCGAGTTCGCCGCCGAGCAGGCCCATCCAGCGGCGCAGGGTCAGCACGTCGTCGCGGCCGACGTCGCTGGGGCCGCCCTCGATGACGGCCACGGTGACGTCCGGGTTCTCGGTGAGGCGGGAGGCGATGACGGATCCCGCGGTGCCGCCGCCGATGACGACGTAGTCGTAGGTGTGCGTGTTCTCGGACGGGGGGTGGGGCAGAGGGTGGGACATGGGGTGTTACTCCAGGTGGGGGGTCGGCCGGGGGTGGGTCGGCGGCTCAGCCTGCGAACCAGCGCACCGGCTTCGGCGCCAGGTTCTGGTACACGTGCTTGGTCTCGCGGTACTCGGCGAGCCCGGCCGGCCCCAGCTCGCGGCCCGTGCCGCTCCTGCCGAAGCCGCCCCACTCCGCCTGCGGCAGATAGGGGTGGAAGTCGTTGATCCAGACGGTGCCGTGGCGCAGCCGCCCCGCCACCCGCCGGGCGCGGCCGGCGTCGGTGGTCCAGACGGCGCCGGCAAGGCCGTACTCGGTGTCGTTGGCGAGGAGCACCGCCTCCTCCTCCGTGCGGAAGGTCTCGACGGTGAGGACCGGCCCGAAGACCTCCTCGCGGACGACCTTCATCTCGCGGTGGCAGTGGTCCAGGACGGTCGGCTCGTAGAAGTAGCCGGACTCGGGCCGCTCGGCGGCGGGCGAGGGCCGCTTGCCGCCGCAGCGCAGCACCGCGCCCTCGGCCAGCGCGGAGGCGACGTACGCCTCGACCTTGGCGCGCTGCTGCGCGGAGACCAGCGGGCCGCACTCGACGCCGTCCTCGGTGCCCCGGCCGAGCCTGATCTTCTCGGCGCGGCGGGCGAGTTCGGTGACGAAGCGGTCCCGGACGGACTCCTCGACGATGAGGCGGGCGCCGGCCGAGCAGACCTGGCCGCTGTGGATGAACGCGGCGTTGAGGGCCTGGTCGACGGCCGTGTCGAAGCCCTCTTCGGTGGCGCAGGCGTCGGCGAAGACCACGTTGGGGTTCTTGCCGCCGAGTTCGAGGGCGACCTTCTTGACCGTGGGAGCGGCGGCCTGGGCGACCTTGGTGCCGCTGACCAGGCCGCCGGTGAAGGAGACCAGGTCGACGCCGGGGTGTTCGGCGAAGCGGGCGCCGACGGTGTGACCGGGTCCGGTGACGAGGTTGGCGACGCCCGCGGGCAGGCCGGCCTCGGCGAGCAGGCCGATCAGCGCGACGGTCGTCATCGGCGTGATCTCGCTGGGCTTGATGACGAAGGTGTTGCCGGCCGCGAGTGCCGGGGCGATCTTCCAGCTGGCCTGGAGCAGCGGGTAGTTCCAGGGCGTGATCAGCGCACAGACGCCGACCGGCTCGTGCACGACGACGCTGTGGATGTCGGGCGAACCCGCGTCGACCACCCGGCCGGGGGCCTCGGCGGCGACCAGGTCGGCGAAGTAGCGGAAGGCGTCGGCCACGCAGTCGATGTCGACGCGGCCCTCCTCGGCCGTCTTGCCCGCGTCCCGGGCCTCCAGCAGGCCGAGTTCCTCGCGGTCGCGTACGAGGAGGCCGGCGACGCGGCGCAGCAGGGCGGCGCGTTCGGCGACGGGGGTGCCGGGCCAGGGGCCGCGGTCGAACGCCTGCCGGGCCGCGGTCACCGCCCGCTCCGCGTCCTTCTCGTCACCCTCGGCGACCACGGCGAACGGCCGGGCGTCCGCGGGGTCGAGGATCTCGCGCGTCGCGCCGGAGATCGCTTCCAGCCACTCGCCTCCCGCGTGGATGGTCGCCTGGGCCTGTCGTTCCGTTCTGTCCGCCATGATCGGTATTGCCTTCCGTTCCTGTTCAGTCCCCCTGTGTCACAGCTGTGTCACAGTCGGGGACCGTGACCGCCTGCCCCGGGGGGTGGATCGCATGCGCAATCGATGGCCGAAAGTGCGCCGCGTCACTGAAAATGCGGTCGGAAACGGACAAAAACGGACCGAGGGTGGGTGCCCGCGGAGGGCATGACGGCGACAGGACGGCACCGGGAAGACCTGCGCGGCCCGCCTGCCCGGCCGGAAGGCATCCATGGCCCTGCCGGGCCGGGCGGCGGCTGCTGGGCGCCGTCGTACGGCTGGAGACGCACGCCGTGCTCACCGAGGCGCAGGCGATGTACCGGGCGTGCGGCTGCACGGAGATCCCGCGGTACGACGACAGCGTGTATGCCGGTCACCGGTTCGAGAAGCGGCTAGCGCGGCCCGTCGACCGACCTCTCCACCAGCTCCCGCACACAGGTGCGCAGCCATGCGTGGGCCGGATCGGCGTCGTGCCGGGGGTGCCAGGCCAGCCCCAGCCGCAGCGGCGGCAGGGACACCGGTACCGGGAAGGTCACCAGGCCGAGCGAGGACACCAGCGGCTCGGCCCTGCTGCCGACCATCCCCACCAGATCGGTGTCGCGGATGACGAAGAGGGAGGCGGGGTAGGTGCCCACGCTGCCCACCACCCGCCGTTTCAGGCCGAGTTCGGCGAGGGCGCCGTCGACGGGGCCGTACAGCCTGCCCCGTCGCGAGACGGTGATGTGAGCCTGGGCAGCGAACCGCTCCGGCGTCATCTCCCCCTCCAGCAGGGGGTGTCCGGCGCGGACGACACCGAGCATCCGGTCCTCGGCGAGCTCCTCCACCCGCACCTCGGGCGCCGCCGAGTCGATGACCCCCACCTCCAGATCGGCGGTTCCCTCCCGCAGGACCGGCGCGTCCACATGGCTCTCGGTCAGGAAGCGGATGCGGATGCCGGGCGCCTCCCGGGCGGCGCGCGCGAAGAGGGCGGGGCCGTGGGAGGCGGCGACCGTGTCGTGGCCGAGGATCGTGAAGGTGCGCTCGACCGTGCCGAGGTCGGCGTCCCGGCCGGGCCGGAACAGCGCGCGGGCCCGCTCCACCACCGCGCTCACCTCGGCGCGCACGGCCAGTGCGTGCGGTGTCGGCACCATGCGGCGCCCGGCCCGGACGAGGACCGGGTCCCCGAGGGCCTTGCGGATCCGGCCGAGGGTGCGGCTCATCGCCGGTTCGGACAGGTGCAGCCGGCGGGCGGCGCCCTGCACGCTCTGCTCCTCCAGCAGCACGTCCAGCGCGAGCAGCAGATTCAGGTCCAGCCCCGCGGATTGCGTCATACGCAAGTATCTCTTGCAAAGGTTGCACTGGAAAGCATGTCATGGCGAGCCTACGGTGAAAGGGCATCCCGCACCAACCGCCTAGCTCCCCAGGAGGAGCCGTGCCCTCGCATGCCCTGAAACGTTCGACCCTGCTCGCGCTGTGCGCCTGCGTGCTGGTCGCCCAGAGCATGGTCGCCGCCATCAACCTGCTGATACCGCAGCTGATCTCGTCGTCCCTGCACCCCTCGCACAGCGAGATCCTGTGGACGGTCGACGCGTACGTCATCGTCTTCGCCGGGCTCCTCGTCCCGGCCGGCACGCTCGGCGACCGGCACGGCCGCAAGGGCGCGCTGCTCACCGGGCTCGGCCTGTTCGCGGCGGGCGCCGCCACCAGCGCGCTGGCGACCGGCCCGGCCCTGCTGATCGCGGGCCGGGGGCTGTCCGGCGCCGGAGCGGCCTTCATCACCCCGGCCACCCTGTCGATCCTGATGCAGCTGTCCGCGCCCGAGCACCGGGCCCGTTCGATGGCCGCCTGGACCCTGTCCATCGGTCTGGGCGGCGCGGCGGGCAACCTGGGCGGCGGGCTCGCGGGCCAGTTCCTCTCCTGGCGCGCCCTGTTCGCGGTCATGGTCCCGCTCGCCGCGGTACTCGCCGCCGCGGTCGCCGTCACCACCCCGCGCACCGAACGCTCCACCGCCGGCAACCTCGACCCGGTCGGCACCCTGCTCCTGACGGCGGGCCTGGTCGCCGTCCTGTTCGGCATCATCGAGGGCCCGTCCTACGGCTGGACCTCCGCCCGCATCCTCGGCGCCTTCGCCGCGGGCGCCCTGCTGATCGCCGTCTTCACCCTGCACGCGCTGCGCTCGGCCGCCCCGCTCTTCGACCCGCGCGTCTTCGCCTCCTCCCGGCTGCGCGCCGCCTCGCTCGGCACGGCCACCGGATTCTTCGGCCTGTTCTCCCTGTTCTTCGTCAACTCCCAGTACCTGCAGGAGATGAAGGGCTTCGGCGCGGCCGTCACCGGCGTCGCGATCCTGCCGCTGCCCGTCGGGATGGCGCTCTCCCAGAAGCTGGCGGGCCGCTGGGCGGACCGGCCCCGGACGATCATCGGCACCGGGCTCGCCCTGATCGGCCTCGGCCTGCTCGGCGTCTCCACCGTCGACGCGGGCACCCCCTACGCGCTGTACGCCTGCTGGCTCCTGGTCATCGCGGCCGGCACCGGCCTGTCCATGCCCGCCCTGACCTTCGGCGTGGTCAGCTCGCTCCCGCCCCACCAGGCGGGCCTCGGCTCCGGCCTCGCCACCACCGCCCGCGAGACCGGCGCCGCCCTGGGCGTCGCGATCACCGGCACCGTCCTGTCCTCCCACGCCGACCTCGCCGGCGGGATGGGTCCGGCCCTGCGCACGACCGCCCTGGTGGTGCTGGCCGCGACGGCGCTGGTGGTCGTCGGCCACGGCAACCGGGCCGGTTCACGTACTATCGCGTCCGACCGGAAACGCGTACTGTCGCGATCGGCACGCTCCTGACCGCCGGCGCCCGCCGCGGTCGGCCAGGCCGACCGGGTGCACGGGGTGCCCCGGTGGACCAGGCCGACCGGGTCCACCGGGGCACCCCGCCCTCCCCGTGCAGCGCGACACCTCCACCGCGACACCTCCACCGCGACGACCTCCATCGCGACAACCTCCATCGCGACACTTTCGCCACGACACCTTCGCCACGACACCGAGGAGCCGTCCGTGCCGGCCCTGCTGAACCCCGTCCTCGACCTGCTGATGCTCCGGGGCACCGTCACCGAGACCGAACAGATCGCCGCACGCATGCGACGCCTGCGCATCGAGGGCCACGCGCTGGCCGGGCTGGAGGTGCGCCCCGGCCGTCAGGTGCGGGTCCTGGCCGGCACCGGACTGACCCGGCGCACCTACTCGGTGTGGCGCTACGAGCCCGCCGGTGCCGTCGAGTTGTGCGTCCTTGACCATCCGGAGGCCGGGCCCGGCGCGCGCTGGGGGCGGACCGCCGGGGTGGGCGACGAGGTGCGGCTGGGCCGGCCGGAGGGATCGTTCGTGCTGCGCCCCGAGGCCGCGCACCATGTGTTCGTCGGCGAGGAGACGGCGTCCGTCGCCTTCGGGGCCATGCTCGCGGCGCTGCCCGACCGGGCGCGGATCTCGGGGTGCATCGAGACGGAGACGGCGGCGGACCGCCTGCCGCTGCGGCACGCCGGCCGCCTCGACTGGTCGCTGCGCGGCAGCACCTCGCTGCCGGAGGCGGTACGGCGGCTCGCCCCCGAGCCCGGCGGCATCGCCTACGTCGCCGGGGAGGCGCGGACCGTTCAGGAGGTGCGGCGGGTCCTCGTCCAGGAGGCGGGGTGGGACCGGCGCTCGGTCCTCACCAAGCCGTTCTGGGCGCCGGGCAAGCGCGGAATGGAGTGACCGCGCCCGCTACGCGCACGGGGCGCCCGAGGGACAGAAGGACGACAGCGCCGTCGTGAGCGGCCCGCGCACCAGGGCGTCGGACAGGCTCTCCGGGCCGCCGGCCCGGATCGCGTACAGCGTGCCGCCGGGCGCCCGGAAGCGGTGGTCCACCACCCGGCGGGCCCCCTTGGTCCGGTCGTCGTAGCGGTAGGACAGCTCGGCCCAGTCCGCTCCGGAGCGGCGGGCGAGGGCCCGGTAGCCGGGCTGGTGGGAGTAGCCGTAGCCGGGGTCGTTCTCGGCGAGGTCCAGGGACTCGGTCACGGTGGACTCGGTCAGCTCGAAGATCTGCACCTGGCGGCCGTCGGACGGGGAGTCGTAGAAGACCACGGTCGCCTTCTCGCCCTGCTCCTGACGCCTGGTCCAGCCCTCGGGGACGGCCAGGGTGTAGCCGGCGGGGTCGTGGACGAGGCGGTAGCCGGCGGGAGGCTGCGCCGGCTCCCCCGGTGTGGACGGGGAGGTGCCGGACCGGGCGGTGTCCGCCGGGGACGAGGGCGCCGGGGCGGAGACGGAACCTCCGGTGACCGGGGCGGAGACGGTGCCGTCGGCGGCCGTGGCGGACGCCGACGGGGAGCCGCTGCCGCCACGGTCCCGGCCGAGGTACCAGACCCCGAGGCCCGAGCCCCCGCCGACCAGCACCATGGCGATGACCAGGGCGGTCAACCGGCCGCCCCGGGCGCGTCCGGGCTCGTACGACGGTACGGGGACCGACGGAGCGAGGGCCGACGGGGCGGGGACCGGCAGCACGGGGGCCGGCGGTACGGGGGCCGGTACGGGCAGGCCGCCGGCGTGCGTGGGGGCGGTGGCCCAGGGCGGAGGCGGCGGGGCGTCGGCGGGACCGGGGCCCGCGAACGGTGGCACCGGGGCCGTCCGCGTCTCCTCGTAGGCCCAGGGCGGCGGAGTGCTCGGCGCTCCGGACGGCGGCGTGTTCGGCGCCCCGGACTGCGGCGTGTTCGGCGTTCCGGGCGGCGGAGTGCTCGGCGCCCCGGACTGCGGCGTGTTCGGCGTTCCGGGCGACCAGGCCGCCCGGCCGCTGTCCTCAGCGGGGCCGTAGCCGTCCTCGCCGTGCCCCTCCTCGCTGTTCCATCCGCTCCAGCCGCTCATCACGAACCCCCCGAATCACCCTTCCCTGCACTGCTTTTGACAGTAGCGGTGAAAACGGGCGCGGGCCCTGCTCCGGACGAAACCGGAACAGGGCCCGCGCAGGCCCGCGGCAAAAGCGCCGGAGGCAGGCTCAGATGAGGCCCAGGGAACGGACCGCCTCGCGCTCCTCCACCAGCTCCTGGACGGAGGCGTCGATGCGGGCGCGGGAGAACTCGTTGATGTCCAGGCCCTGGACGATCTCGTACTGGCCGTCCTTGGTGGTGACCGGGAAGGAGGAGATCAGGCCCTCCGGGACGCCGTAGGAACCGTCCGACGGGATGCCCATGGAGGTCCAGTCGCCCGCGGCGGTGCCGTTGACCCAGGTGTGGACGTGGTCGATGGCGGCGTTCGCGGCGGAGGCCGCGGAGGAGGCGCCACGGGCCTCGATGATCGCCGCACCGCGCTTGGCGACGGTCGGGATGAAGTCCTCGGCCAGCCACTTCTCGTCGCTGACGACCTCGGCAGCGTTCTTGCCGGCGACCGTGGCGTGGAAGATGTCCGGGTACTGGGTGGCGGAGTGGTTGCCCCAGATGGTCAGGCGCTTGATGTCGGCGACCGTCGAACCCGTCTTCTTCGCCAGCTGGGTCAGCGCGCGGTTGTGGTCCAGGCGGGTCATCGCGGTGAAGCGCTCGGCCGGGACGTCCGGCGCGGCGGCCTGGGCGATGAGGGCGTTGGTGTTGGCCGGGTTGCCGACGACGAGGACCTTGATGTCGTCCGCGGCGTGGTCGTTGATGGCCTTGCCCTGCGGCTTGAAGATGCCGCCGTTGGCGGAGAGCAGGTCGCCGCGCTCCATGCCCTTGGTGCGGGGGCGGGCGCCCACCAGGAGGGCTACGTTGGCGCCGTCGAAGGCGACGTTCGGGTCGTCCGTGATGTCGATGCCCTGGAGCAGCGGGAACGCGCAGTCGTCCAGCTCCATGGCGGTGCCCTCGGCGGCCTTCAGCGCCGGGGTGATCTCCAGGAGGCGCAGCTTGACCGGCACGTCCGCGCCGAGCAGCTGGCCGGAGGCGATGCGGAAGAGCAGGGCGTAACCGATCTGGCCGGCCGCGCCGGTGACGGTGACGTTCACGGGAGTGCGGGTCATGGCGTTCTCCGTATGACAGCTGGCGGTGGGGCGTCCCTGCCCCGTGCGGATGATCGATCTCTTGGCGTCAAGAGAGATCCAGCGGTCAGGCTATCGCGCATCCGCGATGCGAGACGTCCGGGGCCCTGTGGCTCACCCCACAAGCCGGGCTCATCGGACGGATCCCGCAAGCAGGGCCCCGCCACCCGAAAGGCGGCCGCCCGTCCGGGAGAGGAGGACGAGGACGGCCGCCTTGGGGGGTACCGGCTCACCGGAATCCCGTGGGGGTACGGTTCGCGTGCCCAGGTTCCGGCGGCCCATGCGTCCCTCTCCCGAATTCCACCCGAATTGATGCGGGACCCCTTCGCGATCCCGCTCGCTTCGCGGCCCCCTCGCCTCGCGGCCCCCGTTGCTCCCCGGCCTCGTTGCTCCCCGGCCTCGTTGCCTCGGGGCGCCCTTGCTTCGCGGCCCCGGTCGATCCGGGCCCCTCGCTTCGCGCCCCCGCTGCTCCCCGGCCCCCTGTTTCGTGCCCCCGTCGCCTCTCCCTCGTGGCCCCCGCTACTTCGTGCACCCCGTCTGCCCGGCGGCGAGGGTCGCGCAGGCCTTGGCCTCGGCCGCGTCCTTCACGACGACCATCGGCGTGTAGGCGATGGTGTCCCCGACGGCGGTGATGTCCCCGCTCTGGCGGGCCTTGCCGGCCGAGACCTGGACCCGGTCGCCCTGGGCGGCGCCGGTGATCCGTCCCCAGGCCGTGCCGCAGGTCTTGCTGTAGCGGACCTCCAGCGTGGTGGTGCCGACGGTGGCGGTCCGGGCGGTGGTCACCAGGTTGCCGGTGCATCCCATGGCCTCGGCGTCCTTGCCGGCACAGGCGGAGCCACTGCACTTGACCCCGGCGGGCAGGCTGGTGACGGCCGTCGGGGACGGCGACTTGGCCGCCTGCGGCTTCTTGCCGCCGTCCTGGCGGGTGAAGAAGAAGACGGCCGCGACGACGACGAGGACGCCCACGGCGCCCGCGAGGAACATCGTCAGCCACCGCTTGCGCCCGGAACCCCCGGCCGACGGACCGGTGCCGGGCCGCTGGGCCGGCGGCTGCGGGTCGAAGGGGTTCGGCGCACCCTGCGTCCACCCGGGGCCCTCCGGAGCGGCGGGGGGACGCGCGCCGGCACCGGGGCGGCCGCTCGCCGGTGACGGGCCCTGGTAGCCGGCCAGGCCCCAGGAGTTGGTGCCGGAGGCAGCCGCGGGGCGGTCCGCGCTCTCGTTCCGGTCGGCCTCGGAGGCCGTCGGCTGGGGCGGGATCGTCGGCGACACCCCCGCGGGCCCGGCGATGCCGGGGGTCGGGTTGGCACCGGCGCCTCTGCGGGCCGTCCTGGTCCCACCCGCCTCCTTGGCGTCGGCCGCCCCCTTGGGGTCGGCCGGCTCCTTGGTGCCGGCTGCCCCCTTGGGGTCGGCCGGCTCCTTGGTACCGGCTGCCCCCTTCGTACCGATCGCCTGCTCGGCCTCGGCCGCGCCGAACTCCCCGAGCGCGGCCCGGGCCTGGGAGATGCGGATCTGTTCCATGGTCCGGTCGTGCCGCATCTCCGCCCGGCTCCAGGCGCGTTCGGCCAGCTCCCACATGGTGGTGAGATGGACCGGGTTGGTGCCGGTGACCTCGGCGAGCGCGACGATCGCACCCTTGGGCGCGAGGAGCCGGCCGCCCAGGTAGCGCTCCCAGGACGTCTTGCTGTAGCCGGTCCGGTCGGCCAGCGCCGCGATGCTCAGGCCGCTGCGGTCCACGAGCCGGCGCAACTGGCTCGTGAACTCCTTGATCTGCGGATCCAGCTCATCCGGCAAGGCTTTCCAACGAGGCATTGCTTCCCCCCACTTTCCCCCCGCGGCTGGTGCTGTTCGCTCCCCGCGCTTGCCCGTACGTGATCGCTCGCCGGTCCGGTCGGGTACCGCCCGGCCCCGTTCTGGCTACCCACAGGGATGCGCTGACTAAGGATCCCAGTTCCCGGAGCGGGGGCGCACAGGAGCATCGGTTCCGCCGGCCGTGCCCCTGTGTCCACGGGGTCTTCGTACCGTATCCCCGATTCGTCGGTACATCGACACGATGGCGACACATGTGGCAGTGCGCGGACACCGTAGCGGAACGGTCACTTCCGTGCCACAGCGTACAGACGGGCGTTGAACAGGCCGTTCACAGCGGGGAGTCTGGGTCTCGGCGGCGGCTCGTCCTTGCTCGGGGGAGGGGACGAACCGCCGTTCTCCGGCGTCCCCCGGGCGTTCAACCGCCCGGTGTGACCAGTCCCGTCTCGTACGCCACCACCACCGCCTGGGCCCGGCTGCCCAGTTCGAGCTTGGTCATGGTGCGGTTGAGGTGGGTCTTGACGGTGGCCTCGCTGATGTAGAGGCGCTCGGCGATCTCCAGGTTGGACAGGCCACGGGCGGTGAGCCTGAGGACCTCGGTCTCACGCGCGGTCAGCACGCCGAGGTCGGGCGGCGGGTCGGCGGCCTCGGGGCCGGCGGGGGCCTGGGGGCGGGTGAAGGCCTCGACCAGACGGCGGGTGACGCTGGGCGCGAACAGGGCGTCGCCGCCGTCGACCGCGGTGATCGCGGCGAGCAGCCGCTCGGGTCCGGAGTCCTTCAGCAGGAACCCGGCGGCCCCGGCGCGCAGCGCCCCGTAGACGTACTCGTCGAGGTCGAAGGTGGTCAGCACGAGCACCCGGGGCGCGTCCGCGGCGGCCTGGGCGAGGATGCGCTCGGTGGCCTCGATGCCGCCCGTGCCGGGCATCCGGATGTCCATCAGGATCACGTCGGGCCGGGTCTCGGCGGCGAGCCGCACGGCCTCCTCGCCGTCGCCCGCCTCCCCCACCACCTCGAAGCCCGGCACGGCGTCCAGCAGGCCCACGAGCCCGGCGCGGATGAGGAACTGGTCGTCGACGACGAGGACTCTGGTCATCGCGTACGGTCGTCCCCCCGCCGGGTCTGCGTGGCCGAGGTGGGCAGGGTCAGCTGGACCTGGTACCCGCCCTCGGCGCGCGGGCCGACGCTGATGGTCCCGCCGTAGAGCTTGGCCCGTTCGCGCATGCCGATCAAGCCGTGTCCGGCGCCCGGGCGGACTCTGTCCGGATTCACCCCCTCCCCGTCGTCGACGACCCGGACGGTCAGGTCGTGGGCCCCGTAGCGCAGCTCCACGCGCGCGTGTGCCGGGCCGGCGTGCTTGAGGACGTTGGTGAGGGCCTCCTGGACGACGCGGTAGGCGCACAGTTCGACGCCGGGCGGCAGCGGCCGTTCGCCGCCCTCGACGGCCAGGTCCACGGGCAGGCCGCCGGAGCGCACCCGGTCGAGGAGGTCGCCGAGGCGGGCCAGGGTGGGCATGGGGGCGCCCTCGGGGGCCTGCGGGTCCTCCTCGCGCAGCACGTGGAGCATGCGCCGGAGTTCCTCCAGGGCCTCGCCGCTGGTGTCGGCGATGGTGCCGAGCGCCCCGCGGGCCTTGCCGGGGTCGGAGGCGAAGACGAAGCGGGCCAGGCCCGCCTGGACGGAGATGACCGACATGTGGTGGGCGACCACGTCGTGCAGCTCCCGCGCGATCCGCCCCCGTTCCTCGGCGACCGCGCGCCGGGCCCGCTCGGCCTGCTCCGCGTGCAGCCGGCGGGTCAGTTCGGCGGAGCGGCGGGCCAGGTGCCCGAACCAGACCAGCACCGAGGAGTACAGCAGCGCCTGCCCGAGCACGGAGGCCATGGACGGGGTGCGGCTGACCGCTCCGGCGTACGCCCACAGCGCGGTCATGCAGGCGGCGCAGGCGAGCGCGGTGCGCACCGGGCGGACCGAGGCGACCGTGTAGAGGGCCAGCATCGAGCCGAAGGTGCACACCACCGGCCAGTAGCCGAGGGTGATGTAGACGAGTGCGGCCGCCTGGACGGCGGCGAAGACGGCGACCGGCCATCGGCCGCGCAGCGTCACCGGCAGGTGTGCCAGGGCGACCAGGACGTAGGCGCGCGCGTCGAGTTCCTGCCAGCCCTGCGACCGCGACTCCTGCCCCAGCAGGACGGCGACCACGGCCATGGCCACCGCGATCAGCGCGTCCACGACGAGCGGGCGGGGGGTCCTCGGGTGCATCGCCGCAGGGTAACGCCCGCAGCGGGACCGGGGAGTCAACCTGCGGCGGTACCGCGGAAGTTGCAGCCCCGCGACGCTGCCTCCCCCGTCGGACGGAGGAGTTCAGCCCGGAGGTGGACGCGGGCGCCGGGCGGGCGGCCGTAGCGTCGGCGAGGGGGCAAGCCGGTGGCCCGCGTCCCCGGGGGAGACGCGGGCCACCGTCGTGCGGGCGGTTCTATTTGGTCAGCGTGAAGTGCAGCGTGTCCTTCAGGAACGGGATCTCCAGCCACGGTCTGGGCTGGGCCATCATCGTCAGCAGGACGATCGCGAGGCCCAATATCCCGTAGGTGGCGATGTCCGTGAAGCGCGAGCGTACGGCGAGCATGCCGACGCTGGGCAGTATCCAGCGCATGACCGCCCCGGCCAGCAGGGCGACGCCGATCAGCAGGGTGCCGTAGCGGAAGACGTCGAGCGCGGTCAGCAGCAGGCCGAGCGCGACCGCGCCCAGCACCACCAGCATCGGCCACTGCCGGGCGGGCGCCGGGGCGTCGCCGGGGGCGGCCCGGCCGCCGCCCTCGGGGCGCGCGGTGTCCCTGGTGAACAGCGGGAAGCGGCGCGTGACCCGCCGCGGGTGCCCCTCGCGGTCGGGGGCGCTGATCGCGTCGCGCGCGGTCGGTTCCGAGTCGTGGGTGTCCTCAGCCGGCACTGCGCTCCGCCGCCTCGACCACGTTGACCAGAAGCTGCGCGCGGGTCATCGGGCCCACGCCGCCCGGGTTCGGGGAGATCCAGGCGGCCACCTCGGTCACGTCCGGGTGCACGTCGCCGACGATCTTCCCCTCGGCGTTGCGGGAGACGCCGACGTCCAGGACGGCCGCGCCCGGCTTGACGTCCTCGCCACGGATCAGGTGCGGGAAGCCGGCCGCCGCGATGATGATGTCGGCCCGCTTCAGGTGGGCGGACAGGTCACGGGTGCCGGTGTGGCACTGGGTCACGGTGGCGTTCTCGCTGCGCCGGGTGAGCAGCAGCGGCATCGGACGGCCGATGGTCACGCCCCGGCCGACGACCACGACCTCGGCGCCCTTGATCTCGACGCCGTGGCGGCGCAGCAGGGTCAGGATGCCGTTGGGGGTGCAGGGCAGCGGCGCCGGCTCGTTGAGGACGAGGCGGCCGAGGTTCATCGGGTGCAGGCCGTCCGCGTCCTTGGCCGGGTCCATCAGCTCCAGGACGCGGTTCTCGTCGATGCCCTTGGGCAGCGGGAGCTGGACGATGTAGCCGGTGCAGGCCGGGTCCTCGTTCAGCTCCCGGACGACCGCCTCGATCTCCTCCTGGGTGGCCGTGGCCGGCAGCTCGCGCTGGATGGAGGCGATGCCGACCTGGGCGCAGTCGCGGTGCTTGCCGGCGACGTACTTCTGGCTGCCGGGGTCTTCCCCGACCAGGATCGTGCCGAGGCCGGGCGTGACACCCTTCTCCTTCAGCGCCGCCACGCGGGCGGTCAGATCGGTCTTGATCGCGGCTGCGGTGGCCTTGCCATCGAGAATCTGGGCGGTCATGACACCATCCTCGCGGATGACCGGCTCCCGGTTCCAATCCGGGTGGCCACGGGCAGGTCCGCGCGCTCCCGCCGGGCCGCCCGTCCTTGATCGATGATGTTGCACTTGCACAACACCTCGCGTACCCAGCTGGACAACAATCAGCCTTTCCTATGACCATGAGCGCCGCAGCATCGCGGTCCGGTTGGGGGGCAAACCGCTCAGATCCTGACGTTCCTCCGTTCCTTCCGCGTCGTCCCCGCAGTGTCAACGGAGGAAATCCGCCATGAGTTTCGGCTCGCCCAACCCGCCCCACGGTCAGCCCCAGAACCCCCAGCAGGGCTATGGCTACCCGCAGCAGGGCCAGCCCGGCTACGGCTACCCGCAGGCCCCCGGCGTGCCGCCCCAGCAGGGCTACGGCTACCCGCAGCAGCCGGGGTACCCGGGCTACCCGCAGCAGGGCGGCTACGGGATGCAGCCCTCGTACGCGAACTGGGGGCAGCGGTTCCTCAGCAAGCTGATCGACGTCATCCTGTACATGGTCGTCTACCTCCCGCTCGTCCTGATCGGCGTGAAGGCGAACGCTCCGGCCCTGTCGCTCCTCGGCTTCCTCGCCATGATCGGCATCCTCGTCTGGCAGGTGGTCCAGGAGGGCAGGACCGGCCAGACCGTCGGCAAGAAGGTGGTCGGCATCCGCACGCTCAAGGAGGACACCGGCCAGCCGCTCGGCGCCGGCATGGCGTTCGTGCGCCAGCTGGCCCACTTCCTGGACAGCCTGCCCTGCTACCTCGGTTACCTGTGGCCGGCGTGGGACTCCAAGAGCCAGACGTTCGCCGACAAGGTGTGCGGCTCGATCGTGATCCGCAGCAACTGAGCCGAACGCCCCCGCGCGACAGAACAGTTCGCGCCATTCACCGTCAAGGGCCGTGTCTCACCCGTCCAGGGGAGACACGGCCCTGGCGTGTCCCCCCTAGTCTGACCGGGACAGCCGTTCTGACCGGGGTAGCCGTCAGGCACGGGGAGACACACCTTGTACAGCATCATCGTCGTACCTCCGCCGACCCCGGAGGACCGAGCCCACCGCACCCAGATCCGGCTCGCCCCCGGCGAGCGCCTCACCTTCGGCCGGGCGCCCGGCAACGATCTGCCGATCCCGCACGACGGGGTCTCGCGCCGGGCCGGCGAGCTCGGCGCCCAGGGCGCTTTCTGGATACTGAGCAACCTGTCCGCGCGGCAGACGTACGTGGTGGAGAACCCGGAAGGCGCCGGCGAGCACATCAAGGTCGGCCCGGGCAGACTCGACGCGCCCGTCCCGTTCGAGTTCTCGCGCATCGTGCTGCCGGCCGCCGGCGACCTGCTGCCGATCGAGGTGTGGGCGCCGCGCCACGACTACCTGCGCGACGGCGGCGGCGCGGACGGCGACACCACCGCCCCGGCCTTCTCCGTCGACCGCACCAAGCGCTACTTCGCCGTCCTGGCCGCCCTGTGCGAACCGCGGCTGCGCGGGGATCCGCACGCCCCGCTGCCCACCGTCGACCAGGTCGTCGACCGGCTGCGCCCCGCCTGGCCGGCCGCCTCGCGCACCTCGGTGCAGTGGAACATCGACTACCTGGCCGTGAAGCTGCGTCTCAAGCCCGCCCCGGACACCGCGGACACGGGTCCCCGCCTCAACGGCAAGAAGGAGTCCCTGGTCTCCCTGGCGCTCCGCTTCGACCTCGTGCGCGAGGACGACCTGGTCGTCCTGTCCACGCCGGTGAGCCGGACGGCCCGGTGACCGAGCCGTACGCCGTGCCGGTCCCCAAGGGCTACCGGGTCGGCGTCTGGGAGGTGCGCGAGCCGATCGCGACGGGCGCCTTCGGCAGCGTCTACGCGGCCCGGCGGACCGGCGGCTCCCCCGCCGGCGCGGAGCTGCCCGGGACCGCCGCCCTGAAGTTCCTGCCCACCGGCACCGGAACCCCGCGCCAGCTGACCCACCTGCGCGAACTCATCGAGCGTGAGATCGAGGTGCACCGCCGGCTCAGGCGGCCGCGGCTGATCCGGATGTACGAGACCCTCGTCGTCGACGACCCGGCCCGCCCGGCCCTGGACGGCGCCACCGTCCTCGTACTGGAACGGGCCGAAGGCTCCCTGTCCACGCTGCTCGCCGCCTCGCCCCGCCCGGCAGCCGGGCCCGCCCTGCTGGCGCAGGTCTGCGAGGGGCTGGCCCAGCTGCACCGGGCGGGCTGGGTGCACGGGGACCTGAAACCGGCCAACGTGCTGCTGATGGCGGACGGCTCCGCCCGCCTCGCCGACTTCAACATGGCCGCCGAACTGGAGGGCACCCACGCCTACACCCCCGCCTTCTCCACCCCCGACTACACCCCGCCCGAGCTGCTGTGGGCGGAGATCGGCGAACGCGGCCGCCGGATCCGCGCGTCCGCCGACGTCTGGGCCTTCGGCGTGCTCGCCCACCTCGTCCTGGCCGGCTCCTTCCCGCTCTCCGGCCCCACCCCCACGGCCCGCCGGGACGCGGCGGCCGCCTACGCCCGCGGCACCGACGAACTGCGGCTGTCGACCGAACTGCCGGACTCCTGGCGGGAGATCGTCCGCGACTGCCTGTCCCGTACGCACGCCACCCGCATCACCACACAGGCGCTGCTGCGCCGCGTCGAGGCCGCCGCGGGTACGGGCCGGTCGCCGCGCCTGCCCCGCCTGTTGCCGCGCCGCGGACGCCGGCCTGCGGTGATCGCCGGCACCGTGGCCGCGACCCTCGCCGTCGCGGCCCTCGGCTACGGCATCAGCACCTGGGCCGCGGACGGGCACGACGGGTCCCGCGATGTCGCCCTCGCCGCCTACGGCGCCTCGGAACTGCGGACCGGCAAAGGCGTCCCGGCCGTCTACCGCCGGCTCATCGTGGACTCCGCCCACGCCTGTCCCCGGCCCGAGGTCACGCCCGCGCTCATCGCGGCGATGCTGAAGGCCGAGAGCAACTTCGACCCGGACCTCTCGGACCCCGGACGGCAGGAGTTCGGCATCGCCCGCTGGACGCCCGGCGTCCTGCGCTGGTGGATGCAGGACAACGGCATTCCCGCGTCGGCGACGCCCACGCCGCCGCTGACCCCCTCCGTGTCCATTCCGGCCATGGGCCGCTACCTGTGTTACATCGATCCCCATCTGAAGGCCGGCCTGCCCGGCGACAAGCGGCTGCTGATCGCGGCCGGTTACCGGACGTCGTACAAGAGGGTGAACGCGGCGGGCGGGATCCCCCCGGAGTACCGCGCCTACTGTGCCCGCGTCGCCCACTACCTCAAGGAGTACACGCCCCCGGGAAAGAAGGGACCCTGAGACTTCCGAGGTACCGGCGCCCGGCCCCCGCTGGGACGGTGGGACCACTCCGCCACGGTGGAGCAACCACACCGCCCGTTCACATGGGGGAACACGTGAACATCGCCAAGCCCGCCGCGCTGCTCGTCGCGGCCACCGCCCTGCTCGCCGGGTCCACGGTCGCGGCGACCGCCGCCGTCCCGGACGGAACCCGGGTCACCGGCCTCCAGCAGACGGCCGACCGGGTCCTCGCGGGGCACCCGAAGCCCCTGCAGGTCTCCGCCGGCACGGTCCGGTACGACGGCCTGACCCTCACCGCCGCCCCGAAGGGGAGGGCCGCGGCGAAGGACCTGGACTGCGCCTACGGCCACCTGTGCATGATCGTCAACGGCACCAAGTTCGACTTCTACAAGTGCCAGACCTGGACCGTGAACAACTGGACCGGGGACGGTCCGTTCACCAACAACCAGACGCCGGGCACGGTCGCCAGGTTCTTCAACCGGGACGGCAGCGTCCGCTGGACCTCGACGGCCTACCAGGCCGGCACCGCGACCTGGGACCCGATCTGGTCCCTGCGCCCGTGCTGACCTGACGGAGCAGACGGCCTCCGGCTCCCTCGGGGGAGGGTCGGAGGCCGTCGGTCACGGCGTGCTCACCGCTCCGGCAGCGCCGGCGTCGTGTTTCTCCGGCACCGCCGGCGGTCCCGCCGGGCCGTGACGGTGCCGGCGGACCGGTGGAGGCGGCTCGCCGCCGGTGCCGACGGGACCGGCGCACCGGTGGGGTCGGTGCGGTGGGGTCAGTGGAAGAAGTGGCGCGTGCCCGTGAAGTACATGGTCACGCCCGCCTTCTTGGCGGCCTCCACCACGAGTTCGTCACGGATCGAGCCGCCCGGCTGGACGATCGCCCGGACCCCGGCACCGATCAGGATCTCGGGGCCGTCGGGGAACGGGAAGAACGCGTCGGAGGCCGCGTAGGAGCCGCGGGCACGCTCCTCCCCGGCCCGCTCGACGGCCAGCTTGCAGGAGTCGACGCGGTTGACCTGGCCCATGCCGACGCCGACGGAGGCGCCGTCCTTGGCGAGCAGGATCGCGTTGGACTTCACCGCGCGGCACGCCTTCCAGGCGAAGGCCAGGTCCTTCAGCTCCTCCTCGCTCAGCGCCTCACCGCTGGCCAGCGTCCAGTTGGCCGGGTCGTCGCCGTCGGCCTGGAGCCGGTCGGTGGCCTGGAGCAGCACGCCGCCGTCGATCTGCTTGGCCTCCAGCCGGTTGCACGGGCCGTTCGGGGCCTTCAGCACACGGATGTTCTTCTTGGTGGCGAGGGCCTCCAGGGCCCCCTCCTCGTAGTCCGGCGCGACGATGACCTCGGTGAAGATCTCCGCAACCTGCTCCGCCATCTCCTTGCTGACCGGGCGGTTCACGGCGATGACACCGCCGAACGCGGACAGCGGGTCGCAGGCGTGCGCCTTGCGGTGCGCCTCGGCGACGTCCGCTCCGGTCGCGATGCCGCACGGGTTGGCGTGCTTGATGATCGCGACACAGGGCTCGTCGTGGTCGTACGCGGCACGGCGGGCGGCGTCCGTGTCCGTGTAGTTGTTGTACGACATCTCCTTGCCGTGCAGCTGCTCGGCGTCCGCGAGACCGCCGGCCGGGCCGCCGGCGTAGAGCGCGGCGGGCTGGTGCGGGTTCTCGCCGTAGCGCAGGGTGTGCCTGCGCTCGTAGGTGACGCCCGTGAAGTCCGGGAACGGCGACTCGTCGACGGGGGCGTAGGAGGACGCGAACCAGGAGGCGACGGCCACGTCGTAGGCGGCCGTGTGCTGGAAGGCCTCGGCGGCCAGCCGCTTGCGGGTGGCGAGGTCGAAGCCGCCCTCCTTGACGGCCGCGAGCACGTCGGCGTAGCGCTCCGGGCTGGTCACCACCGCGACGGACGGGTGGTTCTTGGCGGCGGCGCGCACCATCGAGGGGCCGCCGATGTCGATCTGCTCCACGCACTCGTCGTCCGAGGCGCCGGAGGCGACCGTCTCGCGGAACGGGTAGAGGTTGACGACGACCAGGTCGAACGGCTCGACACCCAGCTCGGCGAGCTGCTCGCGGTGGCTGTCCAGACGCAGGTCGGCCAGGATGCCGGCGTGCACCTTCGGGTGCAGCGTCTTGACCCGGCCGTCCAGGCACTCGGGGAAGCCGGTCAGCTCCTCCACCTTGGTGACGGGGACACCGGCGGCGGCGATGCGGCCGGCCGTGGACCCGGTGGAGACGAGCTCGACACCGGCCTCGTGCAGCCCGCGCGCGAGGTCTTCCAGCCCGGTCTTGTCATAGACGCTGACGAGCGCCCGGCGAATGGGCCGCTTGGTGCTCTCGGCGGTGGCGGTCACTGGATAACTACCTTTCGTCCCTCAATGCGATAGCCGTTGCGGGCGAGCCGCCCCACGACCTCGACGAGCAGCCTTCGCTCGACTTCCTTGATGCGCTCGTGCAGCGCGCTCTCGTCGTCCTCGTCCCGGACCTCGACCACGCCCTGGGCGATGATCGGCCCGGTGTCGACGCCGTCGTCGACGAAGTGGACGGTGCAGCCGGTGACCCTGGCGCCGTACGCGAGCGCGTCGCGCACGCCGTGGGCCCCGGGAAAACTGGGCAGCAGGGCGGGGTGCGTGTTGACGAACCGCCCGCCGAAGCGCGCGAGGAATTCCTTCCCGACGATCTTCATGAACCCGGCGGAGACCACGAGGTCGGGCTCGTACGCGGCCACGGCCTCGGCGAGGGCGGCGTCCCACTCCTCGCGCGTGCCGTGGTCCTTCACCCGGCACACGAAGGTCGGCAGCCCGGCCCGCTCGGCACGGGCGAGCCCCTCGATGCCGGTGCGGTCCGCCCCGACGGCGACGATCCGCGCGCCGTACGACTCGGCTCCGGTGCGCTCGATCTCGTCCAGCAGCGCCTGCAGATTGGTGCCGGATCCGGAGACCAGCACGACGAGGCGCTTGTCCGCTGGGCCAGCGGGGGTGGCGGCCACGGTGGGGCCCTTTCTCGGGGAGGCGGTGTATCCGGCCGGCGGTTTGTACAGTCGTACGAATGCTTCGCCCCCCTGGATACGGGGAAGTCTACGAAGCGGCCGACCGTCAGCAACGATACCGGCACTCGCGAAGGCCCCCACGGGACGGGTGCGTGGCCGGAAGGTAGCGTTCGGGAGGAATCGAGAACGAGCAGCCTCGGGAACGCGGTCGTCGTGCGGCACGTTCACTGGGTGGAAGCTCTCGTCGACTGCCGTATCCGCCTAGGGGAAGACGCTCTTTTGATGCCCGATCGCAGCCTGCGACTCCTCACGTTCCCCCCGCGTCCGGACCAGGGGGGCGAGCGCGGCTCCGTGCTGCTGCGGGAGCGGCCGGCATCGCCTCCCGAGGCGCCCAAGGGCGGGCGGGACGGCGGCCGGCAGGGCGGTGAGCAGCAGGACGACAACCCGTTCGCGCCGCCGCCGGAGGGCACCCCCGACCAGCCGTGGCAGCCCCGCCATCCCGAGGGGTCCTCGGGCTCCGGCTCCGGGGACGGCTCCTGGGGCAGCCAGTGGAGCGACCGCCAGCCCGGCCGCTCCCCCGGCGGCTTCGGCGAGCGCCCCGGCGGCGGTCCGGAGGGCCCGGGCGGTCCGACCGGGCCCGGTATGCGCTGGGACCCGACGGACCCGGTCCAGCGCCGTGCCCGCTATGCGCTTCTCTCCGGTATGTGGGCGGTCTTCTTCGCGCTGTTCAGCTGGCCGTACGTGTCCCTGCTGCTGGGCGCGCTGGCCCTGTACTGGGGCATCAGCGCCCTGCGCGCCAAGCCCCGCACCCCCGGTCCGGAGACCCCGGACGCGCCTGCCGCCCCCGCCGCCCCTGCGGGCGGGCGCCCGCAGACCACGGCGGCGATCGGCGGTCTGGTGACGGCCGCCCTGGCGCTCGCCCTGGTGGGCACGACCTTCGCCGTGCAGTTCGTCTACCGCGACTACTACACCTGCGTCAACGACGCGCTGACCCACGAGGCCAAACAGTCCTGCGACCAGCTCCTGCCGAAGGAGCTGCGGGGCGTGCTGGGGGTCGGCAACAGCTAGGGCGACAGCCGAGGCGCCGGGGAACAACGGAGGCGCCTGGACAGCAGCCGAGGCACCGGGCAGCAGCCGAAGCGCCGGGCAGCAGCCGAAGCGCCGGGCGACAGCCGAGGCGCCGGGCGACGACCGAGGGCACCAGGCCACAGCCAAGGTCTGTCCGGCGGACCGGCCGCCCGGACTCACTGGGTCCGACGCACCGGCCTACGGGGGTTGGTCCGCCCTCCGACGCGCGGGCCTACGGGGGTTGTCCTGCCGCCGGACCGCCGGCCGGGCGTCCTGGCGCGCCCGCCCGCGGGGATCTCCGGCAGCCGGCCCGTGGGCGCCCGGCACGCCCGGATACGGGGACCTGGGGCACGCCCGGCCACGGGGGTGTGTGCCTAAGGGGTACCCGGTGGGTCGGATGGGTCGGCCGGGTCGGCGGGTGGCGGAGTTTCGTCCACGGGGGATGACGGCTGCGGCAGGGGCAGGCGGTCGACGGAGGCGGGTGGTTCGGCATCGGCGGACGGTTGTGCGTCCGAGGGCGACTGTGCGTCTCTGGGCGACGGTGCGTTCCTGGGCGGCCGTGCGTCCGTGGGCGGCCGTGCGTCCCTGGGCGGTGCCGGGGCGGCTGACGGTTCCTGCGGTGACGGCTCCTGCGGTGACGGACCGTTGGCGGAGGTGGGCGCGGCGGGTGCGTCCGGGGGTGTGGCGTCTCGCAGGGCCGCCCAGCGGGGGGCTCGGGCGAGGTCGTCGTGCCAGGACGAGGCGAACGGGTCGTCGGCGGGCAGGAAGTCGTACAGCTCGGCCTCGTCCGGCTCGGCGGCGCCGCCCGCCGACTCCGGGTGGGCCTGGCCCTTCGCCGCCTTGCCCGACCTTCCCTGCGTGTCCTTCGCCGCCTTGCCCGACTTGCCCTGGGTGTCGTTCGCCGACTCCTTCGCGGTGGCCGTCGGCGACCCGCTCCCGGCCTCCTGCCCGTTCCCGGCCTCCACCGGCTCCTTCGCGGCCTCCGTCGCCGCCGTCGTCCCGCTCCCCGTCCCCTGTGCCGGAACCGCGACCCGCGCCCGCGGACCCCACAGGCGCCACGCCCGCACCACGAGCACCACCGGCAGCCCGATCACCGTGATCCAGAGCCAGACGGCTCCCCCGCTCTGCCACCACACCGGCCCGAACCGGGCCAGTGCGGCCACGCCCAGCGGGCCGCCGGACAGCGCGGCGAGGAGGGCGAAGCCCACCGCGCACACCAGCGCCGCCAGCGCGAACACCCCGCAGGTCCGCCAGGCCGACCAGCGCCGCAACGGCTCCCCCGTCCCTTCCGCCCGCCCTCCGCGTGCCACGGCCGCCCGCGCCACGAACCACGCGACCGTCGCTCCGGCCGCCACCGGCACCACTCCCGCCGCCCAGTTCAGCGGCGTCCCGACGCCCGCGTCCGGTACCGCGGCGAGCAGCGGGAACGGCGGCAGCAGCGGGGCGGGGTCGGAGGCGAGGGGATGCACCAGGTGTCCGGCGCCGAGGGTGAAGCCGGGGCCGAGGGCGTAGGACGCCGACCACACCGCTCCGTTGGGGATCAGCGCGGCCCCGAGCAGCAGCACCGCGAACCGTCCGGTCCAGCCCTCGGTCAGCTGCACGAAGGACGCCCGCGCCGCCTCGCCGTGCAGCACCAGCGACGCGCCGAGCAGCAGCGCCCCGCCCCCGAAGAGCACCGTCGTCCCGGCGCCCGCGGCCCGTACGGCCGCGCCCAGCCGCGGCCCCGCGTCCGCCCCGGACACCAGCCGCCGCACCGGCCCCGGCAGCGCCGACAGCAGTTCGAGGACGGGCTCGGCGGGGCGGCCGTGCGCCGACCAGACCCCGACCGCCGCCGCGCCCGCGGTGACGAGCGGCAGACACACCGTCACCCATCCCCATTCCGGCCGCAGTTCGCTGCCGGAGCAGTACAGCGCGGCCGCGCCGCCGACCGTCAGATAGCCGAGGACCACCCCGGTCCACGCGGTGCGGGCCGGAACGGGCGGCGGCCCGTCGGGCTCGGCGGACACGTCCGTCGCGTCCCGCGCCGCCCGGTACAGCAGCCACACCGGCAGCGCGAGGAGCAGCAGCGGGGTCACGCCCACCGGCTGGGGCACGCCGGAGAGCGTGTCGGTGCGGGCCAGTTCGACCCCGTGCGCCAGCAGCCACAGCGCGGCGGCGATGTGCAGCGCGCCGCCCGGCCCGCTGTCCGGGTACGGCGAGCTGACCCACAGCCCCAGGACGAGCACGGCGAGCGAGCCGAGTCCGAGCCCGGCGGCGACCGCGCCGGCCACGAGGCTCTCGCCCAGCCCGGGCGAACGGTTGCGCATCCGGTGCAGCAGGAACGGCAGCAGCGCTCGGCGAGCGGTCATCAGGGTCACGCCCGCCATGCTCCCAACGACACGCGCTTTCCCGTCGTAACAGGCGAACCCCCGATGTGTCGCTCAATATATGTTTATGTTCTTTTTCGTACGAAGGGGTGTCTTGTGACGGAGAGCCCTGCGGGACCGCCGCCATCGCCGGAGGAACACCGACGCCCCTGCGCATCCGGGGCGCTGACGCAGACTCAGGAGGCGTGTGACCTGACACCCGCTCAGTCCTTCGACGCGCTGTACGCGTTCTGCGCCCCCGCTCTCGTACGGCAGACCTACCTGCTCACCGGGCGCCGGGAACTGGCCCGGGAGGCCGTGGAGCGCGCCTTCCAGCAGGCCTGGCAACGCTGGCCCGAGGTGGCCCGGGACCGGGACCCGGCCGGGTGGGTACGGTCGACGGCGTACGAGTGCGCCCTCTCCCCCTGGCACCGGTTCCGGCCGCGCCACCGCTCCCCGGAGCCCCCGCCCACCGATCCCGCCGACCGTGCGCTGCTGCACGCCCTGCTGCAGCTCCCGCCGTCGTACCGGCGCACGCTCGTGCTGTACGACGGCGTCGGGCTCGATCTGCCGGAGACGGCGGCGGAGACGGAGGCGAGCACCCCGGCGGCGGCGAAACGCGTGACCCACGCGCGCGCCGCCGTGGCCGCCCAGGTGCCGGAGGTGGCCGACCCGGCCGCGTTGCACCGCCGGCTCGCGGAACTGGCCGCGGCGGAGCACCTGCGCGCGGCCAGGCCGCCGGCGGTGCGGACCTCGGGCGAGCGCCGGAGCGTGTTCTGGACCCGGGCGGCCATCGCCTTCACGGTCACGATCGTCGGAGCGACGACCCTGACGCTCCGCACGGCCCCCACCCGTTACGAGCCCCCCATCGCCCCGGCCCAGGCGGTGCAGGGCGTTCCCCCGCCGCCGGCCCTGGGCCCCCTGTCCCGGGAGGAAGCGGCCCTGCGCACCAAGCTGCACCAGGCGGAGGCCAACGGTCCGGACCGGATTGCCCCGGTCGCGCGCTGACGCGGACGATCGCGCCCGTGGCACGAGCGGGCGCGCCCGTGGCACGGGCGGGCGAGACGCCGGCGGTGCCGCCCGCGGGCGGGTGAAACGCCGGTGGGCCCGTCCCAGTCAAGGGAACGGGCCCACCGACGTGTTGTCAGGAAGCTCAGGCGCTCAGGATCTCCCGGGCGAGCTTCGCCGTCTCGGTCGGCGTCTTGCCGACCTTGACGCCGGCGGCCTCCAGGGCCTCCTTCTTCGCCTGGGCGGTGCCGGACGAGCCGGACACGATGGCGCCGGCGTGGCCCATCGTCTTGCCCTCGGGCGCGGTGAAGCCCGCGACGTAGCCGACGACCGGCTTGGTCACGTTCTCCTTGATGAAGGCCGCGGCCCGCTCCTCGGCGTCGCCGCCGATCTCACCGATCATGACGATGATGTCGGTGTCGGGGTCGTCCTGGAACGCCTTCAGCGCGTCGATGTGGGTGGTGCCGATGATCGGGTCACCACCGATGCCGACGCAGGTCGAGAAGCCGATGTCCCGCAGCTCGTACATCATCTGGTACGTCAGCGTGCCCGACTTCGAGACCAGGCCGATGCGGCCCGGCTTGGTGATGTCGGCCGGGATGATGCCGGCGTTCGACTGACCCGGGGTGATCAGGCCGGGGCAGTTCGGGCCGATGATCCGGGTCTTGTTGCCCTTCTTGCCCGCGTACGCCCAGAAGGCCGCCGTGTCGTGCACCGCGATGCCCTCGGTGATGACGACCGCGAGCGGGATCTCGGCGTCGATGGCCTCGACGACCGCGTCCTTGGTGAACTTCTCCGGGACGAAGATGACCGTGACGTCGGCGCCGGTCTTCTCGACGGCCTCGGCCACCGAGCCGAACACGGGGATCTCCGTGCCGTCGAAGTCGACGCTCTGGCCCGCCTTGCGCGGGTTCACGCCACCGACGATGTTCGTGCCGGAAGCCAGCATGCGCTTGGTGTGCTTCTGGCCCTCGGAGCCGGTCATGCCCTGGACGATGACCTTGGATTCCTTGGTGAGGAAGATAGCCATGGTTGTCTTTGCCCTCGTCCCTTACTTCGCGGCAGCAGCCAGCTCGGCGGCCTTGTCGGCCGCGCCGTCCATGGTGTCCACGCGCTGCACGAGCGGGTGGTTGCGGTCGTCAAGGATCTTGCGACCGAGCTCGGCGTTGTTGCCGTCCAGACGCACGACCAGCGGCTTGGTGACCTCTTCGCCCTTGGACTCCAGGAGCTCCAGGGCCTGCACGATGCCGTTGGCGACCGCGTCGCACGCGGTGATGCCGCCGAAGACGTTGACGAAGACGGACTTGACGTCCGGGTCGCCGAGGATGATCTCCAGGCCGTTCGCCATCACCTCGGCGGAGGCACCGCCACCGATGTCGAGGAAGTTGGCCGGCTTGACGCCCTTGTGGTTCTCACCCGCGTAGGCGACGACGTCCAGGGTCGACATGACCAGGCCCGCGCCGTTGCCGATGATGCCGACCTCGCCGTCGAGCTTGACGTAGTTGAGGCCCTTCTCCTTGGCGGCCGCCTCGAGCGGGTTGGCGGCGGCCCTGTCGTGGAGCTCCTCGTACTCGGGGTGACGGAACTCGGCGTTCTCGTCCAGCGACACCTTGCCGTCGAGGGCGATGACCTCGCCGGAGGCGACCTTCGCGAGCGGGTTGACCTCGACGAGGAGGGCGTCCGACTTGATGAAGGTGTCCCACAGCTTGACGAGGACGTTCGCGACCTTGTCGGCGACCTCGGCCGGGAACTTGGCGGCCGCGACGATCTCGCGGGCCTTGGCCTCGTCCACACCGTCGATGGCGTCGATCGGGGTCTTGGCGACGGCCTCCGGGCGGGTGGCCGCCACCTCCTCGATCTCCACGCCGCCCTCTACGGAGGCGATGGAGAGGAAGGTGCGGTTGGCACGGTCGAGGAGGAAGGAGACGTAGTACTCCTCGACGATCTCCGGAGCGGTCTCGGCGATCATGACCTTGTGGACCGTGTGGCCCTTGATGTCCATGCCGAGGATGTCCGTCGCACGGGCGACGGCCTCGTCCGCGGAGGCGGCCAGCTTGACGCCACCGGCCTTGCCGCGACCACCGACCTTCACCTGCGCCTTGACGACAGACTTGCCGCCCAGCCGCTCGGTGATCTCGCGCGCCGCCTCAGGCGTGTCGATGACTTCACCGGCCAGCACCGGTACATCGTGCTTGGCGAAGAGGTCCCTCGCCTGGTACTCGAACAGGTCCACGCGCTTCCGTCCCTATCAGTGATCTCGCGGTTCGTTGGATGCGTGGGCGTGCCGCGAAGGGCAACGTGACGTCCGCTTGTCACTAGGGGGGCGCACACGGTGTCCGAGCGCGCGGCATGTCCGTCTCGCAGGTTATCTCTGCTTGCGGGGGGCCTCTAAATCGCGGGTCACACCTGAGCGGTGATACCTGTCACATGATGCCGGTTTTCCTGACACGGCGTGCCGCGAAGTCGAGGCCTCACCGGGCTGGGGTTGACCCGGTGAGGCCTCTTGCCGGGGCCCAGAGAGCCCGGAGCGGTTGATCCCCACCCCAATGGGGACCGGCCGCTCTGTCCCGCGGGGTCCGGCCGGACGGGCCGACGGCATTCGGCCGTCCGGGTCGGCCACCCCGCGGAGTCCGTCCGGGGCACACAGCCCTGCTGCTCAATGCCCCGCTGCACGTCCTGTACGCCGTCCGGGTACGCCGGCCCCTGAACATGGCCGGAGCGCACGGGCCGGACGACGCCTTCGGGCACATCACCCACGGGGCGGTGCGCACATCACCCACGGGGCGGTGCAGGGGGTCGGGACGAGGGGGACGGAGGGACGGGAAGGACGGAGGGATCAGGGATGGAGGGGACGGAGGGGATGGGGCCTGCCGACCGGCCGGGGCTGACCGGGACGGCCCGGTGCCGTTCCAGAGGTCCGGGCGCGCCGGCGTGCGCGGGGCGGCAGGGCGGGAGACCCGAGGGGGCCCGGCCGTCGGGGGTGAGGGGGTGCGCGTCGGTGGAGCCGGCGGCACAGGGGAGGCAGGTGGGGCGTTGATTTTTGCACTGCCGGCCCGAGGCAGTGCAAGCCCCCTGCTACCGATGGATACGCATGTCCCCTGTGCGGCCCGGTGTCACACGGTGTCCGGTATCGGCAGTGGCCGCTTCTCGAGCGCCGCGGCCATCACCTCCGGGAACAGATCGGGCGTACAGGCGAAGGCCGGTGCGCCGAGTGCCGCGAGCGCCGCCGCATGCTCCCGGTCGTACGCGGGCGCCCCCTCGTCCGACAGCGCGAGCAGGGCCATGAACTGCACCCCGGACGCCTTCATCGCCACCACCCGCTTGAGCATCTCCTCGCGTATGCCGCCCTCGTACAGGTCACTGATCAGTACGACCACCGTCTCGGCGGGCCGGGTGATGTGCTCCTGGCAGTAGGCGAGCGCCCGGTTGATGTCCGTGCCGCCGCCGAGCTGGGTCCCGAAGAGGACGTCGACCGGGTCGTCCAGCTGGTCGGTGAGGTCCACCACCGCCGTGTCGAAGACGACCAGCCGGGTGCTGATCGACCGCATGGAGGCGAGCACCGCCCCGAACACCGACGCGTAGACCACGGACGCCGCCATCGAGCCCGACTGGTCGATGCAGAGGACGACCTCCTTCTTCACGGACTGCGCGGCCCGCCCGTAGCCGATGAGCCGCTCCGGCACGACGGTGCGGTACTCGGGCAGGTAGTGCTTGAGGTTGGCCGCGATGGTGCGGTTCCAGTCGATGTCGTGGTGGCGCGGCCGGTTGATGCGCGCGCTGCGGTCCAGGGCACCGGTGAGGGTGGCCCGGGTGCGCGTGGCCAGCCGCCGCTCCAGGTCCTCGACCACCCTGCGCACGACCGCCCGTGCCGTCTCCTTCGTCGTCTCCGGCATCGCCTTGTTGAGCGAGAGCAGCGTGCCGACCAGGTGGACGTCGGCCTCCACCGCCTCCAGCATCTCCGGCTCCAGCAGCAGGGCCGCCAGCCCCAGCCGGTCGATGGCGTCGCGTTGCATGACCTGGACGACGGAGGAGGGGAAGTAGGTACGGATGTCCCCCAGCCAGCGGGCCACGGACGGCGCCGAGGCGCCCAGGCCCGCCGACCGCTCCCGTCCCGCCTGCGGTCTGCCCCCCTTGCCGTACAGCGCGGCGAGCGTGCCGTCCATCGCCGCGTCGCGGCCCGACAGGGCGCATCCGGTGCCGTCGGACTGGTCGCCGCCGAGCACCAGCCGCCAGCGCCGCAGCCGCTCCCGGGCCGGATCGCCGGCGTCGGCCGGGATGCCGTTCACCATCGGCTCGGTCGTCATGTGCCCACCCCTGCGTAGCTGTCGGCGTCGGTCGTCTCCTGCTGCTCGGCGTCCAGGCCGAGCAGCAGCCGCAGCACCGGGAGTACGGCGTCGGCGCGCTCGGTGTCCGGTTCCGCGGCGAAGCCGGGTGTGCGGCTGCCCCGGGCGGTGGCGCCTGCCGTCTCCCCCGGCCCGCGCCGCACCAGTTCGCCGAGGGTTCTGCGCACTCCCGGCTCGTATGCCGAGAACGTGCGCCGCAGCAACGGCAGTACGTCCGTGAACGCCTCCGCCGGCACCCCGGTCAGCCAGGCGTCCACCAGGCCGAGCAGCCGCTCGTCGTGGACCAGCAGCATGCCGCCCCCTCCCCCGGCGAAGCCCTCGATCCAGGCGGCGGCGTCCGCGGGCGGCGTGCCCGGCGAAAGCACCAGCCCCATCAGCCGGGCCGCCTCTTGGGGCCCCAGCTCGCCGTCGTCCAGCAGCAGCCGGACGGCCCACCCCCGGACGATGCCGGGCACGGTGCCCCGCAGGGCCAGGGTCCGCAGCACGGAGCGCCAGCGGCCGCGCAGGTCTCCGTGTCCGGCGGCCGAGGTCCCGGGGAGGGTGTCCGCCAGCAGCCCCACCGCCGTGTGGACGGCCTCCACATGGTCCCGCATCTCCTGCGCCGCGTCCGCGTCCAGGGCGGCACAGGCCGGCGGAAGGCCCACGAAGATCCGCTCGGCGAGGCCCGCCGCGACGCCGGCCAGGGCGCCGGTGTCGGTGCCGCGCACATCGCCGTAGCGCAGGGTGCGGACGAGGGCGGGCAGGGCCTGGGCGAGGTGGCCGACGTCCGCGTCCAGGGCCGCCCGGTCGGCGAGCACGCGCATCACCACGGGCAGCGCGTCCGGCAGCCCGGCCGCCAGACAGAGCTCGGCGAGCGCGGTGACATCGGCGAGGGCCACCGCGGCCACCGCGTCCGCCTCCGCCCTGGCCGTCGCCGCGGCGAGTACGGTCGTCCCCCACACCCCCGCCTCGGCGACCCGCACCGACAGCTCCGGCTCCCAGCGCAGCCGCCAGGTCTCCCGAAAGGTGCCCGTACTCCCCCGCGACCGGACCGGCTCGCCCCAGCCGACGCCGAGCAGTCGCAGCCGGTGCAGCAGTCTGCTGCGGCCGGCGTCGGTCTCCTTGCGCAGGTCCAGTTCCCGCTCGCGCTCCAGCGCCTCCGGCTTGAGCCGCAGCCGGCGCTGCTCCCGGGCCAGGTCCCGCTGCAACGGCACCGCCGGCGCCGTCTCCGGAACCTCCCCCAGCGCATCCCCGACCACCAGCCGGTCGTGGACCAGGGCCAGTGGTACGTCCGAGCCGTCGCACATCACCGCGCGCACGGCGTCCGTGGTCTCGCTCAGGCCCGGCAGCGGACGGCCGCGCATGGCGGCGAGGGTCTCGGCGAGCCGTACCGCCTCGATGACGTGTGCGGAGGAGACGACCCGGTCCTCCTCGCGCAGCAGCCCCGCCACCTTGGTCAGCCACCGCTCGACCGGCCGGTCCGGGGTCCGGAACAGATGCCCGTACCAGCCCGGGGAGTCGATCCCGGCGCCGTACCCGCTCGACCGGGCCAGCCGCCGGTGCGTCCACGGCACCCAGGTCAGGTCGGCCTTGACCTTGGGCAGCCCCCTCAGCAGGGCCCGGTCGGCGGTGACGGCGGCCTTCTCCCGCAGCGCGGGCACGTGCCACGCCCCGCACACCACGGCCACCGCAGCACCGAACTCCCGCCGGGCCGCCCGCACCTGGAGTCGCATGTGCGCCTCCCGCACCAGGTCCCGGGGCCGCCCGCCGGCCCCGTACCGCTCCCGCAGCGCCGTCATGGCCTCCTCCAGCGCGGTGAACGGGGCGAAGGGGTCCCGGCGGCCCGGGCCGCGGTGCTCGACGGCGTCCTCCCACCACCGCTCGGGATCGTCGTACCCGGCGGCCTCGGCGAGCGCGGCGAGGGGGTCGACGCGCAGGTCCCGCACCGCGCCCGGGTCGCCTTCGGTGCCGGCATGGGTGCCGGTGCCGGCGTGGGTGGCGGTGCCGGCGTGGGTGGCGGTGCCGGCGTCGGATTCGGCATGGGTGCCGGCGTCGGATTCGGCGTCGGCTTCCGCCTCGGTGTCCCAGGCCAGGGTGTGTGTGGCCGGCAGGTCGATGAAGCGGGCCGGGACGCCCTGCTCCAGGGCCCAGCGGAGCGCCACCCACTCGGGGCTGAACTCGGCCAGCGGCCAGAACGCCGAGCGGCCGGGCTCGTCGACGGCATGGGCGAGCAGGGCGACCGGCGGCCGCAGGTCCGGGTCGGCGGCCAGCGGGATCAGCGCGTCGGCCTCGGGCGGCCCCTCGACCAGGACGACGCCGGGCCGGGCGGCTTCCAGGGCCGCCCGCACCGCGCGCGCCGAGCCGGGCCCGTGGTGCCGGACACCGAGCAGCAGCGGTCCGGATTCGAAGGCGTACCGCCGTCCCCAGGTGGAGTCGCCCGCGCCGTCCGCCTCGACCGGCTCGTCCGCCTCATGCCTCCCGTCCGCCCGGGCGGATTCGTCGCTCATACGCTCACCTCCCGGCAGGCCCGGTAGAAGTCCTTCCAGCCGTCACGCTCACGGACGACGGTCTCCAGGTACTCCTGCCAGATCACGCGGTCGGCCGCCGGATCGCGGACGACGGAGCCGAGGATGCCGGCGGCGACGTCACCCGGGCGCAGGACGCCGTCGCCGAAGTGAGCCGCCAGGGCCAGGCCGCCCGTGACGACGGAGATCGCCTCCGCGGTGGAGAGCGTGCCGCTCGGCGACTTCAGCTTCGTCCGTCCGTCGGCGGTCATGCCGTCGCGCAGCTCCCGGAAGACGGTCACGACCCGGCGGATCTCCTCGATGCCGTCGGGCGCGGCCGGCAGGTCGAGGGAGCGGCCGATCTGCTCGACGCGGCGCGTGACGATGTCGACCTCGGCGTCGGCGCTCTCCGGCAGCGGCAGCACCACGGTGTTGAAGCGGCGGCGCAGCGCGCTGGAGAGCTCGTTGACACCGCGGTCGCGGTCGTTGGCGGTGGCGATGAGGCTGAAGCCGCGGACCGCCTGCACCTCCTGGCCCAGCTCCGGGATCGGCAGGGTCTTCTCGGACAGGATCGTGATCAGCGTGTCCTGGACGTCGGCCGGGATGCGGGTCAGCTCCTCCACGCGGGCCGTCATGCCTTCGGCCATGGCCCGCATGACGGGGCTGGGCACCAGGGCGTCGCGGCTGGGACCGTGCGCGAGCAGCTGCGCGTAGTTCCAGCCGTAGCGGATCGCCTCCTCCGGCGTGCCGGCCGTGCCCTGCACCAGCAGCGTCGAGTCGCCGCTGACGGCGGCCGCCAGATGCTCCGACACCCAGGTCTTGGCCGTGCCGGGCACGCCGAGCAGGAGCAGGGCGCGGTCGGTGGCGAGGGTGGTGACGGCGACCTCGACGATGCGGCGCGGGCCCACGTACTTCGGGGTGATCACCGTGCCGTCCGGCAGGGTGCCGCCGAGCAGGTACGTCGCCACCGCCCACGGGGACAGCCTCCAGCGGGCGGGGCGCGGGCGGTCGTCCTGGGCGGCCAGCGCGGCGAGTTCGGCGGCGAAGGCGTGCTCGGCGTGCGGTCGCAACGCCTGCGAGCCCTGGTTCCCGTTCGCTTCGACGGACGTCGGTTCCACGGACACAGTCATGGCTGAGGCCCCCTCCAGCTCGGCCGGTTCGGATCTGGCATCCACCGTGCACCACGCCACTGACAATTGCCCTGACCTGCACAAACGCGTCCGCCAAGCCGATTGTCAGTGGTGGCGCCTACCGTCGGTGGCATGACTGAGCAGGGGGTGCGCCGGACCGCGGAGCAGGTGCTGGCACTGGCGCCTGACGCCGCGTCACGCAAGGCGGGAAGCAGGCTGGGCACGGCCGGGCCGTGGTCGGAGGCGGGGAGCAGAGAGGGGACGGTGTGGGGGCTGTGCAAGGGCAGCGGCAGCAGGCCGTACCAGACGGTGGTGGACCTCACGGACGCCGCCTCCCCCGGATACAAGTGCAGTTGTCCGAGCCGGAAGTTCCCGTGCAAGCACGCGCTCGGACTGCTCCTGCTGTGGGCGGGCGACGAGGGCGCGGTGCCGGCGGCTGCCGAGCCGCCGGACTGGGCCGGGCAGTGGCTGGCGGGCCGCCGCGGACGCGCGGAGAGCAAGCGGACGGAGAGCGGCGGGAGTTCCGCGTCCGGGTCCGCTGATCCGGAGGCGGCGCGACAGCGGGCGGAGCGCCGGGCCGCACGGGTCACGGCGGGGGCGACGGAGCTGGAGCAGCGCCTGGCCGACCTGCTGCGCGGCGGCCTGGCGTCCGCGGAGCAGGCGGGGTACGGCCCGTGGGACGAGACGGCGGCCCGCATGGTCGACGCACAGGCGCCCGGACTGGCCGCCCGGGTGAGGGAATTGGGGGCGATTCCCGCCTCCGGGCCGGGCTGGCCGGCCCGCCTGCTGGAGGAGTGCGCCCTGGTGCACCTCCTCGACCAGGGCTGGCTGCGTCGCGACCTGCTGCCGGAACCCCTCGCGGCCACGGTCCGCTCCCGGCTCGGCCTGCCCGCACCGGCGGACGGTCCGCCCGTACGCGACCGCTGGCTGGCCCTCGCCCAGTACGACACGGTGGACCCGAAGCTGACGACACGTCGTATATGGCTCCACGGCGCCGAGTCGGGCCACACCCGGCTGCTCCTCTCCTACGGCGCCGCCGGCCGGGCCCCGGAGCTGTCACTGCCGGCCGGTCTGGTGCTGGAGGCCGAACTGTCCGCGTTCCCCGGCGCCGGCCAGGTGCGGGCGGCCCTGGGCGAGCAGTACGCCCCGCCCGTTCCCGCCGCGATCCGCCCGCGGGGCCTGACCACGGCCCAGGCCGCGGTCCGCTACGGCGAGGCGCTGCGTGAGGACCCCTGGCTGGACTCGGTGCCGGTGACGCTGGCGGGCGTCGTCCCGGCGCCGGACGGGGAGCCGGGCGGGTGGCAGCTGGCCGACGCGGAGGAGGACTCGGCGCTGCCGCTCACCCCGGCCGCCCGCCTCCGCCCGGGGCTGTGGCGCCTGGTCGCCCTCTCCGGAGGCTCCCCCGTCACGGTTTTCGGCGAGTGCGGCCACCGCGGCTTCACCCCGCTGACGGCATGGCCCCAGGGCCCGGGCGGGCCGGTGACGCTGTGCTGAGCAGGCCGGCGACTCAGGGACCCCGAGGAAAGGGAACGTGATGAACGGAACCTCGACCGCACCGGCCGCCGGGACGACCGCGACGAGCGCCGCGCCCACGACGTCCAGTCGGACCCCGGCCGCCCCGGCCGCCCCGACTGCCTGGCCTGCCCCGACTACCCCGGCTGCCCCGGCTGCCGGGAACGCCGCCCACGGACCCGTGCCGGCGGCCGCCGGGCAGTCCGGCGGCGGCCCGTTCCCGTCCTCCTGGGAGGACCTCGTCACCACCGCCCTCCTCGGCACCGACCGCCGGCCGCCGACGGCTGCCGTCTTCGGCCGGGAGGCGCCGGTGGCGTTGCTGGATGCCGCCGCCCTGGCGACCGTACGGCGACGGGCGGGGCTGCGGCCCGCGCGGGCGGCGCGGCGGCCGGAGCGCGCCCCCGAGGATCCGCGTCCGGCGCTGCCCACCGCCGCGGCCCGCAGGCTCACGATGCTGCTGGCCGACCGTTCCGGCGGCGGAGGCGGCCGGCGGGGCAGCGCACCGGACCTCATGGAGCTGCTCCCGCAGTGGCTCGCGGCGGCCAACGCCCATGGGTACGCGGCGCCCCCGCAGACCGTGCCGGCGCTGCTGGACGCCGCCCGTGGCCGTACGGACCTGCGGCCGGCGGCGCTGGCGTTCGCCGGGCCACGGGCGTTGTGGCTGGCCCGGCTGAATCCGGACTGGCGTTTCGCCCTGCGCTCGGCCCCGGGCGGCGGCACGGGGCTGCCGGACGCCGAGGACGAGGAGGCGGTGCAGCGGCTGTGGCAGGAGGGCCTGTTCGCCGAGCGGGTCGCCCTGCTGGCCGCGCTGCGGGCCCGCACACCCGCCTTCGCACGGGAGCTGCTGGCGGGGACCTGGGCGAGAGAGCGGGCCGAGGACCGGCTGATGTTCCTCGACTCGCTGCGCACGGGCCACTCGCCCGAGGACGAGCCGTTCCTGGAGCGGGCGCTGGGCGATCGCAGCCGCAACGTCCGGGCGACGGCTGCGGAGCTGCTGTCCGCGCTGCCGGGCTCGGCGCTCGCCGGGCGCATGGCGGCTCGGGCCACGGCTTGTGTGGCCGTCGACCGCACGGAGAGCTCGCCGGCGATCGTCGTGGAGGCGCCGCACGAGTGCGATCCGGGCATGGAGCGGGACGGCGTGGCGGCCCAGCCTCCCACGGGCCGGGGGGAACGGTCCTGGTGGCTCGGCCAGTTGGTGGAAGCGGCGCCGCTCGGGGCCTGGCCGGCGAGGTTCGGCGGCCGCAGCCCGGAAGAGATCGTGGCGCTGCCGGTGGCCGACGGCTGGCAGGGCGAGCTGCACGCGGCCTGGTGCCGGGCGGCGGTGCGGCAGCGGGACGCCGAGTGGTCGAGAGCGCTGCTCGGGGCGCCGTCGGCGCCGGAGGCGGGCGGGCCGGGGGCGGTCTCCCTGGCGGAGCGCGCGAAGCTGCTGGCCGCGCTGGAAGCCGGGGAACGGGCGGAGTGGGTGGCGGGTTTCATCGCGACGCACGGCCTGTCGGAGGCGTTCCAGCTGCTCGGAGTGTGCGCGGTGCCCTGGGCCGCACCGCTCGGCCGGGCGGTGGTGGATGCCCTCAACATCGCCCGGGACGCGGGCAGTTACCCCTGGAGCTTCAGCGGGGTGATGGGGCTGGCGGAGCGCTGCCTGGACCCGGCGGAAACCGCACGCCTGGACGGCCTGCTGGCGATACCGGACGAGCGGGAGGATGCGTCGCCGGGGGCCGGCGGGTACTGGGCGGAGGCGTTCCAGCGCCTGGTGAGCACGCTGCGGTTGCGGGCGGCGATGGCTGCGGAGTTGAGCGATGCCGGTCCGTCCGGGGCATGAGGACGGACAGGCGCACGCGGCGGCGGTCCGGCGCGTGAGAACGAAACGAGCCGCCGCAAGCTCCAGCGATCCAGCGCGCGAGGTGGAACAGGCGCAACCTCCAGTGGTCCAGCGCGCGAAGGGGAGCAGGCGCAAGCTCCCGTGGTCCACCGCGCTAAGCGAAGCGGACGCAAGCTCAAGCACTACGGGGCGCGAGGTGGAGCGGACGCAAGCTCAAGCACTACGGGGCGCGAGGTGGAGCGGGCGCAAGCTCAAGGACTAAGCACTACGGGGTGCGAGGTCATGCCGCCACCGGCTCGCACAGGCCGGCGTATGAGGTGGAGCAGATGCGGACTCAAGCACTCCGGCGGCCGAGAACAGGCCGCGCAAGCTCCCGCAGTCCTGCGCGAGGGGGCGAGCGGGCGAAGACACCAGCCCCCCCGTCCGGCGGGTGAGGACGGACCGTGCAGGCCGGGACGGGAAGCCGGGAGACCGCCCTCGGTGTCCGGCGGCCCCCGCTCATGTCACTGCAGGCTCAGCCCCCGGAAGCGGCCGGCTGCTGGACGTTCGCCCGCACCCATTCCACGATCGACCCGGTCGTCGCCCCCGGCGTGAAGATCTCCGCGACGCCCTTCTCCTTCAGCGGCGGGATGTCCTCCTCGGGGATGATGCCGCCGCCGAAGACGAGGATGTCCTCGGCGTCACGCTCCTTGAGGAGGTCGATGACCGCGGCGAAGAGCGTGTTGTGGGCGCCCGAGAGGATGGACAGACCGATCGCGTCGGCGTCCTCCTGGATGGCGGTGTCGACGATCTGCTCCGGCGTCTGGTGAAGCCCGGTGTAGATGACCTCCATGCCGGCGTCGCGCAGCGCCCGTGCGATGACCTTGGCCCCGCGATCGTGGCCGTCGAGCCCCGGCTTGGCCACCACCACACGGATCGGACCGGCTGCCACACCCATCACTGCCTCCATCAAGCGACCACGGAAGCCACCGCTTCCGTCCGTACCGACAAGTACCGCACAACCGGCGCGTTCCGCCACCCGTCGGGAAGTGAACGAACGTTATCTCCAGCATCCCGCAACCGGCGGTTTTACGGTGCGGAGCGAGGGGGAAATCACACGGTGGGACATGAGGGCACACGGGGGATCGAGCCGTCCCCCTGTGTGCCGACAGGAGGTCGGCCCATGAAGGTCACCGGGGTACTGCCGCTCTTCCTCCCGTTCTACCGGCGCCTGTGGCCGGGCAGACTGGCCGACCTGTCGATGGCCCTGCTCAAGGCGACCGCGCTGGAAGCCGCGATCCTGGCCGGCCACCTGGTGCTGTATCCGACCGGCCTCACCCAGGAGCGCAGGGTTCCCGTACTCCCCGAGCAGGAGGGCGCCGCCCGGCTGCCCGGCCGGGCCGCCCCGCCGGTGGTCCTGCTGCACGGGTTCATCGACAACCGCTCGGTCTTCGTCCTGCTGCGCCGCAACCTCGCGCAGCACGGCAGGCAGCGTGTCACCTCGCTCAACTACTCTCCGCTGACCTGTGACATACGCACGGCGGCGGAGCTGCTGGGACGGCACATCGAGGAGATCTGCGAGCGCACCGGAAGCGGGCAGGTCGACATCGTGGGGCACAGCCTGGGCGGGCTGATCGCGCGCTACTACGCGCAGTGCCTCGGCGGCGACCTGCGGGTGCGCACGCTCGTCACCCTCGGCACCCCGCACTCCGGCACCCGCGCCGTGCCGCTGGCCAGCGCGCATCCGATCGTGCGGCAGATGCGGCCGGGCTCGGAGGTGATCGAGGAGCTCAGCCGGCCCGCGCCCGGCTGCCGTACGCGGTTCGTCGGCTTCTGGAGCGACCTCGACGCCGTGATGGATCCGCTGGAGACGGCCTGCATCGATCATCCCGACCTGGATGCGCAGAACGTCCGGGTCTCCGGGATCGGCCATCTCGCCCTGCCGGTGCACCCCGCCGTCGCGGCGGGGATACGCGAGGCACTGGACACCGCGTGCCCCGAGGACCGGCGCTCCGACGGTCTGACGGTGGCCTGAGAGGCACGGCGTGACAGGCGCCCGAGGGCGCCCTCACATCGGGGACACGGCCGGCGCACAGGCGGCGCACCGCCACCGGACATCGAACATTCGTCGAACGCAAGGCCAAACTCGCGTCCGTGGTCCCCCGAATCACGGCCGAATGCCCGTTTCGGTCCAACGCGAAACCAGCCGAAGATTGTCCCGCCCGCGTACCGACGGGTACAGTCGCCGCACTGCTCTGGCAGCCCCTGTTGTCGAGGCGAAAGAGAAGTTGGTGAACGACCGTCACCCGTCGGGGACCGTGACTCCCCCGGCTCCGGCTTCCGCCGCCTCCGCTGCGCACTACGCGCCGTACGGCGCACAGGAAGCCCCCTACGACGACCTCACCACGTACGGCAGCTACGACGCCGGCGGTTTTGCGGCCGGCGCCGACGGTGCCGGCGGCTTCGGCACGGATCCGCTCTTCGGCAGCCTCCCCGGGCAGCAGCAGCACACGGGCGCCTACGACACCACGCAGTGGCAGGCCGGTACCGGCCAGACCCTGAACTACGACCCGTACGCGGCCCAGCACCACGCCGCCTACGACTCGGGCGTGTACGACACCACGGCCTGGACGGTCCCCGCACAGGCCACGGGCAACGACGTCACCGGCCAGTGGGACGCGGGCGCCTGGCTGCAGCCCGACCAGTCCGCCGGCGCCGCCCCCACCCAGCAGTGGGAGTGGGGCACCCAGACCTTCGACACGGGCGCCTACGACGCCACGCAGTGGAACTCCGACGGCTCGGCCGTGGCGCACGAGCAGCTTGCCGAACCGTTCGACCAGCAGGCCACGGCGACGTTCGAGCAGGTCGGCGACGCGCAGGCGACCGCCGCCTTCGCGCAGGTGACGTACGAGAACGCCGCCCCCGGCGGGTACGGGGAGTACGGCGGCTTCGATGAACCGTCCGGCGGGGACGGCGCGTTGGGCGCCACCGGCGAGATGCCTGCCGTACCGTCCCTGCTCGAGGACCAGGAAGAGATCGCCCCGGCCCCGGCGTCCCGTGCGGGCTCCCGCGGCGGGGCGCGTTCCCGGCGTCGTACGCCCCCCAAGCGCTCCGCGCTGCTGACCGTCGCCGTGCCCTCGGCCTGTGTGATGGGGGTCGCCGGGATCGCGGCCGCCTCCGTGGGGAGCCTGACCGACGGCGGCAAGGACACCACCGCCTCGGCCTCGGACGCGCATGCGGTGAAGCCGTCCATCGCCAACAGCGAGCTGGACAGCCAGCTCAAGACCCTCTCCGCGAGCGCCGACAACTTCGCCGACCGGGCGAGCCGTACGCAGGACCGCATCGACCTCAAGACGCAGCAGGCGCTGGAGAAGAAGAAGGCGGCCGCGGCGGCCGCGCTCAAGGAGCGGCTGCGGCCCAAGTTCGTGCTGCCGGTCACGCAGAAGGGCCTCAGCGCCTACTTCGGCCAGGCCGGTGTGAACTGGATGTCCGTGCACACGGGCATCGACTTCCCGGTCTCGTACGGCACCACGGTGATGGCCGCCACCGACGGCGTCGTCTCCACCAAGTGGAACAGCGCCTACGGCAACATGCTGATCGTGACGGCGAAGGACGGCACGGAGACCTGGTACTGCCACCTCTCCAGCTACCGCGTCGCCTCCGGTACCTCCGTGAAGGCCGGCCAGCCGGTCGCCTACTCCGGCAACTCGGGCAACTCCACCGGCCCGCACCTGCACTTCGAGGTACGGCCCGCGGGCGGTGCGGCCATAGACCCGCTGCCGTGGCTGCGCAGCCACGGCCTGGACCCGACCTGAGCCCCGTATGAAGTGAGCCCCGCCGGTCCGGCGGGGCTCAGTTCGTCCACGGCTTCCCGGGGCGGTCCGGCTACAGCTTCTCGACCGGCGCGTACCGCAGCAGCAGCCGCTTCGACTTGCCGTCCCCGAAGTCGATCGTCGCCTGGGCCTTGTCGTCCGCGCCCGACACCGCGACGACCGTCCCGAGCCCGAACTGGTCGTGGGTGACCCGGTCGCCGACCGCCAGGGACACCACCGGCTTCTCGGAGGCCCGCCGGGTGGCGAAGCCCGACGCACCCGACGCCGACGAGCGCGAGCGGGACGAGGAGAGCGAGGACGCGATCCCGGACGCCGGTCCGGAGGAGACCGGTGCGGCCGCTCCCGTCCGCTTCCACTGCACATGGGCCGCCGGGATCTCCTCCAGGAAGCGGGAGGGCGGGTTGTACGACGGCTGGCCCCAGGCGCTGCGCATCGCCGACCGCGTGAGGTACAGCCGCTCCCGCGCGCGCGTGATGCCGACGTACGCCAGACGCCGTTCCTCCTCCAGCTCCTTGGTCTGGCCGAGGGCGCGCATGTGGGGGAAGACGCCGTCCTCCATGCCGGTCAGGAAGACGACCGGGAACTCCAGGCCCTTGGCGGTGTGCAGGGTCATCAGGGTGATGACGCCGGAGCCTTCGTCGTCCTCGTCGGGGATCTGGTCGGAGTCGGCGACCAGCGCCACCCGCTCCAGGAAGTCGGCCAGGGTGCCCTGCTCGCCCTCGCCGCGCTCCTGCTCGAACTCCAGTGCCACGGCCGCGAGTTCCTGGAGGTTCTCGATGCGGGTCTCGTCCTGCGGGTCGGTGGAGGCCTGCAACTCGGCCAGGTAGCCCGTGCGTTCGAGGATCGCTTCCAGGACGGTCGCCGGTCCGGCCCCGGACTCCACGATCGTGCGCAGGTCCTCCATCAGTACGTTGAACCGCTTGACCGCGTTGGTGGAGCGCGCGGCCATGCCGTAGGCCTCGTCCACGCGCCTGAGGGCCTGCGGGAAGCTGATCTTCTCCCGCTGGGACAGGGCGTCGATCATCGCTTCCGCGCGCTCGCCGATGCCCCGCTTGGGGACGTTGAGGATGCGGCGCAGCGGCACCGAGTCCTCGGGGTTGGCAAGGACGCGCAGGTAGGCCAGGACGTCCCGGACCTCCTTGCGCTCGTAGAAGCGCACGCCGCCGACGACCTTGTAGGGCAGGCCGACGCGGATGAAGACCTCTTCGAAGACACGGGACTGGGCGTTGGTGCGGTAGAAGACGGCGACGTCCCCGGCCTTCGCCTCGCCCGCGTCCGTGAGGCGGTCTATCTCGTCGGCGACGAACTGGGCCTCGTCGTGCTCGGTGTCGGCGACGTAGCCGGTGATCCCCGCACCCTGGCCGGCGTTGGTCCACAGGTTCTTCGGGCGGCGGGACTCGTTGCGCTCGATGACCGCGTTGGCGGCGGACAGGATGGTCTGCGTGGAGCGGTAGTTCTGCTCCAGCAGGATCGTCGTGGCGTTCGGGTAGTCCTCCTCGAACTGGAGGATGTTGCGGATGGTCGCACCCCGGAAGGCGTAGATCGACTGGTCCGCGTCACCCACGACGCACAGCTCGGCGGGCGGCAGGTCGCCTTCGCCGGGCGGTACGTCGATGTCCCCGGCGGCCCGCTCGCCGGTGCCGACCAGCTCGCGCACCAGGGCGTACTGGGCGTGGTTGGTGTCCTGGTACTCGTCGACCAGGACGTGCCGGAAGCGGCGGCGGTAGTGCTCGGCGACGTCCGGGAAGGCGCGCAGCAGATTGACCGTCGTCATGATCAGGTCGTCGAAGTCGAGCGCGTTGGCCTCGCGCAGCCGCGACTGGTAGAGCGCGTAGGCCTGGGCGAGGGTCTTCTCGAAGCCGTCGCCCGCGCGGGCGGCGAAGTCCTCCTCGTCGATCAGCTCGTTCTTGAGGTTGCTGATCTTGGCGCTGAAGGACTTGGGCGGGAAACGCTTGGGGTCGAGGTCCAGGTCGCGGCAGACCAGGGCCATCAGCCGCTTGCTGTCGGCGGCGTCGTAGATGGAGAAGCTCGACGTGAAGCCGAGCTTCTTCGACTCGCGCCGCAGGATCCGTACGCAGGCGCTGTGGAACGTCATGACCCACATCGCGTTCGCGCGCGGGCCGACGAGCTGCTCGACGCGCTCCTTCATCTCGCCCGCGGCCTTGTTGGTGAAGGTGATCGCGAGGATCTGGCCCGGGTGCACCTGGCGCTCGGCGAGCAGATGCGCGATGCGGTGGGTGAGCACGCGGGTCTTGCCGGAGCCGGCGCCGGCGACGATGAGCAGTGGGGAGCCGGCGTGCACGACCGCGGCGCGCTGGTTCTCGTTCAGCCCCTGCAGGAGCGCTGCCGCGTCGAGCGCCGGGCGCGGGGCGCCGTCGCGGTAGTGGGCGTCGCGCTCCGGCGGTGCGTCGAACTTCCCGCCGAACAGATCGTCCGGAAGCGGCTCCGGAGCGTGATCGTCCTCGGGCGGTGGCGGGGGCTCCTCCTCGCGCCCGCGAGGGGCCTGGAGGTCCGCCAGGAAGCTGTCGTCAAAGAGGCTGCTCATCGCTCTCCGAGTTTAGGGCGCCGCACCGACAACCGGTCGCCACCCCGGAAACTCGGCCCCCGCACAGTCCGCTATCGGACACGACTACGGAGAGTTGATCATCGCGCCGCTCCGTGCCGATCGGCCCTCACGCTGCGGAAGTGCCTTGTCACCCGGGTATGAAAACGGCCTCAGGTCACGGAAATGTATCGGACATATGGCACACCAACCTTCACAGGAGTCACACGAGTTGGCTAGGTTGCCGTCAGGCCGCACGACCCCCTTCCGGCGAACGTCGCCGAGCGCAGCGGCCTCCGCCGAGTTCGGTGCGCCCCGCGCGGCCACCGGAGCCGGGGACCCACCGATCCTGGGGTGAATCGGCTGACTCCCGCCCGGGACGACGCCGTAGGGCAACCCTTCCGAGCCATCCGCCCGAACCCGACAGCTAACCCGGTAGGCGGCACATTGGAAGGAGTCGCCTCTCTTGGCGTCGCACCGCAAGCCGCGCCCCGGCGGAACCCTCGGGCCGGGCGTCCGCACGCCCGCCCTCGCCACCGCCGCCTTCACCTCCGTGGCCGTCCTGTCCCAGACGGCCGAGGCCGCCCCCGCCCTCGACGGCCGGCCCAGCCCGGCGGAGATCGAGAGGAAGGTCGACGAGTTCTACCGCCGGGCCGACACGGCGGCGGCGGAGGAGCCGGCCGGCCGGCCGCAGAAGCGGGTGGACGTCCTCGGCGAGGAGAGTGCCCGGCGCCCCGGCCCGCTCGCCAAGGCCCGTGACGGGCTGGGGCCGTTCGCCGCCGAACCGGACACGGCCGCCCTCCTCGCGGAGTATCCGCAGGACCACTTCGCCCCGCACCGGGTGATGAACCGGCTGGCCTCGCGGGTGAAGGGCGCTGCCGAGCGGGGCAGGACCACCGCGGCCCCCGGGACGCCGGCCGCGTCGCCGTACGACGTGAAGACGGCCAAGGCCACCGTTCAGGCGAAGCTCGTCACCGCGCGCGAGCTGCTGTCACGGCTGACGGCCCAGGAGAACACCGGGCCGGCCGCGCCCGGGCAGCAGAACCGCACGGAGCCCGCGCGGCAGACGGCCGGGCCGGCGCCGCTGCAGGCACCGGCACGGCAGGAGACCGCCCCGTCGGCCGGCGGATCCGCCGGCTCGTACGCCACCCGGGCCGACACGGCGGTCGCCTTCGCCCGGGCCCAGGTCGGCAAGCCGTACGTGTCCGGTGCCAGCGGCCCCGGCTCCTACGACTGCTCCGGCCTCGTCCAGGCCGCCTGGAGGGCCGCCGGCGTCAGCCTCCCGCGCGTCGGCCACGCCCAGGCCCACGCGGGCACCCGCGTGCCCCTCGCCGAGGCTCTCCCCGGTGACCTGGTCTTCTTCCACGGGGACAGCAGCCACGTCGGTCTCTGCACCGGCGACGGCATGATGATCCACGCCCCGAAGCCGGGCGCGCACGTCTGCGAGGAGTCCGTCCACCACGGCGGCGAATCGATCATCCACTGCGTGGTGCGGCCCGCCTGACCCGTGCTCTTTTCGAGCCCCACGCGCGCGTGCCCCCACCGTGCGGGCCGCCCCGCTCCCTAGCATCGGGCGCATGTCCGGCATCTCGGCTCTGCGTGCGTGGTGGGCGGGGCGTCCGCCGGCGGCGGGGGCCGCCGTCATGGCGACCGGCATCGTGTCGGTGAGCCTGCACCTGACGGGTGCCGAGACGCTGTCCCGCGCCTTCCTGTGGCTGACCTGCGTCGCCTGGGTGGCGCTCGCCGCGAGCTTCGCCGTCCGGCTGGTCGGGCAGTGGGAGCTGTGGGTCGCCGGGGCCCGGAGCCCCGGCGCGCTCACCGCCGTCGCCGCCACGGCGGTGCTCGGCACCCGGATCTCGGAGCTCGGCCGGCAGCAGCTCGCACAGGCGCTGCTGGCCCTGGCGGCGCTGCTCTGGCCGGCGCTGCTGCTTCCCGTCGTACGGCACTGGCAGCCGCGCATGCCGGGTGCGGTGTTCCTGTGTTGCGTGTCCGCCCAGGGGCTCGCGGTGCTGGCGGCCACGCTGGCCGCGGCCACGACGACGGCATGGCTCGCACGCGCCGCGATGGTGCTGTTCTGGCTGGGCCTGGTGCTCTACGGGCTCGCCCTGACGCACTTCGACGCACGGCAGGTCCTCGAGGGGGCCGGGGACCAGTGGATCGCGGGCGGGGCGCTCGCCATCTCGGCGCTGGCCGGGGCGAAGCTGCTGGCCGCCGACAGCCCGCGTCTGTACCTGTGGAACGACGACGACCACGACGTGCTGCGTGAGGTGACGGTCGTGCTGCTCGCGCTGGGCCTGGCCTCGTACGTGGTGCTGCTGGCCGCCGAGGTGGCCCGGCCGCGGCCGGGCTACGACGTGCGGCGCTGGGCGACGGTGTTCCCGATGGGAATGACGGCGGCGGCCACGCTGTCTGTCGTGGCCGCCGTCGGGGGCGAATGGCTGAAGGGGCCGGGGCGGGTACTGGTGTGGATCGCGGTGGCGGCGTGGCTCGTGGTCGCGGCCGGTGCGGCGGTGACGGCCCGGGCCGGGATCAGCCGGGCACGCTGAACGTCACGTCCACAGCACGGCGATGAAGATGTTCGCCATGGTCAGCAGGCCGACCAGACCGAAGAGGCGCTTGTCGACCTTCTCCTCGTCGCGCTGCACGTAGACCAGCCCGAGGATCACGATCAGCAGAGCCAGCTTCACGCCGATCTTGACGGCGTTGACGTGGTGGTCGTCGGCCTGGTTGAGGCCGACCAGCGCCACACCGGTGACCAGCATGGTGAGCGCGCCGTGCAGCATCCCGGGGACGAAGCGGGCCGTGCCCTGGCCCATCGCCTTCATCTGGGTGAGGAAACCGCCGAGCAGCGCCGCGATACCGATGATGTGCAGGCCGACGAAGAGATGGATGAGTACGTCCATGAGCCCGGAGCCTAATCAGGGGCTCCGGAGGCTCCTGTCACCGGGCCCGCCCACAGCACTCGTCGATCATGCATATATGCGCCCCATAGCACTCCCCGGCTCCCGCGTGACCCGCATTCCGCACATCGGTCACCACGCTGCGTGAAGACGACGACTCCAGGCGGGCGATGCTGTCACATACCGTCACGACGCGATCCGTCGCAGCCAGTTCCGTACAGTGCGTCACCCACCCGTCACCGTCCGGTTTAGCGTCCTCCCCCAGGTGACCGGCTCCCCACCGCCGTCCGGGTCAGGGGCGGCACTCGGTCACCACCCCCGAGAAAGGTCCGGCGGCGGCCCGTTCCCCCTGTGCGGGCCGGCGCCGGACTTCTCCGACCGCTCGGTCGCAGAAGTCCTACGGAAGGACGTGACGGTCCAGGTGGCAGCGCACCGAAAGCCCCGACAGCGCTCGCTCGGCGGCAACACCGTCCGTGCGGCGGCCACCATCGCCCTGGCGGGCGCGGCCGGCGCGACGGCCTTCGACGGGACGGGACACGCCGATCCGGAGCTGACGCCGGCCCAGGTGAAGACCAAGGTGGACAAGCTGTACCAGGAGGCGGAGGCCGCCACCGAGAAGTACAACGGCGCAAAGGAGAAGGCGGACACGGCCCAGCGGCGGCTGAACTCGCTGCGGGACGAGACCGCCCGCAGGCAGGACAAGTTCAACGCGGCCCGGAACGCTCTGGGTTCGTTCGCCACGGCGCAGTACCGCCAGGGCGGGATCGACCCCGTCTGGCAGCTCGCACTCTCCAGCGACCCGGACCGCTACCTGGACGGGGCCGCGTTCGCGGAGCGGGCCGGTGAGCGGCAGGCCGGGGCGGTGGCGCGGGTACGCGAACAGCTGCGGGAGATCGAGCAGTTGCGCGGCGCCGCCCGCGTCGAGGTGGCGTCGCTGCGGTCGCGGCAGGCCGAGCTGAAGCGGCAGAAGCAGACCATCACCGGAAAGCTGACGGAAGCGCGCAGGCTGCTGGCACGGCTCACTCCCCCGGAGCGGGCGCAGGTCACCGGCGGCGGCCCGGCGGCGGGCCGTGCCTCGCGGTCGGCCCCGGACCCCCGGGCGGCCCTGGAACGGGCCGGGTCCGTCGCCGCCCCCAACGCCCGGGCGGCGGCCGCCGTCGCCTACGCGTACCAGAAGCTCGGCAGCCCCTACGTATGGGGCGCCACCGGCCCGAACGCCTTCGACTGCTCGGGCCTGGCACAGGCGGCCTACCACTCCGCCGGCATCTCCCTGCCGCGCACCACCTACGCCCAGATCAACGCGGGCCAACGCGTCTCCCGGTCGCAACTCCAACCCGGCGACCTGGTGTTCTTCTACTCCGGCATCAGCCACGTCGGCATCTATGTCGGCAACGGCCAGATGATCCACGCTCCGAACCCGTCCGCGCCGGTCCGGCTCGCCCCCGTCGACCTGATGCCGTTCGCCGGAGCCACCCGGGTGGCCTGAGAGCGGCCGCCGAAGACCGGTCAGACCAGGCGGCGGGCCGTCGCCCAGCGCGTCAGCTCATGGCGGTTGGAGAGCTGGAGCTTGCGCAGGACCGCCGAGACATGGGACTCGACCGTCTTCACCGAGATGAACAGCTGCTTGGCGATCTCCTTGTAGGCGTACCCGCGGGCGATCAGCCGCAGCACCTCGCGCTCCCGCTGGGTCAGACGGTCCAGGTCCTCGTCGACCGGCGGGGCGTCGGTGGACGCGAAGGCGTCCAGGACGAACCCGGCCAGGCGTGGGGAGAAGACGGCGTCGCCCTCCTGAACGCGGAAGATCGAGTCGACCAGGTCGGTGCCGGTGATGGTCTTGGTGACATAGCCGCGGGCGCCGCCGCGGATCACGCCGATCACGTCCTCCGCCGCGTCCGACACGGACAGCGCGAGAAAGCGGACCGGCCGCTCGGCATCCGCCATCAACGCCGCGCACCGGCGCAGCACTTCACCCCCTCCGCCGCCCGGCAGGTGCACGTCGAGGAGGACCACCTCCGGCCGGGTCGCGGTGATGACCGTGACCGCCTGGTCGACGTCCGCGGCCTCGCCGACCACCTCGACGCCGGTCTGGGCGGTCTGCCCGATCTCGGCCTGGACTCCGGTGCGGAACATCCGGTGGTCGTCGACGAGCACCACGCGCACATGGCGCCCGCCCGGGCCGCCGCCGGCCGCGGGTCCGGACCCGGCCGCCCCCGCCGCTCCCGCCGTACCGCTCGCCTCGGTCGCGTCGCTCATGACGTCTTCTCCACCCTCTCCATGTCCAACTCGACCTCCGTGCCGCCGCCCGGCACGGTCCGCAGCCGGGCCGTACCGCCGTTGCGCTCCATGCGGCCGATGATCGATTCTCTGACGCCCATGCGGTCGTCGGGTATCGAGTCGAGGTCGAAGCCCGGGCCGCGGTCACGGACGGACACGAAGACCGTCCTTCCCTCGACTTCGGCATAGACCTGTACGGCACCGCCGTCGCCACCGTACTTGGCGGCGTTCACCATCGCTTCGCGCGCGGCCTGCATCTGCGCTGCGGTCCGCTCGTCGAGCGGGCAGTCACCGACCACGACCACCTCGATCGGCACCCCGTGCTTGTCCTCGACCTCGGCCGCGTTGCGCCGTACCGCTTCGGCGACCGTGTCCGGCTCGTCGGCCTCTTCCTTGCCGGTGCCCTCGGGCTTGTACAGCCAGGTGCGCAGGTCGCGCTCCTGGGCCCGGGCCAGGCGGCGCACCTCGTTCGCCTGGTCGGCGTTGCGCTGGATCAGGGTGAGGGTGTGCAGCACGGAGTCGTGGACGTGGGCGGCGACCTCGGCACGCTCCTGGGCGCGGATGCGCATCAGGCGCTCCTCGGACAGGTCCTGGGTCATACGGACCAGGTAGGGGCCGGCGAGCAGCGTGATGCCGACGATGACCACGAGGGCGGCCTGGAGGACCGCGCCGAGGTGAGCGGCCGAGCCCTGCATGACGAAGACGGCCGACACACCGGCCGTGACCAGCAGGACGCCGACGGCCGCCCGCAGCAGGCTGAGCGTGCGTCTGCGGCTGCCGACCTCCACCCAGCGGGCCCGGCGGGCGTTGTCCGCCTGACGCCAGACGAGGGCGACACCGGCCGCGACCAGGACGACGGGCAGCAGATACGCCTTCGCCGCGCTGGTCAGGTTGACACTGCCCACGAAGACCATGGACACGATGACCATGAGGAGCAGGGCGACGATCTGGCCCTTGTCCGGCTTGCGGGTCACCAGTCTGCGCCGGCCGTCGGGCGAGGTCTCGGTACCGACCAGCGTCGGCGGCTTGGGGCCGCCCACGCCGCCGACGCCGAGCGGGACGAAGAACCAGAACGCGGCGTACAGCAACGCTCCGAGGCCGTTGGCCATGAACAGGCCGACGAAGGCGAGCCGCACCCAGATCACGGGCAGCCCGAGGTGCCCGGCGAGGCCCCGCGCCACTCCGCCGAGCCAGCGGCCGTCGCTGCTGCGGTAGAGCTTGCGCGGCGGCTGCGGGTCGTCGAGTGGCAGTGATGCGGCTTCCGGCATGTCATCGATGGTCACACGGCCGCGGGTGCGGGGCATCAGGGTCGGCCCCCTAGACTCCCCTGATCTTCCCTCAGCCGTCCCTCGCAACCCGCCGACCAGGCATCGAACGCCTCCCCTGCCCGCCTCGGGGAAGATCTCAGGGTTCGTCCAGGGTCATCCCGACTGCCGTCGCGGCGCCCGGGCCGTCACCATGGACACATGACGGATCACGAGCACGCCGCGACGGGTCCGGGACCCGGCTCCGGCCCGCGCCCGGCCCCGGGCACCGGACCGACGGATGCCGAACCCGCCGCGACGGGAAAGACGGAAGAGAGGGAGACGACGCAGGCCACGGGAACTGCGGGAGCCGCCGGCGCCGGCGCCCGTATCGGTGCCGGCGCGGCCGGTACTGCGAAGACAGAGAAGACAGCAAAAGCAGAGAAGCCAGGGAAAGGGGACGCCGCCGAGGCCCCCCTCCGCTTCCGGCGCGACCGACGGCACAAGATGATCGCCGGTGTGTGTGCCGGGCTCGGGCGGCAGACCGACATGGACCCGGTGATCTTCCGGATCACCCTCGCCGTGCTGGCCGCGACCGGCGGCATGGGCCTCCTCTTCTACGGGTTCGCCTGGCTACTCGTGCCGTACGAGGACGAGGAGGAGAACGAGGTCCGCAAGCTGCTGACGGGAAGAGTGGACGGCCAGGCCCTGGCGGCCGTGCTGTTCGCCCTGGTCGGCTGCGGGATCTTCCTGACCATGCTGAGGAACGGCGGAGTGCTGGCCTTCGCCGTGGTGCTCTCCCTGCTGCTGGCCGGCGCCGGGTACTGGTCACGGCGTCGTGGCGCCTCCGACCCCGACCCGCTCGCCGCGCAGGCCGCCGCCGACGCCCCGCCGGAGGCCAAGGCGCCGCCGGTCGCCACCTACTACCCCTCGTGGTGGCGGGACCCGATCGTCAAGGACGGCACCCATGTCGGGGGCACCGGCTATCTGTGGGGCCCCGGTGACGCCCGCAACCGGGACCTCGTCTCGGCCGTCGACGTCGGTGTCGCCAACCCCTGGACGCACCGCGGCACGCAGCTCCCCGAGCGCACCGAGCCCCCCATACCGCGCGGCCCGCGCAGGATCGGTGGCTGGATCTTCCTGCTCGCCCTGGTGGCCGGCGGGCTGGGCACCGGGCTCACCTGGGACACCCACCCGCTGGGCATCAGCCTGCAGACAGGTCTGGCCTGCGCGCTCGCGGTCTTCGGCCTGGGCATCGCGCTCAGCGCGTTCCTGGGGCGGACGGGCGCCGGGATGGTGTTCCTGGCGATCATCACGGCGGCACTGCTCGCGGGGGCGACGGCCCTGCCCAAGGACATCACGACCCACTGGAAGCGGACGTCCTGGACGCCGGCCGCGACGGCGGACCTGCGGTCCTCCTACGACCTCGGTACCGGCGTCGGCACTCTGGACCTGACCCGTGTGCACCCCGCCCGTGGGCAGACGGTGGCCACGGACGCCGAGGTGGGTGCGGGACAGCTGAAAGTGATCGTGCCGGCCGACACGACGGTCCGGATGAACATCGACGTGGGGGTGGGCGACATCCAGTTGCCCGGCGAGAACAGGGAGGACGTGGACGTGAAACCGGGCAGGCACAAGAGCGTGACGCTGTCGCCGGTCAAGGGCGGCAAGAACCCGGGCACGCTGGAGATCGGTCTCCGGGTGGGCGTCGGACAGGTGGAGGTCAGCCGTGCTGCGTCATGAGTTCCAGCCCGGGAAGCTGATCGCCGGTCTCGTCTTCACCGCAGCCGGTGCCGTCTACGCCGGAGACGCGGCCGGACGGTGGGACACCCCGTGGTTCGTGATCGTCCCGCTGGTGGTGGGCGGGCTCTGCCTGGCCGGTGCCGCCGCGGTCGTGACCCGGGGCATCCGCAGACGTGGCGGCGCCGGAAGCGGCTGAGGCGCGGCGCCCCGGTCCGCTACCGGTAGCCGCCGCTGCGCTGTCGCCGTCGCTCGCGCAGGACGGCGTCCAGGGAGAGGTACGGGGTTCCGGCGAGGACGAGGGGCAGCCAGGCCATCAGGTAGGCGAGATCGTTGCCGTAGTAGTAGGGCGTGGAGGCCCAGCTGACGGTCAGCCACAGGCTGAGCGAGATCAGTGCGCCGCCGAGGGCGGCCAGGCGGCCCAGCAGACCGATCAGGATGCCGATGCCGACGGCCAGTTCGCCGAGGGCGATGGCGTAGCCGAAGCCGACCGGACTCTTCAGGGCCAGGTCGACCAGGGCCGGGATGGCGGCGGAGTCACGGGTCGCGCGCATCGTGTCGCCGATCGAACCGGCGCCGCCGGACTTCATGAAGGCACTGTCGGTGAGCTTGTCCAGGCCGGCGTAGATGAAGGTGACGCCGAGGAAGATGCGGAGCGGAAGGAGAGCGAAGCGGGTTGCGTTGTCCCGCCAGTCGTTGCCGCTGTTCAGATAGGAGGTGTGCGGGTCCGTCCGCATGCCGTGAGTCATCGCTCAAGCCCGCCTCTCGCCCGCCGTGCCAGACCTCTCACTCGACGATACGTACGGCGGACACAGCCCGTTCAATCCCTTCCGGAAGTTTTTCCGGATCTCCGGTCTCTGTACGAGCGAGGGGGCGGACGGGGCACGCGGATCTACCGGACGGGCCCCGAGCACCCGACCACCCCGACCACCCCGACCGCTCGAGCACTCCGACCACTTCGAGCACCCGAGCACTCCGGCCAGCCCGAGCACTACGACCACTTCGAGCACCCGAGCACTCCGGCCGCTTCGAGTGCTCCGGTCACTCCGTCACCGCGACGATGCAGCGGTTGGTCGCCACCCCGGCCGCGGTGACCACCTGTACCTCCACCGCACCGGGCTCCACCTCGACCGGTACCGGAACGGTCAGGACGGTGTTCGTCGGGTTGCGGAAGCCGCCGGTGACGGGAACCAGCGGGACCTGGACGTCGACCGCGCCGATGCGGACGACCAGGCGGGCGAGGCGGTCGGCGCTCTGGGCCCCGGGCGGCACGAAGCCGGTGCCGCGGATCTCGATGTCGTCGCCGGTGCGGATCGGGCCGTCCAGGTCGCCGGGTTCCCGGGCGCGGACCACGGAGAGGATCACCGGACGTCCGCCGTCGGCATACTTGCCGGCCAGGTACGTGGCGGCCGAGATGAGCACCACGACCGCGAGCCCCCAGGGCAGGTCGGGCAGCTGGTCGGGACGGCGGGCCAGCCGTACGACGACGAACAGCAGGGCGACGGCGCTGATGACGGCGTACTGGATGTCGGCGAAGGCGCCCCGGCCGGCGTCGTCGGTCAGCAGGTCGGCGGCGCGTGGACGGTGGGCGGGCACCTTCTGCAGCCGCTGGGCCAGGATGCGCAGGCCGACCACCCTGCGGACCAGCACGGCGATACCGCACACCACGGCCAGCACGGTCACCACACCCGCCCCGCGCGCGAGGTCGAGTCCGGAGATCAGCGCGTCGCGTTCGGCGTGCTCGGAGGCGGCGGCCAGACGGCCCGCCAGCAGCAGGACCGCGTAGGCGACGACCAGCACCCAGCCGGCCGCCACCGTCCGGGAGGTGGACATCCGGTTGTCCTCACCGATCACCGGCGCCAGCACCCCGCCGCGCGCCCGGTGGAACCAGGAAGCGGCGCTCAGCGCGCCCGCGACGACGAGCGCGGCGAGCAGTGCGGCGGTGCGTGCGCTGGTCCAGCCCGGGCCGATCGCGGTGAGCGACTCGGCGAGCAGCAGGGCGACGACCGCGCCCCACACCGCGCACACGGTGCGCCGCCACAGACGGGCGAGCCACGCCTCGCCCTCGGCGCGACCGCGTTCGGCGACCTCCTCCGCCTGTTGGGTCAGCTCCTCGGAGACCCACTGGCGGGAGGCGGAGGCGGAGTGCGCCACGGCCGCCGGCAGCCCCTGCCCGGCCGCGAACTCGTCGCGTGCGCGCAGGAACGCCGCAACGGCCCGCCGGTGCCCCTCGCGGGCCCCGTGCGGACAGTCCCCGCAGGTGCAGCCGCCTCCGTGTGCCCCGGTGGCACCCGTTGCCGTGCCCTGCCTCGCCTCCTGCACCGCCACGCCCGACGCCCGCCTTCCCCACGACCCGAGACACGGCCGGCGGCTCGCTCGTCGAGCCGTCCCGCTGCCGTGCAACTCCCCTGCGACGACAGCGAATTGTGCCCTACGGAGAGCCGTCCGGGTCCGCCGGACCGGGTCACGGCGGGTGAAGTTCGGGCCTGCGTGTTGACCTGGCTGCGAGAATCTCCCCATGGCCGAGATCATCCAGCGGGACGGCACCTGGGCGTTCGACGGCAGCACGATCCGGATCAGCCCCGGACTCCACCGCTCGGTACCGCTGTTCCGGCAGACGTACGGGGAGATCGCGGTTCCCCTCGAAGCGGTCTCGGGTGTCGTCCACGAGCCCGACCGCAGGCGCGGCCGGCTGCGCCTGCGGCTGCGCGAGGGCGCGGACCCGTTGCTGCAGGCCACCGGCGGGCGGCTGCCGGATGCGGCCGATCCCTACCGGCTGACCGTGGACGCTGACCGCTCCGGGGTCGCCGCATACGTCGCCGAGGAGATCCGCCGCGCGCTGCTGCTCGACGAGGTTCCCAAGGAGCCCACGACGGCCTATCTGCTGCCGGGGCCGCCGGTGCCGGTCTCGGTACGGTCCTCCGACGGCACGGTCTCCTTCGACGGCACCCAGGTGCGCATCGACTGGGCGGACACCTCCGACCGGGTCAAGCGCGCCACCGGCCCGCGGATCATCGGCCTCGCCGATCTGGTCCAGGTCGAGTGGCTGCCCAACTCCGGCCACGAGGACGGCTTCCTGCGGTTCGTGACCGGGGGGACCGTGTTCTCCAAGCTGCCGCCGGAGCGGGATCCCTACACCCTCGACCTGTGGGGCAGTGTGCGGCGCGATCTGCTGACCGCGCTGGTCGCGACGGCCGTCACCGCCCGGCTTCCGCATCCCTCCACCCGCACCGGCGTCGCACCCGCGCTCCGGGACGGGCTGCCGGCCGCCGTACCGGCACAGGCGGACCACTACGCGCCGGCCCTCCGTTCGCCGGCCGACCATGCACCAGCCGACCGTTCGCCGGCCCACCATGCACCAGCCGACCGTTCACCGGCCGACCGTTCGCCGGACCCCCGCTCACCGGTCCCCCGTCCACCGGCCCCCCGCTCGGTGGACGGTCACTCGGCGGGCCGTCAGCCGGCGGGCCACTGCCGGGCGGACCACCACGACGCTCTGCTGCGCCGGCTGCGGGAGTTGGGCGAGTTGCACCGGGACGGGGTGCTCACGGACGAGGAGTTCGCGCTGACCAAGGCGGCGGTGCTCAGGGGGTTCAGCTGAGCAGGTCCGGTTCGCTGCGGCTGATGTCCTGCCACAGCGGCTGGTAGTTGATCCAGGCGACCAGGTCGCCGCCGAGCTGTTCGCGGGTGGCCACGGCCAGTCTGTGGTCGATGAGGACCGGCCGGCCGGCCGCCTTGGCCATCAGCTGCACCTGACAGGACCGTTCCAGGGAGAGGAACCACCAGGCCGCCGCGTCCACCGAGTCCCCGACGGTCAGCGGCCCGTGGTTGCGCAGCACGAGCGCCTTGCGGGAGCCGAGGGCGGCGGCGATACGGCGGCCTTCCTCGGCGTCGACGGTGACGCCGGTGTAGGAGTCGTAGAGCGCCACGTCCTCGTAGAAGGCGCAGCTCTCCTGGGTGATGGGGTCGATGAGGTCGCCGAGTGCGGCGACGGCCCTGCCGTGCACGGAGTGGCAGTGGGCGACCGCGACGACGTCGGGGCGGGCGGCATGGACCTGGACGTGGACGGTGAAGGCGGCCTGGTTGACGTGGTAGCGGCCCTCGATCACCTGTCCGTCCTGGTTGGCGAGGACGAGGTCGCTCACGGTGACGTGCTTGAAGGGCATCCCGAACGGGTTGACCCAGAAGCAGTCGGTGAACTCGGGGTCGCGCGCGGTGATGTGCCCCGACACCCCGTCCTCGAACCCGGCGCGCCCGAAGATCCGCAGGGCGCCCGCGAGCCGTTCCTTGCGGTGCCGGCGTTCGTCCTCGACCGAGTCGTGCATCGGCGGCATGGCGAACTGCAGTTGGTCGGTGGGCAGCGGCAGCGGCGGGACGGGCCCGGGCATAGGTCCTCCAGCGGGGGGATTGCTGTACGGGCCGGAAGTTACCGCCGGTCAGCGCAAAAGGGCAGAGCTGTTTTGTAAAGATGACGTACGCAGCGAATACACGACAGGGGTTGTCCGGTTTGCCGGTGAGACTGACGCGTATGAACTGGGCAGCCTTCACCACCGCCGCACCTGGACTGGCGAAGATCGCCGAGGAGCGCTTCGGCGCCCACCGGCATCACGTCCTCGCGACCCTGCGCAGGGACGGCTCCCCGCGCACCACCGGCCTGGAGGTCCGCTTCCTGGGCGGAGAACTGTGGCTCGGCATGATGCCGGACTCCCTCAAGGCCCTCGACCTGCTCCGCGACCCGCGCTTCGCGCTCCAGGCGAATCCGGGCGCCGGCCTGGGCAGCGGGGACGTCCGGGTCGCGGGACGGGCCCTGGAGGTCGTCGATACGGCGGTGAAGGGGGCGTACGTGAAAGAGGTGGAACCGCCGCAGCCGTTCCACCTCTTCCGCACCGAGCTGACGGAGGTCGTACGGACCTGCGTCGAGGACGACAGGTACCTCGTCGTCCAGGTCTGGAAGCCCGGAGAGCCGGTGCGCACTCTCAAGCGGACGTGACCGTCACAAGCGGGGGGACTACTCCCACTCGATGGTGCCCGGCGGCTTCGAGGTCACGTCGAGGACGACGCGGTTGACGTCCCGGACCTCGTTGGTGATGCGGGTGGAGATCTTCGCGAGGACCTCGTACGGCAGCCGCGACCAGTCGGCGGTCATGGCGTCCTCGGAGGAGACCGGGCGCAGGACGATCGGGTGGCCGTAGGTGCGGCCGTCGCCCTGGACGCCGACCGAGCGGACGTCCGCGAGCAGGACCACCGGGCACTGCCAGATGTCCCGGTCGAGGCCGGCCGCGGTCAGCTCCTCGCGGGCGATGGCGTCGGCGTCCCGGAGCAGGTCCAGGCGCTCCTTGGTGACCTCGCCGACGATGCGGATGCCGAGGCCGGGGCCCGGGAAGGGCTGGCGCTGGACGATCTCCTCCGGCAGGCCCAGCTCCTGGCCGACCATGCGGACCTCGTCCTTGAAGAGCTTGCGGAGCGGCTCGATGAGCTGGAACTCCAGGTCCTCGGGGAGGCCGCCGACGTTGTGGTGCGACTTGATGTTGGCGGTGCCGGTGCCGCCGCCGGACTCGACCACGTCCGGGTACAGCGTGCCCTGGACGAGGAATTCCACGGCGGGACCCTCGTCGGCGATGATCTCGGCCTGCGCCTGCTCGAAGACGCGGATGAACTCACGGCCGATGATCTTGCGCTTCTCCTCGGGGTCGGAGACGCCCTTGAGCGCGGTCAGGAAGCGCTCCTCGGCGTCCACGACGACCAGCTTGACGCCGGTCGCGGCCACGAAGTCCTTCTCGACCTGCTCGGTCTCGCCCTTGCGCATCAGACCGTGGTCGACGTACACGCAGGTCAGCTGGTCGCCGATGGCGCGGGCGACGAGGGCGGCGGCGACGGCGGAGTCCACGCCGCCGGACAGGCCGCAGATCGCGCGCTTGTCGCCGACCTGCTCGCGGATCGCGGCGACCTGCTCCTCGATCACGTTGCCCGTGGTCCAGGACGGGGTCAGGCCGGCACCGCGGTACAGGAAGTGCTCCAGCACCTGCTGGCCGTGCGTGGAGTGCATGACCTCGGGGTGGTACTGGACGCCGTAGAGCTTCGTCTCGTCGTTCTCGAAGGCGGCGACCGGTACGACGTCCGTGGACGCGGTGACCGTGAAGCCCTCGGGGGCGGCGGAGCAGGCGTCGCCGTGCGACATCCACACGTGCTGCTCGGCCGGGGTGCCCTCGAAGAGGGTGGAGGACGTGCGGGAGACGTGCAGGTCGGTACGGCCGTACTCGCGGGCGCCGGTGTTGTCGACGGTTCCGCCGAGGGCCGTGGCCATCAGCTGGAAGCCGTAGCACATGCCGAAGACGGGGACGCCGGCCTCGAAGATCGCGCGGTCGAGGCGGGGGGCGCCCGCCTCGTACACGGACGAGGGGCCGCCGGAGAGGATGATCGCCGCGGGGTTCTTGGCGAGCATCTCGGCCACCGGCATGGTGCTGGGCACGATCTCGCTGTAGACCCGCGCCTCGCGGACGCGACGGGCGATGAGCTGGGCGTACTGCGCGCCGAAGTCGACGACCAGGACGGTGTCGGGGGTGGCGGCAGACTGAGTCGCTGATGACACGGGGTGCCTTCTGGTGGTCGGGCGGGGGTCTGTGCTTCCGATTCTAACGGGGTGGGCGTGAGTGGCCTCGCCGTCCTCCCGGGGGCTCCGCCCCCGGACCCCCACAACCTCTGCCCACCCACCACCCGACTCGCGGGGATGAAAGACGAACCCGCCCGCCCCACCGGGACGCAAAGCAGGAACGCCCGGCCCGGCGGGGGCAGGGCAGGAACGCCCGGCCCGGCGGGAGCGAGGCAGCAACGCTCGGCCCGGCGGGAGCGAGGCAGCAACGCCCGGCCCGGCGGGGGCAGGGCCGGGTGCGCTCGGCTCGGCGGGGGCAGGGCGGCAACGCTCGGCCCGGCGGGAGCAAGGCAGGAACGCTCGGCCCGGCGGGAGCAAGGCAGCAACGCCCGGCTCGGCGGGAGCAAGGCAGGAACGCCCGGCCCGGCGGGAGCGAGGCAGCAACGCTCGGCCCGGCGGGAGCAAGGCAGGAACGCCCGGCCCGGCGGGAGCAAGGCAGCAACGCCCGGCTCGGCAAGCGCAGAGCAGGCCCGCCCGGCTCGGCAAGCGCAGAGCAGTCCGTTCGGCTCGGCAAGCGCAGAGCAGGTCCGTTCGGCTCGGTGGGAGCGCCTCGGTGGGAGCGAGGTGGGGCCGTTCGGCTCGGTGGGGTGGGGGCCGTCGTGGCATACTGGACGCATGCTTCAGCACTCGACCTTCGTCTTTACCTATGGCACCCGGCCCGCCGGCTGCCATGGTCGTGCTGCTTGAGCGAACGCCAAGCGACTTCCCAGGCGCCCCGGGCCGACAAGGCCCGGGGCGCCTGTCGTTTTCCGGGTCGTGTCGTTCCGGGGCATCCGCCGACCACCTCCCGAGGAGCCCCGACATGACCACCGTGACGACCACCGGCGCGGAACAGACCATCGCGGACGCCCGCGAGCGCATCGACTCGCTCGACGACCGGATCATCGGCCTCATCCAGGAGCGGATGGCCGTGTCCACCGTCGTCCAGGAGACCCGTATCGCCTCGGGCGGCCGGCGTGTGCACCTCTCCCGCGAGATGGAGATCCTCGGCCGCTACCGCGAGGCGCTCGGCAAGCCGGGTACCGCCCTCGCGATGACCCTGCTGGAGCTGTGCCGGGGTCGCATCTGAGTTCGGTCCCGTTCTCACCCGTACGGCGCGTGACCGGTCCGCGCGGCGCTTCGTTGAGCCGGTTGTCCGTGCCAGCCAGGGGCGGGCCCGACAGAACCACGCGTGGCTCGCTGGAGCGGTGAGACGTACGGGTCGTGCCGTACGTCGTGGGACCTCGCTCCAGAGAAGTGACCGGACGGCAGGGGACAGCAGCCCGGTCACCCAAGAGAACGGCCGGCTCCGGGGACGCCCGGGGCCGACCGGCGGAAAATTGCAAAAATGCACCAGTGCCGGGTCAAACGGTTGCGGATGCCTCCCCCATCCAGCACGATGCGTAGAAGCCCCCAAGTCCCCGCGCAGACAGCGGCATTGCCCCATCGCCCGTCCGCCGGCGGTCCAGACCACAGAGCCAGCGGCGCACCCCCCGGCGCCGCTTCCCAGGCACCGACGCTGCCCTGACGTCGGTGCTGACGAAAGAAGGGCCCCGCGGCTCAAGTCCCGCGGGGCCCTTCGTCATGTCCGGTGCGCGTGACTCACATCACACAAAAATCCCGTGAAGCAAGGCAACCGTTTGAGTCCCTCGCTGATCAAACGTGCTGCCGGATCAAGAAGACGGTAAAAGGCGGCTGACCTGCGTTCGGAGGGGGATGCAGGTCGGCCGTTCCCTTTTTTTTCCGGAATCCGTCCGCACACGCACAGGCACAGGCACACGCACAGGCACCTGGGCCGTTCCGCGCCCGGGCCAGTCCGATCCGGCCCGATCCGGTCCGGCCCAGTCCGATCCGGCCCGACCCGGCTGCTACTGCTTCGGCGGTACCGCCGGGATCCCCAGGAACGGGAGTTTCAGCGCGCCGAACGCGTCCGCGGGGACCGCCGGGTTCTGCGGCTCCACCGGCTTCAGCCGCTCGTACGCCGCTCCCGGCGCCGGACGGGGATCCTCCTCCCCCTTGTTCGGCCAGTACGACATGGCCCGCTCGGCCTGCGCGGTGATCGTCAAGGAGGGGTTGACGCCCAGGTTCGCCGAGACAGCGGCACCGTCCACCACCGAGACGCCGGGGTGGCCGTAGAGCCGGTGGTACGGGTCGATCACACCGGTCTCCGGGGAGTCGCCGATGGGACAGCCGCCGAGGAAGTGCGCGGTCAGCGGGGTGCCCATCAGCTCACCGACATTGCTGCCGGCGAAGCCGTTGATCTCGACGGCGAGGGCGGACGCGGCCTCGGAGGCGGCCTTGATCTGCTTGGGATTGGGCGCTCCGTGCCCCTGCCGGGCCGTGAGCAGCCCCTTGCCCATCCCTCCCGGCTTGAGGTACGTCGTCAGCGAGTTGTCCAGCGACTGCATCACCAGGCCGATGATGGTCCGCTCCGACCAGCGCCGGTTGGACAGCGAGCGGGCGACCAGCAGGGGGTGACGGACGGCGTTCGCCAGCCAGGCCAGAGCGCGCGAGGAGCCCTCGGCATAGGGGACCTGGAGGATCGACAGGCCGCCCATCGAGTTGGAGCCCTTGCCGTAGCGGACGGGCTCGATGTGGGTGTTCTCGTCGGGGTGGATCGAGGACGTGATGGCGACCCCGCGCGTGAAGTCGGCCCGCGGCTCCCCGGTCGCCCTGCGGTAGCGGCGGTTGTCGGTCTGCGCGCCCACCAGCGCCTCGGAGTTGGTCCGGGTCAGATCGCCCAGCCGGGCGGAGAGGTACGGCAGCTGGCGGCCGGTCTTCATGCGGTGCAGCAGGGTCTGCGTACCGTACGTGCCGGCCGCGATCACGACCTTCCGCGCGGTGAAGATCCGCCCCTTGCCCTTCTTCTTCTCGTCCGTGGGCAGCGTCGCCACCGCGTACCCGCCCTGCGAGTCGTCCGTGACGGACACGACCGTCGTCATGGGGTGCACCACCGCGCCCGCCTTCTCGGCGAGGTACAGGTAGTTCTCGTTGAGGGTGTTCTTCGCGCCGTGCCGGCAGCCGGTCATGCACTCGCCGCACTCGGTGCAGGCCTTGCGGGACGGGCCGGCCCCGCCGAAGTACGGGTCGGCCACCTGCCCGCCCGGCTTCGCCTTCGCCGCGCCCCTGGCGTCCTTGCCGTCCCCGAAGAACACGCCGACGGGGGCGAGGTGGAAGGTGTCGCCGACGCCCATCCGCTGCGCCGCCGCCTTCAGGTGCACGTCGGAGGGGGTCATGGTGGGGTTGAGCCGCACACCGAGCATGCGCTGCGCCTGGTCGTAGTACGGCTTCAGCTCCTCCTGCCAGTCGGTGATGTCCCGCCACTGGGGGTCGTCGAAGAAGGCCTTCGGCGGGACGTAGAGGGTGTTGGCGTAGTTGAGCGAGCCGCCGCCGACGCCTGCGCCCGCCAGCACCATCACATTGCCGAGCAGGTGGATGCGCTGGATGCCGTACATGCCGAGCTTCGGGGCCCAGAGGTAGTTCCTCAGGTCCCAGGAGTTCTTGGGCAGCGTGTCGCGGGTGAAGCGGCGGCCGGCCTCCAGGACGCCTACCTTGTAGCCCTTTTCGGTGAGGCGCAGGGCGGACACCGAGCCGCCGAAGCCCGAGCCGATGACGAGGACGTCGTAGTCGTAAGCGTCCTGGGGCACGTGGGTCTCCTCGCTGAGTTTCGCGTGCGGGTCGTCGGGGGTTTCGCGCGCTCACGCGGCGGGGCCGCACATCGGTGCGGCCCCGCACCCCGGGTGGGTCACCTGAACCGGAATGCCTTCATCAGCCGGAGGCTGCGGCTCATGAAGGCGGCGTACTTCTCGTCGTCCATCCCCAGCGACGGCGCCATCGGCAGCAGCCGCTGCTGGGCCACGGTCTGGGCCTCGGTGTACTTGAGGATGCCCTCGGAGCCGTGCCGCCGGCCGAGTCCGGAGTCCTTCATGCCGCCCATCGGGGACTGGACGCTGCCGTAGGCGGGCGCGTAGCCCTCGTTGACGTTGACCGTGCCGGTGCGCAGCCGGGCGGCGACGTCCTGGCCGCGGCGGGCGCTGCGGGTCCACACGGACGCGTTCAGGCCGTAGGGCGTGGAGTTGGCGCGCTCGACCGCCTCGTCGTCCGTCGTGAAGCGGTAGACGGAGACGACCGGGCCGAAGGTCTCCTCCTCGCACACGGACATGGAGTCCTCGACGCCGTCGAGGACGGTGGGCTCGAAGAAGTAGGGGCCGATGTCCGGGCGGGCCTGGCCGCCCGCGACCACCTTCGCGCCCTTGGCGACGGCCTCCTCCACATGCCGTTCGACGGTCTTGAGCTGCCGTTCCCCGACCAGCGAGCCCATGTCGGCCCCGTAGGCGAGGGAGTTGCCGAGCCGCATGGCCCTGGTGCGGGCGGCGAAGCGCTCCAGGAAGGCGTCGGCGACGGACTCGTGGACGTACAGCCGCTCGATGGAGATGCAGAGCTGGCCGGCCGAGGAGAAGCAGGCGCGGACGGCGCCGGCGGCCGCCTTCTCCACGTCGGCGTCGTCCAGCACCAGCATGGCGTTCTTGCCGCCGAGTTCGAGGGAGACGCCGACCAGGCGGGCCGCGGCGCCCTGGGCGACCTCGCGGCCGGTGCGGGTGGAGCCGGTGAAGGAGACGTAGTCCGCGTGCTTGACGACCTCCGGTCCGACGACCGGGCCCTCGCCGAGCACGACCTGGAAGACGTCGGCGGGCAGTCCGGCCTCGATCAGCAGGTCACGCGCCCACAGGGCGGTCAGGCAGGTCTCGGTGTCCGGCTTCATCACGACCGCGTTGCCGGCGACGAAGGCGGGCAGCGCGTCGCCGACGGACAGCTCCAGCGGGTAGTTCCAGGGGGCGATCTGGCCGACGACCCCGCGCGGGTGGCGCAGTTCGGTGACCTTCGTCAGCGTGGGGATGGCACCGGTGTGCCGCTTGGGCCGCAGGTAGGAGGGGGCCTTGTGGCCGTAGTGGCGGGCCGCGACGGCCACGGCCTGCACCTCCTCGTGCGCGTGCAGACGGGCCTTGCCGGTCTCCAGCTGGATCAGGTCGAGCACCTCGGCCTGCCGTGCCAGCACCAGGTCGTGGAAGCGCAGCAGCACGGCGGCGCGCTGCCGCACCGGCGTCCTCTCCCACACGGCCTGCGCGGCGCGGGCGGCCTGGAATGCCTTCAGGACGTCCTCGGGCGTGGACTCGGGCAGGTCGGCCAGCTTCTCGCCGGTGAAGGGGGTGTGGCTGGCGGTACGGCCGGAGCCGGCGACGCCCTTGGTCAGCTGGGCCACCAGCTCCGGGGTGACCACGTCGGCGGCGGTACGGGCGCCTTCGGGAGCGGGGGCGAGCGGGTTGGTACCGGTGAGGTCCGGGGCCTGCGAGTCCGTCATGACGCGCAGGGTATGCCGCGGCGCAGGCTTTGGGTACCCGTCGGTAACGGGGATTCACCGAGTGCTCACACAGCGCCAGTGATCACTGGCAGCGAATGTGCTGATCAGGAGGTTGGCCGGGTGACGATCACTCGGCTTGGGGTTTTTTCGCCAGCAGGAGACCGAGCGCGGCGAGGGGGGTACGGCGGCGGGGCCGGGAGGCGGGAACGGGATCGGCGGCGGGAACAGGGAGAGGAGGAGCGGGAACGGGATCAGGGGCGGGAACAGGAACGGGAGGAGCGGGAACGGGATCAGGGGCGGGAACAGGAACGGGAGGAGCGGGAACGGGGTCAGCCCCGGGAACAGGAACAGGAACAGGAACAGGAACAGGAGGAGCGGAAGCGGCAAGGGGAACGGAAGCGGACGCGGGAACGGACGCGGGAGCGGGAACGGCCCTGTCCGCGCCCCCTTCCGTCATCGCCGCTTGCTCGGTCCCCTCCCCGGCCACTGTCGCCAGCACCTGCGCGACGTACTCCGCGTCCGGCCGCGCCTCGGGCTCCCGCGCGAGCAGCCGCGCCAGCAGCGGCCCGAGGGGGCCCGACCGTGCGTCCTCGGCGGCGGCTGCGAGGAGCGCACCCAGCGACCACAGGTCGGAGGCCGGCCCGGCGCCGGGGCCCGAGGCCCGCTCCGGGGCGACGAACACGGCGGTGGCCTCCTCGGCATGGCCGTCCCCCGTCCCGAGGCCGGTGAGGACGGCCCTGCCGGTGCCGGACTCGATCAGTACGTTGGCGGGCTTGATGCCCCGGTGCACGATCCCGACGGCGTGCGCGGCCCGCAGCGCGCCGAGGACCGCCAGCCCGACCCGGGCGGCCTCGGCGGGCGGCAGGGATCCACGCCGGAGGACCTCCCGCAGCGACTCGCCCTCGACCAACTCCATGACGATCCAGGGGACTGTGGCCTCGCTGACGACGTCGTGGATCGTGACGGCGCAGGGGTGCCGCACCTGCGCGGCGGCCCGGGCCTCGTGGTAGAGCCGGTGCGCGACGCGCCGGCTCTCCTCGTCGTCGGCCGGATCGGCGGGCAGGGCGGGCTCCTTGACGGCGACCGGCCTCCGCTCCCGCTCGTCCCGGGCGCGCCAGACGGTCCCGGCCGGGCCGGACCCGATGCGCTCGACCAGCCGGTAGCGGCCACCGATCAGACGTCCGCCGGACGGGAGTTCGCCGTCTGCACTCATGTCACATGAGTACCGTGCGCACCATGCCCTTGTCGAAGCGGGCGGTCAGGCGGCCCACCGGTGCAAGGTGAACTCCCCTCCCTCCCGCCGCACTTCGGCGGCGCCGGTACCGGCGAAATGGGCGGGGACGACCAGGGCCCGTTCGTCCGCGGCCCGTTCGAGAACGCGCCGCCGGGTCCGGGCCGCCTGCCCCGGGTCGAGACAGAAGCAGCTGCTGCACTCGGGGTGCAGGATCTGCAGCGGGCTGTGCAGCAGGTCCCCGACGAACACGGCCCGCTCGCCGCGCGACGCGAGGCGCAGCACGGAGGATCCCGGGGTGTGGCCGGGGGCGGACTCCAGCACGAGATGCTCGTCGATGCGGTGCTCGCCGTCCCACGTCACGGCCCGCCCGGCCCGGTGCACGGGCGCGATGCTGTCCTCGTAGACCAGCCGGTCGTCCCCGCTCACACCGCCCCCGTAGCCGCCCTCGGGCCCGAAGTGGTGGTCGTCGGCGGCCGGCAGGAGGTAGCGGGCGGCCGGGAAGGTGGGTGCCCACGCACCGTCGGCGTCGTAGGTGTTCCAGCCGACGTGGTCGGCGTGGATGTGGGTGTTCACCACGACATCGACCTCGCCGGGATCCACGCCGGCCGCCCGCAGCAGCGCCGGGAGATCGCCCTGCCGCCGGTGGAACGGCGGGTTCCCGGGCCGTTCCCGTTCCCTGCCCACGCCGGTGTCGACGAGGACGGTGCGCCCGGCACTGCGCACCACCCAGGTCTGCAGCGCCATCACGGCCATGTCGCCGCCGGGCTCCCAGTGGCCGGGTACGAGCTGGTCCTCGTACTCCTTCCACACCTGGGGACCGCAGTCCGGGACGAGCTGCCGGGCCGGTGCGAACGGCCCCTGCCATTCCACGATGCGGAGGACCTCGACGTCCCCGATCACGAAGCTCTGCACGTTGTCTTCAGCCATGTCCACAAACCTACGGACCGGGAGTGAGCACTCCAATGCTCATACTGCTCCAGCAGATACGCTTGCGTCTCATGGATGTGCTGAGTGATGCGATCTCCGCGATCCGGGTGGGCGAGCCCTCGTCGCAACGCCTCCGGGTGAGCGGCAGCTGGTGCGTCCGGCTCGCCCCGTACGAGGGCGCGGGCTTCCACGTCGTTCTGGGCGGCGCGTGCCGACTGCTGCCGGACGGGAGCGGCGAGCCGGTGGATCTCGGCCCGGGGGACGTGGTGCTGTTGCCGCACGGTGCCGGTCATGTGCTGGCGGACGGTGCGGCGACGGCGGCCGCGGTGCGGCGGGCGGTGCCGTTCGAGGAGGTGCCGGACTCGGAGGTACGGCTTCCCGGGCCCGGTCCCGAAGTCGAGCTGCTGTGCGGCAAGTACCGGCTCGACCGCAACCGCGCGCACCCGCTGATGGCGGAGCTGCCGCAGGTCGTCCATCTGCCGAACCGTGTCGGCGCGCACCCCGAACTGCGTTCCGCGGTGGAGCTGCTCGCCCGTGAACTGGACGATCGCCGCCCGGGCGCCGGCCTGGCGCTGCCGAGTCTGCTGGACCTGCTGCTGATCTATCTGGTCCGGGCGTGGACGACGCAGACGGATGCGGCGACGGGTGCCTGGCCGACGGTGCTGGGCGACGCGGTCACCATGGACGCCTTGCGCGCCCTGCATGCGGATCCGGCCGCGCCCTGGACGAACGACCGCCTGGCCGCGGAGACGGGGGTCTCCCGCGCCACCCTGTCCCGCCGCTTCACGTCCCTGGTCGGCCGCCCGCCGATGACGTATCTCACCTGGTGGCGGCTGACCCTGGCGGCGATCCGCCTGCGTGACACCGACGCACCGCTGGCGACGGTGGCCCGGGAGACGGGCTACGGCAGCCCGTACGCCCTCTCCCACGCCTTCAGCCGGGAGTTCGGGGTGACGCCGGGGAGGTACCGGGAACAGGGAGCCGGAAAGCGGCGGGCTCCCTAGCCGAAACAGAACAGGCCCCGCCGGAGAATATCTCCGGTGGGGCCTGTGCCGATGTCCGGCAATTCAGTCCTGCGGCGGATCGAATGTGTCGAGTTCCGATCGCGTTGCGGTGACACCGTCGTCCGGAAAAATCTCGACAATGAAGTCGGGGAGTGCATCCGGACCGGGCTCGCCGTCCGATGTGGCGGAACCCGGTTCGGCGTTCCAGTCGATGAGGTGCACCACGACGAGGTGACGCCCTGCATCGACCGGAACACGGAGAATCTCCGCACCGGCTTGAGCGCCGACGGCCTCGAGCGGCCCCACCGCGACCGATCCCTGGGAAACCAGCGAGTAGGGGTCCGACGACACCGCGAGATATCGCCTTTCCCTCTCGGTGAGAGAGGGTCCGGCATTATCCAGTACGCGCACGACGAACTGAAATGCCCCATCTGCACCGATATTGATCGGCACAAAGTTCCCAGCCCGGATATGAGTCAGGATCGCAGCGTCCGACGAGACCGACTCATGCCAGTCGTCAAGGCTTTTCACGGCCTCGAAACTCTCCGGCGGCCAGGCACCGAACATGCCGGCGTCCGTCCTGAGTGCCCCCACAGCCTCTCGCAGCTGCGATCCCATAACTCTCCTAACAGCGTTTCGAAATCGTAACGCTACATACTGTATCGCCCGGCTGCAACCCCTTGGACTTCATCTGCCAATAAATCTGGGATCCCAGACTTCGGTTGACCGATCTATTGAGCGGGTTCATGTTTGACACCTCGTCCGCTCCACCGAGTTGCAGGTCGACCGTATGGTCGATGTCAGATCCGGGAACGGTCTGATTTCCGGCCTTGCGCCATTTGGACGCCGCACTTCCTGATCGCTTGACGGAGGTGACTGTCAGCGGACCCGCGTCATTGAGTGCCTTTACCTTCGCGTCCGCAGCGGCGATTTCATCCGGGCCCCACTCGTCCATGTAGGTGAGTTCGAGCTTCGCCCCGTTGCAATTGTGGACAAGGACAGGAGCGGCGCCGGCCACCACATAGTACGTGTGCACCTCACCGACCGTGAGGTTGTGCACCGTGGCCGTCAGGGTCGTCCACCGCTCGACCGCGGTGATCTGTACCCGCGTGCCCGCGCTGGTGCGCAGCCACTCGGCCGGCCTGAGGTCGGTCGCGCGCAGCCATGCGTGGAGTTCGGGGACCCAGAACGGGTGTCCGTCGGTCGCGGTGACCGACGCCGTCCTGGAGCCCTTCTTCCCGTCGACGTCGACGGTGACCTTGACCAGGTGCTTGAGACCGGTGCCCTTGATCTCGGCGGAGACGGTCTCCGCCTTGGTCTTCCCCGTCCTCGGGTCGGTGGACAGGACCTTGTCGCCGATCCTGACGTCCGCGATCCTCTTCGTCGAGCCGTCGGCCATCAGCACCAAGGTGTCTGGTGTGAAGCTGTTGCACTCCTTGGCCGCCGCTGCCAGCCGGCGCGCTTCCTTGCGGCTCTTGCGCCAGTCGTTGAACGTGTCGAGCAGCTTGTTGCCCAGGCCCCAGATGCGCTTCGCCAGGGCCTCCGCCTTGCCCCAGTGGAGCAAGTACTTCTTGGCCAGCTTGGCGAGCGGGCCGCCTCCCATGAAGGAGGAGACGACGTTGACCGCGGTGTTGCCGCAGGCGCCCAGCGCACCCGTGGTGAAGCAGTCCAGCGCGTCCGTGATGCCCAGCTCGTCCGCGGCGATCTTGCCGAGCTCCTTGGCGATCGCGATCGCCTTCTGCTTGGCCGAGTCCTCCTGGACCTTGGCGGCGTCCGCCTTGGCCTGCGCCGGCGTGTACGTCGTGTTGCCGCCGGAGCGGCTCATCGGGTGGCCGTTGGGGTCGTCCGTATAGGCGCCCCGGTGCTTGGACGGCCCGGGCCCGCACTCGTTCCAGCCGCCCACGCAGTTCGCCAGCCGCAGGCCCGACGCGTCGTTGTTCGAGACGGGGCTGTTGTCGGCGTACGCGTAGCCGTTGATCTGCTGCGGGTCGGTGTAGTCGACGATCGGGTCGGCCGAGAGGAAGCGGCCCGTGTCGGCGTCGTACTCGCGGGCGCCGAGTGTGATCAGACCCGTGGACGCCTGGACGGTGCCGCCCACGAAGCCCTTGTCGTTGACCCAGCCCGAGCCCGAGGACGAGGACTCGTCCCGCGTGTTGCCGAACGGGTCCGAGCGGCGACGGGTCGTCGCACCCGTCTTCCCGTCGACCGCCAGCTCCGCCGTGCCCTGGTGGTCCGAGGCCAGGAAGTGGACGCCGTCCGCCTCCCGCATCGCGACCGTGGTGTCGCCGAAGGTGTAGTAGCGCGTCGCCGTCACCTTGGAGGTGGACTTGTCCAGGTGCAGTTCCGTGCCGGGCAGGTAGAACGTCTTCTCGCTCGGGGTGTCCCGGAGGATCCGGGCGCCCGAGGCGTCGTACCGGTACGTCGTCACCGAGTTGTCGGCGTTCGTGACGGTGTTCAGCTCACCCTGCTTGTCCCAGGCCAGCGACTGAGTGTCGCCGTCCAGGACGCGCTTGGTGGTGTTGCCGGAGACGTCGTAGGTGTAGGTGTTCCGGGAGGCGACCTCAGGGGTGGTGCTCGTCGCGTCCGTCTTCTGGACGATCGACGACACCGTGTGCGGGCCGGAGTCCTTGCCGTCCGGGCCCGAACCCTTGCCGTACGCGTACGTCCGGCTGGAGGTCGCCGCGCCGTTCAGCCCGTGCCGGACCTCGCTGGTGCGGTTGCCGATCGCGTCGTAGCCGTACTCGTTCCAGTACGGGGAGACCCCGCCCACCGTCGAGGACGAGGCGCCCGACGCGCAGGACGCGTCCGTGCCGCCGGTGCCCTTGGCGTCGTTGGACGTCACCGAGGACGTCCAGGACGACGACAGCCGCCCGAGGCCGTCGTAGGCGAAGCACTGCACGTCGCTCGTGCCGCCGGTCGGTGTGTCGGCGATGGAGAGGATGTCGCCGGCGTCGTCGTAGGTGTAGTTCGAGTCGTACGCGACGCTCGACGCGCCCTCGACGTCCACCCGCGAGTTGGTCAGCCGGTCGGTGCCCGCCTCGAAGGAGTTGGTGATCCACGTCTTCGGTGCGCCCGACGCACCCGTGGACAGCTCCAGCTGCTCCAGGTTCGACGTGGGCGAGTACGACGCGCCGGTGACGTAACTGCCTCCCGCGAGGGAGGTGTTCAGGCCGGTCGGGCGCTGCAGGCCGTCGTAGACGTACGACAGTCCCTCGGCGGACAGGTCGCCCGCCGCCGGCAGGCCCTGGCCCTGGAGCGAGCCGTCCCGGTTGTACTGGGTGGTGAACTCGTACGTGCCGCCCAGCTGCGGCTCGGCCGTCTTGGACAGGAAGTACTTGGTCGAGGTGGGCTTGTAGTCGTTGTCCGGGTCGAGGACCGGGTAGGTCACCGACGAGTAGACCGCGCCGTCCTTGTACGTGTAGACGCCGTACAGCTCGCCCTTGGCGGCCGTGTCGTACTTGGTCACCGAGAGCTTGGTGCCGGTGTTGGCCTCGCCCTGCCAGGTCGAGACCGCGCGGCCCAGTTCGTCGTAGACCGTGGACGTCTTGTCGCCGTTGACGGTGACCGAGGTCTGCCGGTTCATGGCGTCGTACGTGTACGAGGCCGCCCCGGTGTCGGGGTCGGTCGCCGTCTTCTTGCGGCCCAGCTGGTCGTAGGTGTACGACCAGGTGTTCCCCTTGGTGTCCGTGACGTTCGTCAGCCGGCCGGCCGCGTTGTAGCCGTAGGACGTGGTGACCGCGTCACCGTCGGACGGGGACTGGATCCGGGTCGTCGTGCGGTCGCGGGCGTCGGACACCGCGGTCGTCCTGACGCCGCCCTTCGGCGGGGTCGTCGTGACGCGGTCGCCGCCGTACGCGTACGTCGTCCGGTACTTCTCCGTGCCCTGGACCTTCATGACGGTCGCCGTGGTGCGGCCCGCGCCGTCGTACTCGGTGACCGTCTGCGCGTCGAGGTCGGCGTTGACCGGCTGGAAGAGCGTCGCGGACGGGGCACCGGAGGCGTAGTAGGTGTCGTTGACCTTCACCACCCGGCCGGAGCCGTCGTACAGGGTGTCGGCGACCATGCGGCCGCCGCCGGGCCCCTCCGTCTGGTCCTGGCGGGGCCTCAGGAAGCCGTCGTACAGGGCCCATTCGCTGCCGTACGTCGTCCCGTCGGCCTGGATCTTCTGGGTGTGGACGGCGGTCGGGCCGGCGTCCCCGCGGATCAGGTACTCGTACTTGAGGGAGGCACTGAGGCCGGACGCCTTGGAACGGTCCGGCAGCCAGACCGAGACCAGACGGCCGAGGCCGTCGTAGGCGAGGTCGGCCCGCTTGCCGTTCGCGTCGGTCTTCGACGTCGGCTGGCCCCACTGGGGCGCGTACTCCGTCGAGGTCGTCCAGCCGTCGACGTTGGTGACCGTCGACCTGGTCGCCAGACCGTAGGTGTCCGTGTAGGCGGTCGAGGAGGTGTACTTCGTCGGGGACGAGGCGGTGTCGGCGTCCTTCACCACGAGCGGACGACCGAAGTCGTCGTACGTGGTCACGGCGGTCGTCTGGTACGTGGCCGTGGTGCCGTCGTGCGCCGACAGCCGCTTGGTCGTGGTGACGTCGCCCTTGGTGGGGGCCGCACCGAGCGTCGTCGAACCGTCGTAGTAGGTCAGGTCGTCGGAGATGACGTCCTTCGCGCGGTCGGGGGTGGTGGCGCAGTCGACGCCGACCTTCTCCACGCGCGAGACGAGCGAGTAGATGTGCGCGCTCGCGCTGTCCGCGTACTCGGTGCGGGTGCACTGGTTGTCCGCGACCCCGACCTCGCCCGCGTCGTCGGCCCTGACCTCGCGGCCGGTCGCGTCGTCGTACGTCGTCGTCGACGCGGTGTGCCGCCAGCCGCCGGCCGCGAGCGCGGTGTAGGTGTCCGCCGAACCGGTGGCGACGTAGCGGGCCTTGTGCGTCCCCCAGTCATGGGTCTCGGTCGCGGTCACCGCGGTCCACGGCACGGTCACCGAGCGCTCGGTGACGGCGGAGCCGTTGTAGGTGACCGTCTCCAGCTCCTGGCCGGCCTTCCAGTCGGAGTCGTCGTAGGAGACGCCGTTGGAGTCGGTGACCGTCGCGGAGCGGGTGTGGCCGTCCTTGTCGACGTCACCGTCGAGACCGCGGAAGAAGACGTGCTCGGTCTTGGTGTTGGAGGGGTCGTTGGTGCCGTCGGAGGTGACGACCTGCACCTTGCCGTAGCCGCGCCAGTCGCTCCAGGTGCGGTCCTCGGTCTTGGTGATGCCGTCGGCCGGCGTCTTCCGCCAGCCGGCGTCGCCGAGGTAGGTGTAGGAGGTGATCTGGTCGGGGTTCCGGCCGGTCAGGTCGGTCTGGACGACCGAGGCGACCACGTACTTGTGGAACCAGTCCAGGATCGGGTCGGTGTGGCCCGGCGGGTTCCACTTCACCGGGAAGCAGCGCTTGGTGGAGGAGTCCTCCGCCGGGACGTTGCTCGGCGTGCACTGCTGGTCGGCGTAGTTGACGCTGAGCGCGCCGCCCGACTCGTTCTTCACGCCCGACAGGCGGAAGCGGTAGAACGGCTGGAGGTTGTCGCCGGTCTGATCCACGCGGTTGGGCAGCTGGGTGCCGTACAGCTCGACGGACGGTACCGAGACGGCGGTGCCGGTCCTGCCGGTGTGGTCGATCCTGCTCAGCCACAGCGACCTGGAGCCGTCGCCGTTGTCGGTGAAGACGTGGGTGAGGCTCCACTCGTCGACCGGCGAGTACGTCGTGTCACCGGTGCGGATCTGTGTGGTGATCTTCGTGAGCTTCTTGCGGGTCCAGAAGGTCGGTGAGTTCTGGCCCGGGCACTTGGTGCCGGAGGCGCAGTTCTGGTCCCACGGGACGTCCGGCCAGTCGGCGGCCGTGGAGTCCTTCAGCGCGCCGGCCGAGCAGTCCGTCAGGGAGCCGACGCAGCGTTCGGCGGTGCTGAAGACCACCTGGGCGGCCGGCTTGGCGGAGTACGCCTTGCCGTCGCGCTGACCGTAGTCGATGCGCTTGAGGTAGCCGCCGCGGATGTAGGACTTGCCGTTCTCCGTGGTCTTCAGGCCCTGCGTGTAGTAGTTCGTCTCGGTGCCGTAGAAGTACGACATGGCGTTGCCGTGCGGGTCGACGACGTAGTCGAGGTTCCACCGCCAGGCCTGGGTGCAGTAGGCGCTGGCGAAGGTGGCGTTGTAGCAGGGCTCGCCGGAGTCGTCGCCGTAGACCGGGGTGGTCCAGGTGGAGTTGGTCTCCTCGTTGCCGCTCGCGTAGCCCGGCAGCCGGTTGAGGCCGAAGTAGTACTGGGTGCCGTCGGAGGTCGTGACCTTCCAGTACTCGCCGTTGTTGTCACCGTTGGTGGCGGAGGTCAGGTGCTCGACCTTGGAGTTGTCGTCCGAGCCGATCCGCCACTCGCCGGTCTTGTCGTCCTTGACGAGCTGCCCGGAGGTACCGCCGGTGAGGGAGAGCGTGGCGTTGTCGAACGCCCAGCACTCGTCGCCGTTGGTGTCGTCGTGGCCGTCGTCGGCGCACGGCTTGTAGCTGCGTTCGATGTAGCCGGGGTCGTAGGAGAAGCCCTGGCCGATCCACGAGCCCTGGTTGTTGGTGGTCGCGGTCTGGCCGTCGATGGACTGCGAGTTGTAGCTGAGGCCGACCGTCGGCTGCAGGCCGCCGGGGACCGGCGGGGTGGTCATCGGGTACGACCAGGTGAACGCGCCCGAGCTGGTGTCGACGCCCCACTGCGAGGAGGCCGCGAGGCTGGTCGCCCTGTAGTCGCCGCCGTCACCGCTGCTGCCCGCGGTGGCCGCCAGGACGGTGGCCCCGGAGCCGGCCGAGCCGGTGGAGCCGGCTTCGAGCAGCTGGGTGGAGGGGCCGGAGGTGTCACCGGCCGCCTGCACGGTCGCCGTGACCGTCCGCTTCGCCTCGTCGTTGCTGCTCTTCAGGTACGTCGGCGTGGAGCAGGACTTCTTCTGCGGGGTGGTCAGCACGCACGCCGGGTACTGGGCGAGCCGGATCCGGGAGGCGTAGCCGCCGCCGTAGGCGTCGGCGAAGTCCGAGTAGTCCAGGGTGACCTGGGCCGCGCCCCTGGCGGTGGCCCCGTCGGCGCGGGCGACGGTGAACAGGACACCGTCCACGCCGGCGGCCCGGGCGGCCTTGCGGCCGAGGACCTCGACGCGGACGGAACCGGCGCCCTTCTTCCCGCCGGCCGCCTTGGCCGACAGCGGCAGCCCCTTGGCCCTGGCCGCCTTGCCGGAGAGGTCGAGCCGGGCGCTGCCGGCCTTGGGCCAGTGCGCCTTGTGGGTCTTCCTGACCGCGGCCTTCCTGGCCTGGTCGGTCTTCTTGAAGGTCTCGGCAGTGGCGTTCCTGCCGTGGACCGGCTTGTCGAGGCTGGTCTGGGTCTTGGGCTTGGTGAGGCCGTCGTGGGCCACGGCCTCGGGGGCGTACGTCGGAAGCAGCCCTATGGACAGGGCCAGTCCGAGGACCAGCGCCGTCCGCCTTCGGCCGCTTCGCCAGGCCGGTCCGATGGACCGGAACCAGGGAGGCGAGGACATGAACTCTCCGTTGGATCGGGGGGGTTGGAAAGGGAAGTGCGCATGCCGAGACGGGCGGGCGGCACCGTGGCCGCCCGCCCGTGCGCCGGGATGGTTACGCGGGGCTCTCGTCGATGCTGGCGCCGGCCGGCAGGACCGCGACGGTCGTCACCAGCGAGGCGTCCAGCGGCCCCTGGTACATGCGCACCTCGTCGACGGCGCCGGAGAAGTACTCGCCCGCCGTCTTCCCGGTCAGCGCACGGCCGACCTGGAGGCTCGTCGTGCTGAAGTCCCAGGTGTTGTCCCAGGACGCGTCGGCCACCGCGGTGCCGTTGACGTACAGCAGGACGTCACCGAAGACCGCGTTGTAGACCAGCGCGAGGTGGTCGCCGTCGCCCTCCGAGCTGGGCGGGTCGGCGTTGTCGAGCAGTGTGGTGGTCACCGGGGCCGCCGCGTCGGCGCTGGTCACCACCAGCTGCCAGCGGTCGCTGGAGGCCTGGTACCTGACCTTGATCGCGCTGCCGTTGGCGCCCGCCAGGGACAGCACCGTCTCGTCCGCGGCCGGGTTCGCCGAGGCGAGCCGGGCACGGGCGGTCAGGGTGAAGCTGTCCTGTGCGGTGAGCGGTCCGGTCCCGGCGCGGGTGGCGTAGGCGCCGCTGCCGTTGAGGACCAGGTTCCCGTCGCCCCACAGGGGTGGCGCCGGGGGCACGCAGTCCGGGTCGGCCTCCGGGTCGCAGGACTCGTCCGGTACGTAGACGGAGGCGCCGCCGCCCAGGGTGAGCCCGGTGCCGCCGTTCGTCTCGGGCGAGAGAGTGCCGGCCGCCTGGTCCAGCTGCCAGTAGCCGAGCTGGTGGGGCTTGATACCGCCGAGCTCCTGGCCCTCGGTGGGCGGGATGACCCGGTCGTGGAGCTTGACGTCGGCGACGCTGCCCTTGAGCTGGTTGATGTAGCCGCCCGGGGAGAGCTTGCGGCCGATCTGCACGGCGCCCTTCGCGCTCCAGGTGGTGTGGCGGGCCTGGACGTCGTCGGCGACGAGGGCGCCGTTGACGTACAGCATCATCTTGCCGAGTTCGGCGTCGTACACGCCGATGAGGTGGGTCCAGACGCCGGGGACGGCCACCGCGCCCGAGACCTTCCAGCTGCCCAGCGACTCCATGTCGCTGAGCGGGATGCGGAAGGTCCAGGAGGCGGAGTCGACGTCGTATCCCAGCTCGAAGCCCGGCTGTGCCGTGCCGTCCTGGCTGACGACGGTCATGTTCTGGGCGGGCAGCGCGGGCAGCATCACCCAGGCGCTCACCGAGAAGGTCTTCCCGGTGTCCACGGCGGGCGCGCCCGCGTCCAGGTAGGCGTTCTCGGTGCCGTCGAAGGAGGCCGCGGTGTCGGTCGAGCCGAGCGGGCCCCCGGCGCCGAAGGTCACCCCGGAGCCGGCGGTGGCGTCGGGCGTGCCGCTGCTGCCGGCCGCCTTCGTGGCGCCCTTGGCGTCGCCGAGGGTCCAGCCGGCGACGGGCGCCCGGCCGTCGCTGACCAGGAAGACGTAGGCGGTCGGTGTCTTCTGCGGGTTGCCCGCGCCGTCGATGGCGGTGACGTGCAGGGTGTAGGAGCCCTCGCTCGGCGGCATCCAGCGCACGGTCGCCGGGCCGCCGGCCGTGGCGGGGGTGATCTTCTTCTTCGTGGTGTCGGCCTGCGGGCCGGTGAAGTAGTACGAATACGCCGTCACGTCGGCGGACGGCGAGTCCATGGTGAAGGAGCCGTAGTCCCCGACGCCCGTGTGCCAGGCGTCGTCGGCCGGGTAGGCCGTCGATGTGATGGCGGCGGACTTGGGCTTGGTGTTGTCGTAGATGAACTCGCAGCGGGTCTGGTCGCCGTCGGACGACCAGGCGCCGTAGGCACTCTGGTCGTACCCCTGCACCGACCAGGCGATGGTGGTGTTCTGCGGGACGGTGAAGCCCGGTTCGCCGTCGCCCGAGATGTCGTCACCCACGGTGTACCTGAAGGTGGCCTGACCGGTCTGGCCGGTGCCCGTGGTGGTCTTCTTCGGTGTCGTCGCGTAGTGGACGACCTCGGTGGATCCGCTGGTCCACCAGACCTTGAAGTGGGCCTGCAGGCTCTCGCTGTTGGAGCCCGTGTCGTTGTGGTCGTAGTCCTTGATGACGGCGTACAGGGTCGGCGACTCGGTCACGTAGTGATCCGTGGCGTGGCCGTACTCGCAGGTGTCGCCGGGGACCATGCTCAGATCGCTCTGGGCCGGCTCCAGCGGCGGCCGGTTGTACGTCACCTCCAGGTGCGCGTTGCCGCAGAACCGCTTCCAGTACGACGTGTCGGACTCACTGCCCGCCTTGAGGCGGAAGGTGGTGGTGCCCCAGCCGCTGTCGGCCGCCTTCTGGATGGTGCCGGTCACCCCGAAGCGCACGTTCTGGTTGGTGGACGTGCACGAACCCGCCGTCTCGGTGGGCGACTTGGTGGCGATCGTCTCCTTGGAGGAGGGCTGGTTCGACCAGGTGGTGGACGAGTTGATCGCGCTCGCGCCGGTGCTGTTGACCCGGGCCAGCTGCACCTCGCGGGCGCTGGAGCTGTAGGTGAACACCTGGGTCACCGCGAACTCCGCGCTGACGATGTGCTTGCCCTCGAAGGTGCTGGTCGGGATCCCGAAGAACTGCCGCTTGACGTCCGAGGAGCTGGAGCAGCGGTACGACACGTCGGACGGGCACAGGCCGACGCCCTCGTCGTCGTCGAACTTCCAGAACGAGGTGCCGGAGTAGTGCGAGGACACCATGGTCCAGGAGCTGCGGTTGGCGGTCTTGACCACGGGGTCGATGTAGACCGGGTAGACCGTGTCCGCGTCGGTGAGCAGGCCGCTGTCGGGGGTGAGTGTCATCGTGTCCGAGGTGACGTCCACGTCGACGTCGGCGACCTGGGCGCCCTCGGGGGGCGTCTGGGTGCTCACGCCGTCGGTGGCGGGTTCGTCCACGGTCGCGTGGCTGGAGTCCCACATCACCGGGTGCGGCGCCTCGAAGACGGTGCCGCCGGAGCCGGCGTCGGTGGCGGCGAGACCGCCGTCACCGGTCTCCTTCAGCTTCACCGAGGAGGTGTCGACCGGCAGCCGCAGCCTGTCCAGCTCGGGGTTGGCGGCCGCCTCGGCGTTCTTGACGACCAGCACGTGCGAGAAGCCCTCGGCGCTCGCGGTGACCTTGAGGTCGACGCCGGGCAGGACATTGCCGTAGGTGGCGGTCGGACCGTCGACCTTCGGCTCGGGCAGCTTGTCGGGCCAGTCGAGGGAGAGCGAGCGCCCGTCCTGCTGGATCTCGGCGAACGTCGTGTCGCCGCCGCCGGAGAACGCCATCGCGGACAGCGCGGCCTTCGGCGCGTACGAGCCGTTCCTCTGCCTGACCAGCGTGGTGTCGATGGCCTTCCACCGGCCGTCGACACGGGTGCGGACCGGCTGGACGTACTCGGTGGTCGTGAACGTGCCGTCGGGGTTGGCGTAGGTGGTGCTGCGCTCGTCGCGCAGGCTGAGGATCTCCACCCGGTCGCCGGACCTGCGGGCCGCGGCCCGGGCGGCGGCCTCGGTCAGCGCCGGAGCGCCCTTGGCCTGGCCTGCGCCGCGGGCGCCGGCCTTCGCCGCGGTCTGTCCCGCGGCCGGTACGGCACCGAGGCCGGTCGCCAGTAGCGCGGCGAGTGCGGTGGCGGCGGCGACGCTACGGCGTCTGCCGCCCGTACGGAGCTTCATCGTGCGGTGGTTCCTTCTCCCCGAAGTCTGGTGGCCGTCGCTCATCCGACCGTTCCGAACGCCTCGCCCGCGTCGGGCAGCCCGCCCGAGCCGGGCAGATACGTGGTGGTCCCGGTGCCGGTCGTCCCGTCGGCGTCCGTCCACGGCAGGACGTACAGCGCGCCCTTCGCGGAGTCGGCGGCCTTGCTGTAGGGCACGCCGACGTAGAGGTTCGTGGTCCCGGAGGCCAGGGCCATGCCGAGGTAGTCGCGTGCGGTGGCGGTGCCCGGCAGGCCGGAGCCCCGGGTGAGGAGCTTGTCGTTCGCGCCGATCGCGGTGTCCAGCGGACGGAAGACCTGGATCGCGCCCGCGTCCTTGACGGTGGCGGTGTCCTTGCCGGGGACGCCGACGGCGAGGCGGATGTCGGCGGTCGTGGTGACGACGCTTGTGTCGGTGTTGGCGATCGTCACCCGCTGTCCCATGAAGTCCCCGGCGACCGGGTCGCCCTCGACATCCGTGGTGCTGGCGTCGAACGTCGCGACCTGCGAGAACGCGCCGGACGGCTGCACCCGCACCACCTCGACGCCGCCCGCGTCCGCCGTGGTCCCGATGTCCTCGCCCGGGATGCCGATGGCGAGGAGGGCGTCGGAGTTGTACGTCTGGTCGCTCGGCCGGTAGTTCGTCAGGGAGATCGAGGTGCCGAAGCCGTCGCCCGTCTCGGGGACGCCCCCGATGCCGGTGCTGTCCTGGTCGATGCCCACGAGCGGGGTGGGCAGCCCGCCGGAGAGGGTGTGGCTGAAGATCGCGACGCCGCCGGCGAACTCCTGGTCGCCGATCGCCTCGCCGGGCGAGCCGACCGCGAAGTACCGGTTCGTCCCGCCCGCCGAGTAGCCGAACCGGTCGTTCGCCTCGACGGTGCCGGGCACGCCGGGGTCGTTCTCGCTCACCGGCACGACCGTCGTGCCCTGCACGTACTCGATGCAGCCGGCGTCCACATAGGTGTGGCCGTCCACGGTGACGTCCTCACCGGGCACGCCGACCACCAGATACGGCTTGTCGCTCGACGTCGAGCCCGCCCGCACCGTGTAGCCGAACCAGTCGTACGCCTCGGTGGCGGTGGTCGGGTCGAGCTGTGTCTGGGTGTATCCCTCGATCTTCGAGCCGGCGCCGATGCCGGTCGGCGTGCCGTGGACGACGTAGACCGCCCCGGCGTCGACGAGCTGCTTGCCGTCCTTGGCGATGTCCTCGAAGGGGGTGCCGACCACCAGGTCCGTGCAGCCGTCCCCGTCGGCGTCGTACGACGTGCGCGAGAAGCCGAAGTGATCACTGGCCTCGGGCGCCGCGTTCATGCCGGGGGTCGCCTGGGAGATCTCCGAGACGCCCTTGCCGCCGCCGAGCACGACCCGGACGAGTCCGGCGTTCTTGACTCCGTTCACCGTGGCGTCCGGGTCGGCGATGACCGTGTCGGTCACTCCGTCGCCGTTGAAATCGCTCGACGTGCCCCCCGTGCATGTGGCCGCCGCCGCCGGCGGCGACCCCAGCGCCACAACCCCTGTTGCGGCCAGGAATACGCCGGCTATTCCCGCCAGCATTCCCGTCAGACGTGTACGCGTACGCACACCCCACCCCTCGTTCTTACCTTCGGGCACGCCGAAGTAAGACGGGCCCATGAATGACGTAAAGGGAGACTAAATACGAGCCAAATAAAGATCGTCAAGGCCGGACGGGCCGACTGGCCGCACACGGCGGGTACACAGACCGTGACCATCATCGCCTTATGCGCCGCAACGAACCGGAGGTAAGCGTTCCTCATCTAACAGGGACAAATCGGCCACCGCCTCGCTATGACATCAAGCCAGGTCACCACCGATTCACTGGATCTTCACATGACGGGTACGCGAACATCGTGCTACCTTCATGTGTCTTGAAGCTTCTCTTGGCTTCCTCTTACGCAAATTAAATCTCGGTTGGATATCGACATCACCCTCGATGCCATCGAGGCGATTGCGCATACCAGTTTTCATGGAGAGCGTTTACGATGGCCGGGCCAACCGTTTCGGTGATTATTGCTGCGTACAATGCGATGCCCTATCTGACCGGGTGCATCAATTCCGTCGCCGAACAGACCATCGGGCGTGACGCCCTGGAGATCATCGCCGTCGACGACGGCTCGACCGACGGCACCGGCGAGGAACTCGACCGCCTCGCCCAGGTGTACCCGAGCCTGCTCCAGGTGATCCACCAGGAGAACTCCGGCGGCCCGTCGGCCCCCCGCAACCTGGGCCTCGACCACGCCCGGGGCCGGTACGTGTTCTTCCTGGACGCCGACGACCACCTGGGCCCGGAGGCCCTGGAACGAGTGGTGGCCGCGGCCGAGGAGAACGGCACCGACGTGGTCCTAGGCAAGATGGTCGGCGTCGGCGGGCGCGGGGCGCCCAAGTCGATGTTCCAGCGCAACCAGCCGAAGGCCGACCTCTACTCCTCCCGCGTCTACTGGACGCTCAACCCCATGAAGCTCTTCCGCCGGGAGCTGCTCGAACGGCACCGGCTGCGGTTCCCGGTCGACCTGAAGATCGGCGAGGACCAGCTCTTCGTGGGGCAGGCCTACATCCACGCCTCCGGCATCTCGGTGGTGGCCGACTACGACTGCCTCTACTGGGTCGAGCGCGAGGACAGCGGCAACATCACCCTGCGGACCGGGGGGACGGAGCCCCGGCTGAAGTTCCTGCCCCGAGTGGTGGACATGCTGCTGGAGCACGTCCCGGCCGGCCCCGGCCGCGACCACCTGGCGCACCGGCACCTGACCGTGGACGTGTCCCAGCTGCTGGGCCATCTGGTCCGCGAGCCGCGCCCCGAGCAGGAGAAGGCCCTCGCCCAGCTCGCACAGACGATCGAACCGCTGTGGCACGAGGGCCTGAACGAGCGCTTCTCCGCCATGGCACGGCTGCGGCTGCACCTGGTGCGGCACCAGATGCTCGACGAACTCGTCGAGCTGGTCCGGTTCGAGCGGAGCCTGGGGGCCGGCGCTCCGGCCACTCCCCTGCTCATCGAGGACGGCCGCGCCTACGCCCGCTATCCCTTCCTCCGGGATCCCGCCCGCGCCGTCCCCGACACCTGCTACGACGTCACCACGCAGATCGGCACCCGGCACCACGTCGGCCGCGCGGAGATGCAGGGCACCGTGCTGCACCTCGCGGGCCACGGCTACCTGCACCGCGTGGAGACCCTGGACGTCAGCACCGGCCTGGTCCTGCGCGAGCGCGACAGCGGTGTCGAGTACCGCCTGCCCGTCACCCGCACCGCGACCCCCGGACTCGGCGCGGACGAGGACCAGGGACGGTTCTCGTACGAGCTGGCCGGATTCGAGGCGGCCGTGGACTTCACCACCGCCGCCGACGGCGGTCCCCTGGCCGACGGACTCTGGGACATCTCGCTCGCGATCGGCGCCCAGGGCCTGTCCAAGGAGGTCCGGATCGGCAGCAAGCGGGCGGACGGCGTGTCCGGGAAGGCGAGCACCCGGGTCGTCAGCGACGGCGCCGCGCTGCGGGCCGTCACCCTCTACACCACCAAGCCGCACGGCAACTTCACCCTCGACCTCGGCGAGGCCAAGCACAAGGTGCGGTCCCACCTGGGCGTCGACGTCACCGCCCGCTGGGCCGCCGACGCCCCGGCCGAGCTGGAGGTCACCGGCCGGTGCACCCTGGCCGCCCACCCGGACGGCGAACTGAAGGCCGTCCTGAAGGCCGGGAAGGGCGCGGTCGCCACGTTCCCGGCCCGCCGTACCGGCGACGACGGAGGGTTCGTCGTACGCATACCGGTCGGCACACTCGCGTCGGGACAGTGGACGGGCGAACTGCGGCTGGCGAACTGGGCCTCGCCCCTGCCCCCGCTGCCCAAGAACCTGCCCGCGGCCAAGTGGCGCCGACTTGCGCTGCCCTGGTACGCCAAGCCGGTCCCCGGCGAGGCAGGCTTCGTCCTCCAGGTCGCGCGGACCCAGCTGGTGAAGGCGGTCGTCGGACGGATCAAGTGACGGCGGCGGCCGGGGCCCGGTGACGTCGAGGCCGCCGGGACGGCGGCGGCCGGGGCTCGGTGACGTCGAGGCCGCCGGGACGGCGGCGGCCGGGGCTCGGCGACACCGGGGTTCGCGTGACGGCGGGCGGCGGTCAGGGCTCGGTGACGTCGCGGTTCCTGTGACGGCGGCGGTCAGGGCTTGGTGACGTCGCGGTTCCTGTGACGGCGGCGGTCAGGGCTTGGTGACGTCGAGGTTCGCGATGGCCGTCTTCGCCACCTCCCGGCCGCGCTCGGTGAAGTCGCCCTTGCCCGGATAGCCGACGGTGAGTTCGTACAGGTCGCCGGCGTCGGTGCGGTAGTAGAGGATCTGGAGCTCACGGGGGCGCGGGTTCTCCGAGTCGTCGGTCGTGTAGACGACGGTGTTCCTGGCGGCCTTCCTGCCGCGGTACGTGGCGCCGTCGTCCGGATCCGTCTTCGCGCCCTTCGGCATCTCGAGGGTGTACTCGCCCTCGTTCTTGAACTTCTCGTCGTCGGCGTGCATCTGGGCCGCCGCGTTGCTCTGGATCTCGTGATGGGCGTCGTCCGACTTCCTGGCGAGGTGCAGGACGATCGAGACGCTGCCGCTCCAGTCCGTGTACGACACCCAGTTCTTGTCGGAGGCGTCCTTCTCCGGGTGGCCGGGCCGGTAGGCCGCGGGGACGGCGAGGGTGGCACCCAGCCCGGGTACCCCCCGTTTCGCCCAGCCGTCGGGCAGCGGTCCCGCGAACGGGTCGGCGACGACCAGGTACCCGGCCGTCGCGGCCACCAGCACGGCCGCGCCCACCCCCAGCCAGGTCTTGCGGCCCGGGCGGCGCGGGGAGCGGGTCGCGGGCGCGGCGGCCTCCACACGCCGGGTGGGTTCCGGCGCCGGAGGGGCCGCGGCCGCCTCCAGCAGGGCGCGGACCCGCGCCGCCGTCGGACGGTGGGCCGGGTCCTTCTGGAGCAGGCCGTTGATCGCCTCGGCCAGCGGACCCCGCGCGGCGGGCGCGGCCGGTGCGGCGTTGAGGACGGACTGGAGGGTGGCCGGGGTGTTGCTGCGGCGGAACGGGGAGACGCCCTCGGTGGCGGTGTAGAGGACCACGCCCAGGGACCACAGGTCGCTCGCCGGGCCGGGCCGCCGGCCCAGCACCCGTTCCGGCGCGATGTACTCGGGCGAGCCGACGAAGCCGCCGGTGTCGGTGAGGTTCGTCTCGCCCTCGATCTGCGCGATGCCGAAGTCCGTGAGGACGACCCGGTCGTACCGGCCCAGCAGCACGTTGTCCGGTTTCACGTCCCGGTGCAGGACACCCGCCGCGTGCGCCGCCTCCAGCGCACCGAGCACCTGCAGTCCGATCCGGGCCGCCTCGCGCGCGTCCAGCGTGCCCTCCTGCAGCGCGCCGCCCAGCGAGCGTCCGCGCACCAGCTCCATCACGATCCACGGCCGGCCGTCGACCACCGCGACGTCGTACACGTCGACGACCGCGGGGTGGTCGAGCCGGGCCGCCGCGCGTGCCTCGCGGCGCATCCGCTCGAAGGCGTTGGCCCGTTCACGCTCGGGAAGGTGGTCCGGTACCCGGGGTTCCTTGACGGCGACCTCGCGGTCCACCATCTCGTCCTTGGCCCGCCACACCGTGCCCATCCCGCCGTGGCCGAGCTTGGCCAGCAGCCGGTACCGCCCGGCGATCAGCCGCCCGGCCCCCGGGTCGTGGACCGCCTGCGCGGACACTGCGGCGGGCTCCGGGCCGGCGTGCGGCGGGGCGGGGTGCGGCGGGCCGGCGTGCGGCGGGGCGGGGTGCGGGCTCGGGTACGGCAGGCTCGGCTGCGGCGGGCCCTGCTGGGGCAGACCGGGCTGGGGCAGACCGGGCTGGGGCAGACCGGGCTGCGGCGGGGCGGGCTGCGAGGGGCCGGGCTGCGGGCTCTGCCGCCGGCCGGGGTCCGGCGGTTGCAGAACAAAACTTGTCGTGTCGTCGAGCGTACCGCCGGCGGCACGGCCGGCCGTGCGACCGGCCCCGTGGTCCGCCCCGTGGTCCGCGATGTGGTCTGCGATGTGGTCCGCCGCGTCGTCCGTGGCACGGTCGGCCATGTGGTCCGCCGTGGGGCCGACTCCCCCGTCACTGCTCATGGTTCATCCATATCGCGCCATGCGCGTCCGGATCCACAGGGAAGGCGAACCGGTCACCGAGCCGTGACCGAGAAGGTGTCCACGGCCACGTCGAAGTACTCCCGGGCCTCCCGAACCTGCCCGACCGGTGCGGACACCCACACGTCGTACATCCGTCCGCCCTCCTCCCAGCACAGGTCGTAGGTGTGGCGCGGGCCCTCCACGGCGCTGAAGCCGTCCCAGGTGAACTCCCAGAACGCGGCGGGATGTCCGGCGTGCACGGTCTCGGTGACCCGTCCGTCGTGGTAACCGGGGTTGGTGCCGGGCCCGTCGGCCGCCGCCCGGCGCATCACCGCCGCGGGACCGCCGGGTTCGGGCTGCACGGACTTGATGCCGAGCCGGAAGGTCTGCCCGGCGGACAGATAGAAGACGCGCTCGCCCTGCCGCTCGCGGGTGAAGTCCTGCGGTACGGCGAGGGAGAAGCCGGCCGGATCGCGGGCCGTGCGGTAGCCGGAGGGGGCGGCATGGGTGGCGGAGGCCGCCGGTGCGCTGCTCTCGGTGGCCGACGGGGAGAGCGGGGTGCTCCCGGCCGACGGCGAGGTGCTCCCCGCCGACGGGGGCGGCGAGGTGCTCGTCCGGGCCGGCGGGCCGGTCGCCGTACCGCCCGGGGTGCCGCCGCCACCGTCCCCGCCCTGGTTCAGCAGCAGGGCCGCCGCGGACACGCCCGCCCCGGCCACCGCGGCCACGAGCAGCGCGGCCACCAGCACACCGCGCGTGGACTGACGTGCGGGCAAGGGCTGTTCGGGGGCGGACGCCGACGGGACGAGGGACCGGTGCGGCACATCGTGCTCGGTCGGCGTGTAGGAGGCGGCGCCCGCGGTACGGCCCGCGGAGTCACCGGCCCTGGGGGTGCGGCCGGTGCCCGGTGCGCCCGGCGCGTCCGGGGTACGGCCCGTCTCCAGGAACGTCCGCAGCATGACTTCGGCGTCCGCCGCGCCCAGCCGGCGGTCGGGGTCGCGCTCCAGCAGACCGTGCACGACGGGCAGCAGCGGCTCGGCCTGCGCGGGTGGCCGGATATCGGCGGCGACGACGGCGTGCAGGATGCCGCCGAGCGAGTCGCGCCGGAACGGCGACTCGCCGCTGAGCACCGTGCACAGCAGCGCGCCGACGGACCACAGGTCGGACTCCGGACCGGTGCGCACACCGGACATCCGCTCCGGGGCGGTGTACTCGGGCGAGCCGACGAACGAGCCGGTCTCGGTGAGCGTGGTGGCCCCCGAGACCTGTGCGATGCCGAAGTCGGTGAGCACGACCCGGTCGGTGCCGGACTCGATCAGCACGTTCGCGGGTTTGATGTCGCGGTGCAGCACCCCGGCCGCGTGCGCGGTGCGCAGCGCGCTGAGCAGGTCGATGCCGATCCGGGCCGCCTGGGCCGCGTCGAGGGGGCCGCTGGTGGCGATGCGGTCGGCGAGCGAGCCGCCGTCGATCAACTCCATGACGATGTACGGCCGTTCGTCCTGCTCGATCACGTCGTGCACGACGATGATGTGCGGGTCCCGCAACTGCGCGACCGCACGCGCCTCGCGGAAGGTGCGGTCACGGCGGCGCCGGGCGTCGTCGTCCGGGAGGGAGTCGTCCGGGGCCAGCTCCTTGACCGCCACGAGACGGCCCAGCACCTGGTCGCTCGCCCGCCACACGACGCCCATTCCGCCGCGCCCGATCCGCGCCAGTAGGCGGTAACGGCCCGCGATCACACGGAAGTCGTCCCCCTCGGATCCCATGAGCCCCATCATGCCGCACCGGAGCACGCCCTCCCGGGCGGTGATCGGCCAAGCCTCGCGCGTCCGGGCGGCGTTCGGGCGCCCGGAACGCCACCGACGGTTCCGGGGGCGCGCGCCTGCCGCTCGGGCGCGCGCCTCCACCACCCTCAGCTGTCGGTAGGTCGGCCGGTCCGGGCAGCCTCTACCCGCTCGCCGCCGCGCGTGAGCCGGTCCGGGCAGCCTCTACCCGCTCGCCGCCGCGCGTGAGCCGGTCCGGGCAGCCTCTACCCGCTCGCCGCCGCGCGTGAGTCGGTCCGGTTCAGCCGTCGTTCGGCTGCCAGCTCTGCAGCACCCATTTGAACTGCTTGCTCGTCCTGGCCCAGTCGGCGGAGGGCGTCGACATGTAGAGGGCGTACTCGGTGCCCTTGCGCGAGTAGTACGTCTCCTCGATGGCGTGGCGCGGGCCGGCCACGTGGGGAGGGTCCTTCTTCAGCGCGGTCCAGGTGTACTCCCACAGCGAGCCCTTGCAGTCGCGGTAGGTGTTCTCCTCCAAGGTCACGCGCTGGTAGCCGACCAGCCGCTGGAGCTGCTGTTCCAGGTCCCTCTGGTGCTGGTTGGCGTCGGCGAAGTCGGGGTTGGTGTCGATGGCGATGCGGACGAAGTGCTTGCCGTCGTCGGGCGAGTAGTCGATCTGCTTGAGGTCTCCGTCGAGGTCGTAGACCTTGCGCTTCCAGCCCTTGGGCAGGGAGAGGCTGAAGCCCAGCGGGTCGTCGTGGCGCTGCCAGCTGTCGGGGACCCCGCCGTCGGCGCCCGGGCCGGCGGAGGCCGAGGTGTCCGGCGCCGGGGTCGCCCCGCCCGCGCTGCTGTCGTGCTGGAGCGCGTCCCACTGCCGGAAGCCCACCGCCGCCCCGCCGCCGAGGACGGCCGCGACGGCGATGACGAGCGCGAGCGTGCGCAGGCGGCGCCGGGGGCGGGAGCGGGCCGGTGCCGAGCGCGGCCCGACCGCGGTGGTGCCCACCGCGGTCGGCGCCACCTCCGTCGGTCCGGTGACGGAACGGCCGCCCGCGGAACGGCCGGTGGCCAAAGGGCCGGTGGACTGTCCCGAGGTGCCCGGTCCGGAGGTGTACGGCAGGCCGGAGCCCAGGCCGGAGCTCTGCGTCGGGACGAACGCCTGTGCGGCGCTCGGCCGGCGGCCCTCCGCCGCCTCGGCGAGCATCTGCTCCGCCTCGTCCGCGCCCGGCCGCTGGGTCGGCTCCTTGCGCAGCAGGGCGGCGATGACCGGTCCGAGCGGACCGGCGTGGTGGGGCTCCTCCGCCTCCTCCTCGACGACCGCCTGCATGGTGCTCAGCGGCGAGGTGCGGCGGAACGGCGAGCGGCCCTCGACCGCCGTGTACAGCGTGGCGCCGAGCGCCCACAGGTCCGAGGACGGCCCGGGATCGTGGCCGCGCACCCGCTCGGGCGCGAGGTAGTCGACCGAGCCGACGACCTCTCCGGTACGGGTGATGGTGGTGTCGCCCTCGATCTGGGCGATGCCGAAGTCGGTGAGCAGCACCCGGCCGTCCCGGCCGAGCAGTACGTTGCCCGGCTTGATGTCCCGGTGCAGCACGCCGGCGGAGTGCGCGGCGCGCAGCGCCCGCAGCACCCACAGGCCGATCCGCGCGGCCTCCCGCTGCTCGATGCGGCCGCGCTCCTTGACCGCGTCGGCCAGCGAGTGGCCCTCGACCAGCTCCATCACGATCCACGGACGGCCGTCGTGTTCCAGCACGTCGTGGACCGTGACGACGGCGGAGTGGTTGATACGCGCGGCGGCACGCGCCTCGGCCCGGGTACGGGCGAGCAGCACGGCCCGGTCGCTCTCGGAGACGTAGAGCGCGGCGGTCAGCTCCTTGACGGCGACCGTCCGGTGCAGCACCTCGTCGTGGGCGCGCCACACCCGGCCCATGCCGCCGCTGCCGATGGAATCGGCAAGCCGGTAGCGGCCCGCTATGAGCAGGCCCTGCATCTGATTCACGTTGCCCCGCAATGCTCTTGACAGGGTCAGACTAAGGACCGGCCTGCCCACAGGGAACAAGCGGGGTGCCAAGGAAACCGCACTGTGACGGTTTTCGCTTCTGCACGCGAATGGGAACCGAATCCCTGATAGCCCGACCGATGTACACGGCGCTCAACCGGTGTAGCGGTACGTGGCAGTAGCCTGCTCGTACAACTGTGTCACCTCGTCGCGCTCGGCTTCCGGACCGCGGACCTGGACGATGTGGTAGCGGCCGTTCAGCAGGATCGCCATGTTGCGCACGTAAAGATCGCGTCCCTGGCCGTCGGTCCAGGTGAACTGCCCTTCCGCCATGGTTTGTCCGCCCACCTCTATGGTGCGCAGACCGGTCGCCGTGGCCCAGCTGGAGTTCCGGTACGGCTGGAGCTCACGCTCCTTGTCCCTCTGGTAGGCCATCGGGTCGCTGCCGTTGGCCGAGGCGCTGTCCCTGCCCGGGACGACGAGCAGTTCGAAGTTCCCGTGCGAGTAGACCACCTGGCCGCTGCCGTTCTTGGGCGTGCGGTCCCAGCCCTTGGCGACGGCGACCTGGAAGCCCTCCGGGTCGGTGCGCAGGGTGAACCCGTCGGCGACGGAGGGACCGCCTCCGGTCTGTGTCTCGGTGGCGGGCGCCGACGCCGAGGGACCGCCGTCCGCGGACTGCCCGGCCGACGGCTGCCGGGTGGGGGAGGGAGCGGAGCTCGCCTGCCCGGCGCTGCCGGTACGGTCGCTGCCCGCCGCGCCGCTCTCCCCCTGCTTCGGCATGAACAGCATCGCGTACGCCACCGCGCCGGCCAGCAGGAGCAGGATCAGCAGAAGCAGCGTCCGGCCGAGCCGGCGCGGGGAACCCGCCTCCTCCCGGGCCCGCTTGTGCCGGCCGTGCGGATGGGCCGCGGGCAGCCCGGCGCGCCGCCGCCGCACCAGCTCGCCGCGGCGCCGGACGATCGGCAGCCGGTTCGGATCGGCGGGCGGGACGGGGACGACATGGACGCCGGCGTCCGGCTCGGGCGCGGAACGCACCAGCGAGCGCAGCCATCCGCCCAGCTCCTCGAAGTCCAGCCGGTCGGTCGGGTCCTGACGCAGCAGCGACTCCACGACCGGGCGCAGCGGTCCGCACTCCTCGGCGAAGGCGGGCGGCTCCGCGCACACCAGCTGGACCAGCTCGGCCGTGGACTCCTCGGGGTAGGGCGCGTGTCCCTGCACGGCCCGGAAGAGCAGGGCGCCGAGGGCCCACAGGTCGGTGGCGGGCCCGATCGGCGCCGCCAGCTGCCAGTTCTCGTGCACGGGACCGGCCTGCTCCGGCGCCCAGCGTTCTGTCACCGGGCCCACCACGGTCATCCGCACCTGGCGCGCCCGCTCGGCGGCGAGCGCGGTACCCGGCCCCCGGCGCACGGCACCCCTGTCGCCCGGGCCGTCCCAGCGGGAGTCCGGGCCGCTCTGGGCGGACCGGGGCGCGGGGGCCGCGCCTGCGGGGAGGTGCGGCCCCTGGCCCGGGGCAGCGGCCGCGGCCGGCGGAGCACCGGGGTCGGTGCGCGGTGCGGCTCCGTGCCAGGGGGTGCCGCGCACCCCGTACGGGTCCGCTATCCGGCCGGGCGGGGTACCGGCCTGTCCGGTGGAGTACGGCGCCTCGGCCGTACCGTCCACGCGGTGGGCGTCGGGGGCGCCGTGGGCGGGCGGGCCGGCTGCGGGCAGGGCCGCACGGCCGCTCTGCCCGGCTTCCTGCACCCGGGCGGCGGCCCTGGCTCCCGCCCGGTACGCGGCGATGGCCCCGGCCCGCGCGGCACGGATGTCCTCCCCGCTCTCCAGGGCCCGGTGCTCCGCCGGTCCGGGGGCGGCGGCCTGGCCGGAGGCCCCGTTCGCTCCCGGCGCCGGCAACCCGCCGGCCGTGCGTGCCCTGATCGCTGCCCGCCGCGCGGCCTCGGGATCCGCATCGGGCGACGGAACGGATTCCGTGGCGACGCCCGGAGCGCCCATCGCACCGGCCGGACCCCCGGCGTCCTGAGCGCCACGCCCGTCGAGACCGTCGGACCCCTGTCTGCGGCCGACGCCGTCACCGGCGGCCCCGCCGCCGGGCCCGAGGGCCCCCGCCGGGCCGTCCTGGCCCTCCGGAAGGTCCACGGCGGGCACCGGGTCGTACCCGGACAGTGCCTCCTCCGCAGCGCCGACCGCGAGGCCGGTCAGCATCACGCGGCCGTCGTCGCAGACGAGGACCGTACGGGCGGTGATGTTGCGATGCACCCAGCCGTGGGCGTGCAGCACGCGCAGTGCCATGAGGACGTCGGAGGCGACCTCGGCCGCCCGGTACGGCGACAGCGGCTGCTCGGCCAGGAGTGCCGACAACGGGCGCGCCGCCACCCACTCGCTGACGATCCACAGCGAGCCGCCCTCGGCGAACACGTCGAAGACCTGGTCCAGGCGCGGATGATCGGGGATCCGGGCCGCGGCCTGCGCGGCCTCGACGGCGCGCCGCACCGCTGGGTCCGAGGGCCGGCGGGTGGCGGCCCGGGCCGCCGGGCCGCGGCGGCCCTCGCGCTCACGGGCGGTGAACCCCTCGGGCAGCCCCTCCGCGTCGAGCACCTCGGCCTCGACGACCTCCGGCAACGGCACCTGACGGACCAGCACTTCCTGGCCGCTGTAGGTGTCGAAGGCCGGGGTCTCGGTCAGTTCGTACTCGTCGGAGGGCGGCAGCGGCAGGCGGTAGCGGTCGGCGAGCACCCGGCCCGCATAGTCGTCCACATTGCCTCCCCCGGCCGACTGCCGTTCACATCCGTTCCCTTACGGCCCGTTCTGTATCCACATCCCGCTGCGTACGGTCCGCGACCATTCACGATACGTGCCGAAGGCAAACCGCATTGAGGGGATACCGGATTCGCACGGCCCCAAACCGGGCTCGTTCACATCACGACTTGGGCTCGAAGGACGTCGTCAGCGTCTTCCATGTGTCCTGGCACAGTGCGCTGTCCCAGTTGTCCGCCTTCGCGGTGTACATCAGTCCGTAACCGAGATGACCGTTCACGACGAACCCCCGGTCGACCGTGCGGTACTTGGTGCCGTCCTCGACGTAGGTGAACTCCCAGTCGGCCGTGTTCCAGTGGCGGTAGTCCACCGCTCTTATGTGGATCTTCCGGTACTGGTCGTGCCTGATGTAGTGCTCCTGGTTCTCCCAGTCCGCCACCGGATCGTCCTTGGGGGTGCTGGTCCACCCGACGAGCAGCTTCTGCCCGTCGGGCCCGGTGTAGCGGTCCCCGGCGTTGCCGGTCGACTGGTACTTCCACCCCTTGGGCAGGCCGATCGAGTACCCCTGCCCGCCCTTGCGGGTCGACTCGGCCGGCGCGCTTGCGCCGCTCTTCGCGCCGGACGAGCCGGAGCCGTCGGCGCCGGACCCGCTCGCGCTCGCCGTGCTGCCCGTCGTGGAACCGGTCGCCGCGGACGCCGAGGTGTCGCCGTCCGTCCGCGCGCCGTCGCCGCCCTTGCTTCCCTTGCTTCCGGTGCCCTTGTCCCGCTTGGTGGAGGCGCCGGCGCTCGCGGCGGCCCTGGCACCGTTGTCGTTCTTGCTGCCCTTGCCGTCGTCCCCGCCGAGCACGAGGGCCAGGACGGTGCCGATCACCGCGAGGACGACCACCACCGCGATGATCACCAGGGTCCGCCTGGGCACCACGTCGGTGAGCGGCGCCCTCGGTACCGGCCGCGGCGGCAGGTCCAGGTCCGGCGGCGGCACCACGGGCCAGCCGGAACGCGGCTTGTTCGCGCTGGAGTTCGGTGCGGCGGCAGCGCCCTGGGCCGGACGGGCCGGCCTTCCCTGCGCTCCGGCACCCCCGGCACCGGCACCGGAGGGCGCCGAACCCGGCCCGGCGAGCCCGCCGGAGGCACCGGCGGACGTACCACCGGAGGTCCTGGCCGGGGTCCCGGTCGAGCTCCCGGCCGGGGTACCCGCAGAGGTCCCGGTCGAGGCAGGGGTGGACGCAGCTGCCGCGCCGCCCCCGCTCTTCGCGCGCGCGGCGGCCGCCGCACCGGCCGCCCCGGCCGCCTTGCGGACCGACCGCAGCGCGCCGCGCAGCTTCTCCCCGGCCTCCTCGCTCCGCTTGCCCTCGGGCCCGTCGGACTGCACCGGCAGCGGAACCACCCGCGTGGCGTCCATCGGCTCCGGCTCGGGGGCGTGGATCACCACGTGGAGCATGGCCCGGGCACCGGCGTCGTCGAGCCGCTTGGCCGGGTCCTTGGTGAGCAGGCCGTAGATGACGTCCCTGAGCGGACCCGCGTTCTTGGGTTCCTCCAGGGGCTCGGTCATCACCGCGGTCAGCGTGGCGATCGCCGAACCCTTGTCGTACGGCGGCACACCCTCGACCGCCGCGTACAGCAGACCGCCGAGCGACCACAGGTCGGCCGCGGGCCCCGGCTTGTGGCCGCGGGCGCGCTCCGGGGAGATGTAGGAGGGGGCGCCGACGAGCATGCCGGTGGAGGTGATGGACGGGTCGCCCTCGACCTGCGCGATACCGAAGTCGGTGAGGACGACCCGGCCGTCCTCGGCGATGAGTACGTTGGACGGCTTCACGTCCCGGTGCAGGATGCCCTCGCGGTGCGCGGAGCGCAGCACGTCGAGGACGGCGAGCCCGACCTCGGCCGCGCGCCTGGGCTCCAGCAGGCCGTCCTCGCGGATGGCCTCGGCGAGGGACTTGCCCTCGACCAACTCCATGACGATCCAGGGCCGGTCGTCCTCGTCGACCACGTCGAAGACCGTCACCGCGCTGTTGTTGCGGATCCGGGCGATCGCCTTGGCCTCGCGCAGGGTGCGCGTGATCAGGCGCCGCTTCTCCTCCTCGTCGATGTTCGACGGGAACCGCAGTTCCTTGACGGCGACCGTCCGGCCGAGGGTCTCGTCCTCGGCGCGCCACACCGTGCCCATGCCGCCACGGCCCAGCACGTCTCCCAGCCGGTACCGCCCGGCGAGGAGACGACGCTCGCCCTTGGCCTGACGAGTCTCCTGACGGGATGTCCCCGCCCGCTCCGCCTCCGACATGCGTCCCCTCATGCAACCCGCCCTGACAGAGCCTCCATTGTCTCTCACTCGACAAGTGCCCAACGCCCAGGGTGCCTCTGGGCGCCCTGGGGGCCCCGTGCACCGCGGGACCCGCTGAAGCGGGAGTTCCGCTTGACGGGATGATGGGCTCCGACCAGGGAGGGAGCCCGGATGCCGACGCTTCGGACAGTCCTGTCCATATGGGTACTCCTGGTCCTCCTGTTCGTCCCTGTTTCCGACGCCGGATCCGCGACCGACGCCACGGACGCGGCCCTCCCCCTGCTGGTCACCGAGGGCGGGGCGCCCGCCGCGGCCCTCCTTGCCCGCGCCCCGGACGGCTCCCGCTACGCGTCCGCCGGCCGGGGCATCGCGCGGGCCGACCACTTCCGCGCCGGCAGCATCACCAAGACCTTCATCGCGACGGTCGTGCTGCAACTGGCTGCGGAACACCGGCTGTCCCTCTCCGACACCGTGGAACAGCATCTGCCGGGGCTGCTCCGCGGACGCGGCACCGACGGTCGGCACATCACCCTGCGCGCCCTGCTCACCCACACCGGCGGGCTGGCCGACTTCGCCCGGGCCACCGACGGGACCGTCCCCCTGACCCCGCTTCAGGCCGTGCGCATCGCTCTCGCCCTCCCTCCGGCCCGCCCGGGCCACTACTCCTACTCCAGCACCGACTACGTCCTGCTCGGCATGGTCGTCCGGCAGGTCACCGGCCACTCGTACGCCGACGAGGCCCGGCGCCGGATCATCGATCCGCTCTCGCTGACAGGCACCTCCTTTCCCGGGTCCCGCAGATCACTGCCCCTGCCGCACGGCCGCGGCTACGCCGCCGACGGCTCCGACGTCACCCGGCTCGACCCGCGCGTGGCCGGCGCGGCGGGTGAGCTGGTGACCACACTGGCCGACCTCGACCGCTTCTACGCGGCGCTGCTCGGCGGCCGGCTGCTGCCCCCGCGCGGGCTGCGCGAGATGCTCAACACCCGTGCCGCACACGGCTCGTACGGCATGGGGATCTTTCCGGCAAAACTCCCGTGCGGCATCACGGTGTGGGGACACAACGGCCGGATATCCGGAAGCTACGTGCGCACCGCGGCCACCGCCGACGGCCGACGCGTCCTCACCTTCCGTGTGAACACGGACGCGATTGCAGATCCCCGGCTCGAACCGGCCCTGCTCGCTGCCGAATTCTGCCCTCGCAATAGGTAGAACGGCCGGGGTCCGAGCAGAGATCCCAGCATGGGCCACTCGTTCGAGTGATGTCCGCCGACCGCCCGGCCGCACCACCTGCGTCGGCCACACCACCCGGACCAGCCGCACGGCGCAGCGGCCGCACGGCGCAGCGGCACGCATGTCCGGATGGAGCAGCAGGGCGACCGCCGCGCGGCTACAGCGGCACGATGTCCGGTGCCCCCAGACGTGCCGCGTCCGCCGTCTGGTCGTCCGGCTGGAGCTGGGACTCGCGCTCGGCCTCGACCCGCTTCTCGTAATGCTCGACCTCACGCTCGATCTGGTCCTTGTCCCAGCCGAGGACGGGCGCCATCAGCTCGGCCGCCTCGCGGGCGCTGCGGGTGCCCCGGTCGAAGGTCTCGATGGAGATACGGGTGCGGCGGGTGAGCACGTCGTCCAGATGCCGGGCGCCCTCGTGCGAGGCCGCGTACACCACCTCGGCGCGCAGATAGTCGTCGGCGGCCTGCATGGGCTCGCCCAGGGCGGGGTCGGCGGCGATGAGGTCCAGGATCTCCTCGGCCATCGCACCGTACCGGTTCAGCAGGTGTTCCACGCGGACCACGTGCAGTCCGGTGCGGGCGGCGATCCGTGCCCTGGCGTTCCACATCGCCCGGTAGCCCTCGGCGCCGAGCAGCGGGATGTCCTCGGTGACGCAGTCGGCGACTCGCATGTCGAGGCCGTGCACCGCCTCGTCCACGGCGTCCTTCGCCATCACCCGGTACGTCGTGTACTTGCCGCCCGCCACGACCACGAGACCGGGCGCCGGATGCGCCACGGTGTGCTCGCGGGACAGCTTGCTGGTCGCGTCGGACTCGCCGGCCAGCAGCGGGCGCAGTCCCGCGTACACCCCCTGCACGTCGTCGCGGCCGAGCGGGACGGCGAGCACCGAGTTGACGTGCTCCAGCAGGTAGTCGATGTCGGCGCTGGAGGCCGCCGGATGGGCCTTGTCGAGGTCCCAGTCGGTGTCGGTGGTGCCGACGATCCAGTGCCGGCCCCAGGGGATGACGAAGAGCACGGATTTCTCGGTGCGCAGGATGAGTCCGGTGCTGGAATGGATGCGGTCCTTGGGCACGACCAGGTGGATGCCCTTGGAGGCGCGCACGTGGAACTGGCCGCGCTCCCCCACCATGGCCTGTGTGTCGTCGGTCCACACGCCGGTGGCGTTGACGATCTGCTTCGCGCGGATCTCGTACTCCCCGCCGCCCTCCACGTCCTGCACCCGGGCACCGACGACCCGCTCGCCCTCGCGCAGGAACCCGGTCACGCGTGCGCGGTTGGCCACCTTGGCGCCGTACGACGCCGCGGTGCGCACCAGCGTCGCCACGTACCGGGCGTCGTCCATCTGGGCGTCGTAGTACTGCAGGGCGCCGACCAGGGCGTCCTTCTTCAGGCAGGGGGCGACGCGCAGGGCGTGAGTGCGGGTCAGGTGGCGGTGCATGGGCAGCCCCCGGCCGTGGCCGCGGGCCATGGACATCGCGTCGTACAGGGCCACGCCCGAGCCCGCGTACGCCCGCTCCCAGCCCCTGTGCTGGAGCGGGTAGAGGAAGGGCACCGGTCTGACCAGGTGCGGGGCGAGCCGCTCCAGGAGCAGACCACGCTCCTTCAGGGCCTCGCGGACCAGAGCGAAGTCCAGCATCTCCAGATAGCGCAGACCGCCGTGGATGAGCTTGCTGGATCTGCTGGAGGTACCGGACGCCCAGTCGCGGGCCTCGACCAGTCCGGTGGACAGGCCGCGGGTGACGGCGTCCAGCGCGGTGCCGGCCCCGACCACTCCACCACCGACCACGAGTACGTCCAGCTCGCGCTCCGCCATCGCCGCAAGTGCCTCGGCGCGCTGCGCCGGGCCCAGTGTCGCTGTCCTCACCGCTGCCTCCCGCTTCGAACGACTCGCGTCGGCCGCACCCGGTGGGCGAAGCCCGGTTCATCCCCTCCTCATGCCCAAATTCTGACCGGGTTGCCCGACTTCAGCCACCACGGACTTTCAACCTGTGGACAACTCGCGCACAACTACCGGAAGACACACGAACACAATCCCGCATAACGGTCATATTTACTCCTAGTGTGACAGTGCGCTCCCTCCACCTGTCCACAGCGGTTGCGCATCGGTCCCGCTTCGGTTACTGGGAAGGACGGCCCACGCCATGCCCGCAGACCTCGCCGTCATCGGACTCGGCCCCTTCGGCCTGCCGCTCGCGCAGGCCGCCGTCGCCGCAGGCATCTCGACCATCGGGTACGCCACCGGTCCGGAGGCGAACTCCCTCAGCCCCTCCGAGCTGCGCCGGATGCATGCCGCGGGCTTCCGGCCGGGCACCGACCCGGCCCAGCTCGGCCGGGTGCGCACCGCCGTGATCTGCGCGCCGACCCCGCGCGGCGCCGACGGCGGGCTCGACCTCGGCCAGCTGGAGACGGCCGCCCGCAGCCTGGCCGAACGGCTCCGCCCGCACACCACGGTCATCCTGGAGTCCCCCGTGCTCCCCGGGACCACCGAGGAGTTCCTGCGCCCCCTGCTGGAAAGGGGCTCGGGGCTGCGCGCCGGCCGCGACTTCCACCTCGCCTACTCGCCCAGCCGGATCGACCCCGGCAGCCGCGACCGCACCCCGGCCGGCACGCCCAAGGTCATCGGGGGCCTCACCCCGGCCTGCACCGAGTCGGCCGCCGCGTTCTACGGGCGGCTCACCGACAAGGTGGTCCGCGCGCGCGGGCTGCGCGAGGCGGAGGCCGTGCAGCTGCTGGAGACCAACTTCCGGCACGTCAACATCGCGCTCGTCAACGAGATGGCGGTCCTCTGCAACGAGCTGGGGGTCGACCTGTGGGACGTGATCCGCTGCGCGGAGACGAAACCGTTCGGCTTCCAGGCGTTCCGGCCGGGCCCGGGCGTCGGCGGGCACGGCGTCCCGCAGGACCTCACCGGCCACGCGAGCCGGGGTCTGCGCATGGTGGAACTGGCCCAGCAGGTCAACAACCGCATGCCGCGCTACGTCATCCAGCGCGCCGCCACCCTCCTGAACGAGCACGGCAAGTCCGCCCGCGGCGCCCGCATCCTGCTCCTCGGCATCACCTACAAGCCCGACGTCGCCGACCTGCAGAGCACGCCCGCCCAGGAGATCGCCGTCCGGCTGATGGAGCTGGGCGCCTCGGTCAGCTACCACGACCCGTACGTCGCGTCGTGGAACGTCCTGGACCGCCCCGTCCCGCGCGCGGACTCCCTGTACGACGCGGCCGCCGACGCAGACCTGACGATCCTGCTCCAGCAGCACCGGACGTACGACCTGCAGGGGCTGTCGGTGAAGGCGCAACTGCTGCTGGACACGCGGGGGGCCACACCCACAGGGGCGGCGCACCGGTTGTGAGCGGGGGGCGCGCGGGCTTACCGAGGCCCGGGGCTGGTGGCACACGGGGCGCACCACGGGTACCTTACGGAAACAGGTGGAGCCCACCGCAGGGGGTACTGCGGCAGGCTCCTGGATGGATCACGGAGTGTCCGCCCCTAGGCCTTATGGGGGCGGCCGCTCACCATCCGGAAAAGAGTGGAGCCCACCGCAGCGGTCACTGCGGCAGGCTCCTGGATGGATCACGGAGTGTCCGCCCCTAGTCTTCTTGGGGGCGGCCGCTCACCGTCCGAAGATCCGCAAGATCCACCTCCTCCGGCACTTCACCGTCCACAGACGGATGCGGTCCCATCGGTTGGGCTTGCGGTGACGTCCCATGGACGCCCCCTTCCACGACGCCGCTCATTGACCCGGTAGGCGGTCCGCTGGAAATCGGGCCGGGCCCCGAGCAGCCGGGGTCCGGAACCAAGTCCTTGGAAGGGGGCGCTCCAGAAGACCGGGGCGCCGATAGGGACGCTATCGCCCTCGAACCTGCTCACCAGCCCGTATTCGCCCCGAAGGCAACCGCACGCCCCCGCACCACCCCACGCGCCCCTGCCGGACCGTCCGGGCATGCGAAAGGGGCCGGTCGCCTCACCGGGCGACCGGCCCCCTCACGTCGTACGGACTACCGCTGTCGTACGGACTACCGCTGTCGTACCGACTACCGCTTGTGCTGCGAGTCCGCCACCGTCACCTCGACCCGCTGGAACTCCTTCAGCTCGCTGTAGCCGGTGGTGGCCATGGCGCGGCGCAGGGCGCCGAAGAAGTTCATGGAGCCGTCCGGGGTGTGGGACGGGCCGGTGAGGATCTCCTCGATGGTGCCGACCGTGCCCAGGTCGACCTTCTTGCCGCGGGGCAGCTCCTCGTTGACCGCCTCCATGCCCCAGTGGTGGCCCTTGCCCGGCGCGTCGGTGCCACGGGCCAGCGGGGAGCCCATCATCACGGAGTCGGCGCCGCAGGCGATCGCCTTCGGGAGGTCGCCGGACCAGCCGACACCGCCGTCCGCGATCACGTGCACGTACCGGCCGCCGGACTCGTCCATGTAGTCACGGCGGGCCGCGGCGACGTCGGCGACCGCGGTGGCCATCGGGACCTGGATGCCGAGCACGTTGCGCGTGGTGTGGGCGGCGCCGCCGCCGAAGCCCACCAGGACGCCCGCCGCGCCGGTGCGCATCAGGTGCAGGGCGGCGGTGTAGGTGGCGCAGCCGCCGACGATCACCGGGACGTCCAGCTCGTAGATGAACTGCTTCAGGTTCAGCGGCTCGTGCGAGGACGAGACGTGCTCCGCGGAGACCGTCGTACCGCGGATGACGAAGATGTCCACGCCCGCGTCCACGACCGCCTTGGAGAACTGGGCGGTGCGCTGCGGGGAGAGCGCGGCCGCCGTGACCACGCCGGCGTCCCGCACCTCCTTGATGCGCGCGCCGATCAGCTCCTCCTTGATGGGGGCGGAGTAGATCTCCTGCAGGCGCCGGGTGGCCGCCTCGGACGGCAGCCCGGCGATCTCGTCGAGCAGCGGCTGCGGGTCCTCGTGGCGCGTCCACAGGCCTTCGAGGTTGAGGACGCCGAGGCCGCCCAGCTCACCGATGCGGATCGCGGTGGCCGGGGAGACGACCGAGTCCATGGGAGCGGCCAGGAACGGCAGCTCGAAGCGGTAGGCGTCGATCTGCCAGGCGATCGAGACCTCCTTCGGGTCCCGCGTACGGCGGCTGGGGACGACGGCGATGTCGTCGAAGGCGTACGCCCTGCGCCCGCGCTTGCCGCGCCCGATCTCGATCTCAGTCACGTCTTGGCCTTTCCCTGATGCGTTCAGCGTCTTCCAGTATCGCCGACGGGTGCGACAGCGGCCCTCCGCGGGGACGAGAAGGGCGGCCCCGGATGCTCCGGGACCGCCCTTTCACGGCTTCACGCGCGCGTGCGTCACTTCTTGCTGCTGTAGTTCGGCGCCTCGACCGTCATCTGGATGTCGTGCGGGTGGCTCTCCTTGAGGCCCGCCGAGGTGATCCGCACGAACCGGCCGTTCGTCTGAAGCTCCGGAACGGTCCTGCCGCCGACGTAGAACATCGACTGACGCAGGCCGCCGACCAGCTGGTGGACGACGGAGGACAGCGGGCCGCGGTAGGGCACCTGGCCCTCGATGCCCTCGGGGATCAGCTGCTCGTCGGAGGCGACGCCTTCCTGGAAGTAGCGGTCCTTGGAGAACGACCTGCGGTCGCCGCGGGTCTGCATGGCGGCGAGGGAGCCCATGCCGCGGTACGACTTGAACTGCTTGCCGTTGATGAACAGCAGCTCGCCCGGCGACTCCTCGCAGCCCGCGAGCAGCGAGCCGAGCATCACCGTGTCGGCGCCCGCGACCAGGGCCTTGGCGATGTCGCCGGAGTACTGCAGACCGCCGTCGCCGATGACCGGGACACCGGCTTCCTTGGCGGCGAGCGCGGCTTCGTAGATGGCGGTGACCTGCGGGACGCCGACGCCGGCGACCACGCGGGTCGTGCAGATGGAGCCGGGGCCGACACCGACCTTGATGCCGTCGGCACCCGCGTCGACCAGGGCCTGGGCGCCGTCGCGCGTGGCCACGTTGCCGCCGATGACGTCGACGCCGGAGGAGTTCGACTTGATCTTGGCGATCATGTCGCCGACCAGGCGGGAATGGCCGTGCGCGGTGTCCACGACGATGAAGTCGACGCCGACCTCGATCAGCGCCTGGGCGCGCTCGAAGGCGTCACCGGCCACACCGACGGCCGCACCGACCAGGAGCCGGCCCTCGGCGTCCTTGGCGGCGCTCGGGTACTTCTCCGCCTTGACGAAGTCCTTGACGGTGATCAGGCCCTTGAGGACGCCCGCGTCGTCGACCAGCGGCAGCTTCTCGATCTTGTGCTTGCGTAGCAGCTCCATGGCCTCGGCGCCGGAGGTGCCGACCTTGGCGGTGACCAGCGGCATCGGGGTCATGACCTCGTGCACGCGGCGGCTGCGGTCGCTCTCGAAGGCCATGTCGCGGTTGGTGACGATGCCGAGGAGCTTCTTGTCGCCGTCGGTCACCGGGACGCCGCTGATGCGGAACTTGGCGCACAGCGCGTCGGCCTCGGCGAGCGTGGCCTCCGGGTGGATGGTGATGGGGTCGGTGACCATGCCGGACTCGGAGCGCTTCACCAGGTCGACCTGGTTGGCCTGGTCCTCGATGGAGAGGTTGCGGTGCAGGACGCCGACGCCGCCCTGGCGGGCCATCGCGATCGCCATGCGGGACTCGGTCACCTTGTCCATGGCGGCGGACAGCAGCGGGATGTTGACCCGCACATTCTTGGAGACGTACGAGGCGGTGTCGATCTCGTCGGGTGCCATGTCCGACGAGCCCGGCAGCAGCAGCACGTCGTCGTAGGTCAGCCCGAGAGTCGCGAATTTACCGGGCACTCCGTCGACGTTGGCAGTCATGACACCTTCCCCAAATGGCCTTGATCGGTGCGGATGTCCATGCTAACGGGAAGCATCGCTAGCAAATTCCACGGTTGGGAGTGACTTCAGGCTTCGTATGTTCGTACGGAACCGTCGGCGGTCCTGTTCACTTCGGGTCCGGAGCGGGAGGGCCGCCGCAGGCCGAAACAGGCTCGGCACGGCCGGAATCCGCCGTCGTGGCCGACAGTCGTCGGGGCGGGGAAGGCTGCGCCTACTGCTCGGCGAGTGCCCTGAGACGGCTCAGTGCCCGATGCTGGGCGACCCGGACCGCTCCTGGTGACATTCCCAACATCTGCCCCGTCTCCTCCGCGGTCAAGCCCACGGCGATGCGCAGCAGAAGCAGTTCGCGCTGGTTCTCGGGGAGGTTGGCCAGCAGCTTCTTGGCCCACTCGGCGTCGCTGCTGAGCAGGGCGCGCTCCTCGGGGCCGAGGGAGTCGTCGGGGCGTTCCGGCATCTCGTCCGAGGGGACGGCCGTGGAGCCCGGGTGGCGCATCGCGGCGCGCTGGAGGTCGGCGACCTTGTGCGAGGCGATGGCGAAGACGAAGGCCTCGAAGGGGCGGCCGGTGTCGCGGTAGCGCGGCAGGGCGAGGAGGACCGCCACACAGACCTCCTGGGCGAGGTCCTCGACGAAGTGGCGCGCGTCACCGGGCAGCCGGGACAGCCGGGTGCGGCAGTAGCGCAGCGCCAGGGGGTGGACATGGGCGAGAAGATCGTGCGTGGCCTGCTGGTCCCCGTCGACCGCACGATGCACGAGCGCACCGATCGCCCCGTGGGCCGTGCCCGCCTCGTCGTCGCGCATCGGTCCATGGTGCCTTGCGGCCATCCGGTCCGTTGCATCGTGTTCGTGGTTGTGCACCGAAGCGTTATGAGCAGGTGCGCCGGCACTCATCCCCTGCGCCCTCCCCTTCCGCTCGACCGACTCGTCCCCGAGAGACTCCACACCTCAAGGATGCGGCATCCGCCGCGAAACGAGCAGCGGGCGTCCGGCGGGCCGCCTTGCGCATCCGCTGCACACATCCCCGACACCCCCGTCCGCGCCCCCGGCGCCGCGGGATTTCCGCCCCCGCCGCACCGCGAGAACCCCGCGAAGCCGCCGCACAGAGCCCGGACGGAACCCAGGCGGCCGCACAGAGCCGGAGCGGAACCCGGGCCACCACGCAGAGCCCGAACGGAATCCAGGCCGCCGCGCGGAGCCCGAACGGAATCCAGTCGGCCGCACAGAGCCCGGAGGGAGCCCCGGCAGGGGTCGCGCAGGGCCCGGAGTGCGGCACGCGGCGGATTCGCCCCAACGGGTGGACCGTAAGTCGGCAGGTCATGTGGACCATGAGTCGGCTGGTCATGTGGACCGTGAGTCGGCAGGTCGTACCGGAACCCGGGGACCCCGAGCGGGACGGGTCCCGGGACGGATCCGCCACGTGCCGCTGCCACGGGGGGAAGCCGGAGAGGCCCCACCGCCCACAGCGCCCGCGGTCCCCGCACCCCCGCCTGCTCCTGGGCAGGCGGGGATCCCGGGGTGACAGACCGCGGCCCCGGTGCGGTGCACCTGCTACCGGACCAGTCCCCAGCGGAAACCGAGTGCCACGGCGTGGGCCCGGTCCGAGGCGCCGAGCTTCTTGAAGAGGCGGCGGGCGTGGGTCTTGACGGTGTCCTCGGAGAGGAACAGCTCGCGGCCGATCTCGGCGTTGGAGCGGCCGTGGCTCATGCCCTCCAGCACCTGGATCTCACGCGCGGTGAGCGTGGGCGCCGCGCCCATCTCGGCCGAGCGGAGACGGCGCGGGGCGAGCCGCCAGGTCGGGTCGGCGAGGGCCTGCGTCACGGTGGCGCGCAGCTCCGCGCGCGAGGCGTCCTTGTGCAGGTAGCCCCGGGCGCCGGCGGCGACCGCGAGCGCCACGCCGTCGAGGTCCTCGGCGACGGTGAGCATGATGATGCGCGCGCCCGGGTCCGCGGACAGCAGCCGGCGCACGGTCTCGACGCCGCCCAGTCCGGGCATGCGTACGTCCATCAGGATGAGGTCGGAGCGGTCGGCGCCCCAGCGGCGGAGGACTTCCTCGCCGTTGGCCGCCGTCGTCACGCGCTCGACGCCGGGCACGGTCGCGACCGCGCGGCGGAGCGCCTCTCGGGCAAGCGGGGAGTCGTCGCAGACGAGGACGGATGTCATGACCGCCCTCCCCAGCTGATGCGCGTCACCTTGAGCCTCCAGGCTGGTACGGAATCGTCACCTGTGCGGTCGACCGTCTCGGACGCCTGCCCGAGCGCTTGTGTTTTCAACCGCCTCCGCACTCTCAACGACGGTCACTCGAAAGAGTTACGGGGCCGCGTGCCGTCTTCGGCACTCTACGTGAGGGCGCCAACACGGTGCAGACATGCCCGACGGACCCTCAACTTTCCATCACAACCTATGCCCCATTTAGCCGTTTTTGCTCCCGTTTCTCAGTGTCTGGAGCTAGATTCGCAATGAGTCATATTTTCATCTCCTTAGACCGGAGATGTACGGTCGTTGGCACCGTATCCGCCCAGAACGGCTACAAGGGGTCACGTAATGGCAGATTTCTCCCGCCTTCCCGGACCGAACGCAGACCTGTGGGACTGGCAGCTGCTGGCTGCCTGCCGAGGGGTCGACAGCTCGCTCTTCTTCCACCCTGAGGGCGAGCGCGGGGCGGCTCGGAGCGCTCGCGAGAACTCGGCCAAGGAGGTCTGCATGAGGTGCCCGGTCCGTGCGGAGTGCGCGGCGCACGCACTGGCGGTGCGCGAGCCGTACGGAGTCTGGGGCGGCCTGACCGAGGATGAGCGCGAAGAGCTGATGGGACGGGCACGCAACCGCCTGGTGTCGGCATCCACCACCAGCGGGGGCCCTGCCCCGAACGCCTGAAGTAACGTTTCTGCAACCAGTCTCCCGGGCACGCGCGTGCGTGCCCCGACTCCTGTCGACGGCTCGGACGGCTCCGACGCCTCACGGGCCCGGGCGGCTCCGACGTCCCACGGCCCGGACGGCCCCGGCGTACGGCGGCCCCGGCGGCTCCCGGGCTTCGACGGCCCCAGCGGCTCCCGGGCTTCGACAGCCCCGAAGCCCCCGGGCCCGGACTCCTACGCCCGCGCCCCCTGCGCCCGGTGCTCCTGCGCCCGCGCTCCTGCCGACGGGCCCTGCGCACGTGCGGCCGCCCGGGCCAGCTGCTCCAGCGTCGCCGCGACGGCCGGCACCTGTGCCAGGTCGGGCAGGGTGAGGGCGACGATCTGCCGCCGCACGAGCGGTTCCAGTGCGACCGTGCGCACTCCCCTGGGCCGTACCGACTCCACCGCGAGCTCGGGCAGTACGGCCACGCCGAGACCCGCGCCGACCAGGCCGACCACCGCCGGATAGTCGTCGGTGGCGAAGTCGATGCGGGGCGTGAAGCCGGCGCCCTCGCACACCTCCACCAGCTGGCCCCGGCAGCGCGGGCAGCCCGCGATCCAGGGCTCCTGGGCCAGCTCCCCGATGGCGACGGACCCCGAGGACCCGGCGCGCGCGAGCCGGTGCCGCTCGGGCACCAGGGCGACCAGCCGGTCCGTCAGCAGGGGCCGCACCACGAGGTCGTCCCACTCCTCGGCGGCCTGCGCGCCCTCGTAGCGGAAGGCCAGCGCGAGGTCGCAGTCGCCGTCGCGCAGCAGCTCGACGGACTTCGGGGGCTCGGCCTCCTCCAGGGAGACGCGGGTTCCGGGGTGGGCGGCGCGCAGGGCGGCCAGGGCGGTCGGGACCAGGGTCGAGCTGCCGCTGGGGAAGGAGACCAGACGGACCCGTCCGGCCCTGAGGCCCGCGATGGCGGCGACCTCCTCCTCGGCGGCGGTGAGTCCCGCGAGGATTCCGGAGGCGTGCCGGACGAGGGCCTCGCCGGCCTGGGTCAGGCGCATCTCGCGGCCGGTGCGGACCAGCAGCGGGGTGCCGACCGATGCCTCCAGGGCCTTCATCTGCTGGCTGACGGCGGGCTGGGTGCAGCCCAGTTCGCGCCCCGCCGCCGAGAAGGAGCCGGTGGTGGCGACGGCGCGCAGGACGCGGAGATGACGGGCCTCGATCACCCTTCGAGTATAAGCCAGGCTTGGATGTGACGCTCGATTCCGTGCCGGCGCTTTGGGGCACGGTCACGTACCGTGCTGTCATGAAGCTTCTCTCGGTCAACGTGGGCCGTCCCCAGCCGGTGCCGTACACGGACCAGGCGGAGGGTGTGACGGGCATCGACAAGCGGCCGGCCGAGGGGCCGGTCCGGGTGGCGGCTCCCGGTCCCAAGGGGGCCGGCGCGAGCGGGGTCGCCGGGGACGCGGTGTGCGACCTGCGCCATCACGGCGGCGACGAGCAGGCGGTGTACGCCTTCGCGCGCGAGGACCTCGACGACTGGGAGCGGGAGCTGGGCCGGTCGTTGGCCAACGGTTCCTTCGGGGAGAACCTCACGACCGAGGGCCTGGACGTGTCCGGGGCGCTGATCGGCGAACGCTGGCGGATCGGTTCCGAGGTGGTCCTGGAGGTGACCTCGGGCCGGATTCCGTGCCGTACGTTCCAGGGCCATCTGGGCGAGCGGGGCTGGGTGAAGAGATTCACCCGGAAGGGCGCGACGGGCGCCTATCTGAGGGTGATCGAACCGGGTGAGATCCGGGCGGGTGATCCGGTCGCGATCGTGCACCGTCCGGACCACGGGGTGACGGCGGCGATGCAGTTCCGTGCGGTCACCACCGAACGCGAGCTGCTGCCGCGGCTGCTCGCGGCGGGCGAGGCGCTGCACAGCGAGGCGCTGGCCACGGCCCGCAAGTACGTCGCCGGACAGGCCCGCTGAGAAGCCGTCACCGGGCGGCGGGCGCACAGCGGACGGACAGCGGACGCTGTCGGTCCGGGTCACTACCCTTGGGCCATGACAACGGCTCTGATTACGGGATCGACCGCGGGAATCGGTGCCGCGTTCGCGCGGCGGCTGGCGGCTGACGGGCATGACCTCGTCCTGGTGGCGCGGGACACCGGCCGGCTGCGCGAGCAGGCGACCGAGCTGCACGACCGGCACGGCATCGAGGCGGAGGTGCTCGCCGCCGACCTGGCCGAGGACAAGGGCATCGAGACGGTGGCCGACCGGCTCGGCGACCGGAAGAACCCGGTCGACCTGCTGGTCAACAACGCCGGTTTCGGCAACAAGGGCCGCTATCTCGAAGTGTCCATGGACGACGAGCTGAAGATGCTCAAGGTGCACTGCGAGGCGGTGCTCCGGCTGACGTCGGCGGCGGCCGGGGCGATGCGCGAGCGCGGGCGCGGCGGGGTGGTGAACGTGGCGTCGGTGGCGGCCTTCGTGCCGCGGGGCACGTACGGCGCCTCGAAGGCCTGGGTCGTGCAGTTCACCCAGGGCGCGGCGAAGGACATGGCCGGCAGCGGGGTGCGGCTGATGGCGCTGTGCCCGGGTTTCGTGCGCACCGAGTTCCACCAGCGGGCCGGGATGGGCACGGACAACATCCCCGGCTGGATGTGGCTGGACGCGGACAAGCTGGTCGCGGCGGCCCTGGCCGACCTCGCGCGCGGCAAGACGCTCTCCGTCCCGGATCCCCGGTACAAGGCGCTGATGGGTCTGGTGAAGGTCACCCCGCGTGGGCTGATGGGCGGAATCAGCTCCCGGACGGGCCGCAAGTACGGCCCCCAGTAGGACGGGTGGCGTCCGCGTTCCGGTGGGAAAATGGGCCTGACGGATCCGGACCCAGGAGGCCGGGAGGCGGCGCCATGACGTTCGTACAGCTCATCGACTGCAGGACCAGCCGGCTCGACGACATGAACCGGCTGATGGACCAGTGGGTCGAGAAGACCAAGGGGAAGCGGACGGCGACGCACGCGGTGGTCGGCACGGACCGCTCGGACGCGACGCACGTCATCGAGATCGTGGAGTTCCCGTCGTACGAGGAGGCGGTGCGGAACTCGAACCTGCCGGAGACCGACACGATCTTCCGGGAGATGGTCGCCCTGTGCGACGGGACCCCAACCTTCACGGACCTGGACGTGGTGCGCGACGAGCCGCTGCAGGCGGCCACGGCCCGCCGGTTCTTCGACACGATCGCGGTGCAGGGCCCGCTGCCGCCGCTGAACGACCTGCTCGCGGAGAACTACCACGACCACGATCCGGCCAACGAGCAGGACACCCTCGGGCTGGACAACATGCGGCGTGAGATCGAGATGTGGCGGGGCGCCTTCGACTTCACCTTCACGGTCGGGGACCAGATCACCCAGGGGGACCGGGTGTGCACCCGCTGGACCTGGAACGGCATCCAGACCGGTGAGTTCCTGGGCCTGCCCAACACCGGCCGCCAGGTCTCGATGACCGGGACGACCATCTTCCGCCTCGGCGGCGACGGCAAGCTCCACGAGGGCTGGTGGCAGTACGACCGGCTCGGGCTGCTCGGGCAGTTGGGGGCGCTGGACGCGCTGGAGAACTAGCCGGCTCCCGGGGCCGTCCGGCGGGCCGGGCCGGCTCCGGGCAACGGTGCCTCGTCGGTGCGCTTCCGGCACGACCTGCCGGCAGGCCCTGGCCGGCCGGGACACGGCGGCCGGCACAGCGAAGGCCCGGCACAGCGAAGGCTTGGCACAGCGAAGGCCCGGCACCCCACAGGGTGCCGGGCCTCGGTGCTGAGGTGCGTCAGTGGGCGTGGCCGTGGCCGTGGCCCGCCTCGGCCGGCTCCTCTTCCTTCTTCTCGACGACCAGGGTCTCGGTCGTGAGCAGCAGGGAGGCGATGGAGGCGGCGTTCTCCAGGGCGGAGCGGGTGACCTTGACCGGGTCGATGACGCCGGCCTTGACCAGGTCGCCGTACTCGCCGGAGGCGGCGTTGTAGCCGTTGCCCTTCTCCAGCTCGGCCACCTTGGAGACGATGACGTAGCCCTCCAGGCCGGCGTTCTCGGCGATCCAGCGCAGCGGCTCGACGGCGGCGCGGCGGACGACCGAGACACCCGTGGCCTCGTCGCCGGTCTTGCCGAGGTTGCCCTCGAGGACCTTGACGGCGTGGACCAGGGCGGAGCCACCACCGGAGACGATGCCCTCCTCGACCGCGGCGCGGGTCGCGGAGATGGCGTCCTCCAGACGGTGCTTCTTCTCCTTCAGCTCCACCTCGGTGGCGGCGCCGACCTTGATCACGCACACGCCGCCGGCCAGCTTCGCGAGGCGCTCCTGGAGCTTCTCGCGGTCCCAGTCGGAGTCGGTGTTCTCGATCTCGGCCTTGATCTGGTTGACGCGGCCGTGGACGTCCTCGGACTTGCCGGCGCCGTCGACGATGGTCGTGTCGTCCTTGGTGACCGTCACGCGGCGGGCGGAGCCCAGCACGTCCAGACCGGCCTGGTCGAGCTTGAGGCCGACCTCCTCGGAGATGACGGTGGCGCCGGTGAGGACGGCCATGTCCTCCAGCATCGCCTTGCGGCGGTCGCCGAAGCCCGGGGCCTTGACCGCGACGGCGTTGAACGTGCCGCGGATCTTGTTCACGACGAGGGTGGAGAGGGCCTCGCCCTCAAGGTCCTCGGCGATGATCAGCAGCGGCTTGGAGGCACCCGACTGGATGACCTTCTCCAGCAGCGGCAGCAGGTCCTGGATGGAGGAGATCTTGCCCTGGTTGATGAGGATGTAGGGGTCCTCCAGGACGGCCTCCATGCGCTCCTGGTCCGTCACGAAGTACGGCGACAGGTAGCCCTTGTCGAAGGCCATGCCCTCGGTGAAGTCCAGCTCCAGACCGAAGGTGTTGGACTCCTCGACGGTGATGACACCGTCCTTGCCGACCTTGTCCATGGCCTCGGCGATCAGCTCGCCGACCTGCTGGTCCTGGGCGGACAGCGCGGCGACGGCGGCGATGTCGGACTTCTCGTCGATCGGGCGGGCCGAGGCCAGCAGCTCGTCGGAGACGGCCTTGACCGCGGCGTCGATGCCCTTCTTCAGGGCGGCCGGGGAGGCACCGGCGGCGACGTTCTTCAGGCCCTCGCGCACCAGCGCCTGGGCGAGCACGGTGGCGGTGGTGGTGCCGTCACCAGCGATGTCGTTGGTCTTGGTCGCCACCTCCTTCACCAGCTGGGCGCCGAGGTTCTCGTACGGGTCCTCGATCTCGACCTCGCGGGCGATCGTGACACCGTCGTTGGTGATGGTGGGAGCGCCGAACTTCTTGTCGATGACGACGTTGCGGCCCTTGGGGCCGATCGTCACCTTCACCGTGTCGGCCAGCTTGTTGACGCCGCGCTCGAGGGCGCGACGGGCGTCCTCGTCGAACTTCAGGATCTTCGCCATGACAGCGGGAGCCCTCTCGGAATCTGTGGGTGAAAAAAGAACTGCGCCCCGGCGCCCGGCTTCTCATGTGGTCGCGGGGGCCAGGGGCGCAGCTTCAAGCGGAATGCTTGAGGTGATTACTTCTCGATGATCGCGAGGACGTCGCGAGCCGAGAGGACGAGGTACTCGTCACCGTTGTACTTCACCTCGGTGCCGCCGTACTTGCTGTACAGGACGACGTCGCCGACCTTGACGTCGAGCGGCAGGCGCTCGCCGTTCTCGAACCGGCCCGGGCCCACGGCGAGGACGGCGCCCTCCTGGGGCTTCTCCTTCGCGGTGTCCGGAATGACCAGGCCAGAGGCGGTGGTCTGCTCGGCGTCGAGCGGCTGGACCACGATGCGGTCCTCGAGCGGCTTGATGGCAACCTTGGAGCTGGTGGTCGTCACGATCCGACCTCCCCCTTCGGAGATCTCACGGGGTTAACTGTCTGAGGTGGCGACCAGGTGGATCCGTCGTCGCGGGTGCCGGACCTGCCCGTCGCTTTGTTGGCACTCTCCAGTGGGGAGTGCCAGAGCCGAGACTATGACCGCGATTAGCACTCGGTCAAGCGGAGTGCCAATGCCGTGCCGCGCGTCGGCCGGGGATCCCGGGTGCCCGGAGCTTCTTCGGGGCCAGAGAGGGCCCCGAGGTCCAGGACGCCGGCAAGCCCGCGGAGGGCCGGAGCGTCCGGCTACAGGTAGTCCTCCAGACGGCCCACCGTCAGTCCCTTCGCCTGGATCCGGCGCAGCAGGCGCCGCGTGCGTTCCTTGAGGGTGGGGCCCGTGGCCTCGTCGGGGCCGACGAGGACGATGTCGCCCGGGCTCAGGTGTCCGGCGCCCCGCACATAGGTGATGCCGTCGGGGGTCATGGCGGCGCGCCACAGGACGAGCGTGGAGATGCCGCAGTCGGCTGCCGCGCGCAGGGTGGTGGAGTCGAACGTGCCGTAGGGCGGGCGGAAGAGGCGGGGGCGGATGCCGAAGCGGGACTTGAGTTTGTCCTGCTGCCCGCAGATCTCGGCGCGCTGGCCGGCGTAGGGCAGTCCGGGCAGCGCCGGGTGGTGGAGGGTGTGGTTCTCGATGCCGGCGCCGACCGCGCGCAGCCGGGCGAAGTGGCCGTACCCGGGTCCCACGACGCTGTCGGTGAGGAAGAAGCTGACCGGCAGCCGCAGTTCGCGGACCATGTCGACGAACCGGGGGTCCCGCTCGGCACCGTCGTCGTAGGTAAGGAAGACGACCTTGTCGGTGGTCCTGACGCGGTCCACGGCCCGGGGGCGGGAGGGATCGGCCCCATGGGCCGTCAGGAGGCGGACCGGGGGGCTGGGCGGGGCGGCGAGCGGGGCGGCCAGGCCCCAGCGGCGGTACGCCTCGTCTCCAGCCGGGCGCGACGGCCGTACCCTCTGCGCGGCCTTCTTGCCGAGGCGTTCGATGGGGTCGACGGACTGGGCGCAGCCGGCGAGGAGGAGGGCCGGGGCGAGGGCGGCGGCCAGGGCGGCCCGCACACCTCGCGGGCCGCCGTGCACACGTCCCGGACCGCTCCGCGCGCCTCGCGAACTCACAGGTAGTCCTCCAGGCGTGCCACGGCGTACCCCTCGCGCGTGACCTTGTTCAGGAATCTGCGCATGTCGTCGACCATCGTGCCGTCCCAGTCCTTGCGGCCGCGGAAGTGGGTGAGCACGATGTCGCCGGGGTGCAGGCTGCGGTCCCAGTCGCGGTACTCCCAGTGGTCGACGAAGACCTCCTCGTCCCAGATCGGCGCGTACTTGATGCCGCAGGACTTGGCGGCGCGCAGGGTGTCGCCGTTGTAGTTGCCGTAGGGCGGGCGGAAGACGGTGGGCGCCTTGCCGAACTGCTTCTTCATGATGTCCTGCATGCCGCAGATCTCGGCCTTCTGCTCCTCGTAGGACAGGCCGGGCAGATACGGGTGGGTCAGGGTGTGGTTGTTGAGGGTGTGGCCCTGCGACTGCATCGTGCGGAAGAAGCCGTAGTCGTCCTTGACGAGGTAGTTGCTGAGAAACGCCGAGTAGGGGACCTTCAGGTCGCTCATCATGCGCAGGAAGTCGGGGTCCTTGTTGTCACCGTCGTCGATGGTGAGGAAGACGACCTTCTGCTTGGTGGGGACGGTGGTGAAGACCGGGGGCAGGTTCTCCTCCTCCTGGCCGTCCACCTCGAAGCCGTCGCGGGGGGTGATCTCCGGCTTCCTGGCCGGCGGGGCCGGGGGCGCCAGCGGCACCCGGTTCAGTTTCCAGTGCCGGGCGGCGGCGACCAGTCGGGCGTGCTCGGCGGCGGCGCGGGCCCGGGGGTCCAGGGCCCGGGCGGGGCCGCCGTGCCCGGGTTCACCGCCCCTGGCGTGGGCGCCGGAGTCCGCGCCGGGGGCGGCGCAGCCGGAGGCGAAGGCGGCGGAGGCCAGCGCGGCCGCTCCGCAGCGAAGGGCGACCGCGCGAAGCCGTGCCCGAGATTTGTCATTTTGTACTACTAGTCGCATAGCGCCGGATCTTCCCAGGACCGGACCCCGGATCCGGCCCGACAGGGCCGCCGGAAGCGCACCATCCACCGACTGGCCCACAATGAGCCGGTGAACGACCTCGCCCCCCTCCTCACCCCCGAAGGCCGCGCCCTCCTCGACGAGGTGCGCGACACCGATCCCGCCCAGGAGCTGGCCGTCGCCACCCGGCTGCGCCGTGACCACCCCGCCGGCCTGGTGTCGGCGGCGCTCGGACAGGCCCGGCTGCGGCAGCGGGCGGCGGCGAAGTTCGGGGCGGCGGACGCCGGGCGGATGTTCTTCACGCCGAACGGGGTCGAGCAGTCGACGCGGGCGAGCGTGGCAGCGTACCGGGCGGCCCGCATGAAGGAGCAGGGGGTGACCTCGGTCGCCGACCTGTGCTGCGGGATCGGCGGCGACGCGATCGCGCTGGCGCGGGCCGGGATCCGGGTGCTGGCCGTGGACCGGGATCCGCTGACGGCGGCCGCGGCCCGCGCGAACGCCGAGGCACTGGGGCTCGCCGAGCTGATCGAGGTGCGGGAGGCGGACGTCACCCAGGTGAGCACGGCGGGCTACGACGCCGTGTTCGTGGACCCGGCCCGGCGGGGCGGGCGGGGCCGGATCTTCGACCCGGAGGCCTACTCGCCGCCCCTGTCCTGGGCGGTCGCCACGGCTCTCGGGGCTCCCCGCGCGGCCCTGAAGATCGCCCCCGGCGTCCCGCACGAGGCGGTCCCGGCCGAGGCCGAGGCCGAGTGGATCTCGGACGGCGGGGACGTGAAGGAGGCCGTGCTGTGGTTCGGCACCGAGCCGGGCCTGGTCCGGGCCACCCTGCTGCCGGGCCCGCGCACGCTCCGCTCCCGGGGGCTGCCGGATCCCCGGGTGAGGTCCGTGGGACGGTACCTGTACGAGCCGGACGGCGCCGTCATCCGCGCGCATCTGGTCGCCGAGGTGGCCGAGGAGGTCGGCGGCGGCCTGGTCGACGCGACCATCGCGTACGTCACCGCCGACGCGCTGCACCCCACCCCGTACGCCTCCGCCTACGAGATCACCGATCAGCTCCCCTTCAACGTCAAGAAGCTGAAGGCCCTGCTGCGGGAGCGGGAGGTCGGCACGCTGACCGTGAAGAAGCGCGGCTCGGCGGTGGAACCGGAGGAGCTGCGCAGGAAGGTCAAGCCGCAGGGGCCCCGCGCGGCGACGGTGTTCCTGACCCGGGTCGCGGGGGCGCCGACCATGCTGATCGGGTCCCCCGTGCGGCCGTAGTCCCTCACCGGCCGGGCAGGGAACGCACCTTCGCCCGCAGCAGCCGGCGCTCGCTGTCGTTGCGGGTCAGTGCCGCCGCACGGACGAACTCCTCGCGGGCCTCGTCGGTACGGCCCAGCCGCGCCAGCAGGTCGCCGCGCACGCTGGGCAGCAGATGGTAGTCCCGCAGGGCGGGCTCGGCGGCCAGCGCGTCCACCAGCTCCAGGGCCTCGGCCGGGCCCTCGGCCATCGACACGGCGACGGCGCGGTTCAGTTCGACGACCGGGGACGGCGAGCGGACGGCGAGCAGGCCGTACAGGGTGGCGATGGTCCGCCAGTCGGTCTCCTCGTAGGAGTACGCGTGCGCGTGGCACGCGGCGATGGCCGCCTGCAGGGCGTAGCGGCCCGGCGCGCCGGTGGAGGTGGCGCCGGCGCGGTCCAGGGCGCGGATGCCGCGGGCGATGAGCATGCGGTTCCAGCGGCGGCGGTCCTGGTCCTGGAGGAGCACCGGTGTGCCGTCGGGGCCGGTGCGGGCGGCGGTGCGGGAGGCCTGGAACTCCAGCAGCGAGGTCAGGCCGTGCACCTCGGGTTCCTCGGGCATCAGGGCACAGAGCAGGCGGGCCAGGCGCAGGGCGTCCTCGCACAGCCCGGGGCGCAGCCAGTCGTCGCCCGCGGTGGCCGCGTACCCCTCGTTGAAGACCAGGTAGATGACGTCCAGGACGGACCCGAGCCGGGCTTCGCGGTCGGGGCCGTACGGCACCTCGAAGGCAACGTTCTTCGTGGCCAGGGTGCGCTTGGCGCGGACGATGCGCTGGGCGATCGTCGGCTCCGGGACCAGGTGGGCCCGGGCGATCTCGGCCGTGGTCAGACCGCCGAGCAGGCGCAGGGTGAGCGCGGTGCGGGCCTCGGGCGACAGCACCGGGTGGCAGGTGGTGAAGACGAGCCGCAGCAGGTCGTCGTCGATGTCGTCCGGGTCGGCGGGCTCCTCGGGCAGGGCCGTGGTGGTGAGGTCCCGGCCGATCTCGGCGAGCTTGCGGGCGTAGTTCTCGCGGCGCCGGACCAGGTCGACGGCGCGGTGCCGGGCGGTGGCCATGAGCCACGCCCCGGGGTTGTCGGGCACGCCGTCCCGGGGCCAGCGTTCCAGGGCCGCGACCAGCGCGTCCTGTGCCAGTTCCTCGGCGATGCCGACGTCCCGGACGATCCGGGCGACGCCGGCGACGACCCGCGGGGACTCCAGGCGGAAAACGGTCTCGATGGCATGTGCCGCGGTGGGCTGTGCTTCCACAGCCCACCATGCAACACCCCCGGACGGCCCGGGGCCAAGGAAGGGCTCAGCCTTCCGCGATCTCCCTGACCTCGCAGGTGACCGTCCAGAACTCCTCGTGGACCTTCAGGAACCGCTTGGTCCACTCCAGGGCCTCGGCCTTGTCCTTGCACTGCATGAGCGCGTAGCCGCCGATGACCTCCTTGGACTCGGTGAAGGGCCCGTCGGTGACGGAGATCTTCCCGCCCTCCCAGCGCACCCGGGTGCCCTGGGCGGAGGGCGTCAGGCCCGCGGTGTCGAGCATCACGCCGGCCTTGGTGACCTCCTCGATCAGCTCACCCATCCGCCGCATCAGCTCCTCGCTGGGTCCCTCGGCGGGGGCGGTGGACTCGTCGATGCGCACGAGCGACAGGTAACGGGGCATGGTGACTCCTTCGGTCGGGCGGCGGGGCCTTCCCCCGCCGCTCACCTGTGCGTCGAACGGGAGCGACCCGGATCGACACACCTGCCGAAGATTCTTCGAGGTTTTTCCGCCGGAGCTCGACCGGCTTGCCGAAGCTCGACCGGCCCGCCGGAACTCGACCGGTCTGCCGGAGTCCAACCGGCCCGCCGAAGCTCGACCGGCCCGCCGGAACTCGACCGGTCTGCCGGAGTCCAACCGGCCCGCCGAAGCTCGACCGGTCTACCGCAGCTCGACCGGTCTGCCGGAGCCCAAGCGGTCTGCGCCGGATCCCTACTGGAGCGCGGACCCGAACGACGCCTTCGTGTACGGCGCGCCCACCGCCTTCCCGCCGAAGGCGAGGGCCGCGTCCGCGACCAGGCCCGTGGGGCGGCCGCGCAGGACCCAGACCGCGCCGTTGCCCGCGTCCTCGTCCGGCGCGGCGGCGGCCAGGTCGGCATGTCCGTTGCGGTTGATGTCGACCAGGGCGACCGTGGACCCGAAGTCGTCGTCCACCTCGGCGGTGCCGGGCACGCCCTTGGTGTTCTGGCCGAAGGCCTGCGCACCGGTGCCGGTGACGCCGGAGCGGCTGCCGCGCAGCACGTCGACCACACCCTCGGAGCGGTTCTCGCCCGGCACGCCGACCGCCACGTCGTCGATGCCGTCGCCGGTGATGTCACCGACGGCGACCGAGGTGCCGAACCTGTCCAGGCTCTCCGTGGCACCGGGAACGCCGGGGGTGTCCTGGGTGAACCTCTTCCAGGTGCTGGGCGCCCCCAGGCCGGCGGCCGAGCCGTAGGCCACCCAGATCTCTTCCTCTTCGACCCGGCCGGTGACGAGGTCGGCGTGGCCGTCGCCGTTGACGTCCCCGATGGCCACCGCGCCGTCTCCGGGGACGGCGGGGCCCGGGACGAAGCCCGAGGGGGTGCTCAGGAGCACCTTGGTGCAGTCGACCCCGTCGCCGCAGTACGCGGACAGGGCGAAGTCGTCGCGGCCGTCGCCGTTGAGGTCGCCGGTGGTGCCGCCGCGGATGTCGAAGTACTGGAGCTTGTCGGCGTCGAGGGGCTTGATGGCGGCCGGGACGCCGGTGCGCTCGGCCGGGCCGCTCAGCGCAGGGAGGCCCAAAGGTCGCTCGCCGCCGGTTCCTCTGCCACCACCCGGTTGGGGTCGGAGGGTGCCGCGACGACGGGCATCATCACCGTCTTCACCCGGCCGGAGGTGAGACCCCTGAGGCTCTGGCCGAGCTTCGTCAGCTCGCCCAGGGAGTCCAGGCCGGTGTCCGTGGTGAGGCTGGCGGTGACCGCGTCGGCGACCCGGTAGAGCTTGGCGGGGTCGGTGAGCAGGTCGATGGCCGCCATCCGGTCCAGGAGGGCCTTGACCAGCTTCTGCTGCAGGCCTATGCGGCCCAGGTCGCTGCCGTCGCCTATGCCGTGCCTGGTGCGGGCGAGGGCGAGGGCCCGGGTGCCGTCGAGATGGTGGGTTCCGGCCTTCAGATGCAGATGGCTCAGGCTGTCGTCGATGTCCTGGCCGGTGGTGACCGTGACGCCGCCCAGCGCGTCCACCAGCCGGGCGAAGCCGGAGAAGTCGATCTCGACGTAGTGGTCCATGCGGACGTTCGTCATCGACTCGACGGTCTTGACCGCGCACACCGGACCGCCCACGGAGTAGGCGCTGTTGAACATCGATCGGCCGGCAACCGCTGTCGAGCCGCCGGAGGGCAGCGGACAGGACGGGCGGTTGACCAGGGTGTCGCGCGGGATGCTGACGACGGTCGCCGTCCTGCGGCCGGCGTCGATGTGCACCACCATCGCCGTGTCCGAGCGGGCGCCGGAACTGTCGCCGCCGCCCAGGGCCTTGTTGGCCTTGCCGCTGCGCGAGTCGGAGCCGAGGACCAGGATGTTCAGGGATCCGGTCGGCAGCGGCGCGGCGACGGCCGAGGCGGACCCGTCCGGGGTGAGCGCCGCCCTGGCGGGGCGGTTGTCGCCGAGTGCGCTGTCGATGTCGACGCTCTTGATGTTGTTGTCGAGGTGCCAGTACGCATAGCCGGCGGTGGCCGCGCCCAGCACCAGGACTCCCGCCAGGGCGAGACCGGCCGCCTTCAGCGCTCTCGACCGCCGGCCCGCCCGTCTGCCGACGTCGCCTTGCTCCTCGTGTCGCGTCACGGGCAGGAACGTAGGTCCGAATTATTAGCGCACTGTTAGCGGAAGCCGTGAGAAACGGTTTTCTCGGGAATTTCTCATGCCGAGGCCGCCACGGGCGGGGCGGTGCACCCGCAACGCGAACACCCCGCCCCCAGGGAAGGGGACGGGGTGTTTCATGGAGCGCCGGGCAGGCCTTGCACCTGCATTTCCCCGCAGGAAGCGGGGCGTCTTTCCTTGGACCACCAACGCACTGCGTCCGGACCGGGTTTCCGGCCGTTCGCGTGTGATGATCATAGCGCCCGGACGGGCGTTCCCGCCAGTCAGCGCTCCGGCCGGTCCCCGTCCACCGGCTCGAACCGCCACCGGTGCACCGCCCGCGTCGCCAACTCCCCATCCGGATCGGGGAGTTCGGGCAGCGAGGCGTCGTACGGGGCGTCCCACCATGTGATGACCAGGACCCGGTCCTGCGGGGCCCGGAAGGTCTCCCGGCGCAGCGGCTCGGGGACGAGGTCCTGTCCCCGCGCCCAGGCCAGCAGTTCCCCGCCCCGCCCTTCGGCGGCCCGGGCCTCCCACATCAGGGCCACGGTCATGAGTACAGGTTCTCCTTGCTGACCTCGTGCACATGGTCGTGGGCCGGGACGTGCGGGTCGGTCACCGGCAGCGAGGAGTCGGCGGACAGGTCCCAGCCGGAGGCGGCCCGGTTGCGGGCGACCATCTCGGCGCCGAGCGCGGCGACCATCGCGCCGTTGTCCGTGCACAGCTTGGGGCGCGGGACGCGCAGCCGGATTCCGGCCGACTCGCAGCGCTCCTGGGCGAGGGCGCGCAGCCGGGAGTTGGCGGCGACACCGCCGCCGATCATCAGGTGGTCGACGCCCTCGTCCTTGCAGGCGCGGACCGCCTTGCGGGTGAGGACGTCCACCACCGCCTCCTGGAAGGACGCGGCCACGTCCCGCACCGGGACCTCCTCGCCCGCCGCCCGCTTGGCCTCGATCCAGCGGGCCACCGCCGTCTTCAGGCCGGAGAAGGAGAAGTCGTACGCCGCGTCGCGCGGGCCGGTCAGGCCGCGCGGGAAGGCGATCGCCTCCGGGTCGCCCTCGCGCGCGTAGCGGTCGATGACCGGGCCGCCGGGGAAGCCGAGGTTCAGCACCCGGGCGATCTTGTCGAAGGCCTCGCCTGCCGCGTCGTCGATGGTCGAGCCCAGCGGGCGGACGTCGGAGGTGATGTCCTCGGACAGCAGCAGGGAGGAGTGGCCGCCGGACACCAGCAGGGCCATCGTCGGCTCCGGCAGCGGACCGTGCTCCAGCTGGTCCACGCAGATGTGCGAGGCGAGGTGGTTGACGCCGTACAGGGGCTTGCCGAGCGCGTAGGCGTACGCCTTCGCCGCCGAGACGCCGACGAGCAGGGCGCCCGCGAGACCGGGACCCGCGGTGACCGCGACGCCGTCGAGGTCCTTCGCGGAGACACCCGCGTCCTTGAGCGCGCGGTCGATGGTCGGGACCATCGCCTCCAGGTGGGCGCGGGACGCCACCTCGGGTACGACGCCGCCGAAGCGGGCGTGCTCGTCGACGCTGGAGGCGACGGCGTCCGCCAGCAGGGTGGTGCCGCGGACGATGCCGACGCCGGTCTCGTCGCAGGAGGTCTCGATGCCGAGGACGAGAGGTTCGTCAGTCATTGGTCTCGGTTCCTTGTACGGAGGAAGAACCCGCGGCGGAGTCGCTCTTGGATTCCGTGGTCAGGCGCATCACCAGGGCGTCCACGTTCCCCGGCTGGTAGTAGCCGCGCCTGAAGCCGATGGGCTCGAAGCCGAAGCGCTCGTAGAGCTTCTGGGCACGGACGTTGTCGACCCGGCATTCGAGCATGACCTCGGAGCACTCGAAGGAGGTGGCGGCCTTCAGCAGCTCGGTCAGCAGGCGGGCGCCGAGGCCGGTGCCCTGGAGCTCGCGGGCGACGGCGATCGTCTGGACGTCGGCCAGCTCGCCGGAGGCGGCGAGCCCGGCGTAGCCGACGATACGGCCGTCGTCCTCGGCCACGAGGTAGCGGCGGGTGGCCTCGGAGCCCCGGGAGTGGGCCAGCTCGGACCAGAACATGCCCCGGGACCAGGCGTCCTCGGGGAACAGGTCCTTCTCCAGCTCCAGCACCGGGTCGATGTCCCACCAGCGCATCTCGCGCATTCGCAGGGTTGCCGGTTGCGTCACTTGGGGGTGACCACCTTGTAGTTCTTGGGGACCTGCGCGTCGGGTCGGCGCAGGTAGAGCGGGCGCGGCGCCGGCAGCTCCTCGCCCGAGGCCAGCTTCTCGGCGGCCAGGGAGGCGAGGGCGGCGGCCGACACGTGCTCGGGTTCATGGGCGCTCGGGAACGTGTCCGGGTACAGCAGCGCACCCGCGCCGACCGCGGGGAGCCCTGCGACACGCTCGGCGATGTCGGCAGGGCGGTCGACGGCCGGGCCGGTCAGGCGGGTGCGGGAGTCGGCGTACTTCGCCCAGTAGACCTCCTTGCGCCGGGCGTCGGTCGCCACGACGAAGGGGCCCTTCTCGATGTCGGCGGCGTACGCGAGGCCGTCCAGCGTGCACAGGCCGTACACGGGGACGCCGAGCGCGAGGCCGAAGGTGTCGGCGGTCATCAGACCGACGCGCAGGCCGGTGTAGGGGCCGGGGCCGGTACCGACGACGATCCCGGTGACCGCGTCCAGTTTGAGCCCGGAGTCGGCGAGCACGCGGTCGACGGCCGGCAGCAGCAGCTCTCCGTGCCGGCGCGCGTCCACCTGACTCGACGAGGCGATGACGTCCGTGCCGTCGTGCAGCGCGACGGTGACGGCGGGTGTGGCGGTATCCAGAGCGAGCAAGAGCACGCGAACAGCCTACGGCGCCGCGGGGCCTGTGTCGGAAATCCGTCGCCCGCGCGGAGCGCGGGCACGCCCCGGCGGCACGGATACGGGGGCGTCCCGGGGCGGTACGGATACGGGGCCGGCGGGGGCGGTACGGGGACGCGCGGGCAGCTTCGGGGCGGTACCGGAGGCGGGGGGCGCCCCGGGGGCAGTACGGAGGCGCGGGCGCCCCGGGGCGGTACGGAGACGCGCGGGCGCCCCGGGGCGGTACGGAGACGCGCGGGCGGCTCAGGGCGGTACGGACACGTGGGCACCCCGGGGCGGTGCGGAGGCGCAGGCGCGCGTTCGTCCGGCGGCGGAGCCGTGCGTGCCGGGCCCCGCGGGGCGGGCGGGCGGGTATTTCCGACACGGGCCCCGGGGCTCGTGCACGGCCGTCCGGGGCAGACCGTGACCGACTGCTACGGTCTGTACGAAGTACGACATATGACGCGAGGCAGAGGTGGTGCACGTGGCAAGGACCAGCTCGGGGATCGTGGCCGGCCTCATCGCGGTGGCCGTCGGCACCGTGGGATTCCTCGCCTACCAGGCGCAGGCGACCGCTCCGGCGGGCCTGGCCGGCCGGCCGGGCGCGAGCGCGTCACCCGCGGCGAAGGCCACCAAGGCGCCGCGCGACCGGCGCAACCCCGGCGCCCTGCCGAGCGGTACCGGAGCGGGTGAACGCGTCGTGTACTCGGTGGACGACGACCGCGTCTGGCTGATCGACGAGAGGGGCCGGGTGGAGCGCAGCTTCGGGGTGCACCCGGGCACCGTCGACCCGCCGCCGGGAAGGTACTGGGTCACCTCCCGCTCCAACGCGGCCACCGGGACGGACGGCATCCCGGTCGAGCACGTGGTGCGCTTCACCAGCATCGACGGTGTGACGATCGGCTTCAGCGCGGCCGTGGGCAGCGGCTCCGGCTGGGCCGCCGAAGGGGTGAAGACCGGCGGCATCCGCGAGACGCGGGCGGACGGCGACGCGACGTGGAGGTTCGCGACGATCGGCGTGCCGGTGGTGGTGATCCGCTAGGCGCTCCGCCGGAGCCGCGACACGCCGTCGGCCGACGGCAGCGCCGTCGCGGCCGGCCGCGCGGTTCCCGGCGCCCCTTCGGGGCGCGGGGCCCGGGGCTGCGCCTCATCCGGCTCGCGCGGCGGCCTGGAGACCGCGTTCGCGGCCGCGCAAGAGGCCAGCAGCTCGCGCATGGACACCCCGGTGGGCGTGGGCGGCTCGGCGGCCGGCTCCGTGGGCCGAGAAGCGGACATGGACGCCTCCTGAAGTGCGGGGGCGGGCGTGGTTAGGCAGACCTAACCACGGACTGGATACCATGTGACCACGCCCGGGACGTCCTGCGCAATATCTTGCCGACGGCTTGTCGGAAAGCCGGTGGGGCGTGTCGAAAAGCCGCCCGGGCCAGCGGGAAGGCCGCCCGGGCCGGAGGGAACGCCGCCGGGGCCTGCCGGAGGGCCGCCCGGGACCGTCGCATCACCGCTCGGTCCGGCGGCTGGAAACAGACCCGGCCGCCGAAAGCCGCTCGGACCCGCCGGGCGGAAAACCGCTCAGGTCGGCGTGAAGGCCACTGCGACCGGCGGGAAACCCGCTCGGATCGGCGGGAAAGCCGGTCGGATCGACGCGAAAGCCGGCTCGGCCCACCATGAAGCCGCCCGGGCCCGCTGGAGGGCCGCCCGGGCCGGCCGGAGAGCCACCCGGCCGTACAGCCGATCCGGCCCGTCGGAGCCGCTCGGCCAGATTCGCCCGGACCGGTCCGGTCGGCTCACCCAGGCCGCTCGACCGGTTCACCCAGGCCGCGTTCCACCCAGGCCGCCCGACCGGCTCGCCCAGGCCGTTTCGCCCAGGCCGCCCGACCGGCTCGCCCAGGCTGTTCGGCCGGCTTGCCCAGGCCGCTCGGCCGGTTCCGTCAGGCCGTGAGTGTTTCCAGGTCCGCGTCCGACCAGCGCTGCCCAAGGCCGGTCAGCGTCACGTGCCGGACCTCGTCGGTGGTGTCCCCGACGGCCCGGTGGATGACGACCTGCAGCCGCTCCTCGGTCAGCTCCTCGACCTTGCCCTCGCCCCACTCCACGACGATCACCGAGTCGGACAGGGAGACGTCCAGGTCGAGGTCCTCCATCTCGTCGAGGCCGCCGGAGAGCCGGTAGGCGTCCACGTGGACGAGCGGCGGGCCGCCGCCGAGGGAGGGGTGCACACGGGCGATCACGAAGGTGGGCGAGGTGACCGCACCGCGCACCCCGAGCCCCTCGCCGAGCCCGCGGGTCAGCGTCGTCTTGCCCGCGCCCAGCTCCCCGGAGAGCATCACCAGGTCGCCCGCACGCAGCAGCTTGGCCAGCCGCCGGCCCAGCTCCCGCATCTGCTCGGGAGAGGTGATGGTCAGCCGGGTCTCAGCGGGGTCGTTCGGCACGGCGGTTAGTTCCATGATCACTCACTTACGGCGGTAGTACAGCGGTGACGTCCCGTGAGGGATCGGTTCGGGCTGAACCGCAGCCGGAAGGCTGGGGCCGCCCCTCAGGAAGAGGCGGAGTCACAGCCACTTACGGTAGCCGCTAGCGGCACTGCCCCGGCGCGGGCGAGCATGTCGGCGAGGCGGTCTATGACCACTTCCGGGTGCTCCAGCATCACCAGGTGCCCGGCGTCCGCCACGAGCACCAGCTCGGCGTCGGGCAGCAGGTCGGCGATGACCTCGCTGTGCTCGCTGGGCGTGATCAGATCCTGCACCCCGGCCAGCACCAGCACCGGGACGTCCCGGAAGCAGGCGAGCGCCTCGGTCTTGTCGTGGTCCGTGAAGGCCGGGTAGAACTCGGCGACCACGTCGATCGGCGTGGACTCGATCATCCGCTCGGCGAACCGCTCGACCGCCGGGTCGACGTCCCGGGACGCGAACGAGTACCGCTTGATGATCCCGGCGAACAGGTCGGCGGTGGCCCGGCGCCCCTTCTCGACGAGTTCCGCCTGCTGTCCGAGCGCCTTCAGCACACCGGGCAGCACCCGGCGCACCGCGTTGACGCCGGCGACGGGCAGCCCGAAGCTGACCTCGCCGAGCCGCCCCGAGGACGTGCCGACGAGGGCGGTGGCGACGACCCGGTCCCGGATCAGCTCCGGGAACTGGGCGGCCAGCGCCATGATCGTCATACCGCCCATGGAGTGGCCGACCAGCACGATCGGCCCCTCCGGCACGGCCGCGTCGAGGACCGTCTTCAGGTCGCGGCCGAGTTCCTCGATGGTGACGGGCACACCGTCCTGGCTCTGGGCCACGCCCCGCCCGGACCGCCCGTGGCTGCGCTGGTCCCAGTGCACGGTCCGTACGACCCCGCGCAGGGCCGCCCGCTGGAAGTGCCAGGAGTCCTGGTTGAGGCAGTAGCCGTGGCAGAAGACGACGGTGACCGGGGCGGGCGCCTTGCGGCCGAAGAGCCGCCGGCGGCGCGGGGAGACCTGCGGACCCGGGTCGGGCTCGACGTCGTCGACCTCGTAGTACAGCTCCGTGCCGTCGTCCGCGTACGCCTTGCCGGGCGTGCCGCGCAGGGTGCCGTAGGGGCCCGCCGAGTCCAGCGCCAGCCGGGCCCTGCGGCGCATTCCGCGGCCGACGGTCATCCGCTCGATGGCGACACCGGCGGCCGCACCGGCGGCGAGGACGCCTATCGCGGCACCGGCGATGCCGGTCGCCCTGCGCCAGCCTGCCGATCCCGCGGCGGAGGCGACGGCCGCCGAGGCGACGACGTCCGCCACGGCCTCCGCACTGCTCTCGCTCACGTACCGCTCCTCTTCGCCGTACTGCAGTTCGCTGGGTGAATGAAACAGGTGGTGCCGATGTGGTGCGTGGTGTGCCAGTGCTGACAGGTGCCGTCGTACGCGAGCACCCTGTCCTGAAGGGGTTACCCCTCCTGTTCCCCGTTCACATAGACGCGAGGAATGCGCGTTCCGATCCGCGTGACGATTTCGTACGCGATCGTGCCACAGGCCTGCGCCCAGTCCTCGGCGGTGGGCTCGCCCCGGTCGCCGGGGCCGAACAGCACCGCCTGCGCGCCCACTTCGGGTTCGTCCCCGCCCAGGTCGACCACGAACTGGTCCATGGCGACCCGGCCGGCGACGGTCCGCCACTTGCCGTCGACCAGCACCGGCCCGGTGCCGGAGGCGTGCCGGGGGATGCCGTCCGCGTAGCCCACGGGAACGAGGCCGAGGGTGGTCTCGCCGGGGGTGACGTAGTGGTGGCCGTAACTGACGCCGTGCCCGCCCGGGACGTGCTTGACCAGCGCGAGCGAGGCGCTGAGCCTCATCACGGGGCGCAGGCCGAAGTCGGCCGGGGTGCCCAGCTCGGGGCTGGGCGAGATGCCGTACACGGCGATACCGGTACGGACCAGGTCGAAGTGGGTCTCCGGAAGGGTCAGCGTGGCCGGGGAGTTGGCGAGATGCCGCACCTCGGGGCGCACGCCCTGCTCCTCGGCGTACGCCGTCATCTCCCGGAACCGGGCGAGCTGGGCGGCGATGGAGGGATGCCCGGGCTCGTCGGCGCAGGCGAAGTGGGACCACAGACCGGTGACCCGGACCAGTCCGGCACGCTCGGCACGCAGGGCCTCGCCGACCAGCTCGGGCCAGTCGGCGGGCTGGCAGCCGTTGCGTCCGAGCCCGGTGTCGGCCTTCAGGTGCACCCGGGCGGGCCGGCCCGCCTGCCGGGCCGCCTCCGTCACCTCGCGCAGCGCCCACATCCCGCTGAGCGAGACGTCGATGTCCGCCTCGATCGCCTGCCGCCAGGGCCCGCCCGGCACCCACAGCCAGCACAGGACGGGCGTGTCCAGACCGGCGGCGCGCAGCGCGAGGGCTTCCTCGGGCGTGGCCGTGCCCAGCCATGAGGCCCCGGCCTCGACGGCCGCGCGGGCGCACGGCACCGCCCCGTGGCCGTAGCCGTCGGACTTGACGACGGCCATCAGGGCCGCGCCCTTCGCCCGGGCACGCAGGGTGCGCACATTGGCGCGCAGGGCGGCCAGATCGATCTCGGCCCGGGCGCGCAGGGGCGCGGTCGGCACAGTTGCAGTCTCACTCATGGCGCCCCCAGTCTCTCAGAGGGCCGCGGCGGCCCCGGGTGCAGTCCTAGCTACCGGGCCGCCGGCCCCACACGTAGACGTGGTCGCCCTTCTTCAGGACGTCCCACAGCTTGCGCGCGTCGCCGACCTTCAGGTTGACGCAGCCCATGGAGCCGACGGACGTGTAGATGGTGCCGTACACGGCGTGGAAGGCCTCGCCGCCGTCGAAGAACTGGGCGTAGGGCATGGGCTGGTCGTACAGGGTCGACACATGGTTCTTGTGCCGCCAGTAGATGGTGTGCCAGCCCTTGCGGGTGACGTGTGCCGGGCGCCCGCTGCGCATCGGGACCGGCCCGAACACCACCTTGCCGCCCTTCTGCACCCAGGTCAGCTGCCGGTCCAGATCGACACAGGCGACCCGGTACGACCGCACCGGGCACTTCTTGGCCGCGTTGGGGTTCTTCCTGGCCGAGATCAGCATCATCGTCGACCAGGTGACCGGCCCGGCGAACCCGATGGCCGGCTTGATCTTGTGCTTGGTCTGGAAGGCGCGGACGGCCTTGCAGTCGGCGGAGGACTGCTTGCCGTCCGCCTTCAGCTTCAGCCAGCGCTCCACCTGCCGCTGGTAGGGCCCGGCCTGCTTGCTGCACGTCACCTTGGCGACGGCGTCGTCGAGCGGTACGTACTCGATGAGGTCGTACGTGCCCGGAGCCGCGTCCTTGGGCTCCACGGCGTCCTCGCTCCTGGTGGGCGTGTAGACCTTCGGCGGCAGCGCCTGGTCGGGCGTGTCGATCTGCCAGGGCTGCGCCGGGCCGAGCGGGACACCGGGGACCAGTTCGGGCGCGGGGGCGGGGTCCGGGGCGGCGGCCGGGGGTGCCGGCTTGGCCGCGGGCAGGGGGGCGGCCACGGCGGTTCCGGCCGCCGGGAGAGCGGTCACGGTGGCGAGCAGCACCGCGACGCCTCGGTACGCGATTCGTCTGCTGATCATGCGATCAGCCAAACGCGTGAGCCTGTCGGAACCGGGGTGCCGCGCTGACGGGTCACCCGGGGGGTGCAGTTGGGTACGCCCAGGTCGTCGTCAAACTCCTGACCCGCAGCTAGAAGCGTGGCCGCACCGGCTCCCTGACCCCCCGTGAGCACGAGGTCCTCGCCCTCGTGGCCGAGGGCCGCTCCAACACGGCCGTCGCCCGGGCCCTGCGCATCAGCGAGAGCGCGGTGGCCAAGCACATCGCGTCGATCTTCACGAAGCTGGGGATGGAGCAGTCCCCGGAGGACAACCGACGGGTGCTGGCGGTGCTGGCGTACCTGAAGGGGTGACCGCCTCAGCCCCGTAAGCCCACCCCGGCCCCACGCCTCCACCTCAACCCCGCACGCCCACCCCGGCCCCGCACCTCCACCTCAACCCCGCACGCCCACCCCGACCCCGCACCTCCACCTCAACCCCGCACGCCCACCCCGGCCCCACGCCTCCACCTCAACCCCGCACGCCCACCCCGGCCCCACGCCTCCACCTCAACCCCGCACGCCCACCCCGACCCCGCACCTCCACCTCAACCCCGCACGTCCCTCCACGCCTCCGGGATCCGCGCGGCGACATCGTGCGCCCCCACGGGCGCCCCGTCCGCCGCGAACCGGCCGGCCAGCCCGTGCAGGTACGCCGCCACGCTCCCCGCGTCCAGCGCGGACAGCCTCGCCGCCAGCAACGACCCGGCGAGCCCGGACAGCACGTCCCCGCTCCCGGCCGTGGCCAGCCATCCCGTCCCCGTGGCGTTCACCCGTACGGCCCCGCCCGCGAAGTCCGCGACCAACGTCGTGGACCCCTTCAGCAGCACGGTCGCCCGGTACACCGCCGCCAGCTCCCGCACCGCGGCCAGCCGGGCCCCCTCGACCTCCTCGCGCCGCACCCCGAGCAGCGCGGCCGCCTCCCCGGCGTGCGGGGTCATCAACGTCGGCGCCGTACGCCCCCGGACGGCATCGCGGTCGGCCAGCCGCAGCCCGTCCGCGTCCAGCAGCACCGGCACGTCGAGGTCCAGCACCTCCGCCACGGTGGCCGCCTCGTCCCCGGCACCGGGACCCACCACCCAGGCCTGCACCCGCCCCGCCTTGGCGGGCCCTTCGCCGGAGACCAGCGTCTCCGGGAAGCGGGCGATGACGGCGCCGCCCGCGGGCCCGACGTACCGCACGGCCCCGGCCCCGCCCCGCAGCGCCCCGGACACCGCGAGCACGGCGGCCCCGGGATACCGTGCGGACCCGGCGGCGATGCCCACCACCCCCCGCCGGTACTTGTCGCTCTCCGCCGCGGGCAACGGCAGCAGCCGTGCCACGTCCGCGTGCTGCAACGCCTCCAGCTCGGCCTCGGGCGGCAGTTCGAGCCCGATGTCCACCAGCCGCACGGACCCGGCGTGCTCCCGCGCCGGATCGATCAGCAGCCCCGGCTTGTGGGTCCCGAAGGTGACGGTGAGGTCGGCCCGGACCGCGGCCCCCCGCACCTCCCCGGTGTCCGCCTCGACCCCGCTCGGCAGGTCGACGGCGACGACGGCGGCCCGGGACCGGTCGACTGCACCGGCCAGTGCCTGCGCGTCCGGCCGCAGCCCGCCCTGCCCGCCGATCCCGACGATGCCGTCCACGACGAGATCGGCCCGCCCGATCACCGGCCCGGCGGAATCCGGAGCCACCACAAAGCCCCCGGCGCGGCGCAGGGCGCCGAGACCACCCGGGTGGGTGCGCTCGGGCGACAGGAGCACGGCGGTGACCCCGGCACCGCGGCGCGCCAGCCGCGCCCCCGCGTACAGCGCGTCCCCGCCGTTGTCCCCGCTCCCCACGAGCAGCACCACCCTGCTGCCGTACACCCGCCCGAGCAGGTCCGCGCAGGCAGCGGCCAGCCCGGCGGCGGCCCGCTGCATCAGCGCCCCGTCCGGCAGCCGCGCCATCAACTCCCGCTCGGCCGCCCTTACCGTCTCCACGCTGTACGCAGTACGCATGGGTCCGAGTCTGCCCCGGAAACGCCGGTGCCCGCACCCGGCCCGCTCAGCCCTCGGCGATCACCACGGCCGACGCCACTCCGGCGTCGTGGCTGAGCGACACGTGCCAGGACCGCACGCCGAGTTCCGCCGCCCGCGCGGCCACGGTCCCCGTCACCCGCAGCCGGGGCTGCCCACTGGACTCGACGTACACCTCGGCATCGGTCCAGTGCAGCCCGGACGGGGCACCCAGCGCCTTGGCCACCGCCTCCTTCGCGGCGAACCGCACCGCGAGCGAGGCGACGCCGCGCCGCTCCCCGCTGGGCAGCAGCAACTCACTCTCCAGGAACAGCCGATCGGCCAGCCCGGGCGTCCGGTCCAGCGACACCCGGAACCGGTCGATCTCGGCCACGTCGATCCCGACACCGATGATGCTCATGGAAGGCAGCCTACGGTCAGCCTGCGGCTGCGACGATCAGTCAGCGAGGGAGCTTCGGCGAGCAGAGTCTGTTCCTGCGGTGCTCCATTCAACGGAGAGGACACTGGGTTGAAGCGGCTGATGGTCGTGTACGGGACCAGACCGGAGGCCATAAAGATGGCGCCCGTCATCGAGGCACTCCGCCGGTCCTCGATGTTCCGCCCGACCGTGACGGTGACCTCCCAGCACCGCGAGTTGCTCGACCAGGTGCACACGTTGTTCGGCATCCGTGCCGAACACGACCTGGATATCCTCACCCACCGTCAGTCCCTGGCCGACATCACCGTGCGCGTCCTCGACGGACTGTGTCCGCTGCTGCAGCGGGAGGCTCCGGACGCCGTACTGGTCCAGGGCGACACCACAACCGCGTTCGCGGGGGCTCTCGCCGCTTTCTACAGTCGTGTCCCCGTGGTCCATCTGGAAGCCGGTCTGCGCACCCACGACCGGTACGCGCCCTTCCCCGAGGAGGTCAACCGCCGGCTCGTCACCCAACTGGCGTCCCTGCATCTGGCGCCCACCCGTCACGCCCGGGACAACCTGCTGCGGGACGGTGTCGCCCCTTCGTCCGTCGTCGTCACCGGGAACACGGTCATCGACGCCCTGCGCTGGGCGGTCGGACGCAGGGTGCGCTACGGGGACCCCGCGCTGTCCGACCTCGACGACACGGCGCGCCGCGTCCTGTTGGTGACGGCCCATCGCCGCGAGGCGTGGGGGAACGGCATGGAGTCCATCGGTGGCGCTCTTGCCGATCTCGCACGAAGCGAACCCGACCTGCTCATTGTGGTGCCGCTGCACCCCAATCCGGTGGTGCGGACGACGATCCGGCCCTGGGTGCGGCATCTGGAGAACGTGCGGCTGACGGAACCTCTCGGCTACGGAGCCTTTGCCCATCTGATGGGCCGGGCGCACCTCATACTCACCGACAGCGGCGGCGTCCAGGAGGAGGGCCCGGGTCTGGGCAAGCCGGTGCTGGTCATGCGGGACACCACGGAACGCCCCGAGGCCCTGAGGGCCGGCACCTCTCGGCTGGTGGGGACCGATCGCGAACGGATAGTGAAGGAGGTGCGGCGGCTCCTGCACGACCGGTCGGCGTACGCAACGATGGCGAGGGCCGTCAACCCGTACGGCGACGGGCTCGCTGCGGACCGTACGGTACGGGCGATCGGCCACTGGCTGGGGCTGTGCGCGCGGCCCGCGGAGTTCGCCGGCGGCGGCGCGTCAGCGCCAGAACCCGCGGGTGTCGAACACGGCCTTCCCGCGCAGCGCGGTCCGCTTCACCCCCCGGAAGGCGTCGTGGTCCACGAGCAGGACGATCACGTCCGCGTCTCGCACGGCGGTGGTGACGTCTACGAGTTCGGCCCTGCCCGTACGTGCCAGTGACTCGGGGAGCGCCTGGATGTGGGGCTCCGCCACCAGCAGCCGGCCGGTTTGGCGATCGGCCAGCTGCGTGACGATGTGCAGGGCGGGGCTCTCCCTCAGGTCATCGATGTTCGCCTTGAAGGCGAGCCCGAGGCAGGCGATCACCGGATCCTTGAACCGTCCGGCCGTGTGCATGATCTCGCCGAGGACGTGGTCGGGCCGGCCGTCGTTCACCTCGCGGGCGAGGCGGATGAGCCGGGCCTGCTCGGGCGCGGCGGAGACGATGAACCAGGGGTCCACGGCTATGCAGTGCCCGCCGACGCCCGGCCCGGGCCGCAGAATGTCGACGCGGGGGTGCCGGTTGGCCAGGTCGATGACGTCCCTCACATCAACGCCAAGCTGATCGCAGACCACGGACAGCTCGTTGGCGAAGGCGATGTTGACGTCCCGGAAGGCGTTCTCGCTCAGCTTGGCCATCTCTGCCGTCGTGGCGTCGGTGAGCAGGCATTCCCCCCTGGTGAACACCTCGTAGAGCTCTCGCGCCCGCTGGGCACAGCCTTCGCTGACACCCGCCACCACCCGGTCGTTGGTCACGATCTCGATCATCGAACGACCCGGCAGAACACGCTCGGGACAGTAGGCGATCCGAACGTCCGGCGCGGCGGGCGTGTCGTGCGGGAACGTCAGATCGGGCCGGTTCTTCCCCAGCCACCGGGACAATTCCACGGTCGTGCCGGGCGGCGAGGTGGACTCCAGAACAACGAGGTCACCCGTCTTGAGCACTCTCGCCACCGAGGCTGCGGCGGAACGTACGTACGACAGGTCCGCGGTGCGGTCCTCGTGGAGCGGCGTAGGCACGGCGATGATGAAGGCATCGGCCGCCTCGGGCACCGCAGTCGCCCGCAAACGTCCCGTTGCCACGGCCTCGCTCACCGCCGCGGCCAGGTCGGGCTCGACGAACGGGACACGGCCGGCGTTGATGAGGTCGACGGTAAGGGAGTTGACGTCGACGCCGACGACTTCGATTCCGTTGGCCGCGAGGGCGGCTGCGGTGGGAAGGCCGACGTAGCCGAGTCCGATGACGCAGACGGTGGGGAACACGAGGTGAATACCTTCTTGAGGACGACCCGACGCTCACCGGCCGGATCATGGTTTCGGCAACCCGGTTTCGCTGCGCTGGGCCGGCACAGCAGATCAAAGAAAGAAACAAAAAGAATATGCGACGCCTCCTGCACCCCGCGTCTGCATACAGTCACGGGATGACCGACCTCCCTGACGACGCCTCCCTCACGGCCGGTGCCGCGAGCGCCGCCGAGCGGCTCCACGACCTGGCTCTGGCAACACCCGACATCTCCCGGATCGGCGAGATCTCCCGCCGCCTGGCCGACTGGGAGACTCGGGACGCCACCGACTGGGCCGTCCGGCTCTTGGAGAACCTGGGCGCGCTACGGGAACCGGAGTCCTGGCGGTGGCTGGCGCGGCAGATCGCCTGGCAGCTCGTGCAGCGACCGAGCATCGCCGACCTCAGGCCTCAGTTCGAGTCCCATACGCCCGTCTCGCTGGACGATCCCGGGACGGAGCTCCGGGCGTGCCTCCTGCACGAGCTGGCCCGCCTGCACGGCTTCGCCCGCCCCCGTGACGATGACGTCTACCTCGCCTACGGCGCCCGCCTGCGCGAACTCGGCCACCCGCTCGCCTGGCTGCCGCTGAACTCGTTCTCGTTCGAGTCCCGGATGAACCGCTACGGCAGGACCGAGGGCGGCCTGCTCAACTGCGAGAACCCGGAGCGGCTGCAAGCCGCCTACCCGGTGACACCGTCCACCGAGGGCGGCACCCGCGCCGGCCGCGCCGCCCGCCGGGTGCACGACGAGGCCCGCACCGACGCGGCCACCACGGGCTTCGCCCGGATCTGCCGCCACGAGGCCGCCTTCTACACCCTCCCCGAACCCCTGGAACCGGCCGACTTCAACGGCGCCCTCCTCGCCGAACTCGACGCCGAGTGCCTGGAGTCGACCACCGCCGACCTGCTCACCACGGCCCACACCACCGCGGACGACCTGGCCGCCGATCTGTTCTGCGCGGCCTTCGCGGGCGGCCTCCGGCGCGAGCGCCGGTACGGCGCCTACGCCCGCCTGCACACCTGGCAGAGCCTGTACGCCGTGATGGACCTCGACCCGGGGACCCCGCACCAGGACGCGATACGGCTCGCCGCCGACCACCGCTGGATCCGCTTCGCCCTGCCCCGGTCCACCGGCAACGACTGGTTCTCCTGGGACCTCTCGGACACGGCCTTCGCCTGCCTGGACCCCACCCGCACCCACGTCACCGTACTGGCGGCGTCGGAGACCGACTGAGGCCTCGTCCACCGCATCCGCCAAAGGACCCGGTGATCAACGAGCTAGGCCGCCCCCAGTTCGCACCACACATACTTGCCCCGGTTCCCGAACCGAGCCGACGGCTGCCAGCCCCAGTAGTCCGCGCAGGCCACCACCAGCCCCAGCCCCCGCCCCGCCTCCTCCAGTTCACCTGCCCGGTCCAACGGCCGCGGCGGCTCCGGTGGCTCGGGGTCCGTGTCCCACGCCCCGATCCACACCACCCCCGCCGCCGTCCGGCGCACCCTGAGGGCAGCCGGCCCCTTCGTGTGCCGTACGGCGTTGGAGACCAGCTCCGTCGCGAGGAGTTCGGCGGTGTCCACGAGTCCGATCAGGCCGTGCAGGGTCAGGATCAGGCGCAGGGTGCGGCGACAGACGGTGACCGCCCTGAGGTCGTTGGGGATGTAGAGGGTGTAGTCCCAGGTTTCGGGCATGCGTCAGCTCCGGTTCGGTGACTGGGGGTTTCGCAAGCGGTGGCAATGCCGCGGCCGTCATGGCAGGACGGCGCGGTGCACTTCCGCTGCGTGTGCATCGCGTCACCGACGGTAGGGCTAATTGTTTAAACACCGCAAGCCGATCGCGTAATGTGACGCCCGAACGAGGTGCACCCACAGGTGTGTTGGAAGGATCCGCCGATGGCATTGAGGAGCGAGCCGACGGCACGTCAGTTGCGGTTGGCGGTCGAACTGCGCAGGCTGCGCGACGCGGCGGGCCTCACCGCCCGGGAGGCGGCAGCCCTGCTCGGGGTCACCGCTCCGGTCATCAGCCAGATCGAATCCGGTATCGCGGGCGTGAGCGAGAAACGGCTGCGACGCCTGGCATCGCACTACGCCTGCACGGACGAGGAGTTCACCGAGGCTCTGGCCACGATGGCCACCGACCGGGCGCGCGGCTGGTGGGAGGAGTACCGGGGCCTGTTGCCCACATCGTTCCTGGACCTGTCCGAGCTGGATCACCATGCTCGCGCCCTGCGCAACGTGGCCACCCTGTACGTGCCGGGCCTGCTGCAGACGGAGGACTACGCCCGTGCCGTGTTCTCCGACAGAATCCCCGAACTCACCCAGGACGAGATCGACTTGCGCGTCCGTCACCGGATGAGACGCCAGCAGGTCGCCGCCTTCCCCTACGAGGCGGTGATCCACGAAGCGGCGCTGCGCATCAGAGTCAGCGACCGGGCGACGTCACGCGCTCAGCTCGGCCGCATCCTGGAGCTCTCCGAAGCGGATCGCATCACGGTGCGCGTGATCCCCTTCGACCTCGACGGCTTCGGTCTGGCCGCGAGCACGATGACGTACGTGAGTGGCCCCGTGCCCAAGCTGGACACGGTGGTGCGCGATGCTCCCCATGGCACCGTCTTCGTCGACTCCGAGTCTCAACTCGGAGCCTTTCGCATGCTCTTCCATAAGGTGAAGTCCCTGTCACTCGGCCCGGAACGGTCACGTGACTTCATCCACAGGTTGACCGAAGAGCTGTGAGGTTGGCGATGATCACCCCCGAGAGCTGGCGGAAGTCGTCCTACTCAGGTGGCGGCGACGGCAACGACTGCGTGGAGATCGCGAACTCGTCCACCCATGTCGCCGTACGCGACTCGAAGGCCCCGGCCAGGGCGACGCTCACCTTCCGGAGCGGGGCTTTCACCCTCTTCGTGCAGGCTCTCGGAACCCCCAAGATCATGACGGGTCCCTGCCCCCAGTAGTCTTCCGTGACCGGCGCGCCGTGACGCAGCGGGCGCCATCGCACGCAACGGGAGGACACAGCTTTGAAGTTGAAGGCACTGGGAACCGCGCTCGCCACCGCGGCCCTCATCGGCACCGCCCTCACCGGCGCCGTCGCCGCCGCCGGCACCGCCGCCGCGGCGACCCTTCCGAAGGACTGCAGCAGGGCGCTCGTCAACGTCAAGCCCAAGCAGACCGTCAACGTCCGTACCTCGCCGACGACGAGCGCCACGGCCATCGGCATCTGGGGCAAGGGCAAGAGCGGCGCGATCTGCAACGACGGGAAGTCGTACAAGGGCGGCTCGTACACGGCCTGCGGCAAGACGAGCAACCAGTGGTACTACGGCGGTGACAAGAAGACCGGCTGGGTCCCGAAGACCTGCGTGACCGGCTGACCGAAGGACCGGTCGGCCGAACAGCCGGTCACCCGGACGGTCACACGGCTGATCGAGGGGCGAACGGCGTGCAGCCGTTCGCCCCTTTCCGCTACTCCACCGTCACCGACTTGGCCAGGTTCCGGGGCTGGTCCACCTCGTTCCCCCGGGCGGTGGCCAACTCGCAGGCGAACACCTGCAGCGGCACCGTCGCCACCAGCGGCTGCAGCAGGGTCGGAGTCGCCGGGATCCGGATCAGGTGGTCGGCGTACGGGACGACCGCCTCGTCCCCCTCCTCCGCGATCACGATGGTGCGCGCGCCCCTCGCCCGGATCTCCTGGATGTTGGAGACGATCTTGTCGTGCAGGACGGACCGGCCCCGGGCCGACGGCACGACCACGACCACCGGCACGTCCTCCTCGATCAGCGCGATCGGCCCGTGCTTCAGCTCGCCCGCCGCGAAGCCCTCGGCGTGCATGTAGGCGAGTTCCTTGAGCTTGAGGGCGCCTTCCAGGGCGACCGGGTAGCCCACGTGCCGGCCCAGGAACAGCACCGTGTTCTTGTCGGCCAGGGAACGCGCCAGCGCCCGTACCGGCTCCATGGTCTCCAGGACCCGTTCGACCTCGTGCGAGATCTTCGAGAGGTCCCGGATCACCGCACCGATCTCGTCGCCCCATTTGGTCCCCCGCACCTGGCCCAGGTACAGAGCCACCAGGTAGCACGCGACCAGCTGCGTCAGGAACGCCTTGGTGGAGGCGACGGCCACCTCGGGACCCGCGTGCGTGTACAGCACCGCGTCCGACTCGCGCGGAATCGTGGAGCCGTTGGTGTTGCAGATCGCCAGCACCTTGGAGCCCTGCTCACGGGCGTGCCGCAGAGCCATGAGGGTGTCCATGGTCTCGCCGGACTGGGAGATGGCGATCACCAGGGAGCGGGAGTCGAGGATCGGGTCGCGGTAGCGGAACTCGCTCGCCAGCTCCACCTCGCAGGGGATCCGCGTCCAGTGCTCGATGGCATACTTGGCGATGAGCCCGGCGTGGAAGGCCGTACCGCACGCGACGATGACGACCTTGTCCACCTCGCGCAGCTCGGACGGCGAGATCCGGACCTCGTCCAGGGTCAGCGAACCGGCCGCGTCGATGCGGCCCAGCAGGGTGTCGGCGACCGCCTTCGGCTGCTCGGCGATCTCCTTGAGCATGAAGTAGTCGTAGCCGCCCTTCTCGGCGGCCGAGGCGTCCCAGTCGACGTGGTACGAACGGACCTCCGCGGGGCGGCCGTCGAAGCCGGTCACCGTCACACCGTCGCGGCGCAGCTCCACCACCTGGTCCTGGCCCAGCTCGATCGCCGAGCGCGTGTGGGCGATGAACGCGGCGACGTCGGAGGCCAGGAACGCCTCGCCCTCGCCGACGCCGACCACGAGCGGGGAGTTGCGGCGGGCGCCCACGACCACGTCCGGCGCGTCCGCGTGCACCGCGACCAGCGTGAACGCGCCCTCCAGGCGCCGGCACACCAGACGCATCGCCTCCGCCAGGTCGGCACAGGCCGAGAACTCCTCGGCGAGCAGGTGGGCGACGACCTCGGTGTCCGTCTCGGAGGTCAGCTCGTGGCCCCGCTCCGCCAGTTCGGCCCGCAGCACCGCGAAGTTCTCGATGATGCCGTTGTGGACGACGGCCACCCGGCCCGCGTTGTCCAGGTGCGGGTGCGCGTTCGCGTCCGTCGGACCGCCGTGGGTGGCCCAGCGGGTGTGGCCGATGCCCGTCGGACCCGCCGGCAGCGGCCGCTCGACCAGCTCTTTCTCCAGATTGACCAGCTTGCCGGCCTTCTTCGCCGCGGCCAGTCCGCCGTCCGCCGGCACGGCGACGCCCGCCGAGTCGTACCCCCGGTACTCCAGCCGCTTCAGCCCGGCCATCACGACATCGAGCGCCGACTGCGATCCTACGTATCCCACGATTCCGCACATGAGCGGCAGCCTACGGGCCAGGAACTCTCAAAAAGAGCCACCGCGTGCCCGAAATCGGAAATTCCCGCCGGGGTCCGATGACCCCGGCGGGCTGCTTTCAGCCGAGCTTGGCGAGCTGTGCGTCGACGATCTCGGTCGGGAAGTCGAAGTCCTTGCCGGAGGCGGCCGCCGCGATGTTGAGGACGGGGAAGTAGGCGAGGGTGGCACCCTTGCGCACGACGACGCCCTTCATCGGCGCCTGTCCGCTGCCTTCGGCGTCGATGTACCAGGTCAGGGCGACGGCCTCGTCGGCGCCGCGGGGTGCGGTGCCCGTGGTCACCTTGACGATCTTGGTCTTGTCGCCGTCGACGGTGAAGGAGAAGCCCCCGGCGCACTTCGTCGCGGCCGCCCGGAGGTCCTTGACGGCCTGCTCGGCGCCGCCGTTGTCGTAGGAGGCCAGTGTCTCGACGGTCTTCGACCGGTCGGTGATGGCGAGCATCTTGTCCTCGGCGCTCGCGCCCGCGGCGGGCTTCTTCGCGTCACCCGTCCACGACCGCTTCACCGTGACCGCGGGCTTGCCGACGTAGGAGCCGACCTGGAGGTAGGCCAGCGGCTTGCACGCGGGGTCGTCCGCCGTCACCTTGTCCTGCGCGATGTCGTCCTGCGCCGGCACCTTGGTGACCACCTTGCCGCTCTTGACGTCCGCCTGCGTGAGCGCGGCCTTCTCCAGCTCGGCGGCGCTCAGCGCCTTCGCGGGGGCCGCCGGGGCGCTCTTGTCCGCGTGCGGCGCCTTGCCGTCGTCCGCCTTGTCGCCGCCGCCGGAACCGCCGCAGGCGGTGGCGAGCAGGGCGAGCGCGGCGGCGGAGGCGACGACGGCGGTCCGGCGAACGACGGTACGTCTCAAGTCAGTGCTCTTTCTCTTGCGATGCGCACGATCCACGAGAGCGGGCTCCGGCCCGCGTCGGCCCCGGTGGATCTTTGCTCGCACTTTAGACACAGCGAACCCACAGTTGATCACGCAATTACCACCCGGTATCCGACCGTGACGCAGGCGTGATCTCGGGGCCGCCCGGCCCATACGCCCGGCCGCGCCAGGCCGTGTCCGGCTCTGCCCGGCCGCACGTGACGTACCCCACCCCGCCGCGCCGTTCAAACTCCGTTAACAATGGACTGTGATCTCTCCGGTCTCTTCGATGCCCCGGAGCGCCCACCGGTCAAGGCCGGAGGCGACTCCCTACGTCGACCTCACCCGCGCCGAGTGGAGCGCGCTGCGCGACAAGACTCCGCTGCCCCTCACCGCCGAGGAGGTCGAGAAGCTGCGCGGCCTCGGCGATGTCATCGACCTCGACGAGGTGCGGGACATCTACCTCCCGCTCTCCCGGCTCCTCAATCTCTACGTCGGCGCCACGGACGGACTCAGAGGGGCGCTGAACACGTTCCTCGGCGAGCAGGGCTCCCAGTCCGGCACGCCGTTCGTCATAGGCGTCGCCGGGTCCGTGGCGGTGGGCAAGTCCACCGTGGCCCGTCTGCTCCAGGCCCTCCTGTCCCGCTGGCCGGAGCATCCGCGCGTCGAACTGGTCACCACGGACGGCTTCCTGCTGCCCACCAGGGAGCTGGAGCGCCGCGGCCTGATGTCGCGGAAGGGGTTCCCCGAGTCGTACGACCGCCGTGCGCTGACCCGCTTCGTCGCGGACATCAAGGCCGGCAAGGACGAGGTGACGGCCCCCGTCTACTCCCACCTCATCTACGACATCGTCCCCGACCAGCGCCTCACCGTCCGCCGCCCCGACATCCTGATCGTCGAGGGCCTGAACGTCCTCCAGCCCGCCCTGCCCGGCAAGGACGGCCGCACCCGGGTCGGCCTCGTCGACTACTTCGACTTCAGCGTGTACGTCGACGCGAGCGCCGAGGACATCGAGCGCTGGTACCTCAACCGCTTCAAGAAGCTGCGCCAGACCGCCTTCCAGAACCCGGACTCGTACTTCCGCAAGTACACCCAGGTGTCCGAGGAGGAGGCGCTCGACTACGCGCGCACGCTGTGGCGCACCATCAACAAGCCCAACCTCGTGGAGAACATCGCTCCCACCCGCGGCCGCGCCACCCTCGTCGTCCGCAAGGGCCAGGACCACAAGGTCCAGCGCCTGCGCCTGCGCAAACTGTAGGAGCGCCTGTTAGAAAGGCGCCATGCTGCATCTGCGCCTGATCACCCCGGCCGACCGGACCGAGGACGTGGTCCGACTGATAGAGAACACCGTGGGCACCACGCACCTCGTCGTCGTGCCGGGTGCCGCCCGCAACCCGGCCGGGGACGTGGTGATGTGCGACGTGGCCCGCGAGGCGGGTGATGAACTCATCGGCGGGCTGCGTCTCCTGGGGCTGGACGACACCGGCTCGATCGCCGTCGAGAACATCGACCTCTCGCTGTCCCGGCGCGCCGACAAGGCGGAGGACGAGGCGCCCGGCGAGGGCGCGGACGCGGTGCTGTGGGAGCACCTGACGGACGCGACCCACGAGGAGTCGACCCTGTCGGTCACCTACGTCGCCTTCCTCACCATCGCCACCATGATCGCGGCCTGCGGTGTGGTGCTGGACAACGCGATCCTGATCGTGGGCGCGATGGCGGTGGGCCCGGAGTTCGGTCCGCTGGCCGGCTTCTGCACGGCCCTGGTGCAGCGCCACCCGCGACTGGCCCTGCGCTCGCTGACCGCGCTGCTGGTGGGCTTCGCGGTGGCGATGCTGATGACGGTCGGCTTCGCCTACTTCATGGGGAGCGTCGACCTGTTCACCAAGGTCCAGCTGGAGGCGCAACGCCCCAACACCAACTTCATCTACCGCCCCGACGCCTTCTCGTTCGTCGTCGCGGTCCTGGCCGGCATCGCCGGCACCCTCTCGCTGACCTCGGCGAAGTCGGGCGCGCTGGTCGGCGTGGCCATCTCGGTGACCACGGTCCCCGCGGCGGCCAACGCGGCGGTGGCCTTCACCTACACCGAGTACCGCCAGGCCTGGGGCTCCACGGTCCAGCTGCTGCTGAACCTGCTGGGCATCGTCCTGGCCGGAACCCTGACGCTGCTGACCCAGAAGTGGCTCTGGGCCAGGCAGCGCGAGCGTACGGCGAGGGCCTACGGCGGCTAGAGCCGCCTCTCGCAGTTCGCGGCGACGGTGTCGCCGGAGTCGGCGAACACCACGTCGTTGCCGCCGTTGCAGTTCACCGAGTCACCGCCGGCGTTGTCCTCCACGTCGATCACGTCGTTGCCGCCGTCGGTGGTCACGCTGTCCACGCCCGTGCCGGCGTCGACGGTGGTGTTGACCGGAACGTTGGCCGTGGCGCTGTCGTTCTGGTCCTCCAGCGCGATGGCGACCCGGTTGACGGTGCTGATGGCGCCGCAGTCCGCGGTGTTGGCGGACACCCGGGTGCAGCCGGGACCGATCGCGACGCCCGTGGTGTCGCTGAGGAGCAGATGGTTGGTGCCGGAGACGGCGGCCGTGACGTGGTTCTGCACGCCGCTGCGCGCCTGGAGCCCGGCAAGGCTGCCGAAGAGGCGGAATGCCGTGGAGCCCGGTGCGGGGGCGGCGGCGGCCGGGGCGGCTGCGGCCGGTGCGGCGAACGAAACGGCGACGAGACCCGCGACCAGGGCCGGACCGGCCGCTCGCTTCAGGGTGCTGCTGAATATCTTCATGCTGTGTTGCTCACTTTCGTCGAGGCAGGGCGCCACGCGAGGCCCTCTCGACGTAAGTGAAACAACCAGTAACCACTCATGCACTCTTTGTTGCGTACCTTCGGGTGACGCCCCGGGTGCGACCGGGTGTGCCGGGCACCGCCGGGGCCGGAAACGGACCAGCCCCGGAGCGCGTCCCGCGGACTAGCCCAGCGCCGATTTCACCGCGTCGGCCAGGCGGCCCGCGACCGACCGCGCCTGGTCGATGTCGGCCGCCTCGACCATCACCCGCACCAGCGGCTCCGTACCGGAGGGCCGCAGCAACACCCGTCCCGTCGCACCGAGTTCGCGCTCGGCCTCGGCGACGGCGGCAGCGAGGTCCGCGGACGTCCGCACCCGGGACCTGTCCACGTCCGGGACGTTGATCAGCACCTGCGGCAGCCGCTCCATCACGGAGGCCAGCTCACGCAGCGAACGGCCGGTGTGGGCGACCCGCGCCGCCAGCAGCAGCCCGGTCAGCGTGCCGTCGCCGGTGGTGGCGTGGTCGAGGATGATCACGTGCCCGGACTGCTCACCGCCGAGGGCGAAGTCGTGCTCCTTCATCTCCTCCAGCACGTACCGGTCGCCCACGGCGGTCTGCACGAGCCGGATGCCGGCCCGCTCCATCGCCAGCTTGAAGCCCAGGTTGGACATGACCGTGGCGACGACGGTGTCGGAGCGCAGCTCGCCCCGCTCCCGCAGCGCCAGCGCGAGCACGGCCAGGATCTGGTCGCCGTCCACCTCCTCGCCGGTGTGGTCCACGGCCAGGCAGCGGTCGGCGTCCCCGTCGTGCGCGATACCGAAGTCGGCGCCGTGCTCGATGACCGCGGCCTTCAGTTTGTCCAGGTGGGTGGAGCCGCAGCCGTCGTTGATGTTGAGCCCGTCCGGCTCCGCGCCGATCGTGACGATCTGCGCGCCGGCCCGGGAGAACGCCTCCGGCGAGACCCCCGCGGCCGCGCCGTGCGCCTCGTCCAGGACGACCTTCAGGCCGTCCAGCTCGTTCGGCAGCACCGACAGCAGATGACCGACGTAGCGCTCGAAGCCCGCGTCGTACGACCGCACCCGCCCGACCCCGGCACCGGTGGGCCGCTCCCAGGGCTCGCCGTGGCGGTGGGACTCGTACACGGCCTCGATCCTGTCCTCCAGCTCGTCGGCGAGCTTGTGGCCGCCGCGGGCGAAGAACTTGATGCCGTTGTCCGGCATGGCGTTGTGGCTCGCGGAGAGCATCACGCCGAGGTCGGCGCCGAGTGCGCCGGTCAGGAAAGCCACGGCCGGCGTCGGCAGCACGCCCACGGTCAGCACGTCCACGCCGGCGCTGGCCAGGCCGGCCACCACGGCCGCCTCCAGGAACTCCCCGGACGCGCGCGGATCCCGTCCGACCACCGCCGTCGGCCTGTGGCCCGCGAAGGTACCCGCCTCGGCGAGCACGTGCGCCGCCGCGACGGAGAGACCGAGGGCCAGCTCGGCCGTCAGGTCCGCGTTGGCGACACCGCGCACGCCGTCCGTGCCGAAGAGTCGTCCCACTTGTCCTCCTGAGGAAGCGTCCTGGCTGCCATGAATGGTGGCAGACGCCGGGTCATCCGATCACACCAGCCTTTGAGCGTCTTGTGTCGTTATACGCCCTTGGCCGGGATAAACGAACGCCCCGACGGCACATGTGGCGTGCCGCCGGGGCGTTCGGAGTACGAGCAGCAGCTCCTGTTTAGCGCTTGCTGTACTGCGGAGCCTTACGGGCCTTCTTGAGACCGGCCTTCTTGCGCTCGACCGCACGGTCGTCGCGCTTGAGGAAGCCGGCCTTCTTCAGCGGGCCACGGTTGTTGTCGACGTCGGCCTCGTTCAGCGCACGGGCGACACCGAGACGGAGCGCACCGGCCTGACCGGAGACACCGCCACCCGCGATGCGGGCGATGACGTCGTAGCGACCCTCGAGCTCGAGCACCTTGAAGGGCTCGTTGACTTCCTGCTGGTGCACCTTGTTCGGGAAGTAGTCCTCGAGGGTGCGACCGTTGATCTTCCACTTGCCGGTGCCCGGAACGATCCGGACGCGGGCGATGGCGTTCTTGCGACGGCCCAGGCCGGCGGCCGGCTGGGGCTCGCCGAAGCGGGAAGCCATGGACTCCGAGGTGTACTCACCCTCGACGGGGACCTCGGACTCGGTGGTGTAGCTCTCGATGTCGATCTCTTCGATCGGCTGCTCGGCAGTGGTCTCGGCCACGATTCTCCTCAGATTCTCTTCAGTCTTAGGGGGTGGCCGGACTTACTGCGCGACCTGGGTGATCTCGAACGGCACCGGCTGCTGGGCAGCGTGCGGGTGCTGGTCACCCTTGTAGACCTTCAGCTTCGAGAGCATCTGACGGCCCAGGGAGTTCTTGGGGAGCATGCCCTTGACGGCCTTCTCGATGGCCTTCTCGGGGTTCTTGTCGAGCAGCTCGTCGTAACGGACGGAGCGCAGACCACCCGGGTAGCCGGAGTGGCGGTACGCCATCTTCTGGGTCCGCTTGTTGCCGGACAGGTGCACCTTGTCGGCGTTGATGATGATGACGAAGTCACCGGTGTCGACGTGGGGCGCGTAGATCGGCTTGTGCTTGCCCCGCAGGATGGAGGCGGTGGTGCTGGCGAGACGGCCCAGGACAACGTCCTGAGCGTCGATGACGTGCCACTGGCGCGTCACATCGCCGGGCTTGGGGCTGTACGTACGCACGGTTCGTAGCCTTCGCTTCGAGTGAATGGTCCTGAACAGGTCACCGAAACGATCACGACAGCCTCGACCGCACCGCGGTGACGCAAACCGCGTGCTGATCGCTGGTCATCGGCCCGGTGGACCGGTGTAAGGGCCCGTCCCGTGAGAATGAGCAAGCCAATACACAACGAAGAGGCAGAATACCTGGACGCCCCCGGACGGGTCAAAACGAGGCATGCCGACGGATGCACCCCGGACAAACAAGGCATGCCGCCCGACGCACTCCAGCATCCCCCGGCCCCCGTCTAAGATGCGCCCCATGAGTTACGGGCAGGGGGGACCCCAGTCTCAGTGGGATCCCTGGAAACCGCATTCCCAGCAGCCCTGGAGCAGCGGCGGTGACGACGGGTCTCCGGACTGGGCCGCGCTCGCCGAGGCCTCGGAGACCCGGAACAAGCGCCGCAGGCTGCTGTTCATAGGCGGCGGGGCGCTGGCCACCATCGGGGTGGGCACGGCCGTCGCCATGGCCGTCGTCTCCGCGAACGGCGACAACAACGCCTCCGGCAACCCCACCAAGCTCCCCGCCAGCGCCTCGCTGCCGAGCAGCTCGGCCACGGCGCCGTCCTTCGCCCCCACCAGCGCACCGCCCCCGCTGGACCCGAAGGACTTCGTCTCCAGCGCGAAGAAGGACACCGCCGCGCTCAGCCCCGACACCCTGTTCCCGGGCACGCAGCTGACCATGGGCAGCACGGTGTACAAGAAGGGCCCGACGGCCGACACCAAGAACTGCACCAGCGCCGCGGGCGGCACCCTGCCCAAGGTCCTCACCACCAACGGCTGCACCCGCCTGATGCGCGCCACCTACACCAACGGCGGCGTCGCGGTCACGGTCGGCGTCGCCCTCTTCGACACCGAGGCCCAGGCGACGAAGGCCAAGTCCCAGACCAACGACAGCAGCATCGTGCGCTCGCTGTTCGGCAAGGGCGTCAAGCCCTTCTGCGACGGGGCCTTCTGCCGCTCGACGAGAAACGCCTACGGCCGCTACGCCTACTTCACGATCACCGGCTTCACCAACGGCAAGGACGCGACCAAGAAGGACACCAAGGTGTTCTCCGCCGGCGACGACCTGGCGGAGTTCACCTTCCGCCAGATCAACCGCCGCGGCGAGGCCCAGGCCTCGGCGGCCGCGGCCCAGTAGGTCCCGGCAGCACCCCGCCGGCAGTCCTAGCAGCACCCCGCCGGCTGTCCTCAGCAGCACCCCGCCGACGGAAGCGAGCGCTTGTTCCGCGCCTCCAGGTTCCGCGCGGCCAGCAGCTCGTCGGCGGGGTAGCCGACCTCCTCCAGGGTCAGCCCGTGCGGTCGTACGACATGCACGGCCGAGTCACGCACGCCCGCGGCCAGCACCTTCCCGGGCCACTCGGGGCCGCGGTGCCCGTCCCCGACGAACAGCAGCGCGCCGATCAGCGAGCGCACCATGTTGTGGCAGAAGGCGTCCGCGCGGACGGTCGCGGTGATGATCCCGTCCGGGTCCCTCTCCAGGCTCAGCTCCTGGAGCGTACGGATCGTGGTCGCGCCCTCACGCCGCTTGCAGTACGCGGCGAAGTCGTGCTCGCCGAGCAGCGCCCGTGCGGCCTCGTTCATGGCGTCCACGTCGAGCGGCCAGTCGTGCCACAGGACGTGGCCCCGCAGGAGGGGGTCCACTCCCCCGGGGTTGTCGGTGACGCGGTACGCGTAGCGCCGCCAGACGGCCGAGAAACGGGCGTTGAAGCCGGGCGGGGCCTCGGTCAGGCTCCACACCCGTACGTCCTTGGAGAGCCGCCCGGCGAGCCTCTTGAGCAGCTTCTCGCGGTGCTCCGCCCACAGCTCCCCGGGCAGATCGACATGGGCGACCTGACCGCGCGCGTGCACCCCCGCGTCCGTCCGGCCGGCCACGGTCAGCTCGTAGGTCTCCTTGGACCGCGTGACCGTGCGCAGGGCGTCCTCGATCTCCCCCTGCACGGTCCGCCTGCCGCCGGCCTGCTTGGCCCAGCCGTGGAAGTCGGAGCCGTCGTACGACAGGTCGAGGCGGATACGGACGTGACCGGGCTGTACTTCACTCACAAACAGATCCTCTCAGGCGCTGGCACCGCTGCGGGCAGAGCCTTCCGAAAAGCGCGAAAGCGGGCCCGCCCCGAAGGGCGGACCCGCTTCCAGCGTCAGGCAGAGCCTCAGGCGTCCTTGGACTCCTCGGCCGGAGCCTCGGCGGCGTCCTCGACCTTGGTCTCCTCGACCTTGGCCGCGTCGGCCTCCTTGACCGCACGCTTGGTGGCGGCCTCGGCCTCACCGGTCGCCTGCTGCGCCACGGTCAGCGCCTCGACCAGCTCGATGACGGCCATGGGCGCGTTGTCGCCACGGCGGTTACCGATCTTGGTGATGCGGGTGTAGCCACCGGGACGGTTCTCGTACCGCGGGCCGATCTCGGTGAAGAGCGTGTGGACGATGCTCTTGTCCGTGATGACCTGGAGCACCTGACGGCGGTTGTGAAGGTCGCCCTTCTTCGCCTTGGTGACCAGACGCTCGGCGTACGGGCGCAGGCGGCGGGCCTTCGCCTCGGTGGTGGTGATGCGGCCGTGCTCGAACAGCGACTTCGCGAGGTTCGCGAGGAGCAGCTTCTCGTGCGCGGCGCTGCCGCCCAGACGGGCACCCTTGGTGGGCTTCGGCATGGTTCTTCTCCTGTGTGTCTGCCCCGGCCGTATCAGGTACCGGAGTCAGTATCCGAGCAGACGGTTGTCTGTCGGAGATCCGGGCGCCCTTTCGGACGCCCGGAAGATCCGCGCCCCCGAAGGGGCGCGGAGAACTGCGCGACCAGCCACGGCGGACCCGCAGTCACAGCGGGCCCTCCTGGCGGAGCGCTCAGTACTGCTCGGTCTCCACGAAACCGGCGTCCGCGTCGTCGTCGGCACCGAACGCGTCGGCGGCGGCGGTCGGGTCGAATCCGGGCGGGCTGTCCTTCAGGGCCAGGCCCATGCCGGCCAGCTTCGCCTTGACCTCGTCGATGGACTTCGCACCGAAGTTGCGGATGTCCAGGAGGTCGGCCTCGGAGCGGGCGACGAGCTCACCCACGGAGTGGATGCCCTCACGCTTGAGGCAGTTGTACGACCGAACGGTGAGCTCAAGCTCCTCGATCGGCAGCGCCAGATCGGCGGCGAGAGCGGCGTCCGTCGGGGACGGACCCATGTCGATGCCCTCGGCGTCGATGTTCAGCTCGCGGGCGAGACCGAACAGCTCGACCAGGGTCTTGCCCGCCGACGCCATGGCGTCACGCGGGCGCATGGCCTGCTTGGTCTCGACGTCGACGATCAGCTTGTCGAAGTCGGTGCGCTGCTCGACACGCGTGGCCTCGACCTTGTACGTGACCTTCAGAACCGGCGAGTAGATCGAGTCGACCGGGATACGGCCGATCTCCTGGCCCACCTGCTTGTTCTGCACGGCGGAGACGTAGCCGCGACCACGCTCGACGGTCAGCTCCATCTCCAGCTTGCCCTTGCCGTTGAGCGTGGCGAGGACCAGGTCGGGGTTGTGCACCTCGACACCGGCCGGGGGCGCGATGTCGGCGGCGGTGACCAGACCCGGGCCCTGCTTGCGCAGGTACATCACGACCGGCTCGTCGTGCTCCGAGGAGACGACCAGCTGCTTGATGTTGAGGATCAGGTCGGTGACGTCCTCCTTGACGCCCGGCACGGTGGTGAACTCGTGCAGCACGCCGTCGATGCGGATGCTGGTGACAGCGGCACCCGGGATCGAGGACAGGAGGGTACGGCGGAGGGAGTTGCCGAGGGTGTAGCCGAAGCCCGGCTCCAGCGGCTCGATCACGAACCGGGAGCGGAACTCGTCGACGACCTCTTCGGTCAACGAGGGACGCTGAGCGATCAGCATGTGTGGATCAGATCCTTCATTCGTGGACGCCCGCTATTTGACGCCCGACGGAAACCGCACCCGTGAAAAGTGCGGGTACTGCAAGGGTACGGGCGATACGCCCCCGTGTACGGAGCCGTACCGCCCGAATCCTCGGTGCAACCGTGCGTCAGACGCGGCGGCGCTTCGGCGGACGGCAGCCGTTGTGCGGGGTCGGGGTGACGTCCTGGATGGAGCCGACCTCGAGGCCCGTGGCCTGCAGGGAGCGGATCGCGGTCTCACGACCGGAGCCCGGGCCCTTGACGAACACGTCGACCTTGCGCATGCCGTGCTCCTGAGCGCGGCGGGCAGCCGACTCGGCGGCCATCTGCGCGGCGAACGGCGTGGACTTCCGCGAGCCCTTGAAGCCGACGTGGCCGGCGGAGGCCCAGGAGATCACGTTGCCGGACGGGTCCGTGATCGACACGATCGTGTTGTTGAACGTGCTCTTGATGTGCGCGTGGCCGTGAGCGACGTTCTTCTTTTCCTTGCGGCGCACCTTCTTGGCAGCGCCCTGACGTCCCTTGGGGGGCATCCTTTAACTCCTACGGGAGGTGGTCGGTCCTACAGCGAAGACCGTGGACAGAGGTCCGCTGCGGACTACTTCTTGCCCGGCTTCTTCTTGCCGGCGATGGCGCGACGCGGGCCCTTGCGGGTACGAGCGTTGGTGCTGGTGCGCTGACCGCGGACGGGCAGACCGCGACGGTGACGGAGACCCTGGTAGCAGCCGATCTCGACCTTGCGGCGGATGTCGGCCTGGATCTCGCGACGGAGGTCACCCTCGGTCTTGATGTTGTTGTCGACGTACTCGCGGATCGCGACCAGCTGCTCTTCGGTCAGGTCACGGACGCGAGTGTTCGGGTCGATGCCGGTCTCGGCCAGCGTCAGCTGGGAAAGGGTCCGGCCGATGCCGAACACGTAGGTGAGGGCGACCTCCACGCGCTTTTCGCGCGGGATGTCAACACCGGAAACGCGTGCCATTCAATGGCTCCTGGTGAATCTTCGGAGGTCTTCCGCAGAACCGGCTCCCGGCCGCCGTACCAGGTACGAACCGGGTCCCCGGCCTCCGAGCCGGGGGTGTCGAGCTGGTGGGCTCGGGTCCTGCGTATGAACAAATTCAGCTTGCGTCGCGCGAATCTCTGCGATGGATGCAGAGGGATCGGTCGTGCGTCAGCCCTGGCGCTGCTTGTGGCGCGGGTTCTCGCAAATGACCATGACCCGACCGTGACGGCGGATCACCCTGCACTTGTCGCAGATCTTCTTGACGCTCGGCTTGACCTTCATGGGTGAGGTTCTCCGGGTCAGTGCCATCACCCCGGCGAGCCGGGATGCGGGCAAGATCTACTTGTACCGGTAGACGATCCGGCCACGCGTCAGGTCGTACGGAGACAACTCCACCACGACCCGGTCGTCAGGGAGGATGCGGATGTAGTGCATGCGCATCTTGCCGCTGATGTGTGCCAGGACCTGGTGGCCGTTCTGGAGCTCGACCTTGAACATGGCGTTCGGCAGAGACTCGACGACAGTGCCCTCGATCTCGATGGCACCTTGCTTCTTGGCCACGCTTCGCCCTTCGAATCGACTACCTTGATCGACTCTCTTCCTTGCCCCAGAGGGAAAGGTGCGAGCGCATGCGGACATGCGGGTGCACGAGAGCCGACGAGTCAGTCTACGTCAGCGCACCGTGAAACACGAATCGGGGAAGTCTGCCCCATGTGCCTGATCCTTATGCCAGCGGGTCCGGCGCGGCCGTCACACCGTGCTCCGCCAGCTTCGCCCTGCCGCCGTCCGGAGCGGTCAGCACGAGCGGGCCCTGCTCGGTCAGCGCGACCGAGTGCTCCCAGTGCGAGGACCAGGTGCCGTCGGTGGTGATGACCGTCCAGTCGTCCTCGAGGACCTCGGTGCGCGGAGTGCCGAGAGAGATCATCGGCTCGATGGCCAGGCAGAAGCCGGGGACCAGCTTGGGGCCCTTGCCTCGGCGGCGGTCGACGTAGTTCAGCAGGTGCGGGTCCATGTGCATCTCGGTGCCGATGCCGTGGCCGCCGTAGTCCTCGATGATCCCGTACTTGCCGCCGCCCGGCTTGGGCTGGCGGCGGATGTACGTCTCGATGGCCCGGGAGACGTCGACCAGGCGGTTGCCCTGCTTCATGGCCGCGATGCCGGCCCACATCGATTCCTCGGTCACCCGGGAGAGCTCGATCAGCTCCGGTGCGTGACCGGAGCCGACGAAGGCCGTGTAAGCCGCGTCGCCGTGCCAGCCGTCGATGATCGCGCCGCAGTCGATGGAGATGATGTCGCCGTCCTTCAGGACGACGTCCTCCGCGGGGATGCCGTGGACGACGACCTCGTTGACCGAGGTGCAGATGGTCGCGGGGAAACCGCCGTAACCCAGGAAGTTCGACTTGGCGCCGTGCTCCGCGAGCACCTTGCGGGCGACCTCGTCCAGGTCCCTGGTGCTGGCGCCCGGTACCGCCGCCTCCCGGGTGGCCGCGTGGATCGCGGCGACGACCAGGCCCGCCGCCCGCATCCTGGCGATCTGCTCGGGGGTCTTGATCTGCACCATGGGCGCCTGCGCTCTCCGTCACTCACATCGGCTGGGTTACGAACACAACACTACGGCCGCGGCGCCCTGTGGGTCCCACCGGACGCAGTCCGGGGGAGGGCACCGCGGCCGGAGGGACCGCGATCTACTTGTTCTCGGCCTTCTCACGCTTGAGCGCTTCCAGCGCCCGCTGCGTGATCTCGTCCACCGGGCCCAGGGAGGAGATCGTCACGACCAGGCCCTGCGCCTTGTAGTAGTCGATGATCGGCTCGGTCTGCGTGTGGTAGACCTCCAGCCGCTTGCGGACGGTCTCCTCGGAGTCGTCGTCACGCTGGTACAGCTCGCCGCCGCAGACGTCGCAGACGCCCTCCTGCTTCGCCGGGCTGTAGGTCACGTGGAAGACGTGGGACGAGTCGTTGCGGCAGATGCGCCGGCCGGCGATCCGCTTGACGACCTCGTCCTCCGGGACCTCCAGGTCCAGGACGGCGTCCAGCTTGATGCTCTCGGACTCCAGCAGCGCGTCCAGGGCCTCGGCCTGCGAGACGTTGCGCGGGAAGCCGTCCAGCAGGAAGCCGTTCTCCGCGTCCGGCTGCTCCATGCGGTCCTTGGCCATCGCGATGGTGACCTCGTCCGGCACCAGCTCGCCGCGGTCCATGTAGGACTTGGCGAGCTTGCCCAGCTCGGTCTGCCGACTGATGTTGGCGCGGAACAGGTCGCCCGTGGAGATGTGCGGAATGGCCAGCTTCTCTGCGAGCCGGACGGCTTGCGTTCCCTTACCGGCACCCGGCGGCCCGACGAGGACGATACGCATCAGCGGAGGAACCCTTCGTAATTGCGCTGCTGGAGCTGGCTCTCGATCTGCTTCACCGTCTCAAGACCGACACCCACGATGATCAGGATGCTGGTCCCGCCGAACGGGAAGTTGTTCGTCGCCCCGAACCCGACCAACGCCATTGTTGGCACGAGAGCAATCAGACCCAGATACAGCGAACCCGGCCAGGTGATCCGGTTGAGCACGTAGCTCAGGTACTCAGCGGTCGGTCGGCCAGCCCGGATGCCCGGGATGAAGCCACCATACTTCTTCATGTTGTCGGCGACTTCCTCGGGGTTGAAGGAGATCGCCACGTAGAAGAACGCGAAGAAAACGATGAGCAAGAAGTACAGAGTGATGTAAATCGGATGGTCGCCCTTGGTCAGGTTCTGGGTGACCCAGGTCTTCCAGCCCGAGTTGCCGCCCGCGAACTGCGCCACCAGCGCCGGAATGTAGAGCAGCGAGGAGGCGAAGATGACGGGAATCACACCCGCCTGGTTCACCTTGAGCGGGATGTACGTGGACGTACCACCGTAGGAACGGCGCCCGATCATGCGCTTCGCGTACTGCACCGGAATGCGGCGCTGGGCCTGCTCGACGAAGACCACGAGCGCGACCATGACCAGACCGACCAGGATGACGGTGCCGAACTCGATCCAGCCGCCGGCCAGCGAACCCTGCTTCTTGATCGCCCACAGCGCGGACGGGAAGGTCGCGGCGATCGAGATGAACATCAGGATCGACATGCCGTTGCCGATGCCGCGGTCCGTGATCAGCTCACCGAGCCACATGACGACGGCCGTGCCGGCGGTCATGCAGATGACCATCGTGATCGTCGTGAAGATCGCCTGGTCCGGGACGATGCCCGAGGCGACCGAGCAGCCGTTGAAGAGGGCGCCGCTGCGGGCGGTGGCCACCAGGCCGGTGCCCTGCAGGATGGCGAGCGCGACCGTCAGGTATCGGGTGTACTGCGTGATCTTTGCCGTACCGGCCTGGCCCTCCTTCTTCAGGGCTTCCAGGCGCGGGATGACCACGGTGAGCAGCTGGAGGATGATGCTGGCCGTGATGTACGGCATGATCCCGAGCGCGAAGATCGTGATCTGCAGCAGCGCTCCACCGCTGAACATGTTCACGAGACCGAACAGGCCCTGATTGGCGCCCGCCTCGCTGACACACTGCTGGACGGCCTTGTAGTTGACGCCGGGGATCGGGACGTGGGTACCGACCCGGTAGACCACGATGATGCCCAGCGTGAAGAGCAGCTTCTTGCGCAGGTCGGGCGTCCTGAACGCCCGGGCGAACGCGGTGAGCACGGTGCCTCCTGCGACCCCCGCGCAACTGCGTCAAGGGTGACGGTCTTGAGGTTCGACGGATACAGAAAAAAGAACAGTGCAGGCCACCTTACCGGCGACACTGCCTCCCTAGGAACGACCAACCGGGGATACCCCATTGTGAGGTATCCCCGGTCGGGATCGTTTACGTCATCAAGGCGTCTGAAAAACTCAGACGAGCTCGGTGACCGTACCGCCCGCGGCGGTGATCTTCTCCTTGGCGGAACCGGAGACGGCGTCCACCGTCACCTGCAGCGCCACGGAGATCTCGCCCTGGCCGAGGACCTTGACGAGGCTGTTCTTGCGAACGGCACCCTTGGCCACCAGACCCTCGACCGTGACCTCTCCACCCTCAGGGTAGAGCGCGGCCAGCTTGTCGAGGTTCACGACCTGGAACTCGGTCTTGAACGGGTTCTTGAAGCCCTTCAGCTTCGGGAGACGCATGTGGAGCGGCATCTGGCCACCCTCGAAGCGCTCCGGAACCTGGTAGCGGGCCTTCGTGCCCTTGGTACCACGACCGGCCGTCTTACCCTTGGACGCCTCACCACGACCCACACGGGTCTTGGCGGTCTTGGCGCCCGGGGCGGGACGGAGGTTGTGGATCTTGAGCGGGTTGTTCTCCGCCATGATCAGTCGACCTCCTCGACCGTCACGAGGTGGCGGACGGTGTGCACCATGCCGCGGAACTCGGGGCGGTCCTCCTTGACGACCTGCGTGTTGATGCCCTTGAGACCAAGGGAGCGCAGGGTGTCACGGTGGTTCTGCTTGCTGCCGATGTAGGACTTGACCTGCGTGATCTTCAGCTGAGCCATCACGCACCCACTCCGGCACGGGCACGCAGCAGAGCCGCGGGCGCGACGTCCTCGAGCGGCAGACCACGGCGGGCCGCGACCTCCTCGGGACGCTGCAGGCCCTTCAGGGCCTCCACGGTCGCGTGCACGATGTTGATCGCGTTGTCGGAGCCGAGGGACTTCGACAGGATGTCGTGGATACCGGCGCACTCGAGCACCGCACGCACCGGACCACCGGCGATAACGCCGGTACCCGGGGACGCGGGCTTGAGCAGCACGACGCCGGCAGCCTTCTCACCCTGGATCGGGTGCGGGATGGTGCCCTGGATACGGGGGACCTTGAAGAAGTGCTTCTTGGCCTCCTCAACACCCTTGGCGATGGCGGCCGGCACCTCCTTGGCCTTGCCGTAACCGACACCGACGGTGCCGTCACCATCGCCCACCACGACCAGCGCGGTGAAGCTGAAGCGACGACCACCCTTCACAACCTTGGCGACGCGGTTGATCGCGACAACGCGCTCAACGTACGCGGTCTTCTCGGCGGCAGCAGCGCCGCCGTCACGGCCCTTCCGGTCCCGCCGCTCGCCGCCACCGGCACCGCCACCGCGGCGCTGGGGTCCAGCCATTGGAATTACCTCTCTCTGTTTCCGCTAGCTACGGCAGGCTCAGAACTTGAGCCCGGCTTCGCGGGCGGCGTCCGCCAGGGCGGCGATGCGCCCGGCGTACTGGTTGCCACCACGGTCGAACACGACAGCCTCGACACCGGCGGCCTTGGCACGCTCGGCGACCAGGGCGCCGACCTGCTTGGCCTGCGAGGACTTGTCGCCCTCGCCACCGCGGACGGACGCGTCCAGGGTGGACGCGGACGCCAGGGTGTGGCCCTTGAGGTCGTCGATCACCTGCGCCACGATGTGGCGGTTGGAGCGGGTCACGACCAGACGGGGACGCTCCGCCGTACCGGAAAGGTTCTTGCGGATCCGGATGTGACGGCGCTTGATCGCGGCGCGCTTGTAGGCGTCGCCCTTGAGGATCTTCTGCCCGTATGCCATGGCTTACTTACCCGCCTTTCCGACCTTGCGGCGGATGACTTCGCCCTCGTACTTGACGCCCTTGGCCTTGTACGGGTCAGGCTTGCGCAGCTTGCGGATGTTGGCCGCAACCTCGCCGACCTTCTGCTTGTCGATGCCCTCGACCGAGAACCGGGTGGGGGCCTCCACCTTGAAGGTGATGCCCTCGGGGGCCTCGACGACGATCGGGTGGCTGTAGCCGAGAGCGAACTCGAGGTTCGAACCCTTGGCGGTCACGCGGTAACCGACACCACTGATCTCGAGCTTCTTCACGTAACCCTGGGTCACGCCGGTGATCATGTTCGCCACCAGCGTGCGGGACAGGCCGTGCAGGGCCTTGTTCTGACGCTCGTCGTTCGGGCGCGTCACCTGAAGGGTGCCGTCCTCGCCCTTAGCGATGTCGATCGGCGCCACGACGGTGTGGGTCAGCGAGCCCTTGGGGCCCTTGACCGAGACCGTACGGCCGTCGATGGTGACGTCCACGCCGGCGGGAACCGTGATGGGGAGCTTGCCAATACGCGACATAGCTGTTTCCTCCGTTCCCTTCCGTTACCAGACGTAGGCGAGGACTTCTCCGCCTACGCCCTTCTTGCCGGCCTGCTTGTCGGTGAGGAGACCGTGCGACGTGGAGATGATCGCCACGCCGAGGCCGCCCAGCACCTTGGGCAGGGAGGTGGACTTCGCGTACACCCGGAGACCGGGCTTGGAGATCCGCTTGATGCCCGCGATGGAGCGCTCACGGTTCGGGCCGAACTTCAGCTCGAGAACGAGGTTCTTGCCGACCTCGGCGTCCTCGACCTTCCAGCCCGTGATGAAGCCCTCCTGCTGGAGGATCTCCGCGATGTGAGACTTGATCTTCGATGCCGGCATCGTCACGGAGTCGTGGTATGCCGAGTTCGCGTTCCGCAGACGCGTAAGCATGTCTGCGATCGGATCAGTCATGGTCATGAATTGGCCTTCGGCCTCTCTCGCCGGGGTTTCCTGGTGCGCCATCCCTCTCCCCGATCCGAGACGGGACGGGTGCGGCGCGGTGGACCTACGGCGTAGTAAGTCGTACGGGCGGCAGACGCCCAACCCCACAAGCTTAAGGCATGCGGAGAAGGGCCCCTGCCGACCCAGATGCTTACCGAGAGCTTCAGGAATCCCTAAAAGCGGGGATTACCAGGAGCTCTTGGTCACGCCCGGCAGCTCGCCACGGTGAGCCATCTCACGAAGGCACACGCGGCAGAGGCCGAACTTGCGGTACACGGAGTGCGGACGGCCGCAGCGCTGGCAGCGCGTGTAGCCACGCACACCGAACTTGGGCTTGCGAGCAGCCTTGGCAATCAGAGCCTTCTTCGCCATCTCGCTCACGCCTCCTTGAACGGGAAGCCGAGGTGACGAAGGAGCGCGCGGCCCTCAGCGTCGTTGGTCGCCGTGGTCACCACGGTGATGTCCATACCCCGGGTACGGTCGATCTTGTCCTGGTCGATCTCGTGGAACATGACCTGCTCCGTGAGACCGAAGGTGTAGTTGCCACGGCCGTCGAACTGCTTGGGGGACAGGCCGCGGAAGTCGCGGATGCGCGGCAGCGCGAGCGACAGGGTGCGGTCCAGGAACTCCCACATGCGGTCGCCACGGAGCGTGACGTGGGCACCGATCGGCTGACCCTCACGCAGCTTGAACTGCGCGATGGACTTGCGGGCCTTGGTGACGGCCGGCTTCTGACCGGTGATGGTGGTCAGGTCACGGACGGCACCGTCCATGAGCTTCGAGTCACGGGCGGCGTCGCCGACACCCATGTTGACCACGATCTTGACGAGGCCGGGAACCTGCATGACGTTCTCGTACTTGAACTCGTCACGCAGCTTGCCCGCGATCTCCTCGCGGTACTTCTGCTTCAGACGCGGAGTGGTGGTAGCCATCAGATGTCCTCACCCGTCCGCTTGGCAACGCGGATCTTGTTGCCCTCGTCGTCGAAGCGGTAACCGACACGCGTGACGACCTTCTGGCCGTCCTTCTCCACGACCAGCTGGACGTTGGACACGTGGACAGGGGCCTCGGTGGTCACGATGCCGCCGGCCTGGGAACCGCTGGCGGTCGGGCCGGCCTTGGTGTGCTTCTTGACCCGGTTGACACCCTCGACCAGGACACGGTCCTCGCGGGGGTAGGCCGCGATGACCTTGCCCTGCTTGCCCTTGTCCTTACCGGTGATGACCTGGACCAGGTCGCCCTTCTTGATCTTCATGCTTACAGCACCTCCGGCGCGAGCGAGATGATCTTCATGAACTTCTTCTCGCGCAGCTCACGGCCGACCGGGCCGAAGATGCGGGTGCCGCGAGGGTCGCCGTCGTTCTTCAGAATGACGGCGGCGTTCTCGTCGAAGCGGATGTACGAGCCGTCCGGACGGCGGCGCTCCTTGACGGTGCGAACGATGACCGCCTTGACGACGTCACCCTTCTTCACGTTGCCACCGGGGATCGCGTCCTTGACGGTGGCGACGATGACGTCACCGATGCCCGCGTAGCGGCGACCGGAGCCACCGAGCACACGGATGCAAAGGATTTCCTTCGCACCAGTGTTGTCGGCGACGCGCAGTCGCGACTCCTGCTGGATCACGTCTATCTCCTGTTTGTCTGCCGGTTCCCGGCAGGGGCCTCAGTACGAGAGCCCCTGCCGAGCCTGGCGGAACTGACCTGCGGGGTTAGCCCCGCAGGAACCTTGCTTAAGGAATTCCCTTACGGGAATTACTTGGCCTTCTCGAGGATCTCGACGACGCGCCAGCGCTTCGTCGCGGACAGCGGCCGGGTCTCCATGAGGAGGACACGGTCGCCGACGCCCGCGGCGTTCTGCTCGTCGTGAGCCTTGAGCTTGTTGGTACGGCGGATGACCTTGCCGTACAGCGCGTGCTTCACACGGTCCTCGACGGCGACGACGACGGTCTTGTCCATCTTGTCGCTGACGACCAGACCCTCACGGGTCTTACGGAAGCCACGGGCCTCGGTGTTCTCAGTCACGTTGCTCTCGCTCATCAGGCGCTCTCCACCGTCTCGATGCCCAGCTCGCGCTCACGCATCAGGGTGTAGATCCGCGCGATGTCCTTACGGACGGCCTTGAGCCGACCGTGGTTCTCGAGCTGGCCCGTCGCCGCCTGGAAGCGGAGGTTGAACAGCTCTTCCTTGGCCTCGCGGAGCTTGTTCAGAAGCTCCTCGTTGCCCAGCTCGCGCAGCTCGGACGCCTTGGTACCGGCCGACATCACGCTTCACCTGCCTCGCGCTTGACGATCCGGCACTTCATCGGCAGCTTGTGGGCTGCGCGAGTAAGGGCCTCACGGGCGATCTTCTCGTTGGGGTAGGACAGCTCGAACATGACCCGGCCCGGGTGCACGTTCGCGATCCACCACTCCGGAGAACCCTTACCGGAACCCATGCGGGTCTCGGCAGGCTTCTTCGTCAGCGGGCGGTCCGGGTAGATGTTGATCCAGACCTTGCCGCCACGCTTGATGTGGCGGGTCATCGCGATACGGGCCGCCTCGATCTGGCGGTTGGTCACGTACGCCGGCGTGAGGGCCTGGATGCCGTACTCGCCGAACGCAACCGTCGTACCGCCCTTGGCCTCACCGCGACGCTTCGGGTGGTGCTGCTTGCGGTGCTTGACCCTACGGGGGATCAGCATGTCGGTCAGGCCTCCGTTCCGGTGCTCTCAGCCGGAGCGGACGCGGGAGCCTCGGCCTTGGGGGCCTCGGCGCCGGCAGCCTGCTGCGGCTTGCGACCGCGCCGCTCGCCACCACGGCCACCACGGGCCGGGCGGTCGGCACCGCCACGGGCCGGGCGGTTACCCGCACGGGCCGCAGCGTTCTCGGCGCGGACCTCGGCGATGTTCTTCACGTCGCCCTTGTAGATCCAGACCTTCACACCGATGCGGCCGAAGGTCGTCTTGGCCTCGAAGAAGCCGTAGTCCACGTTCGCACGGAGCGTGTGCAGGGGCACACGGCCCTCGCGGTAGAACTCCGAGCGGGACATCTCGGCGCCGCCGAGGCGGCCGCCGCACTGGATCTTGATGCCCTTGGCGCCGGCCTTCATCGCCGACTGCATGCTCTTACGCATGGCGCGGCGGAAGGAGACGCGGGAGGAGAGCTGCTCGGCAACGGCCTGGGCAACCAGCTGAGCGTCGGTCTCGGGGTTCTTGACCTCGAGGATGTTCAGCTGGACCTGCTTGCCCGTGAGCTTCTCGAGGTCGCCGCGGATGCGGTCGGCCTCGGCGCCACGGCGGCCGATGACGATGCCCGGACGAGCGGTGTGGATGTCCACCCGCACGCGGTCACGGGTGCGCTCGATCTCAACCTTCGAGATACCGGCGCGCTCCATGCCGGACGTCATCATCCGACGGATGGCGACGTCTTCCTTGACGTAGTCCTTGTACAGCTTGTCGGCGTACCAACGCGACTTGAAGTCGGTCGTGACACCGAGCCGGAACCCATGCGGGTTAACCTTCTGGCCCATTACCGGGTTCCTTCCTTGCTGCTGACGACCACGGTGATGTGGCTGGTCCGCTTGCGGATCCGGTAGGCACGGCCCTGGGCACGCGGCCGGAACCGCTTCAGGGTCGGGCCCTCGTCGACGTACGCCTCGGAAATGAAGAGGCTGTCGGCGTCGGTGTGGTCGTAGTTGTGCGCGGCGTTGGCGATGGCGCTGTCGAGCACCTTGCCGACCGGCACGGAGGCTGCCTGCGGAGCGAATCGCAGAACAGCCTGAGCCTCCGTGGCATCCATGCCACGGATAAGGTCCACCACGCGGCGGGCCTTCATGGGCGTAACGCGGATGTACCGCGCCTGGGCCCTGGCTTCCATGGTTGTCCCTCTCAGTTACTTACGTGTCTGAATGCGATCCGCTACTAGCGGCGCTTCGACTTCCGGTCGTCCTTGACGTGGCCGCGGAAGGTGCGGGTCGGCGAGAACTCGCCGAGCTTGTGGCCGACCATCGACTCGGTGACGAACACCGGGATGTGGGTCTTGCCGTTGTGCACCGCGATCGTGTGACCGAGCATGGCCGGGACGATCATCGAGCGACGGGACCAGGTCTTGATGACGTTCTTGGTACCGGCTTCGTTCTGGACATCCACCTTCTTGATCAGGTGGTCGTCGACGAAGGGTCCCTTCTTCAAGCTACGAGGCATCTCAACCCGTCCTTAGCGCTTCTTGTTCGTCTTGCGGCGGCGGACGATGTACTTGTTCGACGCCTTCTTGGGCGAACGAGTACGGCCTTCCTTCTTGCCCCACGGGGACACAGGGTGGCGACCACCGGAGGTCCGGCCCTCACCACCACCGTGCGGGTGGTCAACCGGGTTCATGACCACACCACGGACGGTCGGGCGAACGCCCAGCCACCGCTTACGGCCGGCCTTACCCCAGTTGATGTTGCTCTGCTCGGCGTTGCCGACCTCGCCGATGGTGGCGCGGCAGCGGACGTCGACCAGGCGGATCTCACCGGACGGCATGCGCAGGTGGGCCATCGAGCCCTCCTTCGCGAGCAGCTGCACGGAGGCACCGGCGGAGCGGGCGAACTTGGCACCGCCACCGGGACGGAGCTCGATCGCGTGGAGCGTCGTACCGACCGGGATGTTGCGGATGGCCAGGTTGTTGCCCGGCTTGATGTCGGCCCCGGGACCGTTCTCGACGCGGTCACCCTGCTGCAGGTTGCGCGGGGCGAGGATGTAGCGCTTCTCGCCGTCGGCGTAGTGCAGCAGCGCGATGCGCGCGGTGCGGTTGGGGTCGTACTCGATGTGCGCGACCTTCGCCGGCACGCCGTCCTTGTCGTGACGACGGAAGTCGATCACACGGTAGGCGCGCTTGTGTCCGCCACCCTGGTGGCGAACGGTCACACGACCGGCGTTGTTACGGCCGCCCTTGCTGTGCAGCGGGCGGACCAGCGACTTCTCCGGCGTGGACCGCGTGACCTCGACGAAGTCGGCGACGCTGGCGCCACGACGGCCCGGCGTAGTCGGCTTGTACTTGCGGATTCCCATTTCTCAGTCCTCGTCCGATATCGGACGATCCGGACCGCCCTTAGGCGGTCGGACCGCCGAAGATGTCGATACGGTCGCCCTCGGCGAGGGTCACGATCGCGCGCTTCGAGCCCGCGCGCTGACCGAAACCGGTCTTGGTGCGCTTGCGCTTGCCCTGGCGGTTGAGGGTGTTGACCCCGGTGACCTTGACGTCGAAGACCGCCTGAACGGCCTGCTTGATCTGGGTCTTGTTGGCGCCCGGGGCGACGATGAACGTGTACTTGCCCTCGTCGAGGAGCGCGTAGCTCTTCTCCGAGACGACCGGCTTGAGCAGCACGTCACGGTGGTCCGTGAAGGACTTGCTCAGCGGGGTCTCGACGGTGTTCTTGCCCTCGGTGGCGTGGCGACGCGCCTTGGCGACGCGCGCGGCCTTGGCGGCCTTGGCGGCCTTCGAGGCAATGCTCGGGTGACGCGTAGCCATCAGGCTTCGCTCCCTTCGGTGTCAGCGGCCTTGGGGCCAGACACGAAGGACTCGAAAGCGGCCTGGGTGAAGACCACGTCGTCCGAGACGAGAACGTCGTACGTGTTCAGCTGGCCCGGCTCCAGGATGTGGACCTGGGGCAGGTTGCGGGCGGACAGCCACGCGGCCTCGTCGGCGCGCTCGACGACCAGGAGCAGGTTCTTGCGCTCGCTGATCTTGCCGAACAGGCCCTTCGCGGCCTTGGTGCTGGGGTTCTCGCCCTCGACCACGCCGGAGACGACGTGGATGCGGTTGTGGCGGGCCCGGTCGGTGAGGGCGTGGCGCAGGGCCGCGGCCTTCATCTTCTTCGGGGTCCGCTGCGAGTAGTCACGCGGCTGCGGGCCGTGGACGACGCCACCGCCTGCGAACTGCGGCGCACGGGTCGAGCCCTGACGGGCGCGGCCGGTGCCCTTCTGGCGGTACGGCTTCTTGCCGCCACCGCGAACCTCGCCACGAGTCTTGGTCTTGTGCGTGCCCTGACGGGCAGCGGCCAGCTGCGCGACGACGACCTGGTGAAGCAGCGGAACGCTGATCTTCTCTACGTCGAAGATCTCCGCGGGGAGCTCGACGGTACCGGCCTTGTCGCCCGCCGGCGAAAGGATGTCAACAGTGCTCATCGGTTACCTCAGGCCCCCTTGGCCGCGGTGCGGACCAGGACGAGGCCGCCGTTCGGACCGGGAACCGCGCCCTTGATGAGCAGCAGACCCTTCTCCGCGTCAACGGCGTGGACGGTCAGGTTCTGGGTGGTGACCCGCTCGTTGCCCATACGACCCGCCATGCGGAGGCCCTTGAACACACGGCCCGGGGTGGCGCAGCCACCGATGGAACCGGGCGAGCGGTGCTTGCGCTGGGTGCCGTGTCCGGCGCCGAGGCCCTTGAAGTTGTGACGCTTCATGACACCGGCGAAGCCCTTGCCCTTGCTCTTGCCGGTCACGTCGACCTTGATGCCGGCCTCGAACACCTCGGCGGTGATCTCCTGGCCGAGGGTGTACTCGCTGGCGTCAGCGGTACGGATCTCGACGAGGTGGCGGCGGGGAGTGACGTCGGCCTTGGCGAAGTGGCCCTTGAGGGGCTTGTTCACCTTGCGCGGGTCGATCTCGCCGAACGCGATCTGGACGGACTCGTAGCCGTCGACATCGTTCGTACGGACCTGGGTGACGACGTTGGGGCCGGCCTTGACGACGGTGACGGGAACAACGCGGTTGTTCTCGTCCCACACCTGCGTCATGCCGAGCTTCTCGCCCAGGATGCCCTTGATCTGCTTAGCCATTCTCAGATCACCAGCCCTCAGAGCTTGATCTCGATGTCGACACCGGCCGGGAGGTCGAGTCGCATCAGAGAGTCAACGGTCTTGGGGGTCGGGTCGAGGATGTCGATCAGGCGCTTGTGCGTGCGCATCTCGAAGTGCTCGCGCGAGTCCTTGTACTTGTGCGGCGACTTGATGACGCAGTACACGTTCTTCTCAGTGGGCAGCGGCACCGGGCCCGCGACCGACGCACCAGTGCGGGTCACCGTCTCGACGATCTTCTTCGCCGAGGAGTCGATGACCTCGTGGTCGTAGGCCTTGAGCCGGATGCGGATCTTCTGTCCCGCCATGGCTACTCAGTAGTCCTGTCTCTTTTAACGCTCTGGAACCCGGTGTTCCGTACTACCGCTCTCCGACCCACGCGGTCGGGCGTGTCGCGCTCCCGCTGACACAGATGTCCCTTGTTCGAACATCCCTGCGGGGAATGCGCACGGCCCTTCCGGTACCGCAAGCCGAGGGCGAAAGGCCCACCGGGCGCCTGGCCGGTGCCGCACTCCACTTCCCGAAAGATTCCCGTACGTCCGTCCCAGTGCTGCCATCAGGCAGTTAGGACGACGAGTACTGTGGGACTCGCTTCCGGTCCTCCCGGCGGGAGGCGCGCAGCATCAACACTCGACCGAGCAACTCCGACAGTCTGCCATATGGGGCGGGGGCTCCGCCAATCGAGCCGGAGAGAATACCCCGGGAGTGATGTAGGTCAAACCGGGGGCAGTACGCGGGCCGACGCCGGTCAGTCCGGGATGCGCATCCCGGAGCCCACGCCCGCCTGTCCCCGGTTGCCCAGCGTCATCCGGCGTCCACCTGCGCGCGGAAATTCTCCATGGTCATGATCTTGTCCGGGCTCGGCAGCGTGACGTCCTCCTTCTTGCCGAAGTCGTCGTACGTCGTGCTGCTGGTGCGCCCGCCGCGGACGGACTTCATCTTCAGGAGCCTGGCGGGGCCCTGCGCGCTGACGAAATAGGTGTCCGAGGTGGCCCCGTCCCCCGCCACGACGGCCCGGGCCCGCACTCCCCCGACGGTGGTGTCGTTCTTGGGCGCGAAGGTGCCCGAGGGCGGCAGGGCGAAGTAGGTGCCACAGTCCTGCCCGCTCCGCGTGGTCACGTAGAAGTCGGCAAGCCTGTCCGGGACGGTGACCTCGGTCCCCTGGGACTTGAGGCTCTGGGCCAGCAGACCCACGCTCATGTACGTGGTGCCGTCCTTGCAGTACATGTTTCCGCCGGAGGTCCCGTTGTAGGTGATGCGCAGCCCCTGATCGGGATTCCACACGATCATCTGCAGTCCCGCGCCCTCGAAGGCCGTGGTTGTGCCGATCCCGCTGAACGGCGTCCTGCGCATCGTCTCGTTGACCTGCTTGATCCGTTCTGCGGCCGGGGCGCCGCCGGCTGCCGGGTCAGCAGGTGCGCCGACTGTGGGCGCGTCGCTGCCGGGGCCGGTCGCTGCCGTATCCCCGCTGGAACCAGCCCCGGAGCCACAGCCGAGCAGGGTCGCGCCGAGCAGGGCGGCCGCCGCAAGGGCACGGGCAGCAGAGCTGGTGCGGGCTATTGATCCGTGTGTCACTTTTCCCCTTTGCTGAGATTGACCGACCATGGAATTTCCGGGTGCGGCAGTGCGGCACGGTCGTCGGGCTTCTCGGCTGACGCGGTCACCGAAGCTTGTCGAGTGCGTCGCTCCGAGCAGCGGCCGCGCTGTCCCGGGAGCCGTACGCCAGCGCGTCCCGCAGCCCGCTGTCGACACCGAGCGCCTTGCCCCAGACGCGGCTCATCTCCATGCTCTGGGCCTCCAGCCGCGCGAGCGTGTTCTCCGTGCCGGCCTGCTTCAGCTCCCACTTCCACGAGTCGATCAGATGGTCGGCGGGGTCCTGGCTGCAGGCGGGCGGGGCCGCCGCGTGTGCCGACAGACGTGCGGCGACGTCCTCGCCCCACTTCCGCGCCCCGGTCTGCCCCATGCTCGCCGCCGTCTCTTCCGCCACCCCGTCCAGCGAGCCGAGGACACGCCCGCAGAGCTTTGCACGCAGAGTGAGCGTCTCCTTGCCCGCCGTTGCGGGGGCGGCGGCGAGATCGGCGGCGATCCGCCGGGTGGCGGCGTCACGGATCGCGGCGTAGGCCTCGGAGCTGTCGGACACCGCCCGTACGACATGGATGACGGTGTCCACCGACACGGACATGTGGACGCCGGTCCGGTCCTGCCACGGGGAGGCCGACTGGGTGTCCGCGCGGATGTAGTCCACGTTCACCGAGGTCAGGATCTGGTCCGTGTCGTCCGCGCAGTCGGCGAACGCCTGGGCGAAGGGAACGGCGAGGGCGGCATCGGCCTTCCGACCGCCGGTCCCGGCCTCGTCGTCCACGGCCAGCAGCAGGTTCTGCGTGGATCGCGCCTGCCGCAGGGAATGCCTGCCCGGCGTCGCCCCCGTGGTGGCGTGCTCGACGGCCGCGCCCAGCGCCGAGCAGCTGAGATCGCTCCGGTACTCCGCCCCCAGAGCCGACCGCACCCTCTTGTCCGCCAGGAGCCCTTGGCCTGCGCCGGGGCCCTTGCCCGCGCCGCCCCACAGCCAGGCTCCGATGCCTGCGGCCACGGCCAGACAGGCCGCAGTGACCGCGATCTTCAGGCGGGACCTGTCCGTGTGGAGTGGTCTCGGTCCGATCCGGGTGGTCACGACCCACCGCCCTTCGTCAGCACCGCGACCCGTCTCCCGGTATTCGCGGTCCGCGCCTGTCCGTGAACGGCGGGCAGCGCCTGTTCGTCCGCCACGATGCCGTCGGGAGCTCCCCGCGCCAAAGCGTCAGCCACGAGCAGGGTCGACAGATCGTCCCCCTTGGCCCCGGCCGGAACATCGGCGAGTCGCACCGACTACTTGGTGCAGCCGAACTTCCTGGTCTCCTTGGGGACGAGGTCGTTCACGAAAGGCACGAGTTTCTTGTAGCCCGTGGGGGTGTTCTCGACTCGGTCTCCGAAGAAATAGACCCCGAAGGACATGTACGCGTTCCGAGAGGTGCAGGTGGCCTGGACCGTGGCGCCGTTGCTTCCGATCGCCGCGTGTCCCGGGAAGGACACGGCCCGCTCGGCGGCGTACTTGTACGGCGCTGCTGTGGGCTTCCAGTCCGCCGGGTCCGGGGCCCGGTCCACACGCGTGATGGCGACGAACAACACCCGGTTGCCGCCCGCGCTCAGGGCACAGCCCGCACCCTGCTGAGCTTCCAAGGCCGTGTACGTCTGCTTCACTGATCCGTTGTCCGGGATGAGTGGTGACAAGGCCGCCTTCGACACTGGGACCTTGCAGAACTCGGCGGGGACAGCGGGATGGGTGCTGCCACTGCAACCCGCCGCCGCTCCCAGGACGACGCTGTACAACAGGGCCGCCGCCATGCGCCTCATTGTCATCACTGAGCTCCCGCCATGCCGCGGGCCAGTGCATTGCCGTTATTGGCCGCCCCGTTGATCTGATCGTACATGCCCTGCTCGTGCGAGTAGTCGGTGTGGCTGTCGGCCCAGTCCGAGTTGGCCGCGTACCACTTGTGGGCGATTTCGTTGAGCTGATTCTGGCGCAGGTGGTAGGTGGCCTGGCTGTCGCTGGTCAGCTTGGCCGCCTGATCCTGCTGTTCGTCCATGACCCACGCACTGGTGAGCGCGTCGGCACCGCGCTGAGCGATGTCCCCGTACACCGGGATGAAATTGAGCAGCGCTCCGGACGCGTGGTAACTCCACGCCTTGTCCCAGGTGTAGTCGTGCTGGTCGCCCTTGAGCGCCAGGTACCGTCCCTCCTCCATGAATCCGATCGCGGTGCCGGCCGAGTGGAGAGTGTCCTCCGGATGGCGCGAAGGATCGTGGATGTCGTTCATGATCGAGTAGTTCATGCCCTCGTGCAACATGTTGTAGGAGTCCTGGCTCCGAGAGATCTGCTTCGTCATCTCCAGGACCTGTTGACGGTCCAGGTTCGGGCCGTCGGCAGGATGCCGCTCGCCACTCGGGTCGCTCATCGCCACGTACGTCTCCTGGCCGTGATTGACCATGATCTTCGCTATGTCGTCACGCAGCGAGGCCGGCATGTCGTTGCCCTGCTTGGACAGGACGTCCAATGCATGTACGAACACCCGGTTGTTGGCGTCGGTGTGCGGCGTCGGTGCCATGGGGCGCTGGCCATCCGGGGCGATGCCGGTGGCCGCCGCGGCCAGGGCGTCTCCGAAACCCTTACGGTCGTCGCCGTCCGGCGCCATGACCGGGATGCCCGTGGTGGTCCCGCCGGGCGGCGTCGCGAAGTGGTCGATGACGGTGTCCCAGTCCCGCCCGTGGAGCAGATAGTCCAGGTTGTCGTTGTGGGCCGGATCCAGGTACGCGGTGCTGGTCTTGGGGTCCTGCGACATGATGCCGAGCACGCCGTCGAGCGGGTCGTTGGCGAACCAGCCCCGGTCCTTGCCGCTGAACTTGTCCCGCAGGGCCCAGATGGACTCGGTCGGGTTGCCCCCCTTTGCTACGTACGACTCCTCGGCGTGCCGGATGTCGTCGGCCGTGTCTTCCAGGAACTGCCCGTTGTAGCCGTGCCCCTGCTGCATCAGTGTGACGAGGCTCTGGTAGCCGCGGACCTTCTCATCCGGGATGGGGCTGAGGCCGTCGACCTTGAACTGCTCGGTGCCGGCCTTCTGCATGTCCTCGCGGAAGTGCTTGTAGAAGGCCGAGTTCGGATCCTGGGTCGCGGTCGCCAGCGTGGTGGCGAGCCCCTTCTGGATGTCCAGGTACCGGTCGCTGTGCTGCTTGTCGCCGTGGTAGGCGAGACCGTCGAGGCTGTTGGAGAGCTGCAGTGTGCCCTTGGCGCCCAGCTCGTCCAGCAGGGTCTGGCTGAAGGCCTTGTCGCCGGAGTTGTCGCGGAAGAGCCTCTGCAGCTCCTGGTAGTCGGCCGCCGAGGCGTCACCGGAGTTGACGCGCTGCGCGATGTCCTTGGCCTCGTCCGCCTCGTACTTCTCGATGTCGCCCTGCGCCTTGCCGTTGAAGTCGGGGACCGTGCCGAAGCCCTGGTCTGGGCCCTTCACGACGGCCGTGAAGGCGACCTCGACACCCTTGTCGGCATCGTCCACGTCCCGCACGCACTGGTCGATGCGGCTCTGCCAGGAAGCGACGTCCTTGCGGATGCTGTCCTGGTAGTCGGGGTCGTGCGCCAGCGCCTGCTTGTCCCCCTGGCTCAACTTGCCGGTGTCGTAGGAGACCACACCCTGGTCCGAAACCTTCATCCCCTTGGCGATGGCGTCGTCCCGCGCCGACTCCAGCTTCTTGCGCAGGTTCACGAACTGGGTGTGCGCGTCACGCAGCAGCGAGGCGATCGCCTTGGCCTCGGTCTGGGCGCTCTGGAACTCCGTGAGCCTGACACCGAAGCGCGCGTTGGCGGCTTGCTGGCTCTCACCCACGAACGTCGGGCGCAGGGTGATGCCGTGGACGTCCCGCCGGTACGCGGTCTCCTGCTTGTCGAACTCCTTCGCCATGCCGTCCCAGCGTGCGGCGGCCGTGGTGAGCGTGGACAGGTCGGTCGTCAGGATCTCGTGGTAGGTCGGCATGGGTCCCCGTTGAATGCAGTGAATCCGGTGGTCTGCGAGAAGGCTCTGCGGTCTGTCAGTGCTGCGGTGGGGGTGAGTACGTGTCCAACACGGACACCTTGCGCGCCGAACTTCCCACTCCGAAGTCCGTGCCGGTCAACAAGGTGTTGTTGTACCGGAGCGCCGATTCGTCCCCCGCCAGCCGGTTCAGGAAGTCCTGGACCTGTTCACCCCAGGTCTTGTGCGCCTTGCTCACGGCACCGGACGTGAGCCAGCCATGCCCGCCCTTCGCATCGAACGCCTTCACCACGGCGCCCGTCTCATCGTCCGCCCAAGCCCCCGCCGCCTTGGTATCCGGCTCGATGTTGTTGTGGAGCGTGTCCGCCGCGGCCTTCTTCTCGTCCGATGAGTGCGCGAGGTCCGGCCCGCCACCACCCGGACCGTCCGGCAGATGGTTGAGCCGCATTCCCACGGCGTGTTCGCCGCCTTTTCCCGCCACGATGGTCGACCCCCGTCTAACTGCTCTGACGTGACCTCGTCACGCTAGCAAACGGCTCGGCCCCATAAGCCAGTTGAGCTGTGGCTTAGGCGTTTCCTTTACGGCGTCCTAGACGTTCCGTGAGGTGTCGAAACAGCCGGCCTGGTCCGGGGAGCCACATGGCGACCTGGCGGCGGCCTCTCGGACGTCGCCCGAGGCGCCTTCGGGCCGCCCCCGGGGAATCGGCGCATGAGTCGGTGCGCCGAGCGGGATCAGGGATGCCGCTCGACGGCCTCGGCGCGGCCCGGTGCCCGGCGTCTGATCAGCCCCCTCCCGTTCGTACCGTCGTCGGCCAGTGAGCGGATCAGGTCGTGGTCGGGGGACAGCCGGCACGCCGGGTCCGTGCGGGTGGCGTCGCCGGTCAGGGCGTACGCCTGGCAGCGGCAGCCGCCGAAGTCCTCCTCGCGGCGGGAGCAGCTGCGGCAGGGGTCGGGCATCCAGTCGGTGCCGCGGTAACGGGTGAACGCCTTGGAGTGGTCCCAGATCCAGGCCAGCGGGTGGTCGCGGATGTTCGGCGGGTCCAGGTCCGGCAGGGAGGCCGCGGCGGGGCAGGGCAGGACGGTGCCGTCCGGGGTGACGGTGAGCGAGACCGCTCCCCATCCGCCCATGCACGGCTTGGCGACGCCGTCGAAGTAGTCGGGGACGACCCAGACCAGGTCGGGGCCGTCCGGTGCGAGCCTCTCCCGCAGGCGCTCGACGGTGTCCCGGGCCCGGGCGAGCTGGTCACGGGTGGGCAGCAGTGCGGCGCGGTTGAGCAACCCCCAGCCGTAGAACTGCGTGTTGGCCAGTTCGATGCGGTCCACGCCCCAGGACAGGCCCAGCTCGACGACGGCTTCGACGGCGTCGAGGTTCTCACGGTGCAGGACGACGTTGAGGCCCAGCGGGAGGCCGGCCTCCCGTACGAGCCCGGCGGCCCGTTCCTTCTCGGCGAAGGAACGGCGTCCGCCGATCCGGTCCGAGGCGCGCGGGTCGGCGTGCTGGACGGACAGCTGGACGCTGCGCAGCCCGGCGGCGACGAGCGAGGACAGCCGGGCCCGGTCCAGGCCCACCCCGCTGGTGACGAGCTGGGTGTAGATCCCGGCGGCCTCCGCCGCGGTGACGATCTCTGCCAGGTCCTGGCGCAGCAGCGGCTCGCCGCCCGAGAGATGGGTGTGGACCACGCCGAACTCCCCCGCCTGACGCATCACGTCCGTCCACTGCACGGTGGTCAGCTCGCGCGAGCGCCGGGTCAGCTCCAGCGGGTTGGAGCAGTACCCGCAGTGCAGCGGGCAGGCATGGGTGAGTTCGGCCAGCAGCGCCCAGGGGCGGCCGGGCGCGGACGGGGGCGCGGACGGGGGCGCGGATGCGGACACGGATGCGGATGCGGATGCGGAGACGGCGGTAGCGGCAGCAGCGGCGACACCGGTATCGGCATCGGCAGCAGCGCGGGGCGTCGGGTCGGCGAGGACTGACGGGTCGGTGGAGGCTGTCGGCCCGGTGCGGGCTGTCGGCTCGGCGGGGGTCATCGGAGCCAGCCCTCCTTGCGGAGCCGTTCGAGGAAGAGGGGGACGTCGGTGGCCACCGGGGCGCCGGGGAAGCGTTCGGACAGTACGTCGACGATGCCGTCGACACTGCGGGTGCCGTCGCACAGGGCGAGGACGGCCTCGGCCCGGCCGGTCAGAACGACCACGCGTTCGGGCAGGACCAGCAGGTCCGCGTCGCGTACGGAGTCGTGCCGCCGCACGATGGCGGGGGCCGGAGCGGGCCGCCAGCCGACTCCGGTCGCCGCCCTCATGCCCGCTCCCCGCAACCCGCCCGGTCCACGGCGTCGGGGCCCGCCCGTTCGATGGCGTCAGTGCCCGGCCGGTCCACGGCGTCGGTGCCCGCACGGTCCACGGCGTCGAGGAGCGACCACAGGACGTCGCATTTGAAGCGCAGTGCGGCCACGGCCCGTTCCTGGTCGTCCCGGGTACGGGCCCAGCTCAGTACGAGGTCGAGCGCCTCTCCGCTGTCGCGCCGCCCCTGGGAGACACGGGCGCGGAAATAGGCGAGGCCGTCGGCCCGGATCCACGGGTAGTGGCGTTCGAAGGCGTCGATGCGGGTGCGCATCAGGTCCGGGGCGGACAGTTCGGTCAGCGACGCCGCGACGGCTTCGAGCCGCGGGCGCAGCCGGCAGAAGTTGACGTATCCCTCGACCGCCAGCCGTACCCCCGGCAGAACGGTGTCGGCGCTCACCAGCGTCTCCCGGTCCAGGCCGGCCGCCTCACCGAGCCGCAGCCACCGCTCGATGCCGCCCTCGCCCTCCTGCTGCCCGTCGTGGTCCTGGATGCGGCGCAGCCACATCCGGCGGAGCGCGGGGGTGCCCAGTTTGGCGGTGATCAGGGCGTCCTTGACGGGGATGTGGCGCTGGTAGTGGAAGCGGTTGGCGATCCAGCGGCGCAGCTCCTCCGGGCTGAGGTCGCCGCTGTGCATCCGGAGGTTGAAGGGGTGGCGGTCGTGGTACCGCTCCTCCCCCACCGCGCGAAGTCGTGCCTCCAGCTCCGCGGGGCTCCAGGGCTCCGCGAGCGGGGCGAGTGCCGTGGTCACAGCTCGATCACCATCCCGTCGTACGCCACCTCGATGCCCAGCCGTGCGAGCCGCTTGTGCTCGGGCGCCGCCGGGTCGACGAGGGGGTTGGTGTTGTTGAGGTGCGTGTACAGGCACCGGGCGGAGAGGGCGGCCAGGCGCTCGGCGGTGCCGCCCGGTCCCTCGATGGGCAGGTGGCCCATGCCGGTGGCGGTGCGCTCGGAGATGCCGGTGCGGCGGGGCTCCTCGTCGTCCCAGAAGGTGCCGTCCACGATGACGCAGTCGGCCTCGGCGGCCGCCTGCTGGAAGCGGTCCGGCCAGGCGGCCAGGGCGGGAGCGTAGAGCGCGGTCGCGCCGGTGGAGGGGTCGTACAGGCGCAGCGCCACGACCCACGCGTCGTCGTCCGGCGCGTCGGCGGCGTAGCGCGGGCGCTTGCCCGACACCGGGACGGCGCCGAGCCGCAGACCGGAGGTGTCGCCGTCCGGCGGGCCGGCGCCGCGCCGGGGCAGTTCGCGCCAGGTCACGGACGTGTACGGCGCCAGTACGTCGCCGAGGTGCAGGCGGTCCAGGAGCGCCCGGCGGACCGGGTCGGTCGCGATCACCTGGAGGCGGTCGGCTTCGCGTAGCCTGGCGATGCCCAGGGTGTGGTCGAGTTCGGCGTCGGTGAGGATCAGTCCGGCGACCGGGGTCTGCCGCGGGCCGGGACCCGGGTGGAGTTCGGGCCGGCCCTCGATCTGGTCGCCGATGTCCGGGGTCGCGTTGACGATGTACCAGCGGCCGTCGTCCGTCCGTACGGCCAGGGAGGCGTGACGGCGGCGCCGGCGCGGGTGGGCGCGTGCCCCGGAGCATCCGGAGCACGCGCAGTTCCACTGGGGGATGCCGCCGCCGGCGGCGGTGCCGAGTACCAGCAGCAGCATGGCACCGGCTAGCGGGAGCTGAGGGAGTAGGCGGTGACCTCGAGCGCGGTGTCGACGACCTCATAGCCGGGCGTCTGCCAGCCGGCGTTGTCCGTCTCCTTCGAGGGCATCTGCTCGACCGGCTTGAGCTGTTCCTTGGCCTCGCTCATGGGGGGTACGTCCTTTCTCCTGGGGGTGCTTACTGACGGGGGTCTCTCTTGCGGTGGGCGCTTCTTGCAGTGGGTGCCTGCAAAGGTGCTGCTTGCAGAGGTGCTGCTTGCAGAGGTGCTGCTTGCCGGGGCGGGGGCTACTTGACGGTCACGCGGAGGATCTTGTCCTTGCCGTATCCGAGGTCACTGGTGCCGAGCCACAGTTCGTTCGTGCCGGGGACCTTGGCCATGGCGCGCAGCCGGCCGTACTGGCCGGAGTAGAAGGCGGTCTTCGTCCCGACGCGCTCGTTGTTCCCGTCGATCGGGACACGCCACAGCCGCTGGCCGCGGAGCGAGGAGATGTACAGGACGTTGTTCACGACGGCGACCTGCGCGGGCACACCCTGCTCCGGGGCGAAGGTGGCCTTGGGGTTGGTCATGCCCTTGACGGTGCAGGAGCCCTCGCAGGTGGGCCAGCCGTAGTTGGCGCCCGGCTTGATCAGGTTGAGTTCGTCCCAGGTCTGGTTACCGATCTCCGCCGACCACAGCCGGCCGTTGCGGTCCCAGGTCAGACCCTGCGGATTGCGGTGGCCGTAGCTGTAGATGTGGCTGCCGAACGGGTTGCCGGGGGCCGGGGCGCCGGTCTTGGTGATCCGGAGGATCTTGCCGTTGAGCGAGTTCTTGTCCTGCGCGAGCTTCGACTGCAGGGCGTCTCCGGTCGCGACGTAGAGGTATCCGTCGGGGCCGAAGGCGATCTTGCCGCCGTTGTGGTCCCCTCCGCGCCTGATCCCGGTGAGCACCGGCGTGTAGTGGCTGAGCGAGTTGCCGTCGTAGTCCATCCTGACGACACGGGTCTCGGTCTGCGTGGTGTGCATGAAGAACACTTGCTTGTCCGTCTTGCCGTTCCAGGTCGGTGACGGCGCGACGCCCAGCAGCCCGCCGGCGCCCTCCTCATAGGGCTCCGGGACCGTGTACGGCACCTCGCCGACCCGCTTCTTGGCGCCGTTCCGGTCGAGTCGGTAGACCTGGTAGGAAAGCCGCTCGGTCACCAGCGCGGAGCGTCCGTCCGGCATGAAGGTGATGCCCCAGGGCGTCTGCCATCCCGTGGAGAGGGTGGTGACACCGGCCGGTGCACCGCCGTCGGCGGCGGTTCGGACGTCAGCCGTGGCAGCGGCGGTGGACGGCACCGCGGCCGCGGGTGCCGGCTGCGCCAGGCCGGTCGCCAGCAGCGCGGCGGCGGCGGCCAGCGCGGCTATGCCGGACCGGGATGGATGCCGCACGGAGCGGCCTGGATGTGTCATGTCGACACCCTTCGTCGTTGCTGAGTGAGCCGTCGTGGTGCGGCGTGTCCACACACCCGCGAAGAGCAGCGGATTCCTCGAGGACGCCACGCTCTGCAATGAAATCTTGACGATCAGCAACCGAACTGCCACTCGGATGAGCCACGGGGGTGAGGGGCGTGTCGAGGCGCGGGACGGGCGGGAGGTGAGCCCGGGTCAGAAACGGTCCGCGGAGCGGTGACCGGCGCTGCGGTGCGGCTTGCGGGTGGGGCGCCTGTCCCTCCGGAGGAACCGATGGCCGCCGCCACCGCTCACGCACAACCGAGAGTTCTGACGGTCGCCGGAAAGTAAGCACGCATGAACTTCGCGATGTCCTTGCGGTGGGTCTGGTCCGTCAGCTTGATCTGGGGGAGCTGGAGAGTGAGGGTGAAATAATCGCCGCCATCGGTTTTACAGGGGGTCTGAGAGATTGCACCATCGGTACCGACCAGCACCCTGTAGGGGGAGTCATCTACGTAACGGGGGCCACTGACACCCGAGATCGTCCCAGTATCTTTCGCCAAGTACATGAGGCTTGTCGCACTCTCATCCCATGAGAAACGGAATCGAATGGCAACATCACGCTGCACTAGAATCAGGCAAGGAGCAGTGATTGCCTCTGAACGATCAACTCGATCATACTCGTTCCATCCATTCGACGAAGTGATGAGGGGACGCACGAGATCGGGGTTGATACGCGTGCCGCAGATCGTTCTAGGAATCCCGGGGGCAGCGGAACAACCACAGGACACGCCCGCAACGGCGAGCAGCGACGCGATCACCCCGAGAATGCGCCTACGCACGTGCGAACTCATCGAGCTCCCGATACACCAGTAGCGTGGGCCATACCGTCCTGAGCGGCCCTGCCAATCTCCGTCTTGGTGTCGAAATCCAGCTTCCCAGCCGGTTCACGCGTCTTCCTCCACTCCGTCGCGAGCCCCATCAGCTGACCGTTCCTCGTGTCGTAAGCTTTAATATTTTCTTCGGACTGCTTCTCATCCAATCTCTTCTGCTCATCCTCCAACCACTTCTCGCTAACATAGTCGAATCCTTGCTGCACATCATCGCTTGCGATGGGGATATAACTAATCGCCTTGTCGAAGATCGGCTTCGCTTCGAACGTCGCAGATTTTGGGTCACCCTGGGCCTGAATACGAGCTTCCTCCAGAAATCCGACTGTGCGGCCCGCGCGGAGCAAAGGCTCTGCCGACTTGGAGTGATCGGAATGAATGTTGGCCACCATCGCTTGGTTGAGGCCTCCGTTCAGAGTGCCGTAGGCCTCTTGCCCCTTCGACACCTGTTTCACAACCTCGAAGAGCTGATCCTGTTTCAAGGGGGACTGTGAGATGTCGATCTCACTCATAGACGCATGAACCGTGGCGCCATGGTTGACCAGGATGCTGGCGACCGGCTGGCGCAACGACGGTGGGAACTCGTCGCCGCTCTCGGCCAGATAGCTCAGCGTCGACTTGAAGATTGCGTCGTTCTGTTTGGAATGTGCGACATAGTGCGCATGCCCGTCCGACGGATCGATCCCCGTCGTCGCCGCCTGCAACGCCTTGCCGAAGCCCGCGCGGTCGTCCCCGTCCAAGCCCGGTGTGTACGTGCTGGCCTTGGGGCCCTCGTGTTCATGGAGGGTGACGTTCCAGTCCCGCTCCTTCATGAGGTATTTCATGCGGGCATCGGAGCCGAGATAGTCCGCGGCGGCACGCGGGTCCCGGCTCATGATGCCCAGCGCGCCGTCCACGGGATCGTTGGCGAACCAGCCCCCGTGCTCGCCGCTGTACTGCGTCTTGAGCCGCCAGATCCCGGGCTCCCTCCTCTCCGCCGCGATCATGTCGTCGGTGAGGTCCCCGAGCATCCGCGGAGCATATCCGTGGCCCTTGCTCATCAGCGTGACCAGCGACTGGTAGCCGACCGCCTTGTCCAGCTGGGCCCCCTGCGCCTCGGTGGCGTGGCGCGCGACGCCGGCTTTGCGCATATCGGCGCGCCAGCGCTTGTACCAGGGCGATCCCGTGTCCCTGGTCGCCGTCGCGAGCGTGTCCGCCAGGCCCGTCTCGATCGCCGAGTAGTCGCCGGCGCGACCGCCGCCCCGCACATGGATCAGGTCGTTCAGCTCGTTCGTCAGGCCGATCGTGCCCGTCGCGCCCAGATCGTCCAGCAGGGTGCGGGAGAACGCCTCGTCGCCGGAGTCGTCGCGGAACACCCGCTCCAGTTCCGCCAGCTCGCGCCGCGACAGGTGGCCGCCACGGCGCAGTTTCTCCAGCGCGTCCTCGGCTTCCAGCGCCTCGTACTTCTCGACGTCCCCCATCGCCCCGGCGTTGAAGCCCCGGCCCGCGACGAGCGGACCGGAGTCCACGACCGCCGCCGTCAGCGCGACGTGCACGCCGGTGTCCGCGTCCGTCACGTCCCGTACCGCTGTGTCGATCCGGTCCTGCCAGGACCGTACGGCCGACGCCGCGCGGGCGCGGGCCCGGGAATCGCGCGCCCCGTCGTGCACCCCATCGCGTCCCCCGTCGTGCTCCCCCTCGCCGGCCCGCTCCTCGGCCCGCTCGGGGTCCACGCTCACCAGCCCCCGTTCCGACACCCGCATGCCGGCCGCCACCGCCTCCCGCCGTGCCGCCGTCAGCCGGCCCTTCAACTCCGTGAACTGCGCGTGTGCGTCCCGCAGCAGCGAGGCGATCGCCTTCGCCTCCGTCTGCGCGTACTGGAACTCCTTGAGCGTGATGTCGAAGCGTCCGTGGGCGGCCTCCGCGCTCATGCCCGCCCAGGCCGGCCCCGTCGTGATGCCGTGGACGTCACGGCGGTACGCATGCTCCTGCTTCGCGAACTCGCCCGCCATCCCGTCCCAGCGATCGGCCGCGGCGGTCAGTGCGGAGAGGTCGGCGCTCATGATCTCGTGGTACGTGGGCATTCCCGGCCGCCGCCCGTCAGTACCGGTCCAGCGCCGACAGCGGCCGCAGCCGCGAACCGACAGCCAGGTCCGTGCCGGTCAGCACGGTGTTCGTGGCGCCCAGCGCGTCCTTCTCGGCGCCCAGCCGGTCCATCAGGTTCTTCACCTGGTCGCCCCAGGTCTCGTGGGCCTTCCGCAGCGCCGCCGAGGTCTGCCAGCCGTCCCCGTCCCGCGCGCCGAACGCCTTCACCGCGGCCCCGGTCTCGTCGTCCGCCCACGCCCCGGACCTACGGGTGTCCGGCTCGACGTGATCCCCCACGGCCCTCGCCGCCGCCCGCTTCTGTGCGGGCGAGGACGCCAGCCCCCTCGCCGCCGGGCCACCGAACAGACCGCCCACCGTCCCACCCCTCGCCATAGCCCAGCCCTGCAGCTGCCGCCGTCGGATCCACCGTCCAGAACTTCAACCGGTGCACGCCGATCTTCGTCACGGTGTGTTCGGCGGTAGCCGCGTTGACGTCGTGCGTCGCACGTCGTAGGCCATCCCTTGCAGGCCTTGCCTCGTCAGGCCTTGCCTCGTCAGGCCTTGCCTCATAGGCCGTATCTCGTACGCCGTACGCGCTTCACAGACGACCGAACCCCTGCTCATCGAGCAGGGGTTCGGTCTGGCGCAACGTATTACGGCCGCGGGCCGGGCTGGGGCCCCGGGGCGGGGCCGGAGGGCGGTGGACCGGCGGGCGGTGGGCCCCACTGCGGCGTCGGACCCCACTGCGGTGGCGGGCCCCACTGCGGCGCGGGAGCCGACGCGGCGACGAGCCGCCGGCGGTGGCGGCTGCGGCGGACGGCGGTGACGACGACGATGGACGCGGCCACGACGAACGCGGCGAGGAAGCAGACGACGCCCGCGGCGATGCTGCCGATCGTGGTGCCCACCCGGGGCCTGTCGCCCAGCGCGAACTCGGCCGGCCGCTCCGAGGCGCAGGTGAGCGTGTAGTCGCCGCTCCTGCTGGGCTTCACCTCGAAGATGCGCTCCCAGGTGCGGGACCCGGAGGTGATGCGGAAGGTGCTGTCCGGATGGGTGATCGACCCGGATCCCATCCCGGGGATCCGGCAGTCGACCCGGCCCTCCCCGGACTGGGAGACGTAGATCGCCTTGGTCTTCCCCTGGACGAAGGTGAACGTCCGCGCGTCACCGCTGGAGAAGCTGTGGGCGGAGTCGACCGAGTCCAGCGTGTCCTTCACCGTCACCGCGATGAAGGCGACACCGGTGCCGGCCAGGACGAGCCCCAGCACTGCGGCTACCAGGTACCAGATGCGCCGGGGCCGCAGGTCCTTCGCCGGGATGTTCGGCGGCGGAGGCGGCGGGCCGCCGTACGGTGCTCCCCAGGGGGTCTGTATGGCCACGATGCCGCATCGTACGGCAACCGCGTGCAGCGGGGTCGGTGTGGGCCGTGACGGTGACCGCGGGCCGGGCGGGCGGTGGCGCGGGCGCCCGGCCGTCACCGGACGGCAACGCGAAGGGGCCCGTACGACCGAAGTCGTACGGGCCCCTCCGACAGCTACCAGGTCGAAGACCCGGGCCGGATCAGCTCAAGATCACTTGTTGATCTTGGTGACCTGGCCGGCGCCCACGGTCCGGCCACCCTCACGGATGGCGAACTTCAGGCCCTCTTCCATGGCGACGGGCTGGATGAGCTCCACCTTCATCTCGGTGTTGTCACCCGGCATGACCATCTCGGTGCCCTCGGGGAGGGTCACGACGCCGGTCACGTCCGTCGTACGGAAGTAGAACTGCGGACGGTAGTTGTTGAAGAACGGCGTGTGGCGGCCACCCTCGTCCTTGGAGAGGATGTAGGCCTGCGCCTCGAACTCGGTGTGCGGGGTGACCGAGCCCGGCTTGATGATGACCTGGCCGCGCTCGACGTCCTCGCGCTTGATGCCGCGGAGCAGCAGACCGACGTTCTCACCGGCCTGGCCCTCGTCGAGCAGCTTGCGGAACATCTCGATGCCGGTGACCGTGGTGGTGGTCTTCTCGTTCTTGATACCGACGATGTCGACGGTCTCGTTGACCTTGAGGACACCACGCTCGATACGGCCGGTGACGACCGTACCGCGACCGGTGATCGTGAAGACGTCCTCGATCGGCATCAGGAACGGCTTGTCGACGTCACGCTCGGGCTGCGGGATGTTCTCGTCGACGGCCTTCATCAGCTCGAGGACGGTCTGGGTCCACTCGGGGTCGCCCTCCAGCGCCTTCAGCGCGGAGACCTTGACGACCGGCAGGTCGTCGCCCGGGAACTCGTACTCGGAGAGGAGCTCACGAACCTCGAGCTCGACGAGCTCCAGGATCTCCTCGTCGTCCACCATGTCGGCCTTGTTCAGGGCGACGACGATGTACGGAACGCCGACCTGGCGGGCCAGGAGCACGTGCTCCTTGGTCTGCGGCATCGGGCCGTCGGTGGCGGCGACCACGAGGATCGCGCCGTCCATCTGCGCGGCACCGGTGATCATGTTCTTGATGTAGTCCGCGTGACCCGGGCAGTCGACGTGGGCGTAGTGACGCGCCTCGGTCTGGTACTCGACGTGCGCGATGGAGATGGTGATACCGCGCTGGCGCTCCTCGGGAGCCTTGTCGATGTTGTCGAACGCGGTGGCCTCGTTCAGGTCCGGGTACGCGTCGTGCAGCACCTTGGTAATGGCGGCCGTGAGGGTCGTCTTACCGTGGTCGATGTGACCGATGGTGCCGATGTTGACGTGGGGCTTAGTCCGCTCGAACTTCGCCTTCGCCACGGGGTCCTCCTGTGGAGTGGTTCTGAACGCCTTGCTTCATCGGCGCCAGGTGATCTTTGCTGGAAAGCCCGGATTCGGGGGCAAACATCCGTGTGTGCGGCTGTTTGCCCCGCGAGGCTCCGGAGTCAAGCCTAAAGCGTGGGAACGCGGTGCGTTACTCGCCCTTGGCCTTCGCGATGATCTCCTCGGCGACGTTCCGCGGAACCTCGGCGTAGGAGTCGAACTGCATCGAGTAGCTTGCGCGACCCGACGTCTTGCTGCGGAGGTCGCCGACGTAGCCGAACATCTCCGACAGGGGCACGAGGCCCTTGACGACACGGGCACCAGCCCGCTCCTCCATGGCCTGGATCTGACCACGGCGGGAGTTGATGTCGCCGATGACCTCACCCATGTAGTCCTCGGGCGTGGTGACCTCGACGGCCATCATCGGCTCGAGCAGCACGGGGCTGGCCTTGCGCGCGGCCTCCTTGAAGGCCTGCGAACCGGCGATCTTGAAGGCGAGCTCGGAGGAGTCGACCTCGTGGTAGCCACCGTCGATGAGGATGACGCGGACGCCGGTCATCTCGTAGCCGGCCAGGATGCCGAACTGCATGGCCTCCTGCGCACCGGCGTCGACCGAAGGGATGTACTCCTTCGGGATGCGGCCACCGGTCACCTTGTTCACGAACTCGTACGAGGCGTCGCCGCCCTCGATGGGCTCGATCGCGATCTGCACCTTGGCGAACTGACCGGTACCACCGGTCTGCTTCTTGTGGGTGTAGTCCACGCGCTCGACGGCCTTGCGGATCGTCTCGCGGTAAGCGACCTGCGGCTTGCCGACGTTGGCCTCGACCTTGAACTCACGGCGCATACGGTCGACCAGCACCTCGAGGTGCAGCTCGCCCATACCGCCGATGATGGTCTGGCCGGTCTCCTCGTCCGAGTGGACCTGGAAGGAGGGGTCCTCCTCGGCCAGGCGCTGGATCGCGACGCCGAGCTTCTCCTGGTCGCCCTTCGACTTGGGCTCGATGGCGACCTGGATGACCGGCGCCGGGAAGTCCATGGACTCCAGGATGACCGGGTTCTTGTCGTCGGCCAGCGTCTCACCGGTGGTGGTCTGCTTCAGGCCCATGACGGCGACGATGTCGCCGGCGCCCACCGACTCGATCTCCTCACGCTTGTTGGCGTGCATGCGGTAGATCTTGCCGATGCGCTCCTTCTTGCCCTTGACGGAGTTCAGCACCGAAGAGCCGGACTCCAGGCGGCCCGAGTAAACCCGGACGAAGGTGAGCTTGCCGAGGTGCGGGTCGCTCATGATCTTGAACGCCAGCGCGGACAGCGGCTCGTCGTCGGACGGCTTGCGCTTGACGACGACCTCGGGGTCCTTGACGTCGTGGCCCTCGATGGCCTCGATGTCGACCGGGGACGGCAGGTAGCGCACGACCGCGTCGAGCAGGGGCTGGACGCCCTTGTTCTTGAACGCGGTACCGCAGAACACCGGGGTCACGGTGGTGCCGGTGCCCTTGCCGGACGCGATGGTGATACGACGGATCGCGGCGTACAGCTGCTCCACGGAGGGCTCGGTGCCCTCCAGGTACAGCTCCATGATCTCTTCGTCGTTCTCGGCCACGGCCTCGAGCAGCTTGCCGCGGTACTCCTCGGCAGCCTCGGTGTGCGTGTCCGGGATGTCGACGGTGTCGTACATCTCGCCCTTGGTGGCCTCGGCGGACCAGACCAGGGCCTTCATCGTCACGAGGTCGACGACGCCCTTGAAGTCGGCCTCGGCACCGATCGGCAGCTGCATCACGATCGGCTGAGCGCCGAGGCGGTCAGAGATCATGTCGACGCAGCGGTGGAACTCGGCACCGGTCCGGTCGAGCTTGTTGACGAAGCAGATACGCGGAACGCCGTAGCGGTCCGCCTGACGCCACACCGTCTCGGACTGGGGCTCAACGCCGGCGACGCCGTCGAACACCGTCACGGCACCGTCGAGCACGCGCAGGGAGCGCTCCACCTCGACGGTGAAGTCGACGTGCCCCGGGGTGTCGATGATGTTGATGGTGTGGTCGACGTCTTCCAGCGGCCAGTGGCAGGTGGTGGCAGCAGAGGTGATCGTGATGCCACGCTCCTGCTCCTGCTCCATCCAGTCCATGGTGGCAGCGCCGTCGTGGACCTCACCGATCTTGTACGACACACCGGTGTAGAACAGGATCCGCTCGGTGGTGGTCGTCTTGCCCGCGTCGATGTGGGCCATGATCCCAATGTTGCGGACCTTGGCCAGGTCAAGTGAAGTGGTAGCCATAAGGCTTCAGTCTTCTCTCGGTCTCGATGTGGGTAGCGACTACCAGCGGTAGTGCGCGAAGGCCTTGTTGGACTCGGCCATCTTGTGCGTGTCCTCGCGCTTCTTGACGGCCGCGCCGAGGCCGTTCGAAGCGTCGAGAAGCTCGTTGAGCAGACGCTCGGTCATGGTCTTCTCGCGACGGGCGCGGGAGTAACCGACCAGCCAGCGCAGCGCGAGCGTGTTGGCGCGACCGGGCTTGACCTCGATCGGAACCTGGTACGTCGCACCACCGACACGGCGGGACTTGACCTCGAGGGTCGGCTTGATGTTCTCCAGCGCGCGCTTCAGCGTGATGACCGGGTCGTTGCCCGTCTTCTCACGCAGACCCTCCATGGCGCCGTAGACGATGCGCTCGGCGGTGGAGCGCTTGCCGTTCAGCAGCACCTTGTTGATCAGGGAGGTCACCAGAGGGGAACCGTAGACCGGGTCGATGATGACCGGGCGCTTCGGGGCGGGGCCCTTACGAGGCATTTCTACTTCTCCTTCTTGGCGCCGTAGCGGCTGCGGGCCTGCTTGCGGTTCTTGACACCCTGGGTGTCGAGCGAACCACGGATGATCTTGTAGCGAACACCCGGCAGGTCCTTCACACGGCCGCCGCGCACGAGCACGATGGAGTGCTCCTGCAGGTTGTGTCCCTCACCCGGAATGTAAGCGGTGACCTCGATCCCGCTGGTCAGACGCACACGCGCGACCTTACGCAGGGCCGAGTTCGGCTTCTTCGGGGTGGTCGTGAACACACGCGTGCAGACGCCACGACGCTGAGGGGAACCCTCGAGTGCGGGCGTCTTGTTCTTCTCGACCTTGTCCTGCCGGCCCTTACGGACCAGCTGCTGGATCGTAGGCACTACTTCTCCGGTTTCTGTGTGCCGATAGGTACAGCTAACCTGGAACGTCACCGACCCACGCGGTCGGGTGTGTCGAATCCGGCGGACCCTTGCCGCTGAGCGAAAAGGGCGCAGATTACGGTGGCCGGTGACGGCTCGCTGTGCGGTTCGAAGGCACGCACAAGAGCCAGGGCACACCCCAGGCACAAGGTCTGAGCGTACCTACCGCACAGACTCCGGTCAAAACAAAAGCGACGCGGCCGGGAACCGGCGGCATGCGGCCAGTCCGACCTGGGGTTTCGCCGGGATCTCCGCCCAGTATCACAAGGGGCGGCGAGACGCGAATCGGGAGACGGATTCACACCCTGGCGCCGCCCCCTGGGTCAGTGCGGTTCTGCGGGTACGCCCGCGGTGCGGTCTCCGCGCCGAAGAAGCGGTGGGACACGCGGCGGGGAGTTCAGGGGGACGCGGGCCCCTGGGGCGAGCGGGGCTCATCGGCCGCCCGGGCCCTGCGGGCCGTGCCGCGGGCCGCCCGCTCGGCCGCGAAGACGTCCTCCAGCCGGAAGAGCTGGGCCCGGCCCGCCTTTCCGGCGGCCTCGAGGTGGCCCAGCTGGACCCACTTGCGGATGGTGGCCGGCGCGACTCCGGCCTCGTGCGCCGCGAGTGGGCCGGGGATCAGGGTGGGCAGGCCGGGGCCCGCGTTCGTCCGGCCTCCGCGCGCCGGGCGTCCGTTCATCGCGCATCCGCTCATCGGGTGCTCTCCCGCCGGGTCGCCGTACGCTCCCACTCGCCGTCGTCCCAGGTGTGGCGGTAGGCCGGGTCGTCGTGGCAGCCGCACAGGGCGTCCGCGCAGCGGCACCCGGGGTTGATGCAGAGCACCGCGCCGCGGTCGGGGAAGGCGCGCAGCGAGACCGAGTCGCACCAGGGGCAGCGGCCGGGCACTCGTACGACGGTCTCGGTGTCACCGAGCGCGCGGGCGCAGCGGCGGGCCATGCGCCGCGTCTCGTCCCGGACGTGGGCGGCCAGGACCGGGTCGGCGCCCACGGCGTCGAGCAGAGCGGCGATCCGGCGCAGCCGCTCGGGCACCGGGGCGCGGCGGGCGCGCGGCAGACCGAGCCGGTCGCGGACGGCCTCCTCCAGTTCGACCACGCCGTCGGTGATGTCGCGGATGGTGTCGGAGATGTGCAGGCGCAGGGGTGCCGCGCTGTGTCCGGGGGCGACCAGTCCGTGCCGCTGCTGGAGGAGCAGGGCTTCCTCGCGTTCCTCGCGGAGCCGCCGGCCGAGGTCGGCGGGAGGCGGGGGCGGCGGGGCGGGGCTGTTGCCCGGGGCGGTGCGGCCCGGGGCGAGCTCGACGGACAGCTCGGGGAACTGCTGGAGGAGCGTGCCGATCCAGAGGGCGGCGTGGGTGGCGGGGCGGTCGTCGGCGGTCGGGCGTTCGTCAAGCAACGTGGCCTCCGTCGCGGGCGGCGCGCTTCTTGCCGTTCACCGGGAGGGGAACCGGGCGGCCGGAGCGCCAGAGGCGGCCGCCGCAGACGCCGTCGAACCAGCTCTCCGCCGGGGCGACCGCCTCCTCGCAGTGGCGTCGGACCGTGCAGCCGGCGCAGGCACGCAGCGCGGGAGCGGCCTCCTTGGCCTTCTTGGAGAAGACGACCCGGGGCGGCAGCCCGGCACAGGCCGCGGCGGACTGCCAGCCCGGAGGTTCGAGCGGGTCGAAGCGGCGAGGCGCCCGGAGGGCCTGCGGGGGTGGCGGTGGGCACGAGCCGGAGACGGACATGGGGGCCTCCTGATGGGGCGGGTGGGGCACGAGCGCCGCCCACCCTTACAGATTGCGCGCGCGCTCGCAACGAACTTTCACCCTGCGCGAAGCCGCAATCGCACCATCTACACCTGTTTTCCCGCGCCAGTCACACCCGTTTTTCACAGTGCTTGCACGAAAGCACGTAATACCGCGCGCGCAAGCAAGATAAACTCGTGGCCTCCGAAGGGAAGCGAGCACAACATGACCAGCCAGGATCTGGACGCGTTCGCCGCGTGGGTCGAAGACCTGATGCGCGACCGCGGATACGACATCGACAGCCCGCGGGGGGGCGGGAAGTCGCGGATCGCGGACGAGGCCGGGGTGCACCGGGCCGCCGTCACACGCCTGCTGCAGCGGCAGAGCATGCCGGACCTCGAGACCACGCGCCGGCTGGCCCGGGTGCTGGGTGTCCCGGTGCGCGAGATGCTCATCCGCTCCGGCCGGCTGACCGCCGAGGAACTGGCCGACCCCCATGACTACCTGGCCGCCCCCGCCCCCAGCGCCGAGTTCGGCCGCCGGCCCACGCTGGAGGAGGTGGCCGAGCTGCTGGGCGTGCCCGCCGACCGGCGCGAGATGTTCGTGCGGGTCGTGGAGCAGTTCCTGCCGAACGAGGCGGAGGCCGTACCGCAGGCCCCGCAGGCCCCGCAGGAGCCGCGGATCCCGGTCGAGGCGACCGCCGGCGCAGCGCGCGCCGGCGACTGACCTTCCCGGCGACCACCCGCGCCGCCGGTCCGGTCCCCCCGGCGCGCACCCGACCGATCACCTCCCCCGCGACCGATCCCCCGCGGCCGCCGACACCCACAGCACCCGTGAGCCAACGGGTGCATCGGCATGTCCAGGCCCCTGGCCACCCCGCCCCCACCGGCCCCGGAACCCTGATCACCCCGCCCCCACCGGTCCCAGGACCCCTGATCACCCCGCCCCCATCGGCCCCCCATCGGCCCCAGGGCACCCGAGACCCCGGCGCTCAGAAGCGCCCGCCCCCACCTGTTCACACCGCCGAAGAGAATCCCTTCTCCGATTTAGTTGCGTGCGCGCACGCTCGTCTGTCACAGTTGGTGCAGCGGCGGAGCTGTGCCCGCAGGCCGGAGACGGCTCCCCGCACCCGCCGGGCCGAGGCGCCGCGCCTCCCCCGCCGCCCCCGCGCGGCGCCCGCCCGGCGGCTCACCGCTTCCCGGTGCCGGGGTCCCGGGCCCCGCGCCCGCCACCCACCGCGCGCCCCGCGCGCCCTGCAGCCACGAGGTGACCCGGCATGACCACACCCACTCCACCGAGCGCGTTCCCGGACGTCGAGGCCCTGGTCGTCGACATCCTGAAGCAGGATCCCGCGCTCGCCACGGCGCTCGTCACCGTCCAGCCGCCGTCCGACTTCAACGGCACGACCGCCGCCGTCCTCGTCAACCGGCGCGGCGGCGCATGGATCGGCGAACTCCACGTCGACCAGCCGCTGATCGAGCTGGAGGTGTACGGCCCGACGAAGCAGGCCGCGCACGTCCTGGCCAACGCGGCCCGCCGCGCGCTGCTGGCCACGGCCGGCAATCGCTACGGCACCAACCTCGTCACCGAGGTGGAGGAGCAGGACGGCCCGCGCTGGCTGCCGGACTACCTCTACCACGCGGCCAACCGCTATGTGAGCGTCCACAAGGTGTACCTCGACGTCTACTGACGCACACCCGGACGGCTTCCGACGGCCGCCGCACCCCACAGACCGAAGGCCCCGCCGACCCGGCGGGGCCTTCGCCGTACCCGGAGCAGCCGGGTGCGGCACACCCCGCTCCACCCTTCATTCCAAGGAGAGACACCACCATGGCAGGTACCAACTCGTCCGAGATCCGCGTCGCCGGCGTAGGCCGCCTCTACGTCGCCACCGCCGACACCAAGGTCCCGACGACCTTCTCCACCGACACCTCCACCGACTGGGCCAGCTGGAAGAACCTCGGCTTCACCACCGGTGACGGCGTCACCTTCAGCAAGAAGGACAAGCTGGAGCCGATCGACGTGTGGCAGGCCGTCAGCCCGGTGCACTTCGTGTACTCGGACCGCGACCTGACGCTGAAGTTCTCGCTGCTGCAGTTCAACGAGGACACGCTGCCGTTCTTCATGGGCGGCGGCACCGTCGACGCGGTGACCGGTTCCACCGGCGTCTACAAGTACGACATCGCCGGACGGCCGTTCGCCGACGTGCGCGCCCTCGGCCTGGAGTTCACCGACGTCCGGGCGAGCGACGGCACCGCTGTGACCTACCGCTTCGGCATCCCGCGCGGCCAGGTCACGGCGGCGGACGACATCAAGCTGGCCCGCAAGTCGGCCTCCCAGCTCGGCATCACCTTCACGGCGATGTCCCCGGGCGACACCTCGCCGCTGGCCACCTTCGTCATGAAGGACGCGGCGTACGCCGCCGGCTGATCCAGCCGGACCACGGCGGGGCGGGCCACGCCCCCCCCCGCCACCCCTTCTTCGTCATCTGTCCCACGGACTTCAAGGAGCACCCATCACCATGGCCGGTTTCGACGTCAACGCAGCCCGCGCCCAGCGCCTCGAAGCCCTCGGCCGTACCTGGTCGTTCGACCTCGACGGCGAGAGCTACACCCTGCCCACGGAGCTGACCCGCGCCACCGCCAAGGCGCTGCGCAAGCTCGACGACAACGACGTCGACGGGCTGCTGAGGCTGCTCATGGGCGAGAAGCAGTTCGCCCGCTTCGAGCAGCACGAGGTCACCATGCAGGACATCGCGGCCGTCCTGGAGGCCTACGGCAAGGAGACCGGGCTCGGCCTGGGGGAAGACTGAGCCTCGTCGGGTTCGTCGACGAACACGCCGAGGCCCTCGAAGCGGACCTGCTCCGCTACTACGGCATCGATCTGCTCGACTGGCACCGCGACCGCCTCTCCGCCCGGCGGCTCGCGGTGCTCGTCAAGCACCTGCCGCGCGACAGCGCGCTCAACCGCGAGCTGCACGGCGAGGCGGCCGACTGGTCGGTGACGGACCATCTGCTGGCGGCGGCCGTGGACCATCTGGCGGCCGCCAACTGGATGTTCACCTGCGTCAACTCGGACGAGGGCGACCAGCCGGAGCCACCGGCGCCGGTGCCGCGCCCGGAGTACCGGGACAGCGAGGAGGACGAGGAAGCCGAGGAGGCTCCCCGGGACACGGAGCGGCCGGTGCCCGGCCAGGGTTCGCCGGGCGGGCAGGCCCCGTCCGCGAGCCAACTGGCCCGCTTCTTCGGCTGACCGGCCGGCCCGCCGGGCTCAGCGCCGCCCCGGCGGACCCGGCGGGTCGTCGCGTCGGCGGGCCGGGGCCCTGCCCTCCATCTCCTCGGCGAGGGCGCGGGCCTTGTCGGAGAGACGGGGCCGGTCCTCGCCACGGGCGAGGGGCGGGGCCGGCTGTTCCTGCGTCTCCGCACGGCGTCCCTTGTCCCGGCCGGCACCCGCATCGCCCTGCCGGGCCAGCGGAGGCACGCTGGGGCGGCCGTTGCGCCGGACGACCGGTCGCCGTTCCGACGGGGCCGGCCGTTTCTCCCGTACCTCGCGGGCGGAGATCAGGAAGTCGCCGGTGGAGCCGGATCCGGTCTCCGTCTCCGTTCCGCCCGGACCGTCGGTGGCTTCACCGTCCGCAGCGACCCGCACCGGGCCGTCCGTCTCGTCGTACGCCCGCTCGTCGCGCACGGGTGCCGGATCGGCGCCCGCACCGGTGCCGCCCTCGAACACGGGCACCGGGGTCCCGTCCGCCAGGGACCGCTCCCGTTCGCCGCGCTGCTCTACTCGCGTCACTTCCGAGGGAGGGCGGAGCAGTTGGACGTAGGGCAGCTGAATGACCTCTCCGCCGCCGTTGCCTTCCCGCTCGCCCTCCGGCCGACGGTCCCGGCGCGGCCGGCGGCCGGTACGGGCGTCCTCCTGCCCCTGGAGGTAGGCGGCCGTGATCCGCTGCTCGTACGCCTGCCGGATGGCCGGAAGTTGCTCGTCGACGACATCGGCCCAGCCCGCGCTGTAGGCGGCCAGCTCACGCCGGTCGAGCTCGGCGCGCGGAAGGATCACGAGATCTTCCGGCTCGTGGCCGAGGCGCAGGACGAGCTCCGACAGACGTGCGATGAGATGTGGCAGATCGGAGGCCTGTTCGAGCCAATCGATCACGTGCCGTTGTCGCGCGTTGCTCGCGTCCCCGTCCACCCCGTTGGCCTTGCTCTCGTCCCTGCCCCATCGCGCCCCCCGCGCGAGAACGGCCGCCCCGTCGCCGTCCACCGTCGTGTGACTGGCCCTCAGACCCCCTGCAAGACCTTGCTGTTCGCTCTTGGTTCACCGACGGGAGGAACGGCCGGATCCTACTCCACGGCTTTGCCACACCCTCCACCCCACCCCCACAACACCGCGGGCCGTGCCTGCGCGGCCACGGAGAGTTCTCGGCAAACACGGAACGGCACCACAGGATTACTCGTACACTAGTTCGAACAGACGCTTCGAACGCCACAGGAGCGCCGCCTGTACCACGCAGCACAGCCCAGCGGACGGAACGGAAAGCAGGACGACATGGCGACTGGCCCGAGCAACTCCCCGCAGCAGCCGATCGACACCTACACCCACCTCGCCGACCTGCTGCGCTCCCCCGCGCCCGACGGCGAGGCCCTGCTCGACCGGCTGTACGCGGAACTGCTCACCCGGGAGTCACGCGCGTACGCGGCGGGGTGGTCGGACGCGCTGACGGAGGCACGGCGCGCGCGGCGGGGCCGACAGCTCTCCTGACCGGCCCCAGGCGGCGACCGCCGCCGATCACGCTCGCGGCCCGGCAGGCGCGGCGGCTCTGCGGGAGGCGAGCACGAACGTGCACCAGACCTGCTTCGCGTCGAACCCGGTACGGTGCCACCCCCACCGCCGAGAGACCGCCTCGACGAGCCGAAGACCCCGTCCGCCCTCGCCCAACGGATCGGCGCTGCCAGGCAGTTCAGGCGCCCGGTCCGGGGCGTGATCCAGCACCATCACCCGCAGCAACGGAGGCACGGACTCCCGCCCCGAGCCCAGCACGAGTTCCAACCCGGCAAGCCCGCCCCCATGCCGTACGGCGTTCGCGCACAGCTCACCTGGAGGAGAGGGAAACCGGCCCCCACATCGCGATCCGCGACTCCAAGCACCCGGAACTGCCCTGGGCCACCGTGGGCCTGCAGGCGTGGACGGAGTTCACCGGCGCCCTGCGGACGGGCCGGCTGCGGCCGGAGCCGTGGCGGCCGGCACTCCCCGACGGTCGGCCGCGACGGAAGAGACGTTTCTCAGGGACCGCCGGGCTGCCGCCGACCGGTGGCGGCCGGTATTCCTGGACGTGCCCCGATGAACACCCAGAAGACGGGATAGCGCCGCCGCACGCTTCATCGTGGCCATGACCGCCGCACCGTCGGCCGGCGCTTCCGTCATGAGAACGACGACCACCGTGTGACCTTCAAAGCTCCCCGATGCGTCGAGGACCGCTTCCAGAGTGGGAGCCAGGCGCAGCGCGTACGTGTCGCGGAACGGCTCCTTCTTCAGCAAGCGCTGCGGAGCGTTGTCCCGGGACGCGCCACGCAGTCTCTCCGTCGGCGTTCGCTCGTCGAGCCAGTCATCCGCCCAGGCATCGAGGCCATCCGGCTCTGGAGCGCGGACTCTGACCGGCTCGTCGGACGAAGAACCAGACACCCGCGTCCACCCCGCCGAACTCGGTCTCCGCCGGCCGTAGCGCGAACCTGGCACCGTCTGCTGCCAGGAAATGCAGGTGACCACCCGGGACACCCACCGCAACAGCAGCATTCACCTCCGGCTTCACCGCCAGAGCAGATACGCGGTGTAAGCCACGGCGATCAGGACCCCGACGAGACCGAACACGCCCTCGGTGGTCCTCCAGAACGGGCGCTGGAGTTCAAAGAGCGACTTGGCCCGTCTGGGCCTCTTCGGGTCATAGACGACCTCGATCGAACTCCTGCCGATATCGGGTATGTCACCGGGACTGACGTCCAGTCGATGCCTTCGCCCCTCGGTGTCCTTGTAGTTGAAATCCGCAGAGTAGATACCACCGACCCAACTCTCCCCGCCCCGGTGAGCCCTCGTACGGACCCCGCGCTTACTCAGCCGCACTCGCGCGGAAATTCCAGAGACACCCATCACCACAAAGAACAACGGCAGTAAATACCCGACCAGCATTTCCCCTCCCCGGCAGACAATGGGGCAGCCTAACACACCGCAAAGAGGAAGGAAAGGGTCTTGAGCGGCCAGACGACCAAGAAAAAGAACAGTGAAGACCCGATCGTCGAGCTAGAAAAAAAGGTGGCGAATCTCGCCGAGGACATAAAAGACAAGTACATGTTGAAGGCCCTGGAGAAACAGTACAGGGACGACTTCATGAAGATTCTTGCGCCCACGCTGCTCATCACCATCGGCGCGCCTGCGTTCTGGACATCCAGCTCGATCATCGAAAAGTATCTGGAAAGCAAGTTCAACATCACCCGCAACAAGTGGGGCTTCCTCTGGCGCCAGTCCGAGGACACGCGCCGGCAGGCCCTGCCGGAGAAACTGAAGCGAACAAACGGCCGGATCAATCTGCTGGAGCGGTCTGTCGCGAAGCTCAAAAGAAAGTCGGCGACACGGCAACAGATACGGCCCATCTTCGACAAACTGAAGGGAACAAATCGTCGGGTCAATCTGCTGGAAGAGACTGTCGGAAAGCTCAAAAGACAAGCGAACACCACTCGGCAGCAGGTGCGGCACAGCCCCGCTTCTCCCGCGCTGGCCGGAGAAACGGACAGACTCCGCATCCTGGAGACCCGAGTGAACCTGCTCACGGACGCTCTGGGTTAAGCGGACAGGGAATCGTCCAGACGTTCATCAACCAACGGAGGCTCCATGTCTCTTGTGCAATCTCTGCGCCGTTCGTCCACCGCACTCGGTGACTTCAAGAGCAAGTCGGACGCCTCGGCCCGGGCCGCGAAGGAACTCGGCGACAAAGCCACGGCCGGAAACAGCGGACTGACCCGCGTCAAGTCTTCTGCCCAGTCGTCCGCGAGAGAACTAAAATCCCTCAAAACCGCCACCGACCAGGCCGAGAAGTCCCTCGGAAAGGCCGGCAAGACCGGCTCCAGCGCCGGGAAGAACCTCGGGAAGTACGAGTCCGGGGCGAGTAAGGCGGCCAAGGGCCAGGACAAGATGAACAAGTCGATGAAGGGCAACTTCTTCGGCATGCTCATGGGCCTGCTCCAGCCGCTGATCGAGAAGGTCGTCGACATGGCGACCCACTCGAAGACGATGCAGAAGGTCATGAAGCAGGCCTTCACCGTCATCAAGTCCGTGATCGGCAGCGTCATGAAGGCCATCGGGCCGATCATGAAGAACGCCGCGAAGCTGATCAAGTCGGTCTGGTCCGGCATCAAGTCGGCGATCTCGTCCGTCGTCACGGCGATCGTCAACGTCATCCGGTCCAGCGTCAACGCCTGGAAGTCGGTCATCGGCAACGCGCTCAAGGCGATCAAGTCGGTCGTCTCCGGCGTCTGGAACGGCATCAAGGCCGTCATCTCACCGGTCGTCAACTGGATCAAGTCCGCGATCCCGAACGCGTTCCGGGCCGTCAAGGACCGGCTCTCCAGCATCTGGGGCGGCCTCAAGGGCATCGCGAGCAACGCCTTCAACGGCATCAAGAGCGCGGTGACCGGCCCGATCAACGCCGTCATCGGCATCATCAACCGTGCGATCAGCGCCCTGAACGGCATCCATGTGTCCATCCCGGGCTGGGTGCCGATGGTCGGCGGCAAGACCTTCGGCGTGAGCCTGCCGCACATCCCCGCCCTCGCCACCGGTGGTGTCGTCATGCCCCGCTCCGGCGGTGTACCCGCACTCCTGGCGGAGGCCGGTGAAGCCGAGGCCGTGCTGCCGCTCAGCAAGCTCGACCGGCTGCTGCGCAGGGCTGCCGCGCAGGGCCGGGCGTACGCCGGCGGCTCCGGCGAAGGCGCACTGCACATCGAGCACTACTACGCGGCCGAGCAGAGCAGCCCGCAGCGGACCGCCGACGCCCTGATGTTCCTGGCGAAGGCACGCGGATGAGCGCCGCGGCGCCTTCGGTGGCCGCTCTCTTCCAGGGCGTCCCGGCCGCCCTGCGCTCCTTCGGGAAGGGCACCGGCCAGGCAGACGGCGCGCTGCGTTCTCTCACATCCCGCATCAAAGGCGCCTCCGGCGGGGTCGACCGCGTGCGTTCCGCCGCCGGCCAGAGCACCACGGCCGTGCGCCAGGTGAAGGAGGGTGCCGAGACCGCCACCCGTTCCGTCGCCAAGGCAGGGCGGACCGCCGCCACGTCGGCGTCCGGCGTGAAGTCGGTCGGCAGCCGGGCCAAGGCCACCGCTCGCTCTCTCGGCAAGCTGGCGACCGGACTGGGCGGTGTCCTGGCCCTGGTCGCTAGCCTCATCGACGTCGCCGGCCCTCTCGGCACACTCATGGACAAGTTCGGCACCGCCATGACCATCGGCTCCGGCGTGATGATGCTGATCAACCTCATCACCCGCGCCAACCCCATCGGCTTCGTCACCGGCATCCTGCTCCCGGTCGCCGGCTGGCTGCTCGATCTCGCGATGAACTCCGAGACCGGGCAGCGGCTGATGGAGCAGCTCGCCACGCTCGTGCTGAAGTACGTCGAGGGCGTCCTGGCCTTCCTCGCGCCCGTCCTCAAGGTCATCGCGACCGTGGTGAGCACCTACGTGACCGGCTACCTGCACATCATCGCCGGCACGCTCACCGCCCTCAGCACGCTGATCGGCACCGGGTTCGCCGTCCTGAAGGCCCTCACCACCGGCGACACCCACGCCCTCAGCGGCAGGGTCTCGGCGATCTGGCACGGGTTCAAGGACGCCGTCCGGCCGGTCACCGACTGGATCGGCAAGAACGTCCCCCAGATGTTCCAGCGCGTCAAGGACGCCGTCTCGGGCACCCTGCGCGGCATGGGCCGGTTCGTCACCACCGGCGCCCAGACCGTCGCCGGGGTCGTCAAGGGCCCGATCCAGGGCCTGATCGCCTTCGCCAACTGGATCATCGACGGGCTCAACAGCCTCAGCTTCAGCTTCTTCGGCAAGAAGTTCGGCATCCATCTGAACAAGATCCCGATGCTCGCGGAAGGCGGCATCGCCGTACCGGGCGCCCACCCCCGCGCCGGCCGGGTGCTGCCCCTCAGCGACCTGGAGCGGCAGCGGGCGCTCGCCGCCCGGCACCGGATGACCACCCGACCCCGCCACCGCATCGAGGAGTTCCACGAGAGCCGGGGCGCCGGCGCCTTCGGCACGGCAGAAGACCTCCTCTTCCTGGCCTCCGCCCACGCCTGCGCATGACAGTCACGACAGTGAGGTGACGGCCCGATGGCCGAGACGATCACAACCGCATACACCGACGACGTTCCCCCCGGTTCACTCATCACCCTCGACGGGCAGATGCAGTGGGCCGGACTGCTGATGGGCCCCGGCACGCCGTACGAGATCGACAGCGGCGGCCTCACCGGCTGGGAGGACCTGCCCGACTACGACACCTCCGACGCCGACCACCCCACCTCGCACGGCGCCTGGCCGGGCGCCCGCTACGCCAAGCCCCGCAAGGTCGGCGGCACGGTGTGGACCGTACCGCCGCAGGACGACACCGCCTCCTCGCTCGCCGCGATGCGTGCGCTGCGCCAGGCGCTGCTCCTCGGCGACGCCGAACGCTGGCTCGCGGTCCGGCTGCACGGCGAGACGCTGGCCGTGCGGGCCCGGGTCAGCCAGCGGGTGCTGGCCGCCGACCGGACCTACACCACGCAGGGCGTCTCCAAGGCGTCCGTGCAGTGGTACGCCACCGACCCGCGCCGCTACGCGGTCACCGAGCAGGCCGCGGTGACCGGCCCTCCACAGCCGGAGAGCGGTCTGACCTGGCCGCTGACCTGGCCGCTGTACTGGGGGCAGGCGGCCTCCACCGGTGACGTCGACGCCGACAACGACGGCTCCGCGCCCACCCACCCGGTGATCGTCTTCACCGGCCCGTGCGTCAACCCGACGGTCACCGACCGGGTCTCGGGCCGCCGGCTGAGCTACGACATCCCGCTCGCCGCCGGCGACGAGCTGGTCATCGACACCTCGGCCGGCACGGTCACCCTCAACGGCACTGCCTCGCGCCGCCACACCGCCGCGGCCGACAGCAGCCCCGAGGAGCTGTTCGCCTTCGAACCCGGACGCGCCCAACTGGCCTTCCGCCCCGACGACTTCGGGCCCGGCGCGCAGCTGACGGTCCGCTGGCGGTCCGCGGAGTGGTGAGCACAGCGCGGACGCGCGGGGCGGCCGCCGCACCAGCGCCTCGCCCTCATCGTCCGCTCCGCAGACACCAGGAGATCCTGATATGAACCTGCGCAGCTCATGGGTCGCCTCGACCGGCCAGACCCGCGAGGACACCCGCCTGACCCAGCTGGGCGCGACCACCCCGGTCAACCCGCTCCAGGTCCGGTCCGGCGTCCTGCCCGGCTCCTACGACGGCACCTTCCGTGTCTCCGGCTTCTGGCTGGAGGGCCGCTCGGGCAGCATGACCGCCACCGTCCACGAGGGCCGTGCCGTCGTCCAGGCCGGCGCCACCCAGGGCGCCTACCCGGTCACCCTGGCCGAGCCGATGACCGTCACCTTCGCCGACGGCGATCCCGTGAACAACCGCATCGACCTCGTCGTCCTGCGGATCTACGACGCCCAGTACGACCAGCAGGGCTCCGCCCTCACCATGGCCTCCCTGGAGATCGTCCCGGGCACCGCCTCCGCCGCCCCCGTGGTCCCCGCGGTCCCCGGCATCGGACTGCCGGTCCACCAGGTGCTCGTCCGCGCCGGGGCCAGCGCCGGCAAGGGCGGTATCAACTGGAGCACCGACGTCACCGACCTGCGCTCGACCACCGTCGCGGTCGGCGGCATCCTGCCCGCCTACGGCGACACGGGCCCCGGTGCCTACCCGGGCCAGTACCGCGACGCCGGGGGCGCCCTGCAGCGCTGGGACGGCTCGGCGTGGGTGTCCTATCCGAGCGCGCTCGGTGGCATCGCCCCGAACGGCGGTGTCACCACGGCCAGTTACACCGGCCAGTACCGGGACACACCCGGCGGACTGCAGCGCTGGAACGGTTCCTCGTGGGTGACGTACCAGCCCGTCCCGGCCTGGACCGACTACACGCCGGTGTGGCGCGCCGAGAACGGCACCGCCCCCGGCATCGGCAACGGCACGCTGGCGGGTTCGTACGCCAAGCTCGGCACGGTCGTGCACGTGCGGATCTATCTCAAGATCGGTTCGACGACCAACCTGCCGGCCCAGAACGCCGATGCCAACTGGACGTTCTCGCTGCCCGCCCCGCCGCCCGCGCTGCCCGTCTGGAAGCTGGACGGCCGTGTCCTTCGCGCGGAGGCGTTCGACGCCTCCGCCAACCTCCTCTTCCAGGGCTCGGGACTGCTCGCGACGGCCGACGGCGGCGTCGTCCGCTCGTTGCGCGACACCCTCGCCGGCAGCACCGGCCTCTGGGACAAGTCGCTGCCCTTCACCTGGGCCGCCGGGGACGTGCTGTCCATCCACGGCACCTACGAATCCGCTTCCTGATCCGGTCGCACGAAAGGACCCGCGCATGAACGTACGCTCCGCATGGCTGCCGCTCACCGGCCAGACCCGGGAGGACACCCGGCTCACCGCACTCGGCGCCCTCACCCCGACCTCGCCCGCGAGCAGCCGCTCCGGTGTCCTGCCCGGCTCCTACCAGGGCCAGTACCGGATCTCCGGCTTCACGCTGACCGGCAACAAGGGGGCGATGACGGCCGTGGTCAACGCGGGCCGTGCCGTCATCCAGGCCGGGGAGTCGCGCGGCGCCTACCCGGTGGCGGTCGTGGACCAGCCGGCCCTCACCTTCGCCGACGGCGACGCCACGAACGACCGCATCGACCTGGTCGTCCTGAGCGTCTACGACGACGCCTACGACGGCACCGGCCGCACCGAGGCCGTGGTCGAGATCGTCCGCGGCACGCCCGGCTCCCCGGCGACCCCGCCCACCGCGCAGGGCCTGGCCCTGCCGCTGTTCCAGGTCAGGGTCCCGGCCGGGGCGAGCACCGGGCACGGCGGCATCAACTGGGACACGGCGCTGACCGACCTGCGCACCCCCACCGTGTCCCTCGGCGGCATCCTGCCGACCACCGCCGCCGACACCGTGGCCGGCGCCTATCCGGGCCAGTACCGGGACCTCGACGGCACGCTGCAGCGCTGGGACGGCACGGCCTGGGTCGCCTATCCGAAGGGCTTCGGCGGTATCGCCCCCTCCGCCGTGACCACCGGCGGCTACACCGGCCAGTACCGCGACGCGCCGAACGGCGTACTGCAGCGCTGGAACGGTGCGGCCTGGACGCCGGCCGTGGTGACGCCCGCGTTCACGTCGTCCCTGGATGCCGGGTCCACCAAGTCGGCCACCTACACGCCCACCCTCACGGACACCACCGTCACCTCGCTGACCCTCAACTTCACCGCACCGCCCACCGGCGCGGTGCTGCTGCACTTCGGCGCGCGCATCTCGACCGCCGGCAGCACCACCGCCGCCGGGTTCATGGCCCCGAAGATCACCCAGGGCAGCACCGTGATCTTCAGCCCGGACGACGAGAACTCCTGCTCGCACGGCGGCACCGTGGGCGCCTCGGTGGCCACCATGTGGCGGCTGTACGGGCTGGCCCCCGGTCTGCTCTACACGATGACCGCCCACTACCGCTCCAGCGACGCTGCCGTGACCTGCTGGTTCGACAACTTCTTCATGCGCGTCGACCCGGCCAACTGATTCTCCTCACTCGAAAGGAGCCGTCATGCCCGTACGCTCCGGCTGGCTCTCCCCCGGCAGTCAGTCCCGGGAGGACACCCGCCTCGTGTCGCTCGGCGCGCTGACCCCGCTCTCGCCCGTCGCCACCCGCTCCGGCATCCTGCCGGGCTCCGCGGACGGCCAGTTCCGTATCTCCGGCTTCACCGTGACCGGCACGCCCAACACCATGAGCGCCACGGTCAGCCCGGGCCGCGCCGTCATCCAGGGGGCCGACAGCCGCGGCGCCTACCCGGTCGCCCTCACCGAATACCTGCCGCTGGCCTTCGCCGACGGCGACGCCCAGTACGACCGGATCGACCTGGTCGTACTGCGGATCTACGACGACGCCTACGACGGCTCCGGCCGCACCGAGGCCGCGGTCGAGATCGTCCCGGGCACCCCGGCCGCCGTCCCCGCGGTGCCGGCCACACCCGCCCTGGCGATCCCGCTGTACCAGGCCGTCATCCCGAAGGGGTCGAGCGCTGCCAAGGCGCCCACCTGGTCCTCGGCGCTCACCGGGCTGCGGACCACCACCGTCGCGCTCGGCGGCATCCTGCCGGTCACCACCGACACCGCCAACGGCGCCTACCCGGGCCAGTACCGCGACCTGGGCAGCGTGCTCCAGCGCTGGAACGGCACCGCCTGGGCCGACTACCAGCCCCCGGTCGCCGTGGAGACGGCCACCACGGGCGCCACCGCGGCCACCGACTGGACGCTGACGGCGTACAGCGCCCGCCGCACCCGCGGCGTGTGCTCCTTCACCCTGGGGCTCACCCGCAGTGGCGCCGCCATCACGGCCACCGCCGCCGGCACCACCAACCCGGGCAACCTGACCGACCAGCTGATCGCCACCCTCCCGGCGGGCTGGCGGCCGGCCGGCGAGACCATCGCGACTGCCACGGACGGATACGCCGACGGCTCCGTCCGCATCCTCCCCGACGGCTCCGTCTACTTGCTCACCTGGGCCACCAGCGGTGTCATCCAGACCGGCAACTATCTGCGGCTGTCCGCCTGTTACGTGCTGTGACGACCGTGCCGAGGAGCTGACAGCCGCATGACCACGAACACCCCCTACCGCGCGATCTTCTGCGATCTGCGCACCGACCGGACCATCGACATCCTTCCCCTGCGCGACGTCACCGTCGACGACTACATCGGCAAGCCCGGGTCGCTCTCCGGCACCATCCCCGTCCCCGACACGGCGATGGCCGCCCGGGTCCGCCGCATCGAGGAAGGCCGCACCTCGGTCTACCTCCAGCGCGGTGACGACCTGTGGTGGGGCGGGATCGTCTGGACCAGCACCCTGCAGAGCGACGACCACGGCGTGATCACCCTGGGCATCCAGGCAGCCACCTTCGAGTCGTACGCGGGCCGCCGGATGATCCGGGCAAGTCCCCAGAAGGGGGACGATCCCAACTACAACGCGTACGACCCCGCCTACGCGCTGGCCTTCTTCCCGCGCCAGGGCCTGCAGGTCGACCAGTTGGACATCGCCCGCGGCCTGTGGGAGGACATGCAGAAGAGGCTGCCCGGCGGGGACATCGGCGTCACCTACGGAAGCGAGGTGTCCCAGCCGCCGCAGTACCGCGTCGTGAGCTACCGCGACGGCGACGAGACCGTCTACCTGGACGCCCTGAACACCCTCGCGGCGACGGAGAACGGCTTCGAGCACTACATCGCCGTCTACACCGATCCGGCCACCGGGGCACGCGTACGCCGGCTACGGCTGGGCAGCCCGAAGATCCTCACCGGGAGCAGCGATCTCGTGCTGGACCGGCCGGGCTCGATCCTCGCGTACTCCTTCCCGCGGGACGCCACCCGCGGGGGTACCACCGCCCGGGCCCGCGGGGCGTCCGTCAACACCAACCAGGCCTCGGAGTCCCGTCCGCTCGCTTCCGGCGTCGCGATCCACTCCGCCCTGATCGGCCAGGCCGGCTATCCCCGCATCGACCTGTCCTCCGACCACAACGACATCACCGACGCGGCGGCCCTGGACTCCCTCGCCCGTGCCGAACTGGCCGCGGCGACCGGGGCGGTGGTGATCCCGGAGATCACCATCCGCCTGGACGACCTCGTGCCCAACGCGCTCCTCGGCCGGACCGCCCGCATCCGGATCACCGACGCGTGGTGGGCCGAGGGCCTCGACGCCCGGTACCGGATCGTCGGCGTCAAGGTCGACCCGGCGCAGCGCGGGCGTCCCGACACCGCGGACCTCTACCTGGAGGAGGCCTGATGCCCCAGTTGCCCGAAGACATCATCGACCGGCTCACCCAGATGGAGCGGCGGATCCAGCAGCTGGCCACCGCCGTGAACACCCGCCCCGCCCTGAACAAGATCTCCGGTGGCGGTGTGGAGATCTCCGACGGTGGCTACCTCGCCGTCCGGCCGCCGAGCGGCGGTGACGCCGTCTTCGCGGTCGGCCGCTGGAGCGGTGACGAGTACGGCCTGGCGATCCGTCGCCAGACCGGCGCCAGGGCACTGACCCTGCAGAACGGCGACGGCACCAGCACCTCGGCGCAGCCGCTGCGCATCTTCGACTCCTCCGGGGACCGCGAGCTGTTCTCCGACGACATCGCCACCGGCGGCCTCGCCCGGCCCTGGCTGCCCATGCTGCCCCCGCAGGACACCAGCACCGCACGCTGGCCGCAGACCAACGCGACCGCGTGGACGACGATCGCGATGTCCTACAACGTGGTCTGGCAGCCGTACATGCGCCTGCTGGTGAACACCCGGGCCGGCTCCGGCGCCACCGGCTACGTCCGGGTGCTCGTCAACGGCGCCCCGTGGGGCAGCACCGTCACCGCACCGGCGGACTTCGACTACACGGGTCCGGTCGCCGCCGACTTCACCTCGGTCTTCGGCAAGCAGATCAAGGTCGAGGTCCAGGCGTACGTCTCCAGCGCCTCCGCATACGTCTACGCCAACCCGGTGCTCATGCACGGCAGTCAGACGATCAAGCCCTGAGGAAGGCAGCACACGCATGAACATCGACACCAGCCAGCCCTGGGGTCTCGCGATCGACTACGCGGGACGCGCCACCATCACCGAGGCGGGCCACACCATCCACATCAACGTCTCCGACACCAGTCTGAGCGGCGTCATCGGGCCGGACTCCATCACCGGCACCTACTCCCCGGTCACCGTCGAGGCCCAGTTCACCGAGACCGGCGCGAACGACGCCGTCCTGCGGGGCTGGGGGCGTGTGACGGTGATGCCGGTCGGCACCGACCCGGTCGTCCCGGACCAGACGGCGGTCCAGCGGGCCGTCGCCGGCTGCCTGGCCGACTTCCAGGCCGGGGCGGCCGCGTACGCCGAGCTGTGCGCCAAGTGGGCGGCCGACGGGGGTGGTTCGGACGACCGAGGCACCACCGGCACCGGCACCGACAGCACCACCGGCACGGACCCCGGCGCCTGATCCCCGTACGTTCCCCGCCCCCGCCCCGAGCCCACCGGCCGGGGTTTTTTCATGTCTGGAGTCCACATGGCCACACCCCTGTCCGCCGACGCCCTCGTCTCCGCCCTGCGGGCCGAGGGCGTCTCCGTCGTCGAACACCCCGGCTGGCGCACCCACAACCGCAATCAGAAGGGCAGCTGGGGCCCGGTCAGCGGCGTCGTCATCCACCACACCGTCAGCTCCGGCACCGGCTCCAGCGTCAGCCTGTGCTTCAACGGCGACTCCGCCCTGCCCGGCCCGCTGTGCCACGGCGTCATCGCCAAGGACGGCACGGTCCACCTCGTCGGCAACGGCCGTGCCAACCACGCCGGCGGCGGCGACCCGGCGGTCCTGCAGGCCGTGATCACCGAGACGTACGGCGACCGGCCGCCGGTGCCGCACGAGCACGAGGGCAGCCCGGGCGCCGTCGACGGCAACTCCCGCTTCTACGGCTTCGAGTGCATCAACCTCGGCGACGGCCACGACCCCTGGCCCGCCGAGCAGCTCGACGCCATCGAGCGGGTCTCGGCGGCGCTGTGCCGGGCCCACGGCTGGGGCGCCAAGTCCGTGATCGGACACCTGGAGTGGTCCGACTGGAAGAGCGATCCGCGCGGCTTCTCCATGACCGGCATGCGCCGGCGGGTCCAGACCCGGCTCGCCTCCTCCCACGGCGGCGGGACTCCCCCGCAGCCCCCGCAGCCCCCGCGCCCGCCCCAGTACGAGCCGTTCCCCGGGGTCTCCTTCTTCAAGGCCCAGCCCGACTCCCCGATCGTCACGGCGATGGGCCGCCGCCTGGTCGCCGAGGGCTGCGGCCGCTACCGCGTGGGCCCGGGTTCCCACTGGAGCGAGGCCGACCGCACGTCGTACGCCGCCTGGCAGCGCAAGCTCGGCTACACCGGCTCCGCCGCCGACGGCTGGCCGGGTCCGACGTCCTGGGCCGCGCTGAAGGTCCCCCACAGCTCCTGAGCACCCCCGAAAGAGCGAGGTTCCCCATGTCAGAGGCCGCCAAGCGCACCGCCCGTACCGTCCTGCAGACCGCTGTCGGCCTGTGCGTGCTGCTGCCGACCCTCGTCGACACCGCCGGCATCCCGAGGACGCTCCCCTGGGCCGCGGGAGCCCTGGCCGCCGCCGCGGCCGTGACCCGGCTGATGGCCCTGCCGGGCGTCCAGGCCCTGCTGCCCGCCTGGCTGCGTACGGACACCCGGCCCAACACCGACGCCGACCTGCTGTCGCTGTCCGAGGCACCCACGGAGCGGAGGGAGGCATGATCGAACCCTCCTCCCTCTCCGACCCGGCCGCCGTCGCCGTGGAGCTGGAGCGGCTGCGCGGAACCGTCGAGGCCGGGTTCGCCCGGGTCGACGGTTCGCTGGCACTGCTGGTCCAGCGCAGCGACCAGACCGACAGGCAGCTCGCCGACCACGAACAGCGGCTGGACGCCCTGGAGCGCACCCGCTGGCCGCTGGCCAGCATCGGCGCCCTGGCCGCCGTGGCCACGGTGGCCGTCACGGCCTGGGAACTGACCGCGCGCTGAGCACGCCGAAGGGCGGCCACCCCACGGGGTGACCGCCCTTCGGTTCAAGCTGCCCGCTTACTGGTTGTACGGACCGTAGTCGTAGTCCTCCAGCGGAACGGCCTGGCCGGAGCCGGTGCCGAACGGCGAGTAGTCGATGTCGTCGTAGCCGACGGCCGAGTACATCGCGGCCTTGGCCTCCTCGGTCGGCTCGACCCGGATGTTGCGGTAGCGGGACAGGCCCGTACCGGCCGGGATGAGCTTACCGATGATGACGTTCTCCTTGAGGCCGATGAGGCTGTCGGACTTGGCGTTGATCGCCGCGTCCGTCAGAACTCGGGTCGTCTCCTGGAAGGAGGCGGCCGACAGCCAGGACTCCGTCGCGAGCGAGGCCTTGGTGATACCCATCAGCTGCGGACGACCGGAGGCCGGGTGACCGCCCTCCTGGACCACACGACGGTTCTCGGTCTCGAACTTCGAGCGCTCGACCAGCTCGCCGGGCAGCAGCTCGGCGTCGCCGGACTCGATGATCGTCACACGGCGCAGCATCTGCCGGATGATGATCTCGATGTGCTTGTCGTGGATCGACACACCCTGCGAGTTGTACACCTTCTGGACCTCGCCGACCAGGTGGACCTGGACGGCACGCTGACCCAGGATGCGCAGCACGTCGTGCGGGTTGGTGGCACCCACGGTGAGCTGCTGGCCCACCTCGACGTGGTCGCCGTCGCGGACCAGGACCTTGGCACGCTTCGAGATCGGGAACGCCGTCTCGTCGCTGCCGTCGTCCGGGGTGACGACGATCTTCTTGGTCTTCTCGGTCTCCTCGATCCGCACGCGGCCGTTGGCCTCGGAGATCGGGGCGACACCCTTCGGGGTACGGGCCTCGAAGAGCTCGACGACACGGGGCAGACCCTGGGTGATGTCGTCACCGGCCACACCACCGGTGTGGAAGGTACGCATCGTCAGCTGGGTACCGGGCTCACCGATGGACTGGGCGGCGATGATGCCGACCGCCTCACCGATGTCGACCAGCTTGCCGGTGGCCAGCGAACGGCCGTAGCACATCGCGCAGGTGCCGACGGCGGACTCGCAGGTCAGGACCGAGCGGGTCTTGACCTCCTCGACGCCGTGCTTGACCAGCTCGTCGATGAGCACATCGCCCAGGTCGGTGTTGGCCGGGGCCAGCACCACACCGTCGACGACGATGTCCTCGGCCAGCGCACGTGCGTACACGCTGGTCTCGACGTCGTCGGCCTTGCGCAGCACGCCGTCCGCGCCGCGGTCCGCGATCTTGAGCTTGAGACCGCGCTCGGTGCCGCAGTCCTCCTCGCGGATGATGACGTCCTGCGAGACGTCCACCAGACGACGGGTCAGGTAACCCGAGTCGGCGGTACGCAGGGCGGTGTCCGCCAGACCCTTACGGGCACCGTGGGTGGAGATGAAGTACTCCAGCACGGACAGGCCCTCACGGAACGAGGCCTTGATCGGACGCGGGATGGTCTCGTTCTTCGCGTTCGACACCAGACCACGCATACCGGCGATCTGCCGCATCTGCATCATGTTTCCTCGGGCACCCGAGTCAACCATCATGAAGATGGGGTTCGTCTTGGGGAAGTTCTCGTTCATCGCCTCGGCGACCTCGTTGGTCGCCTTGGTCCAGATCGCGATGAGCTCCTGAGTGCGCTCTTCCTTGGTGATCAGACCGCGCTCGTACTGCTTCTGGACCTTCTCGTCCTGCGCCTCGTACCCGCGGACGATCTCCTTCTTCGCCTCGGGAACGACGACGTCGGAGATGGCCACGGTGACGCCGGAACGGGTCGCCCAGTAGAAGCCGGCCGCCTTCAGGTTGTCGAGCGTCGCCGCCACGATGACCTTGGGGTAGCGCTCGGCCAGGTCGTTGACGATCTCGGAGAGCTGCTTCTTGCCCACCGAGTAGTCGACGAACGGGTAGTCCTCGGGCAGCAGCTCGTTGAAGAGCGCGCGGCCCAGGGTGGTGCGCAGGCGGAACGAGTCCCCCTGCTGCCACTCGGGCTCGCCCTCCTCACGGGCCGGCGGCATCCAGCCGCGCGGCGGGATGGTGCCCACCGGGAAGCGGATGTCGATCGCCGACTGCAGCGCGAGCTCGCCGGCGTCGAACGCCATGATCGCCTCGGCCGTGGAGCCGAACGCGCGGCCCTCGCCCTTGGTGTCACGCAGCTCGCCGTCGGTGGTGAGGAAGAACAGACCGAGGACCATGTCCTGGGTCGGCATCGTCACCGGACGGCCGTCGGCCGGCTTGAGGATGTTGTTCGAGGACAGCATCAGGATGCGGGCCTCGGCCTGCGCCTCCGCGGACAGCGGCAGGTGCACGGCCATCTGGTCACCGTCGAAGTCCGCGTTGAACGCGGTGCAGACGAGCGGGTGGATCTGGATGGCCTTGCCCTCGACCAGCTGCGGCTCGAAGGCCTGGATGCCGAGGCGGTGCAGGGTGGGAGCACGGTTCAGCAGAACCGGGTGCTCGGCGATGACCTCTTCGAGGACGTCGTACACGACCGTGCGGCCGCGCTCCACCATGCGCTTGGCGCTCTTGATGTTCTGCGCGTGGTTCAGGTCGACCAGGCGCTTCATCACGAACGGCTTGAAGAGCTCCAGGGCCATGGCCTTGGGCAGACCGCACTGGTGCAGCTTCAGCTGCGGGCCGACGACGATGACGGAACGCGCCGAGTAGTCGACTCGCTTGCCGAGCAGGTTCTGACGGAATCGACCCTGCTTGCCCTTCAGCATGTCGCTGAGGGACTTCAGCGGGCGGTTGCCGGGGCCCGTCACCGGGCGGCCGCGACGACCGTTGTCGAAGAGGGCGTCAACAGCCTCCTGGAGCATGCGCTTCTCGTTGTTCACGATGATCTCGGGCGCACCGAGGTCGAGAAGCCGCTTCAGACGGTTGTTGCGGTTGATCACACGGCGGTACAGGTCGTTCAGGTCGGAGGTCGCGAAGCGGCCACCGTCCAGCTGCACCATCGGACGCAGGTCCGGCGGGATGACCGGGACGCAGTCCAGGACCATGCCCTTGGGGCTGTTGGAGGTCTGCAGGAACGCGGAGACGACCTTCAGCCGCTTGAGGGCACGGGTCTTCTTCTGGCCCTTGCCGGTGCGGATGATCTCGCGGAGCTTCTCGGCCTCCTCCTCGAGGTCGAAGGACTCCAGGCGCTTCTGCAGCGCCGCGGCACCCATCGAACCGTCGAAGTACGTGCCGAAGCGGTCCCGCAGCTCGCGGTAGAGCAGCTCGTCGCCCTCGAGGTCCTGGACCTTGAGGTTCTTGAAGCGGGTCCACACCTCGTCGAGGCGGTCGATCTCGCGCTGCGCACGGTCGCGCAGCTGCTTCATCTCGCGCTCGGCACCCTCGCGCACCTTGCGGCGCACATCGGCCTTGGCACCCTCGGCCTCCAGCTCGGCCAGGTCGGCCTCGAGCTTCTTGGCGCGGGCCTCCAGGTCGGCGTCGCGGCGGTTCTCGATCTGCTGGCGCTCGACCGAGACGTGCGCCTCCAGGGAGGGCAGGTCGCGGGTACGGCGCTCCTCGTCGACGTACGTGATCATGTACGCGGCGAAGTAGATGACCTTCTCGAGGTCCTTCGGCGCCAGGTCCAGCAGGTAGCCGAGGCGCGAGGGAACACCCTTGAAGTACCAGATGTGCGTGACGGGCGCGGCCAGCTCGATGTGGCCCATCCGCTCACGGCGCACCTTGGCGCGCGTGACCTCCACGCCACAGCGCTCACAGATGATGCCCTTGAAGCGGACACGCTTGTACTTGCCGCAGTAGCACTCCCAGTCCCGGGTCGGACCGAAGATCTTCTCGCAGAAGAGTCCGTCCTTTTCGGGCTTGAGGGTGCGGTAGTTGATGGTCTCGGGCTTCTTGACCTCGCCGTGGCTCCACTGACGGATGTCGTCAGCGGTGGCCAGGCCGATCCGGAGCTCGTCGAAGAAGTTGACGTCGAGCACTATGCGTCAATCCCTCTCAGGGTCGAAAGTCTTTGGTCTGAAACGGGGGCCTGGGGGTCGGCGGGGCCCTGTGGGTGAGGGCCCCGCCGGACTCCCGTCAGACCTCTTCGACGCTGCTCGGCTCGCGCCGGGACAGGTCGATGCCGAGCTCCTCCGCAGCGCGGAAGACGTCCTCGTCGGTGTCACGCATCTCGATGGACATACCGTCGCTGGACAGCACCTCCACGTTCAGGCAGAGCGACTGCATCTCCTTGATGAGCACCTTGAAGGACTCGGGGATGCCGGGCTCGGGGATGTTCTCGCCCTTGACGATGGCCTCGTAGACCTTCACGCGGCCGGTGACGTCGTCGGACTTGATGGTCAGCAGCTCCTGGAGGGCGTAGGCGGCGCCGTACGCCTCCAGCGCCCACACCTCCATCTCGCCGAACCGCTGGCCACCGAACTGCGCCTTACCACCCAGCGGCTGCTGGGTGATCATGGAGTACGGACCGGTCGAGCGGGCGTGCAGCTTGTCGTCGACCAGGTGGTGCAGCTTCAGGATGTACATGTAGCCGACCGAGATCGGGTCCGGGAACGGCTCACCGCTGCGGCCGTCGAACAGCCGCGCCTTGCCGGACGGGAGGACCAGGCGGTCACCGTCGCGGTTCGGGATGGTGTGCTGCAGCAGACCCGCCAGCTCGTCCTCGCGGGCACCGTCGAACACCGGGGTGGCGACGTTGGTGCGCGGGTCGACCTGGTCGGCGCCGATGGCCTGCAGGCGCTGGGCCCACTCGTCGGCGAGACCGGAGACGTCCCAGCCGCGGCTGGCGAGCCAGCCGAGGTGGATCTCCAGGACCTGTCCCGGGTTCATTCGGGACGGGACACCCAGCGGGTTGAGGATGATGTCGACCGGGGTGCCGTCCTCCAGGAACGGCATGTCCTCGATCGGCAGGATCTTGGAGATGACGCCCTTGTTGCCGTGACGGCCGGCGAGCTTGTCACCGTCGGTGATCTTGCGCTTCTGCGCGACGTAGACGCGGACCAGCTGGTTCACGCCCGGCGGCAGCTCGTCGCCCTCTTCGCGGTCGAAGACGCGGACGCCGATGACCTTGCCGATCTCGCCGTGCGGGACCTTCAGCGAGGTGTCACGGACCTCACGGGCCTTCTCACCGAAGATCGCGCGCAGCAGGCGCTCCTCCGGCGTCAGCTCGGTCTCACCCTTGGGCGTGACCTTGCCGACGAGGATGTCGCCGGCGACGACCTCGGCACCGATCCGGATGATGCCGCGCTCGTCGAGGTCCGCGAGGACCTCCTCGGAGACGTTCGGGATGTCCCGGGTGATCTCCTCGGGGCCGAGCTTGGTGTCACGGGCGTCGACCTCGTGCTCCTCGATGTGGATCGAGGAGAGGACGTCGTCCTGCACGAGGCGCTGCGACAGGATGATCGCGTCCTCGTAGTTGTGACCCTCCCACGGCATGAACGCCACGAGCAGGTTCTTGCCGAGGGCCATCTCACCGTTCTCGGTGGCCGGACCGTCGGCGAGGACCTGGCCCTCGATGATCCGGTCGCCCTCGTTGACGACGACCTTCTGGTTGACCGAGGTGCCCTGGTTGGACCGGGCGAACTTGTGCAGGCGGTACGTGATGTACGTGCCGTCGTCGTTGGCGGTGGTGATGTAGTCCGCGGAGACCTCCTGGACCACACCGGCCTTCTCGGCCTTGACCACGTCGCCGGCGTCGACCGCGGAGCGGTACTCCATGCCGGTGCCGACGAGCGGCGCCTCGGACTTAATCAGCGGCACGGCCTGACGCATCATGTTCGCGCCCATGAGGGCACGGTTGGCGTCGTCGTGCTCGAGGAAGGGGATCATGGCCGTCGCGACCGACACCATCTGGCGCGGCGAGACGTCCATGTAGTCGACGTCCTCGGGGGCGACGTAGTCGACCTCGCCGCCACGGCGGCGGACCAGCACGCGGGCCTCGGCGAACCGCAGCTCGTCGGTCAGCGGCGCGTTGGCCTGCGCGATGACGAAGCGGTCCTCCTCGTCGGCAGTCAGGTAGTCGACCTCGTCCGTGACCACACCGTGCTCGTCGACCTTGCGGTACGGCGTCTCGATGAAGCCGAACGCGTTGACCCGGCCGTAGGAGGCCAGCGAGCCGATCAGACCGATGTTCGGGCCTTCGGGCGTCTCGATCGGGCACATGCGGCCGTAGTGCGACGGGTGCACGTCGCGGACCTCGAAGCCGGCCCGCTCACGGGAGAGACCACCCGGGCCGAGGGCGTTGAGACGACGCTTGTGCGTCAGGCCCGACAGCGGGTTGTTCTGGTCCATGAACTGGGACAGCTGGCTGGTGCCGAAGAACTCCTTGATGGAGGCGACGACCGGCCGGATGTTGATCAGGGTCTGCGGCGTGATCGCCTCGACGTCCTGGGTGGTCATGCGCTCGCGCACGACACGCTCCATACGGGCGAGACCCGTACGGACCTGGTTCTGGATCAGCTCGCCGACGCTGCGGATACGACGGTTGCCGAAGTGGTCGATGTCGTCGGTCTCGACGATGATCGAGCGGCCGGACTCGCCGGTCGTCTCGGTCTCACCGGCGTGCAGCTTCACCAGGTACTTGATGGTGGCGATGACGTCGTCGGTGGTGAGCACGCCGGCGTCCAGCGGCTCGTCCGCGCCGAGCTTCTTGTTCACCTTGTAGCGGCCGACCTTGGCGAGGTCGTAGCGCTTCGGGTTGAAGTACAGGTTCTCCAGGAGCGTCTGCGCGGCCTCACGCGTGGGGGGCTCGCCCGGACGCAGCTTGCGGTAGATGTCGAGCAGCGCGTCGTCCTGGCCCTGGGTGTGGTCCTTCTCCAGGGTGGCGCGCATCGACTCGTACTCGCCGAACTCCTCGAGGATCTGCTCGGTCGTCCAGCCGAGCGCCTTGAGCAGTACGGTGACCGACTGCTTGCGCTTGCGGTCGATACGGACACCGACCATGTCGCGCTTGTCGATCTCCATCTCCAGCCAGGCACCCCGGGACGGGATGATCTTGGCGGAGAAGATGTCCTTGTCGGACGTCTTGTCGATGGAGGAGTCGAAGTAGACACCGGGGGAACGGACCAGCTGAGACACCACGACACGCTCGGTGCCGTTGATGACGAAGGTGCCCTTGTTCGTCATGAGCGGGAAGTCGCCCATGAAGACCGTCTGGGACTTGATCTCGCCGGTCTCGTTGTTGGTGAACTCGGCGGTGACGAAGAGCGGGGCCGCGTACGTGAAGTCGCGCTCCTTGCACTCGTCGATGGAGTTCTTCGGCGGCTCGAAGCGGTGGTCCCGGAACGTCAGGGACATCGACCCGGAGAAGTCCTCGATCGGGGAGATCTCCTCGAAGATCTCCTCCAGACCGGACTTGGTGGGGACGTCCTGACCGTTCTCAAGAGCCTCCTCGACCCGACTCTGCCAGGCGGTGTTGCCGAGCAGCCAGTCGAAGCTCTCGGTCTGCAGCGCGAGCAGGTTCGGAACCTCGAGAGGCTCCTTGATCTTTGCAAAGGAGATGCGCAGCGGGGCGGTGCTGGCGCCGTTGTTCATATTCGCGGTCGAGGCATTGCGCGAGGCGGCCAAGAGGGGGTCCTTCCGAGGGCTCGGACTCACTACGCGCGTGCCGGCCCCTCTCCCATACACAGAGACGGAAACCCCAGGTCAAGGGGGCTTCGGTCATCGATGCTCGGGTGAGGGCAGACCCCTGGTGACGGGCAGGGGACAGCTAACAGGCAGCGCAAAGGGTCAGTGTAGCCACTTGGCACACTGATGTCCAGTTCGGGTTTTGCGAGACCCTCGTTGTTCTCAACGCCCTCGTCATCGCCCTCGGCATGCCTGCCCTCAACGCACGTTGATACTGCCCTCTCCGTCGTCGATCCATGCCTCGGATTCGGATCCTTGTGACGACGCGTCCTGAGAATTGCGCGCTGCGTGCGGTTCGTCAAGGCCCCCCAGCCCAAACGGGGGCTGTCGGGAGACACAACGAAGATCACCATACCCGCCGCCACGACGAGTGCAAGGCAACCCTGGTCGCACCTCCGGATACGCCGAAGAGCGACCACCCGGATGGATGATCGCTCTTCGGTGCGTTCGCGTTACAGCCCTAGGAGGCCGTACTCAGCGCGCGGAGGGAGTCGCTGTGACTCCGAAAGGTCTTACTTGACCTCGACGGAGGCGCCGGCGCCCTTGAGGGACTCGGCGGCCTTCTCGGCGGCGTCCTTGGCGACCTTCTCGAGAACGGGCTTCGGGGCGCCGTCCACGAGGTCCTTGGCCTCCTTCAGACCCAGGGAGGTCAGCTCACGCACGACCTTGATGACCTGGATCTTCTTGTCGCCGGCACCGGTGAGGATGACGTCGAACTCGTCCTTCTCCTCAGCGGCCTCGGCCGGGGCGGCGGGACCGGCGGGGCCGGCGACGGCGACCGCGGCGGCGGCGGTGACGTCGAACTTCTCCTCGAAGGCCTTCACGAACTCGGAGAGCTCGATGAGGGTCATCTCCTCGAACTGCGCGAGCAGGTCGTCCTGGCTGAGCTTCGCCATGATGGGCGATCCTTCCACTAATTCGGCTGGTGCCGGATGTACTGGGTAAGGCGGGCGTACTTCGGCCCGCTGCGACCCTTGCCGCTCAGGCGGCGCAGGTCAGAAAGCGAGCCGAGTTACTCGGCACCGCCCTGCTCTGCCTGCTTGGCGCGAAGGGCGTCCACGGTGCGGACGAGCTTCGAGGGAAGCGCCTGGAAGAGCTGAGCAGTCTGGGACTGCTTGCCCTTGAAGGCACCCGCCAGCTTGCTGAGCAGAACCTCGCGGGACTCGAGGTCCGCAAGCTTCTTGATCTCGTCGGCGGACAGCGCCTTGCCGTCAAGGACACCGCCCTTGATGACGAGATTCGGGTTGTCCTTGGCGAAGTCACGGAGACCCTTCGCCGACTCCACCGGGTCACCGGTGATGAAGGCGACAGCCGTCGGACCATTGAAGTGGTCGTCCAGCGTCGTGATCCCGGCCTCGTTGGCCGCAATCTTGGTCAGCGTGTTCTTCACCACGGCGTACTGGGCGTTCTCACCGAGCGACCGGCGCAGCGTCTTGAGCTGCGCCACGGTGAGACCGCGGTACTCGGTCAGCACGGCAGCGTTCGAGTTGCGGAACTTGTCCGTCAGCTCGGCAACCGCGGCAGCCTTGTCGGGCCTCGCCATAGAGCCTCGGCCTCCTTCCGGGTGATTCGGACCGCGCGGACCCGAAGGAGGACTGGGCAAAACGAAACGCCCCGGCGCAGGCGCACGGGGCGGACTCGACCGATTGCACACGTGCGAGCGTGTGCCCCGGGAGTACTTCCACAGTCACCTGCGCGGGTCGTCCACTTTTCAGCGGATCCTTCGGCCACCGCACCCTCGTACAAGCGCGCGGCAACGACCAGCGGTCTTTGGCTTCGTTAGGAGAGTACGGGACCGGGGCGCTGTCGAGCAAATCGGGCCCCTCGGGGCCGCCCCGGTCCCTTTGCGCCGGGGATCCGGCGGGGACTCAGGAGACGGTCGTGCTGCTGCCCGACGCGCTTCCGCCGGACTTCAGGAGGTCCGTGAAGTTCTTGGTGTCGCCGGCCGGGGGCGCCTGGGCATCGACCTTCACGCCGTAGTCGCTGTAGAGGGCCGTGCTGGTCATGGTCCCGGCCATGGGGCCGTTCGCGATGTCCGCCTTCTCGGTCTTCTTGACCAGCAGGCTCTGGTCGTTGACCCAGATGTCGACGTGGTCCGTGGTGATGCCGGCCTGGTTGAGCTGCTTCTTCATGTCCGCCAGCTGGGAGGGGCTGAGGTCCCCGCCGGTCCTGCCGACGAGGTCCCCGACGTTCACCGTGCCCGCGTAGTGCGTGGTGTGCTGGCCCGAGACCGTCTCCTCGCCGACCTTCTTCACGTCCCCGGAGGCCAGCAGCATCTTCACCGACTGGTTGGGGGTGTTGTTCTGCATCTGGTCCTTCATGTACGCGCCGGAGCCGCCGCCGAGCTTGGCGAGGTCGTCGTAGGCGTACTTGAGCCAGTGCTTGCCGCCCGTCTGCTGGGCGAACTTCTCGCTCATCTTGGCGTAGTAGGCGTCCGGCAGGTACCGGGCCTCCATCGACGTCGTACCGGCCTTGCGCATGGCTTCGGCCATCTGGCCGCCGGTGTACGTGATGGTGAGGTTGCCCTTGAGGCCGTTGCCCCAGGCAAGGGCGCCGTTCGCCGTCATCGACATGGTGTCGCCGATCGACGTGGTGGAGCGCACCTTGGCCGACTCGGCCTTGTCGGTGGACTTCTCCGCGGAGCGCAGGGCGGCGAGGGGGCTGACGTGCGTGACGCTCTTCCCGACAGCCTTGTCCCCCTTGCCGGAGTCCCCGGAGCCGCAGGCGGCCACTCCGGTCAGCGCGGTCACCACCGCCACGGAAAGGGTCACCCGGCGTACGGTCGTGCTCTTCATGTCCCACCCCTATGCATGTCCTGTGCCTGGCACGGTAACTCAGGCCACTGACAGTCGTACAAAAGGTCGCACACATAGGACGGGCCCTGCACCTGGAAGGTTGCAGGGCCCGTGCTATTGACGCGTACCTGACGCGGCTACCGGGGTGAGCGCGGGGCTCAGACGGCGGCCGGGTCCTCCTCGACGAGGAGGTTGCGGGTGCGGTTCGAGTCGACCGGAATGCCGGGGCCCATCGTGGTGCTGATGGCGGCCTTCTTGATGTAGCGACCCTTGGCGGCGGACGGCTTCAGACGGAGGATCTCCTCCAGCGCGGCGCCGTAGTTCTCCACCAGCTGGGCGTCCTCGAAGGACGTCTTGCCGATGATGAAGTGCAGGTTCGAGTGCTTGTCGACGCGGAACTCGATCTTGCCGCCCTTGATGTCGTTGACGGCCTTGACCACGTCGGGGGTGACGGTGCCGGTCTTCGGGTTCGGCATCAGACCACGCGGGCCGAGGACGCGGCCGAGGCGGCCGACCTTGCCCATGAGGTCCGGGGTGGCGACGACGGCGTCGAAGTCCAGACGGCCCTTCGCCACCTCGTCGATCAGCTCGTCGGCACCGACGATGTCGGCGCCCGCGGCACGCGCGGCCTCGGCACGGTCACCGGTCGCGAAGACCAGGACCCGGGCGGTCTTACCGGTGCCGTGCGGAAGGTTCACGGTGCCACGGACCATCTGGTCGGCCTTGCGCGGGTCGACACCCAGACGGAAGGCGACCTCGACGGTGCCGTCGAACTTGGTCGTGGAGGTCTCCTTGGCGAGACGGACGGCCTCGAGCGGGGCGTACTGCTTCTCCCGGTCGATCTTGGCGTCCGCAGCGCGGAGAGCCTTGCTGCGCTTGCTCACAACTGCTCCTGTGTGTTCTGAAAGGAGTCGTGGTACGGGCCGAGCAGGCCCTGCCACGCGCGACCGGCTACGGCCGCATGACTGCTAGGGGTGGCTTCAGCCCTCGACCGTGACGCCCATGGAGCGCGCGGTGCCGGCGATGATCTTCGCGGCCGCGTCCAGGTCGTTCGCATTGAGGTCGGGCATCTTGGTGGTGGCGATCTCGCGGACCTGCGCCTCGGTGATCTTGGCGACCTTGGTCTTGTGCGGCTCGCCGGAGCCCTTCTCGATGCCCGCGGCCTTGAGGATCATCTTCGCGGCCGGCGGCGTCTTGGTGACGAAGGTGAAGGAGCGGTCTTCGTAGACCGTGATCTCCACCGGGATGACCCAACCGCGCTGCGACTCGGTCGCGGCGTTGTAGGCCTTGCAGAACTCCATGATGTTGACGCCGTGCTGACCCAGCGCGGGGCCGACCGGCGGAGCCGGGTTGGCGGCGCCGGCCTGGATCTGGAGCTTGATGAGCCCCGTGACCTTCTTCTTCTTGGGAGGCATGCTCTCTCCGGGTCCTTACTGAGAGGTTGATTGCCATCCGCGCCTTCGACCTGCGCCCATCCGGGGCAAGATCCCGCAGATGGCATACCGCACAACGATAGCCGCTCTGGCCCCGAGACCAGTAATCGGCCTGGTCAAGCGGGCTGCGCGGGGCCTTCGGACCGTCGGTCGCGCAGCGCGTGCACGGCTGCCGCCAGCAGGACGAGCACGGTCGCGGCGCCCGGCACGGCGAGCAGCGCGGCGACGCTCCCCGGGCCGGTGTCGTCGGCGAGCGCGACCCGTTCCGGCTCGCCGGGCGCGTGGAACACCTCCACGGTGTCACCCTCGGCGCGGCCACGCGCGCGCGTGCCGAACGGGAGGTCCGCCGTCAGCTCCTCGCCCGCCACGGAGAAGGTCACGCTGCAGCCGCCCAGGACGCATGCCCCGTCGTGGAACGTGCCCCTGTCCGGCTCCGCGCCCCGCACCTCGGTCCGCAGCCAGGCCGCCGGGAAGAAGACGGCGTACGCCAGCGCCAGCAGCGCCACAGCGGCCACTGTGCCGACGACGGCGGGCCGGACACGGCGAGAGCGCCCCGGTCCGGTGCTCACCGGCGGGGCGCTCTCTGGGGGCGTGCTCAGTTCTTCTGGATCTGGTCGAAGGAGAGCTCGACCGGCGTCTCGCGGCCGAAGATCTCCACCAGGCCCTTGACCTTCTTGGAGTCGGCGTTGATCTCGTTGATGGTCGCCTGGAGCGTGGCGAACGGGCCGTCGGTGACGGTGACCGAGTCGCCGACCTCGAAGTCCAGCACCTGGACCTCGACCTTGCGCTGCGGGGCGGGCTTGCCCTCGGCCTCGGCGGCCTCGCGGGCGGCCTTCTCCTCCGCCTCCGGGGCGAGCATCTTGACGATCTCGTCCAGGGTCAGCGGGTAGGGGTCGTAGGCGTTGCCGACGAAGCCGGTGACACCCGGGGTGTTGCGGACGACGCCCCAGGACTCGTTCGTCAGGTCCATGCGGACCAGGACGTAACCCGGCAGCTTGTTCTGCTTGATCGTCTTGCGGTCGCCGTTCTTGATCTGGACGACCTCTTCCTGCGGCACCTCGGCCTGGAAGATGTAGTCCTCGACGTTCAGCGAGACGGCGCGCTGCTCGAGGTTGGTCTTCACGCGGTTCTCGTAACCGGCGTAGGTGTGGATGACGTACCACTCGCCGGGCAGGGAACGCAGTTCCGTGCGCAGGGCCTCGACCGGGTCGACGGGCTCGGCGGGCTCTTCCTCGACGGCTTCTTCGGCTTCGTCGGCCTCTTCGGCTTCGTCGGCCAGGATGACGGGCTCGTCGGCCGAGGCGTCCTCGGCGTCGCCGTCTTCCTCGTCCTCGACGTGCAGTGCGCTCTCCTCGGCCGGCACGCCCGACTCGGCCTCGGCAGCCTCGAACTCGTCCTGCTCGTCCGCGCCTTCGACGATGTCGAGCTCGTCGTCCACCGTCTCGGCGGCATTCTCGCGAGGCTCGGTGGCGTCGTTCAGGTTCGGGTCAGACACGATGGCTGCTTCTTCCTGGATACATAGGGGTGGAACATGCGAAAACGGGCGCCGGTACCACGGCGCCCTTCGCTCTTGGCTCAGCCGAAGACGTACTTGGCCGCGTGGTTGAGCCCATAGTCAATCACGGTCACCAGGGCGATCATGATCGCGACGAAGAAGATCACCACAGTGGTGTACGACGTCAGCTGATTGCGCGTCGGCCAGACGACCTTGCGGAGTTCCGCGACGATCTGGCGGTAGAAGATGGCGAGGCGCTTCAGCGGGCCCTTCTTGGCGCGCTTGCCGCCCTTGCGGGCCTTCTTCTTGGACTCGGGCACCTCGTCCTGGGCATCAGGCGTGTCGATGGAGCCCACGGCGTCCGTCATTCGTCCTCACCTGATCCCGGGTCGTGGCCGTGCCGCGCCCGGTTTCTGAGCCGCACGGCGGTGCATTGCTGTACGTACATGCGCACACATCCTGGCGGTGTGTGTAGCAGGGCCGGAGGGACTTGAACCCCCAACCGCTGGTTTTGGAGACCAGTGCTCTACCAATTGAGCTACGACCCTTTGTGTGTCCCCCAACGTACCGCATCCGGTCGGGTGCTCGGTGTGCACCGGCTGTACCGCGGCTGCTGAAGGCCAACGAGGTGTGAGTGTACGTGGTCCGCGGCCCGGCGTCGAACAGAAAGTGCCTGACCGGAGTCCCCCGACCGAAGATCGTCCTGGCCGGAGGCCGGATTCGGATACCTGTTCACGTCTCGCCCCCTTGCTGTTCAGTCTGTGAAACCCGTGTGCCGCGGACATTTCCTGTCTGGAACCATGGCCCCATGAGCGCTGCAATCCCTCCCACCGAGCGCCGGGTCTCCGCCCGAGTCGGCGCGATCTCCGAGTCCGCCACCCTCGCCGTGGACGCCAAGGCCAAGGCCCTGAAGGCCGCCGGGCGTCCGGTGATCGGCTTCGGCGCCGGTGAGCCCGACTTCCCGACCCCGGACTACATCGTCGAGGCGGCCATCGAGGCCTGCAAGAACCCGAAGTACCACCGCTACACGCCGGCCGGCGGTCTGCCCGAGCTGAAGGCCGCCATCGCCGCGAAGACGCTGCGCGACTCCGGCTACGAGGTGGACGCCTCCCAGGTCCTCGTCACCAACGGCGGCAAGCAGGCCATCTACGAGGCGTTCGCCGCGATCCTCGACCCGGGCGACGAGGTCATCGTCCCGGCGCCGTACTGGACGACGTACCCGGAGTCGATCCGCCTGGCCGGCGGCGTCCCGGTGGAGGTCGTCGCCGACGAGACCACCGGTTACCGCGTCTCCGTCGAGCAGCTGGAGGCGGCGCGCACCGAGAAGACGAAGGTCGTGCTCTTCGTCTCCCCGTCGAACCCGACCGGCGCGGTCTACAGCGCGGCCGACACCGAGGCGATCGGCCGCTGGGCCGTCGAGCACGGCCTGTGGGTGCTGACCGACGAGATCTACGAGCACCTCGTCTACGGCGACGCGAGGTTCACCTCGCTGCCGGCGATCCTGCCCGAGCTGCGCGACAAGTGCATCGTCGTCAACGGTGTGGCGAAGACCTACGCCATGACCGGCTGGCGGGTCGGCTGGGTCATCGGCCCCAAGGACGTCGTCAAGGCGGCCACCAACCTGCAGTCGCACGCCACGTCGAACGTCTCCAACGTGGCGCAGGTCGCCGCCCTGGCCGCCGTCTCCGGCGACCTGGAGGCCGTGGCGAAGATGCGGGAGGCCTTCGACCGGCGCCGCAGGACCATCGTGCGGATGCTCAACGAGATCGACGGCGTGCTCTGCCCGGAGCCCGAGGGCGCCTTCTACGCCTATCCGTCGGTCAAGGCGCTGCTCGGCAAGGAGATCCGCGGCAGGCGTCCGCAGGACAGCGTCGAGCTGGCCGCGCTGATCCTGGAGGAGGCCGAGGTCGCGGTCGTCCCGGGCGAGGCCTTCGGCACCCCGGGCTACCTGCGGCTGTCGTACGCGCTCGGTGACGAGGATCTCGTCGAGGGCGTGAGCCGGATGCAGAAGCTGCTGGCGGAAGCGCGGGACTGACCGGACCGTCGGTCCGACGGGACCGACGGGACTGGAGAGACCGACAGGGCCGAAGGGCTCGGTGGGTCTGGTGAGCCTGAAAGGCCTGTGGGTCTGGTGAGCCTGAAAGGCTTGGTGGGCCTGAAGGGCTGGGGGTCCGGAGGTCTGACAGGTCCCTTCCGTCTCGGGTTCCGTCTTCACGCGTGTGCACGGGCCGTTTCCCTCCGGGGAAGCGGCCCGTTCGCATGTGCGAGCAAGGCCACGTTCGGAGAAAGAGCTACCGGCGCGGCGGTGACGTGCGGCAGGATCCTGGAATGGAGCGTGTACGTGATCTCTCTGAGCTACCGAAAGCCCATCTGCACCTGCACTTCACCGGCTCGATGCGGCCGGGAACCGTCCTGGAGCTGGCCGACAAGCACGGCGTGCGCCTGCCCGAGACACTGACCGAAGCACTGACCAGTGGCGAGCCGCCGAAACTGCGCGCGACCGACGAGCGGGGCTGGTTCCGCTTCCAGCGGCTGTACGACGCGGCGCGCTCCTGCCTGCGCACGCCCGAGGACATCCAGCGGCTGGTGCGGGAGGCCGCGGAGGAGGACCTCAAGGACGGCTCGCGCTGGCTGGAGATCCAGGTGGACCCGACCTCCTACGCGCCCCGGCTGGGCGGTCTGCTCCCGGCGCTGGAGATCATCCTGGACGCGGTGGACACGGCGGTGCGGGAGACCGGGCTCGGGATGCGCGTCCTGGTCGCCGCGAACCGCATGAAGCACCCGCTGGACGCACGCACGCTGGCCCGGCTGGCGGTGCGGTACGCCGACCGGGGAGTGGTCGGTTTCGGACTGTCCAACGACGAACGGCGGGGCATGGCGCGGGACTTCGACCGGGCCTTCGCCATCGCGCGTGACGGCGGTCTCCTGTCGGCCCCGCACGGCGGCGAGCTGACCGGTCCGGCGTCCGTGCGGGACTGCCTGGACGACCTGCACGCCACCCGGATCGGACACGGCGTGCGGGCGGCGGAGGACCCGCGGCTGCTGAAGCGGCTGGCCGACCGGGGGGTGACCTGCGAGGTGTGCCCGGCGTCGAACGTGGCCCTCGGCGTGTACGAGAAGCCCGAGGACGTCCCGCTGCGCACCCTCTACGAGGCGGGCGTCCCGATGGCGCTCGGCGCGGACGACCCGCTGCTCTTCGGTTCCCGGCTGGCCGCCCAGTACGAGATCGCCCGGCACCACCACGGCTTCACGGACGCGGAGCTGGCGGAACTGGCCCGTCAGTCGATCCGGGGCTCCGCGGCGCCGGAGGGCGTCAGGGCGCGGCTGCTGGCCGGCGTGGACGACTGGCTGGCTCGCCCGGCCGTCTGAAGTGGGCGTAGGGCGGATAGGCCTTGAAGCAGATCAGCACCTCGAGAGGATGCCCGCCGCCGGGCGGCTGGACCAGCGGCAGCCCCGCCATCAGTACCGAGTGGCCTCTGCCGGCGCCCTTCTGGCGCGGTCCCCAGCCTGCCGCGCGGGCGAGGCCGGTGGCGACCTCGGCGAACACGTCCCGCCTGCCGAAGAGGAAGAACGTGCGGGCATGGGTGGCGTGCCGCAGCTCGTCCCGGACGTCCGGCCGCTCCTGGCGCGCCCGCCAGGACCCGGCGTCCCGCGCGGTGCGTGCCTCGTCGGTGCGGACGGTCAGCGGGGTTCCGTGACGTAGCCTGCGGCGCAGTTCGGGCCACTGACTGGGGCGCAGGCCGAGCGTGTGGTGGGCCAGGACGAGGTCGACCCGGTCGCCCACGCCCTCGTCGGGCGGGACGCCGTCGCGCAGCGGTACGTGGACGATCGTGTGCCGGGAGCAGGCGGCGAGGGAGAACAGGCCCGCCAGCCGGTTCAGGCCGTCGTGGTCGCCGTACAGCAGGCCGATGGGGTCGGGGGCGCGCAGCGAGGTGTGGCGCAGGGGATGCCAGGGCTGGACGACCCGGTGCTCGTGCGGCCCTGTCCTGGGCCTGAACTCGCGCAGCCTCAGCCGCATGTGTGCTGCCTCATGGCATCAGGTTCGGGGCCGGCCGCCGTCCTCCGCAACGGAGTTTTCCGCGGCGATCCCGCCCAGCAGGGTCCGGGCGAGCCGGGACGCGAACGCGTCCACGGGCGGTCGTGCGCCGCTCTCGGTGGCCTCGTAGGCGAACACGCGCTGGGCGCAGGCGCCGAGGAGGAGGGAGGCGGCCGCGAAGGTGTCGGCCTCGGCGTGGACGCGGCCGGCGGCCTGCTCGGCGCGCAGATAGGCGTCCAGGCCCTCGATCGGCACGTGCGGGCCGGAACCGATCTTCCGCAGGGCGTCGTCGTGCCGCCGTTTGAGCTGGGTCTCGGCGTACAGGGAGGCGGCGATCGGGAAGCTCTGCTCGTAGAAGAGGGCCGCCTGCCGGGCGATCCCGGTGAGGTTCTCCTCCAGGGTGCCCTGTCCCGGCTCGGCCTCCAGGCTGCTCAGCAGGGGGGTGAGCCGGGGCAGGCGCTCGGTGAGCACCCGGACGAACAGATCCTCCTTGCTGTCGAAGTACTTGTAGAGCGCCGCCTCGGAGCAGCCGGCCGCCCTGGCGATCTCCTTGGTGGTGGCGCGGGCGAGTCCGACGGTGAGCATCAGCTCGTGGGCGGCGTCGAGGATGCGGACACGCGCCGGCTTCGTCTCCATGAAACGTCCAATCGGGCTTGACGGGTGGGTGAGTGTTTACCCACCCTAGAGGACATCGGGGTGAGTAAGTGCTCACCCACCTCAGGGAAACAGGGGGAACCACACCATGAAGCTGACCGTTTTCGGTGCCACCGGAGGGATCGGCCGGGAGATCGTCCGCCAGGCTCTGGACGCAGGTCACGAGGTCACGGCCGTCGTACGGGACCCGGCCCGGCTCACCGTCACCGGCGGGCGGCTGGAGGTCGTGCGCTCCGCACTCGCCGCTCCCGAGGAGCTGCGCTCCGCCGTCAGCGGCCGGGACGCGGTGCTGTCCGGCCTGGGCGCGCGCAGCCGCAAGGACGCCGGGGTGGCCGCCCGGCTCACGCGCACGGTGCTCGGCGCCATGGACGCGGAGGGGATACGGCGGCTGCTCGTGGTCAGTGCCGGTCCGGTCGGACCGGCCTCCGAGAACGACGGCCTCCTGGACCGCGGGATGCGGGGCCTGGTGTCGGCGATCCTCAAGGACGTCTACGACGACCTGCGGGAGATGGAGGCCGAACTGGCGCGCAGCGGCACGGACTGGACGTCCGTACGGCCGCCGCGTCTGCAGGACAAGCCGCTCACCGGCCGCTACCGCACGGTCGTCGGGGGCTTTCCGCGCGGGGGCCGCTTCATCGCCCGCGCGGACGTCGCCCACGCCATGCTGGCGATGGCCGACGACCCGGGGACGGTGAAGCAGGGGGTGGGAGTGGCGTACTGAGCCGGCGCGGCTACAGGCGCACGCCGACCGTCACCGGCTCGTTGACCAGCGTGATCCCGAAGGCGTCGCGGACTCCGGCGACCACCTCGCGGGCCAGGGCCAGCAGGTCCTCGGTGGTCGCTTCGCCCCGGTTGGTGAGCGCGAGGGTGTGCTTCGTGGAGATACGGGCGGGCCCGATGCCGTACCCCTTGGTGAAGCCCGCCTTGTCGATCAGCCACGCGGCCGACGTCTTGGTGTGCCCCTCCCCCACGGGGTACGCGGGCGGCTCGGCCCCGTCGCCGAGCCGCTCCGCCACGCGCGCGCGAAAAGCCGCGAACTGCTCGCCGGTGAGGATCGGGTTGGTGAAGAAGGACCCGGCGGACCAGGTGTCGTGGTCCTCGGGGTCGAGGACCATGCCCTTGCCGGCGCGCAGCTTGAGCACGGTCTCGCGGGCCGCCTCGAGCGGCGCCCTCCCGCCCGGCTCCACACCGAGCGCACGGGCCGCCTCGGCATACCTGACCGGCGCCGACAGCCCGTCCGCGGCCTCCAGCCCGAAGCGGACGCGCAGCACGACATAGCGCTCGGGGTCGACCTTGAAGCGGCTGTGCCGGTACGAGAAGGCGCACTCCTCGTTCGTCAGCGTGACGGTCCGGCCGGCCCTGCGGTCGTACGCGATCACCTCGGTGATCGTCGAGGAGACCTCCTGGCCGTAGGCACCCACGTTCTGGATCGGGGTGGCGCCCGCGGAACCGGGGATCCCGGCCAGGCACTCGATCCCGGCGAGTCCGGCCTCGACGGTGCGGGCCACGGCGTCCGTCCACACCTCACCGGCCGCCAGCTCCAGCGTGGTGCCCTGCAGTTCGACGCCTCGCGTGGCGATGCGCAAGGCGGTGCCGTCGAAGCCCTTGTCGCCGATGACCAGGTTCGACCCGCCGCCGATGATCAGCAGCGGCGTCCCCGTGTCGTCGGCATCACGGACGGCGGCGATCACCTCGGCGTCGGTGGTCGCGGTGACCAGCCGGGTGGCGGGGCCGCCCAGCCGGAACGTGGTCAGCGGGGCGAGGGGGGCGTCGTGGAGTTCCTGCACGCGCTCAAGACTACGAGACGCCGCCGACAGCCCTGCGAGACGGCACGGACGGAGCACGACTCCGCGCGGGGTGGTGCTCCCGCGCGGGGCTCTGCGCGACGGCCCGGACAGCCCGGGCGGCGCCGGGCGTCGGACAGCGGCACGCGCGCGGGGGCCACGAGAGGCCCACGCGCGCGTGCGGGTACGGGTACGGGGGGCGCCGGCTCAGGTCAGGCGCCGACGGACCTCCGGCCAGCTCACCGGCAGTTCATCGCTCGACGTCCGCCAGGTGGTGAACTGCGCGTCCCGCATCTGCGGGGCAAGGCCTCGGGAGGCCGGCGCGTGGGTGCCGGAGCGGGCGAAGGCGTGCAGCGCCTCCGGCGTCTCCCAGGCCGACACGGTCCAGAAGGTCCGCCGGAGAGGCTGTGCCCTCAGGGACGCGCCGTAGGCGCCCGGGGCGTGGCTGACCTGCCGCCACACGCCAGGCGTGCGCACCAGGAACCGGAGGGCGCCCCAGAGGGTGCGGGTCTCGAACCGGGAGGCGAAGACGTGGACCTCGGTGCCGGGCTGCGGGGTGTTCGGCACGGTCCAGGGCAGGGTGGGCATGGCCGTTCTCCGTCCGTTTGGTCGTCGTGCGGTCAGGAGGCCGTGGTCTCGAGGACCGGTGCGGGCCCGGTCGCGCCCGCGGCCCGGACCGTCCGGCGCCGGGACGGGGTCAGCAGGGCCGCGATCCCGGCGAGGGCGACCGCCCCGGAGCCGACGACCAGCGCGGGCCGCAGCCCGTCCACGAAGTGCTGCGCGCTGTCGTAGCCGCCCTGTGCGGAGAAGATCGACGACATGACCGCGATGCCGAGCGCGCCGCCCACCTCACGCAGGGCGTTGTTGGCGCCGGAGGCGATGCCCTGCTCCGCGGGGAGGACGCTGGACATGACCAGGTTGGAGGCCGGTGCGAAGAACAGCGCCATACCGATGCCGCTGACGATCAGGCCGGGCAGCTGGTCCGCGTAGGAGACGTCCGCGGTGACCACGGAGGCCAGGTAGCCGAGGCCGGCGGCCTGCAGGAACAGGCCGGTGGCGACGACCGGGCGGCCGCCGATGCGGTCGGAGAGGATGCCGGCGATCGGCGCGACGAGCATGGGCATGCCGGTCCACGGCAGCATCCTGAGGCCCGCCTCGGTGGGCGAGTAGCCGAGCACGCCCTGCATGTACTGGCTGAGCAGGAAGATGGAGCCGAACATCCCGAGGAACATCAGCATGCTCGCGGCGTTGATCCCGGAGAAGGCGCGGGAGCGGAACAGCCGCATGGGCAGCATGGGGTGCTTCCCGCGGATGCCGTGGTACACGAAACCGGCGAGCAGCGCGGTGCCCGCGAACAGGCCGGTGAGTACGACGGAGCCGGTCCAGCCGTCGACCGGGCCGCGCACCAGCCCGTAGACGATGCCGAAGAGGCCGCCGCTGACCAGCAGGGTGCCGGTCAGGTCGAGCCGGGCACCGGCGCCGTGGGACTCGGCAAGGCGCAGCCGGGCCAGCGGCAGCAGCACGACGCCGAGCGGGACGTTCAGCCAGAAGATCCAGTGCCAGGAGACGTGTTCGGTGAGGCTGCCCCCGATCAGCGGCCCGGAGGCGACCGCGAGCCCATTGACGGCGCCCCAGATGCCGTACGCCATACCGCGCTTGGCGGCGGGCACGGCCGCGGTCAGCAGGGTGAGCGTCAGCGGCATCATCACGGCCGCGCCGACGCCCTGGACCGCGCGGGCGGCGATGAGGGAGCCGATGCCGGGGGCCATGGCCGCGGCGGCGGAGGCGCCCGTGAAGACGGTGAGCCCGGCGAGGAAGAGCCGTCGGCGCCCGAAGCGGTCGCCGAGTGCGGCACCGAACATCAGCAGGACGGCGAAGGTGAGCGTGTAGGCGCTCACCGTCCACTCCAGGTCGTCCAGCGCGCCGCCGAGGTCCTTGCGGATGGAGGGCAGGGCGGTGGTGACGACGAGATTGTCGAGAGCCGCCATGAACCCGGCGACGCTGGTGATGACGAGGGCCCAGACGGCGCCCCCACGACGTGCGGTCTGTTGTGACATCGCTCCCCCAGAGCATGACCGTGATCGATGGTTAGTAATTGATGACTAACTTTCGCGCCCATGAAGAACGCGGAACTGGAACGCAACAGCAGCAAGCAGGTTGGGAACGCGGACCAAGAACGCACCTGAAGGGGAGGCCGGAAAGAAGCAGGACCCCGCCCCCGGTACTCACTCCTCCGCGCGGTCGTCGATCGGCGCCGACGGCTGGAGCCCCTCCCAGACCCGGTGCTCCGGAGGGAATCCCATGGCCAGAAGGCAGTTGATGAGCATCCCCTGCGCCATGAAGGTCGTCGTCCCGTCGACGTCGGCACCCAGCGACACGCGCACGGTGTCCCACAGGCGCATCCACCCGGCCCGGACGATCTCTCCGAACTCGCGCTCGCCGGCCTCCTCCGCGGCGGCCACCGCGACGTACATCTGCATCTGCATCATCAGCCGCTCGGGCTGCTCCGCAATGACCTTGGTGTACGCGTCCCCCATGGCCTGCAGCGCCTCTTTGCCCTCGAGGCCCTCGGCGGCCTCCTCGAAGGTGCGGATGGTGTCCTCCACACAGCGCTCGGCCGCGGCCAGGAAGATCGCCTTCTTGCCCGGGAAGAGCCGGAAGAGATACGGCTGCGAGACGCCGACCCGCTTGGCGATCGCCTCGGTGGACGTGCCGTGGTAGCCGCCCCGCGCGAACTCGCTCGTCGCCGCGCGGATGACGCTCTCGCGCCGCTCTTCTGCGCTCATCCTGACCATGAGACGTAAGTTAGTACTCAATCACTAACTTAGTCAAGGGAGGGTCGGCCGGCGACGGAACGCCCGCCCTGCGCGTAAGGGGCGCCCGGCCATGGCCGAACGCCCCTTACCGCTCATGCCCGTTCAGGCCAGTCGGACGACCGCGCGGGACATGCCCAGCACCTTCTGCCCGCCGCTCTTCGCGGTCAGGTCCACGCGCACCGTGCTGTCGTCGAGCTTGGCCGCGACCTTGCCGCTGACCTCGATCTCCGCACCCGCGTCGTCGTTCGGGACGACGACCGGCCTGGTGAAGCGGACGCCGTACTCGACGATCGCACCCGGGTCGCCGGTCCAGTCGGTGACCACGCGGATCGCCTCGGCCATGGTGAACATGCCGTGCGCGATGACGTCCGGCAGGCCCACCTCCTTGGCGAACTTCTCGTTCCAGTGGATCGGGTTGAAGTCCCCGGAGGCGCCCGCGTACCGCACCAGGGTGTCGCGGGTCACCGGGAAGGTCTGGACCGGCAGCTCGGTGCCGACCTCGACGTCGTCGTACGCGATCTTCGCCGTCATCGCTTCCTCAGGCCTCCTCGGCCGCGCGGGCCACGAGCTTGGTCCAGGCGGTCACGACGTGCTCGCCCGCCTCGTCGTGCACCTCGCCGCGGATGTCCAGGATGTCGTTGCCCGCCATCGACTTGACCGCCTCGATGGTGGACGTCACCGTGAGCCGGTCGCCCGCGCGCACCGGGCGGCTGTAGACGAACTTCTGGTCGCCGTGCACCACGCGGTTGTAGTCGAGGCCGAGCTGCGGGTCCCGGACGACCTGTCCGGCGTCCCGGAAGGTGATGGAGAACACGAAGGTCGGCGGGGCGATCACGTCGGGGTGACCGAACGCCTTTGCGGCCTCCGGATCGGTGTAGACGGGATTGCTCTCCCCGACCGCCTCGGCGAACTCACGGATCTTCTCCCGGCCCACCTCATAGGGCGCGGTGGGCGGGTAGGTCCGCCCCACGAAGGACTGGTCGAGCGCCATGGCCCGGCACCTCCTGGTCTCGGCTGGTCTCGGCGACGTGTCTGCTCTCAGCAGCGCTTCTGCTCTCAGCAGCGGGTGGAACGAAACGACGTGAGGCCGCCCCCGACAAGCGGGGACGGCCTCACGTACGAGCCTGTTTTATCGCGTTTCGCGGTGCGCAGTGTGCGCGTTGCAACGCGGGCAGTGCTTCTTCATCTCAAGACGATCCGGGTTGTTACGCCGGTTCTTCTTGGTGATGTAGTTCCGCTCCTTGCACTCCACGCAGGCCAGCGTGATCTTCGGGCGGACGTCGGTGGCAGCCACGTGAGTGCTCCTAAGACGAACGGATGGACTAATTCAACGCAAGAAAGAGTAGCCGATCGAAGGACCGACCCCGCAATCGGCTACTGTCAGTAGCGGTGACCGGACTTGAACCGGTGACACAGCGATTATGAGCCGCTTGCTCTACCGACTGAGCTACACCGCTTTGATGAGATCGGCCCCGCCTTGCGACGGGGACCTCTCACACCAGAGCCCCAAAACGGAATCGAACCGTTGACCTTCTCCTTACCATGGAGACGCTCTGCCGACTGAGCTATTGGGGCGAGCGATGAAGACATTACACGGTCCGCCGCCGTTCACCCAAATCCGTATCCGGGCACCGGTCGCAGGCTCCTTCCCGCCCCTCCCGGCAGTCCCGCGGGCCCCGCGCGATGCGCCCACGCGCGCGTGGGCGACGCGGGCAGGCGTCCTCCGCGGGCGGACCACACCGGTACGACTATTGCGCTCCTCCGCGTCCTGCACGGCTCCCCACCCTAGGCTCGACCCACTCTGCGTGATCTTGAGTCCGTAGCCGCCTCGAGCCCCTCACGCGGCCCTGCCCCGAGCCCCCGGCCCGACCCCTGGAGTCCGATGCCCGACAGCCAGCCGCAGCCGCCCCCCTCGTCGTCGAACCCGTCGGGGTCCACCGGACAGCCCGACCCGGCCCCGCTGCTGCTGTGCGGGGCGCGGCTCACCGACGGCCGGACCGTGGACGTACGGCTGGGCGGCGGGCGCATCGAGGCGGTCGGCACGGCGGGCAGCCTGACACCGGGTCCGGCCCGGGCGGGCGCCACGCGCGTGGACCTCAGCGGCTACCTCCTCCTGCCGGCTCCCGCCGAACCGCACGCCCACGGCGACACCGCGCTGTCCGCCGAGTACCCGGGGCCGGTCTCGTACACCCCCGAGGACGTCCAGCGCAGGGCCACCGAGGCGGCCCTGCTCCAGCTCGGGCACGGTGCGACGGCGGCACGCGCGCACGTGCGCGTGGGCGACGTCCAGGGCCTGGGCGCGCTCGGCGCCGTGCTGCACGCCCGCCGCTCCCTTCGGGGGCTCGCGGAACTGACCACGGTGGCCATGCCCCGGCTGCTGACCGGGGCGGCAGGGGCCGACGGGCTCGCCATACTGCGGGACGCGGTGAAGATGGGCGCCTCCGTGGTGGGCGGCTGCCCGGACCTGGACCCGGATCCGACGGGCTACGTGGAGGCCGTCCTGGAGGTGGCCTCCGAGCACGGCTGCCCGGTGGACCTGCACACGGACGCAGCCGACCCGGCGCGGCTTTCCCGGCTCTCGGCCATGGCGGGCGGCCTGCGCCCCGGCGTCGCCATCGGCCCGTGCACCGGCCTCGCGCGCCTGCCCGCCGAAGCCGTCTCCCGGCTCGCGGACCAGCTCGCGGCAGCCGGCGTGACGGTGGTGTGCCTGCCCCAGGGCGGCTGCGGCAGCGCCGAACGACGCGGTACGGCCCCGGTACGGCTGCTGCGCGCGGCCGGGGTGCGGGTGGCGGCCGGCAGCGGTGCCCTGCGGGACGTCTCGAACCCCGTCGGCCGCGGTGACCCCCTGGAGGCGGCCTATCTCCTGGCCTCCGCCCACGGCCTGCGCCCCGAGGACGCGTACGACACGGTGAGCGCCTCGGCCCGCACGGCCCTCGGCCTCCCCGAGGTGCGCGTGGAGGCCGGCTTCCCCGCCGAACTCCTCGCCGTACGCGGCGACCGCCTGGCCGGCGTCCTCTCCCTGGCCTACAGCCGCATCGTGGTGCACCGGGGGCGCGTGGTGGCCCGGACGAGCGCGGTCCGCGAGTACTGCAACTCAGCGGCAGCGGCGGAACTGGGGCTGCCCCGGCAGGGGCGGGGAGAACTGTCGTAACGACGGCACACGGACCGGGCCACGGGGCCTGGAGCGCGCGGCCGGGGCTCAATGGTCGTGAGACGCGGCCGGTAGCGCGGTCGGGGCGCACGGGCCGGGAGACGCGGCCGGGGCGCACGCGGTCGGGGCGTACAGGCCGAGAGACGCGGTCGTGGCGCACGGCCCTGGGACAGGGTCGGTGGCGTGTGACCGGAACTCTCAACCGGGCGTACGGCCGGGACACACCGCTCGGGAGCGCACATCCGGCACCCCACGTCATCCCACTCCACCCGCACCGCCCCACGCCCCCTCCCTCACTTCCCTCGCTCCCCCAACCGCCCTGAAGTCGTACGGCGGATGCGGCTCTTCGGGCGTACGGTCGGAATCATGCGCATTGTCATCGCTGGTGGTCATGGTCAGATCGCGTTGCGGCTGGAGCGGCTGCTCTCCGCGCGCGGGGACGAGGTCGCGGGGATCATCCGCAGGGCCGAACAGGGCGACGAGCTGAGGGCGGCCGGCGCCGAACCGATCCTGCTCGACCTGGAGTCCGCCTCGGTGGAGGACGTCACGGCACACCTGCAGGGCGCGGACGCCGCAGTCTTCGCGGCAGGTGCGGGCCCGGGCAGCGGCACGGCCCGTAAGGACACGGTGGACAGGGCCACGGCGGTCCTGTTCGCGGACGCGGCCGTCCGCGCGGGCGTACGCCGTTTCGTCGTGGTCTCCTCGATGGGTGCGAACCCCGCGCACCAGGGCGACGGCGTCTTCGACGCGTATCTGCGCGCCAAGGGCGAGGCCGACGCGCACGTCACCCGCCAGGAGGCGCTCGACTGGACGATCCTGCGGCCCGGCGCCCTGACGGACGAGCCGGGCACGGGCCTGGTCCGCCTGGAGGCACACACCGGGCGCGGCCCGATCCCCCGGGACGACGTGGCGGCCGTGCTGGCGGAGCTGGTGGACACCTCGGCGACGGCCGGCCTGACGCTGGAGCTGATCAGCGGCTCGGCGCCGGTGTCGGTCGCCGTGAAGTCGGTCGCGGGGAACTGAGCCCGGCCGCCGTCCGTTCACCCGTCAGAAGAGAGGCAGCTGCCCGGGGAAGTCCGGCACGGCGTACCCGTCCAACGACGGCTGGACCGCCCCGAGTTGCGCCTGTCGCCGAGACCCTGCGCAGGAGACGAGTTCCCCGATCTCGCGGGCTCCGGGCGGGTCGTGCCGCGCGAAGCGCCCCGCGACGACGGCGATTTCGCGGCGGCACACGGGACAGGTTCTGCGACGGGAGGACATGCCGTCAGTGTGCCCCGCGCGGGACACAGCCGATCCGTGGCCGGATCCGGCGACTCACCATTCGCGGATACGCTGCGGCACAAGATCATGCACGCCGGGTACGGTGCCTGGCGATCCAAGCGCGCGGTGACGAGCCACCACCTCCACGCCGGCTGCACGACCTCACCGGAGCACACCGTCGCCGGCTGCTCCCCCTTCCGACTCGGGTGGTACCTGTGGGAAAGCTGAACACGCTGACAACGGCACTGGCCCTGGCCGCTCTTGCCGCCCTCGCCGCCGGCTGCGGCAGCGGCTCTGACGACGCATCGAAAGCGCCCCACACCCCTGCCCCCGCTTCTCCAACGCCTTCGGCGCGAGCGTCGGCATCCGACCGGCCCGAGCACGTTCCCGGGGAATCCGTGACCAAGGCCCCGGCCCTGCCGGAGGGGGAGGTCGTCGCCCAGGCGGCAGACGCCAGCGGAAACCAGGAGATGGACCTGCGCGGCGGCCTGAAGAGCGGCCCGCTCTCCGTTCTCGTGAACTGCCGGGGCAAGGGAGAACTGACCGTCCTCGTGCAACCGGTCGGCCTGAAGTTCCCTCTCGCCTGCGTGGACACAGAGGTCCGCAGCACCTACAACCAACTGAACCTGAAGGGCGGCCGCGCTCACGGCACAGTCAGCGTGACCGCGCCGTCCAGCGTCCGATGGTCCCTCACCGCCGGACGGTAGGCACCAGGCCCCGGACGATGTCGCCTGTACCAGGCGGAAAGCACCGGAGTGATCAACCTCTCCTCCGGGGGAGACCTGGGGGACGCGCAACCTGGGGGACACGCACTTCCCCAGTGGGGCGGCGCCAGGATTCGAACCGGGGAAGGCGAAGCCGGCAGATTTACAGGCCGCGCCGGGGTTCTGCTCTGACCTGCCGTTTCCCGGCCCCGCGGCGTCGCCGCCCCGCACTCGCCCCACCGTGACCGGCGCTGCGCCCAGGGGGAAGCGTGATCGAAGTCCATTCCTGAGCGGCCACACTCACGTCCGCTGGACTTTCGTTCGACCCCGAGGCGCGAGATCCTGGCAGTCCGACGGTGGACCGGCGAACGAACGCCGGCTGGTGCGCGTCTCAGGCGCCGTAAAGCCCACCTCATGCTCATACGGCCCTCAGCCCCCCGAAGGAGGCCGTGCGATGAATTTCCCGTCGTACTGTGACCGCAGAAGAACGACAGCACCGCTGCCGCTCCCGGGCCGGGCCGGGAACGCACGAATTCTGGGCACCGCCGCCATGGCGGCGATGCTCCTGGCGGGCTGTGGCACGAGCACCCCCAAGGCGCCCCCGCACTCCAGTGGCCCCGGCGTGTCCCGCACCTCGTCCGCCGGGCCTTCCTCGCCCCACCCGTCCCTCGCCCCGGACCTCTCCACCGCCGCCAGCGCCGCCACCGCGTGCACCAACAGCACGAAGCTGGCCGGGTGGTCGACCCGCCGGCTGGCCATGCTGACCGTCGCTGTCCCGGTGTCGGAGACCTCGGTGTCCGACGTCACCTCCGAGGTGAGCGCCGGTGCGGGCGGTGTGCTGCTGTTCGGCAGCAAGGCGCCGTCGGACCTCGGCTCCAGGCTGAACACGCTGAAGACACATGTACCGGACCGTCTGGGCCTGTTGGTGATGACCGACGAGGAGGGCGGTGGCATCCAGCGCATGGCGAACCTCGTCGGGTCCCTGCCCTGGGCCGCCTACATGGGGACGCACTGGACCCCGGCACAGATCCAGCAGAACGTCACCGAGGTCGCGGCCAAGATGGCGGCCGCCCAGGTGAACATGGACCTCGCGCCGGTGGTCGACGTCGACGGCAGGAACGTGGCCCCCAGCAAGACCAACCCCGACGGATGGCGGTCCTTCAGCGGCAGCACCTCGGTGGTCTCCAAGGACGGTGTCGCGTACATGAACGGGTTGCGCGCCGGAGGTGTGATACCCGTCGTCAAGCACTTCCCGGGCCTCGGCGGTTCCAGCTACAACTCCGACTTCGGCCCCGCCCGCACGCTGCCCTGGTCCACCCTGCAAAAGGTGGCCATCCCACCGTTCACAGCGGCCATCAAGGCCGGCGCCCCGGCCATCATGGTCTCCAACAACGTCGTTCCGGGCCTGGGCACCAATCCGGCGAGCCTGTCCCCCACCGTCATCAGCTCCGAGCTGCGCGGCAAGCTGGGCTTCAAGGGGCTGGTGGTCACCGACTCACTCAGCGCCAAGGCGATCTCCGCCGCCGGCTTCAGCGTGCCCTCCGCCGCCGTCCAGGCCCTGCGCTCCGGCGCCGACATGGTCATGTTCGACCTGAAGGGCAACGTCAGCGCCCAAACCTCCTCGATCGCCACGGCGATCACCAATGCGGTGGCCGGCGGACACCTCACCCGCAGCCGCCTCATCGACGCGGCGGGTCACGTCCTGGCCGTCCGACACGTGAATCTCTGCTCCTGAGCAGGAAGAGGCTCGGCTCCGGCATGAACCCGGCGGAGGTGGCCCGCGCCGCCGGCCACGGCCTCGTCGTCCTCTTCTCCGATTTCACGAACGTTTGCGTCCGATCACGAAGAAGCCCCCTCTGATCTGTTTCACAACAGATCAGAGGGGGCTTTCCCCAGTGTGGCGGCGCCAGGATTCGAACCTGGGAAGGCTGAGCCGGCAGATTTACAGTCTGCTCCCTTTGGCCGCTCGGGCACACCGCCGGGGTTTGCTGCTGTCGAGCCCGCTTGCGGCGGCGCTCCCTGGCAACGACGTAAACAATACCCGATGCCGAGGGGTGCTTCGCCACCCGATTGATCTCCACCCCTCGGGTCGCGAGGTGGCTAGGCTGGGGCGGATGCGGCCCGGCGGCAAGCTGGGCTCGGCGGCCGCCGCCACGCACCCGATCCGCACCCCGATACAAGGAGCCACAGGACATGGCCGACTCCAGTTTCGACATCGTCTCGAAGGTCGAGCGGCAGGAGGTCGACAACGCCCTCAACCAGGCCGCCAAGGAGATCTCGCAGCGCTACGACTTCAAGGGCGTGGGTGCCTCGATCTCGTGGTCCGGTGACAAGATCCTCATGGAGGCGAACTCCGAGGACCGGGTCAACGCCGTCCTCGACGTCTTCCAGTCCAAGCTGATCAAGCGCGGCATCTCGCTGAAGGCGCTGGAAGCGGGCGAGCCCCAGCTCTCCGGCAAGGAGTACAAGATCTTCGCGTCGATCCAGGAGGGCATCTCCCAGGACAACGCGAAGAAGGTGGCGAAGATCATCCGCGACGAGGGCCCCAAGGGCGTGAAGGCCCAGGTCCAGGGTGAAGAACTGCGGGTCACCTCCAAGAGCCGCGACGACCTGCAGGCCGTGATCGCCCTCCTGAAGGGCAAGGACTTCGACTTCGCGCTGCAGTTCGTGAACTACCGCTAGGTCGTCGGCAGGACGTCGGTAGGAGCCGAGCAGGCAAGGGTGGGCACCCGGCGGTGCCCACCCTTCGGTCTTCGGTCGTCCGCGCGGGACTCGTCAGTTGCGCGAGTTGCCGAACAGCAGGCGGTAGACGACCAGCAGGGCGAGCGAGCCGCCGATGGCGGCGGCCCAGGTCGCACCGTCGTAGAAGTTCTTCGTGATCGGGTGGTCCAGCCAGCGTGCCGAGATCCAGCCGCCTATGAACGCGCCCGCGATGCCGATGAGGGTCGTGCCGATGAAGCCGCCCGGGTCACGGCCCGGCAGCAGGACCTTGGCGATGGCTCCGGCCAGGAGCCCCAGGGTGATCCAACCGATGATCGTCATGTCGTGAACCTGCCCTCCCGCGCTGTACCCGCGCTGTCCGGCCCTTGAGAATCCGGTGAGGATCGGCTGTACGTCGCGCGTGTGTTCGTGCTCTGTCGATGAAGAGGACGCCACGGGTCCACCACCCGGTTGCGGCGCTCAGCAAGGTCCGGCGCATGACCGCATCCGGCACCGCCCGCGCCGCACCCTGGGCGTACGGGACGCCGTGGTCGTCGGCCTCGGCTCGATGCTCGGCGCCGGCGTCTTCTCCGCTCCGGGCCCGGCCGCACGCGCCGCCGGGCCCAGGCTGCGGCTCGGGCTGGCCGTGGTGGCGTACTGCAACGCCATCTCATCGGCCCGCCTGGCCGCCCGCTGTCCGGCGTCGGGTGGGACGTACATGTCGCCGGGTACGCGCGGACACTGCGCCCGGCCCTGTCGGCACGGGTGGTGCCGGCGGTGGGACTGCTGGGCTGCGCGACGCTGGCGTTCGCGCTCCCGGCGGCCTCGGTCGCCGCGGGTGCGGGTGTCCTGGCCGTGGGGGGTGGCGGCCTACGGCGTACGACGGTGGTGGGCGGGACGCGGCCCGACCGGACCTACGCGCCCCTAAAGGCCCGCCCTGCGCGTCCTTTGGCGGGGCGGGCTGCGCGACACCGGTGGACCGACTCGCGCGTCCTGGCAGACCGGCCTACGCGTCCCCCGCGGACCGGCCTCCGTGTCGTCGACGGACCGACTCACGCGTCGCCGGCGGACCGGCCTACGCGTCGCCGACGGACCGACTCACGCGTCGCCGGCTGATCGGCCTACGCGCCCCTCGCTGCCGACGTCCCGTCAGCGGGTCGCGAACGGCTGGTCCGTGGGGACGATCTCGCGGCGCAGCGGCGGCAGGGAGACCGGGATCAGCTTGAAGTTGGCGATGCCGAACGGCATGCCGATGATCGTCAGGCACAGGACGATGCCGGTGGTGATGTGGGCGAGCGCCAGCCACCAGCCGGCCGGCACCAGCCACAGCACGTTTCCGACGCAGGAGGGCTCGCCCGCCTCCCGGCGCTCGACCGTGGTGTACCCGATGGGCCACAGGGCGCAGACGCCGATAAGGAAGGCCGCTGTTCCGAACGGGATCGTCACCGGACCTTCCTGATCACGCCACAACGACGCTCCGATTCCGCCTGAGCGCATGATCCGCTGATACTTGTGGCAGCAGGCATGCCGACGGAGCGGCCGGGAAAGGTACCGATCATGAAGGTGTTCAACCTGCTTCTCAACATCCTGTGGCTCGTCTTCTGCGGCCTCTGGATGGCGATCGGCTACCTGATCGCCGCGCTGATCTGCTTCGTCCTGATCATCACCATCCCGTTCGGCATCGCGTCGCTGCGCATCGCCGGCTTCGTCCTGTGGCCATTCGGCCGCACCACTGTGGAGCGGCCGGACGCCGGGGCGCCGTCGTGCGTCGGCAACGTGATCTGGGTGGTCCTCGCGGGATGGTGGCTGGCGCTGGCCCACCTGATCACGAGCATCCCCCTGTTCCTGTCGATCATCGGGATCCCCTTCGGCTGGGCGAACCTGAAGATGATCCCCATTTCGCTCATGCCGCTGGGGCGTGAGGTTGTCCCCACGGACGAGGCATTCGGCGGACGCTGACCTCGCTCCGGCTCCCTGCGATCAGCGGATCCGTCTGGTCGGCCGCAGCTCGTGGCCTGGCTGACGAGGGACGACGCCCCCCACGACGATGCCCCTCCAACAAGGGATGGAGGGGGCCTTTCAATGCCTCCATTTGCCCAATGTGGCGACGCCAAAAGCTGAAGCACACGAGGTCAGGGAGAACGTTGCGAGCTGGGATCCGGCTGCTGGAGGGCACTGGCGATAAATCGGGTGCCGGACGAGAGGGGATCGCACTACGGTGGGATCCGTTCAGGTGCGAAGGCTGCGGCTACTTCTCCTGTCAAGAGGGTGACGCGGGTTCGAATCCCGCCGCCGGCGTCTCGCCGGTGTCGTCTAGCGGCCCAGGACGCCATACGTCGCCGTCGCCGACTTCGATCTCTGAACGCCTGGCACGAGCCGCCCGCCACGGGGGATACCTGCGGGCGGCTTCGTCGTGTTCATCCCGCCACAGAAGACCGACAAGGATCTCGGGGCCGGGTGGCGAGGGGCCCGCGATGTCCTGCTTCGCGGCCCTTTCCTGAGGCCAGGGTTGCGAGCCCGGTGCACCACGCCCAAGCGCGACCGGGTCGTCAGCTGGCGCCCGCACCAGCGCCTGCGGGCCACCGCCCGCCGACAGGCCGAATCCGCTCCGCCTGCCTTGGGAGCCCAGGTCGATGTCCGGCCCCTGCGCACCACGGGTGAAGGACCCGATGACGACGCGGTTGCCGCGTACGTCGCCCAGTACGTAACCGGAGGCGCGGGGGGAACAGGCGTCGGCACCGACCACCCGCTCTCCGCCTGGACCGAGGTCGACAGGGCCCCGTCGGCGAACACGTCCGCACTCTCATGCGTGCTTGCCGGAGGCTTGGCGGCCTCCCGGAGTACGCCCCTCCCCGGCTCCGGGACTGGGCTCACGCCGTCGGCTGTCGGGGCCACATACTCACCGAGTCCGTGCCTGTTCGACGACCTGTGCGGCTCTCCGCGCCGTACGCGCCGGCCACATGGGCCGCCTTGAGATCCCGGATGCGATCACGGATCGCAAGGTCGCTGAGACGGCGAGGCGCACTGGCGGTCGGCGAGCGTTCCCCCGCTGACCGGTCGGGTGATCGGTCTCTGCCGGCAGGCATCAGCCGTGAAGCCGAACGGGACGGCGCCCGCTACTACCGGTGCTCGGTCAACGCGCCCAGGGACCTGAGCCAGTAGTCCTGCGGCTGCTCGTACATCAACGCGGACGCACTGGCAGGGCACGCCTGGATGATCTTCACCGGTGACGACCTGCCATCTCCTCGAGCCGGGCGATGCGTTCCGCCATGGGCGGGTGCGTGGAGAACATCCTGGACAATCCCTGACCCGGGCGGAAGGGGTTCGCGATCATCATGTGGCTCGCGGTCTCGATCCGGGGCTCGGGGGGCAGCGGGAGCTGCTTGGTGCCGGTCTCCAGCTTGCGCAGGGCACTGGCGAGGGCCAGCGGATCGCCGGTGAGCTGGGCGCCCGAGGCGTCGGCCTCGTACTCCCTGGAGCGGCTGATGGCCAGCTGGATGAGGCCGGCGGCGAGCGGGCCGAGGATCATGATCAGCAGCATGCCGAGCAGGCCGGGGCCTTCGTCGTCGTCCGAGCGGCCGATCGGGATCAGCCAGGCGAAGTTGACCAGAAACATGATCACCGAGGCGAGGGCGCCGGCCACCGAGGAGATCAGGATGTCGCGGTTGTAGACATGGCTCAGCTCGTGGCCGATGACACCGCGCAGCTCACGCTCGTCCAGCAGGCGCAGGATGCCGTCCGTGCAGCACACGGCGGCGTTGCGCGGGTTGCGGCCCGTGGCGAAGGCGTTGGGCGCCTCCGTCGGGGAGATGTACAGGCGGGGCATGGGCTGGCGGGCCTGCGTGGACAGCTCGCGGACCATTCGGTACAGCGCTGGGGCCTCGAACTCGCTCACCGGGCGGGCACGCATCGCTTTCAGCGCCAGCTTGTCGCTGTTCCAGTACGCGCAGGCGTTCGTTCCCAGCGCGATCACGAGCGCCACGATCAGTCCAACGCGGCCGAAGAAACTGCCGATGACGATGATGAGTGCGGACAGTCCCCCGAGGAGTACTGCGGTCCTCAGCCCGTTGTGCCGGCGGTGCACGGTACGCCCTCCAAGTCGTGCAGCAGGGGAACCCTTTGGTCCAGTGGACCCTCCCGCTCTGGTCAACGCCAGGCGGCCGCCGCAAGTTCCCTGGTGCAGGCGACCGCGGGCGTCGACCGTACGGGTGACGTGGGCTTACGGCCTTCCGGAGAGGTGCTCAGAACAGGCCGGTGGCCGCGAAGCGCAGGACCAGCTGGGGCGCGCCGGAGAGGGCCACGCCGAGGACTCCGGTGAGGGCGAGCGCCGCGGTCACGGGTGCCGGGACCCGGTGCCGCGCGGGTACACCCTCGGGGGCGCGGAACAGCAGGGCCGTCCACTGGAGGTAGTAGAAGAGGGCGATCACCACATTGACGGCCATCACCACGGCGAGCCAGCCCAGTCCCGCGTCGACGGCGGCCGAGAACACGGTGACCTTGGCGAACAGGCCGATCACGCCCGGCGGCAGGCCGGCGAGGCACAGCAGGAAGAAGGCCAGGAGCAGCGCCGCGGCCGGGTTGGACGCGTACAGGCCCCGGTAGTCGCTGATCCGGTTGAGGGACTTCGTACGGCCCACCAGGGCGGCCACCGCGAAGGCGCCGAGGTTCACGGCGGCGTACATGAGGGCGTACGCGACCGTGGAGCCGATGGCCTTCTGGGCGTCCTTGGCGTACCCGGCTGCGGCGATCGGTACGAGGAGGTAGCCGGCCTGGCCGACGGAGGACCAGGCGAGCAGCCGTACGGCGCTGTACGCGCGCGTGGCCTGCTGGCGCAGGGCGGCGGCGTTGCCGACGGTCATGGTGAGGGCGGCCAGGGCGGCGAGCGCGGGCCCCCAGACGTCGGCGTACGACGGGAGGGCCACGACGGTGACCAGGATCAGGCCGGAGAAGCCGACCGCCTTGCCGACGACCGAGAGGTAGGCGGCGACGGGCAGGGGCGCGCCCACGTAGGTGTCGGGCACCCAGAAGTGGAACGGTACGGCGGCCGTCTTGAAGGCGAAGCCGACGAGGGTCAGGACGACGCCGGTCTGGGCGAGGGTGTGGAGCTGCCCGTCGACGTGCTGGATGCGCTGGGCGACCTGGGTGAGGTAGAGGGTGCCGGTGCAGGCGTAGACGAAGCTGATGCCCATCAGGCTCACCGCGGTGGCGGTGACCGAGGACAGGAAGAACTTCAGGGCCGCCTCGGAGGACCTCTTGTCGCCGTGCCGGATGCCGACGAGGGCGAAGGCCGGCAGGGAGGCGACCTCCAGGGCGACGATCAGGGTGGCCAGGTCGCGGGAGGCGGGCAGCAGGGCGGCGCCGGCCGCGGAGGAGAGCAGCAGGAACCAGAACTCCCCCGCCGGGACGCGCCGCTGCTCGTCCTTGAGGTTCGTGACCGACAGCAGGGCCGCCAGCAGGGCGCCGCCGAGGACGAGGAACTGGATGACGAGGGTGAAGCGGTCGGCGGTGTAGCTGCACACGCGCGCGTGGCCGGCCAGGCAGAAGGTGCTGCGGTCGCCGTCCAGGAGGGGCAGCAGCATCAGCGTGGCTGCGGCGAGGCCGGCCACGGAGGCCCAGCCGAGAAGGGGCTTGCGCGCCTCGGGCACGAACAGGTCGGCGACGAGCACGGCGAGCGCGACCACCGCGGCGATGGTGGGCGGGGCGATGGCGAGCCAGTCGACGGACTGGACCGCCGACTGGGCCGCGGACTGGGCCAGGGCGCTCATCGGGTGCCTCCTGCGAGGAGCTGCTGGACGGCCGGGCCGGTCAGGCCGAGCAGGGCCCTCGGCCACAGTCCGGCGACGACGGTGAGGGCGACGAGCGGGGTCCAGGCTGCGAACTCGTAGCCGTGGACGTCCGCGAGTTTCGGCATGTCCTGCGGTGCGGGGCCCATGCACACCCGGCGGACCACGATCAGCATGTACGCGGCCGTCAGCAGGGTGCCGAACGCTCCGATCGCCATGAAGGTGAGGAACGCGGGCCGGCTGAGGTCGGCGGCGGGCTTGAACGCGCCGAACAGGGCCAGCATCTCGCCCCAGAACCCGGCCAGTCCGGGCAGGCCGAGCGAGGCGACGGCGCCGAAGGCGAGCAGCCCGCCGAGGCGCGGGGTCCTGCCGTAGAGCGCGGCCCCCGACTCTTCGGCGAGGGTGTCGAGGTCGGTGCTGCCGGTGCGGTCCTTCAGCGCGCCGACCAGGAAGAAGAGGAGGCCGGTGATGAGGCCGTGGGCGATGTTGGCGAAGAGGGCACCGTTCACGCCGGTCGGGGTCATGGTGGCGATGCCCAGCAGGACGAAGCCCATGTGGCCGACGGAGGAGTAGGCGATCAGACGCTTCAGGTCGCCCTTCGCGCCCTGTTTGGCGAGGGCCAGGCAGGCCAGTGATCCGTAGATGATGCCGACGACGGCGAACGCGGCGAGGTAGGGCGCGAAGGTGTGGAAGCCGTCCGGCGCCACCGGCAGCAGGATGCGGACGAAACCGTACGTACCCATCTTCAGCAGGACACCGGCCAGCAGGACCGAGCCGACGGTCGGGGCGGAGGTGTGGGCGTCGGGCAGCCAGCTGTGCAGCGGCCACATCGGCGTCTTGACCGCGAGCCCGACACCGATCGCCAAAACGGCGATGACCTGCACGGATGCGGTCAGTGACCGGCCGTTGTCAGTGGCGAGTGCCACCATGTCGAATGTGCCCGCCTTGATTCCGATCAGGAGCAGGCCGAGCAGCATGACGACGGAGCCGAGCAGCGTGAACAGGATGAACTTCCACGCGGCCCGGGTCCGGCCCTCGCCGCCCCAGCGGGCGATGAGGAAGTACATCGGGATGAGCACCGTCTCGAACGCGAGGAAGAAGAGCAGCAGGTCGAGGACGGCGAAGGTCGCGAGGGTGCCGGACTCGAGCAGGAGCAGCAGCGCGACGAACGCCTTCGGGGACGGGCCCGACGGCGGCTTGAAGTACGAGTAGAGCGCGCAGAGGAAGGTCAGCAGCGCGGTCAGGACCACAAGGGGGAGGGAGATGCCGTCGATGCCGAGGTGGATCCGCACGTCGAGTGCGGGGATCCAGCTGATGTCGGTCGTGGCCTGCATCTTCGACGGATGGTCGTGGTCGAAGCCGAGCGCCAGGACGATCGCGGCGATGAGAATCGCGCCGGTGACGGTCACGCCGTGCCGCAGCACGGCCTGCTCGGGGGACTTCCCCTTCAGTCCGGGCGGGGCGGGGAGGAGGGCGGCGACGGCGCCGAGGAGCGGGCCGACGACGATGAATGCCAGAAGAACCTGCATCACGGACTCGTTGATATCGATCACGCCTGCTCACGCTCCCGTGGCGACGAGGAGGACGGCGACCGCCAGGACGACGGTGCCGGCGAGCAGCGCGCTCACATAGGTCTGCACATTGCCGGTCTGCGCGCGCCGTACGGCGGCCCCGAGCAGGCGGGGCAGGGCGGCCGCGCCGCGTACGTAGGTGTCGACGACCTCGCGGTCGAGGAACCGGACGAGACTCGCTCCGGCCTGGACCGGGCGGACGAACAGCGCCGAGTAGACGGCGTCCAGGTGGAAGCCGACGGCCGCGTGCCGGTACAACGGGCCGAGCAGCAGCCGGCCGGGGTCGGGCGCGTGGGCCAGGTCGCGGTAGGCCGGCCCGTGCTCACCGAGGGTGTGGGCCTCGACCAGGCTCGCGTCGCCCTCCGGGTGCGCGGCGGCCTCGCCCTGGAGCCGCTCCCAGTCGAAGGAGGGCGCGGGTGCTGCCGGGGTGCGGGCGGCGAGCGCGCCGGTGCGCTGCCAGGCGCCGTACACGAGGAGTCCGCCGACCAGCGCGAGACCGGTGCCGAGGATGGAGGTGAGGAGGGTCGGGGTCAGGTCGCGGCCGTCGAACCAGCCGGGCAGCGAGCGGTAGGCCAGCCCGCCGAAGGCGAGGGACGGCACGGCGAGGACCCACAGCACCGCGGTCATGGCCAGCGGCTGGCGGCCGTGGTCGGGAGCCTCGGCGCCCCGGCCGCGGAAGGCCAGCAGCCACAGCCGGGCGGCGTAGGCGGCGGTGAGCAGGGCCGCGAGCAGACCGGCGACGAGGACGATCCAGCCCGCCGCGCCGGGGGCGTGGTCGGTGTGGCCGGTGGCCACGTGCTCGGCGGCGCCGAGGACCGACTCCTTGGAGAAGAAGCCGCTGAACGGCGGGATCGCGGCGAGCGCGAGCAGCGCCACGGTCATCGTCCAGTAGGCGTCCGGGATGCGGTCGCGCAGGTGGCTCATCCGGGACATGGCGGCCAGCGAGTTGGTTCCGGCGGCGTGGATGATCACGCCGGCCGCGAGGAACAGCAGCGCCTTGAAGGCGCCGTGCGCGAGGAGGTGGAAGACGGCGGCACCGCGGTCGCCGACGGCGAGGGCGCCGGTCATGTAGCCGAGCTGGCCGATCGTCGAGTAGGCGAGGACGCGCTTGATGTCGTCCTGGGCGAGCGCGGCGAGGCCGGAGCCGGTCATCGTGACGGCGGCCATGACGGCGAGGACCACCATCGCGGCCTGGGACGCCTCGAACACCGGGAGGAGACGGGCGACGAAGTAGACACCGGCGGCGACCATCGTCGCGGCGTGGATCAGAGCCGAGACGGGCGTCGGGCCCGCCATCGCGTCGGGGAGCCAGGTGTGCAGCGGGAACTGGGCCGACTTGCCCGCCACGCCGGCGAGCAGCAGCAGGGCGATCAGGGTCGGGTGATCGATGCCGCCGCTCGCCACGGTGCCGAGGACACGGGTGATCCGGAACGATCCGGCGTCCGTGCCCAGGGCGAAGAGGCCGATGAGGAACGGCACGTCACCGAGCTTGGTGACGAGGAAGGCCTTCAGGGAGGCGGCGCGGGCCTCCGGGGTCTCCCAGTAGTGGCCGACGAGGAAGTAGGAGCAGATGCCCATGACTTCCCAGCCGACCAGCAGCACGATCAGGTCGCCGGAGTAGACGACCACGAGCATCGCGGAGGTGAACAGGGAGACGAGGGCCGCGTAGGAGGGATAGCGCGGGTCGTCGCGCAGGTAGCCGGTCGAGTAGATCTGCACGCAGGTGGCGATGAGGGCGACCAGGACGGCGACGAGCGCGGCGAAGCCGTCGATGTCCAGGGCCAGCTCGATCGGCACCGAGCCGGTCGGGGTCAGCTCGGTGTGGGCCTCGATCGTCCGGCCGCCGCCCTGCCGTACGGCGATCAGTGCCGCCAGCACCAGCGCGGCCAAAGTGGGCAGGACGGCGAGCGGACGGACGAACCCGGGGGCGGTACGGCCCAGGAGCAGACCGGCCGCGGCGCCCAGGAACGGCAGGAGGGGGACGAGGACGGCGAGGGTGGTCGTGGTCACGCGGTGGCCTCAGCCTTCTCGGCCGCGGAGGTGTCGCTGTCGGGGCCTTCGCTGTCGGGGCCCTCGGCGGTGTCGCGGAGCTTGTCGATGTCGGAGGTGCCGCGGTTGCGGTAGACGGCGAGCACGATCGCGAGGCCGATGCCGATCTCGGCGGCGGCGATGGCGATGGTGAACAGGGTCAGCGCCTGGCCGGAGTGCAGGGTCTCCTCGGTGGCCCGGCTGAGCCAGACGTCGAAGGCGACCAGGTTGAGGTTGACGGCGTTGAGCATCAGCTCGACCGACATCAGGACCAGGATCGCGTTGCGACGGGCGAGGACGCCGTACAGGCCGGTGCAGAAGAGGAGGGCGGAGAGGACCGCGGGATAGGCGAGATGCATCAGCGGGCGCCTTCCTTCTCACCGGGGAGGACCACAGGGGTGTCCGCGCCGGCCGGTGTGCCGGACGCCGGTGTGCCGTAGTCCGCGTCCGCCTTCGCCCTGCGGGACAGGACGATCGCACCGACCAGGGCCGCGAGGAGGAGGACGGAGAGGGCCTCGAAAGGCAGGACCCAGTTCTGGAAGAGGCTCTCGCCGGTGACGCGGGTGGTGCCGGCAGCCGGGCCGTTCAGGTCGATCCAGGTCGTGCGGAAGGCGTCGACGACCACCCACACCAGGGCGCCGCCGGCGGCCACCGCGACGGCGAGGGCGATCCAGCGGTTGCCGGAGTCGGCGTCCGGGGAGCGGCCGATGGGGGCCTTGGTGAGCATCAGACCGAACAGGAGGAGGACGACGACGGAACCGACGTAGATGAGGACCTGCACCCAGGCGATGAACTCGGCGGTGAGCAGGAGGTACTCGACGGCGAGGCCGCCGAGGGTGACCACCAGCCACAGGGCGGCATGGATCAGCTGCCGGGTGGTGACGGTGACGACGGCGGCGCCGAAGGTGACCAGGCCGACGAGCAGGAAGGCGATCTCGACACCGGTCGGGGACAGGAAGCCGTGCTGTGCTGCGGCGAGGCTCACGACTCTCCCTCCTGCGGTTCGGCCTGTGCGGCGGCCAGCTTCTCGGCGGTCTTGCGGGCGGCGGCGATCTCCTTCGGCTCCTCCGCGCCGGCGTCCAGGGCGGGCGGGGCCGGGACGGTCCACATCCACTCGCGGAGCTTGTCGCGCTCGTGGGTCAGCTCGCGGATGTCGGTCTCGGCGTACTCGAACTCCGGGGACCAGAACAGCGCGTCGAAAGGACAGACCTCGATGCAGATACCGCAGTACATGCACAGGGAGAAGTCGATGGCGAACCGGTCGAGGACGTTGCGGCTGCGCTCGCGCCCGCCGGGGGCGGCCGGCGGGACCGTCTCCTTGTGGGAGTCGATGTAGATGCACCAGTCCGGGCACTCGCGGGCGCACAGCATGCAGACCGTGCAGTTCTCCTCGAACAGGCCGATCACACCGCGGGTACGGGGCGGCAGCTCGGGCTGGGCGTCCGGGTACTGCTCGGTGACCGTCTTCTTCGTCATCGTGCGGAGGGTGACGGCGAGGCCCTTGGCGAGGCCGGAGCCGGGAAGGGGGGCCATTAGGAGATCACCACCTTGACGATGCCGGTGAGGGCGATCTGGGCGAGGGAGAGGGGCACGAGGAGGGTCCAGGAGAGCTTCTGGAGCTGGTCCTCGCGCAGCCGGGGGTAGGTCACGCGGAGCCAGATGACGACGAAGGCGAGGATCGCGGTCTTCAGCAGGGTCCACAGCCAGCCCAGGCCGTCGGTGCCCCAGGGGCCGTGCCAGCCGCCCAGGAAGAGGACGGTGGTCAGACCGCACAGGACGACGATGCCGGCGTACTCGGCGAGCAGGAACAGGGCGAAGCGCAGGCCCGTGTACTCGGTGTACGCGCCGAAGATGATCTCCGAGTCGGCGACGGGCATGTCGAAGGGCGGGCGCTGCAGCTCGGCGAGGCCGGCCACGAAGAACACGACCGCGCCCACGATCTGCCAGGGCAGCCACCACCAGTGGAAGGCGTGCAGGATGCCCGGGAGGGAGACGGTTCCGGCCGCCATGGCGACGGAGGCCGCGGCGAGCAGCATCGGAAGTTCGTAGGCGAGCAGCTGGGCGGCCGTGCGCAGGCCGCCGAGCAGGGAGAACTTGTTGGCGCTGGCCCAGCCGGCCATCAGCGAGCCGAGGACGCCGACGCCCATCACCGCGAGCACGAAGAAGATGCCCGCGTCCAGGACCTGGCCGACCGCTCCCTCGCTCGGCCCGATCGGGATGGCGAGCAGGACGAGCAGATACGGCAGCAGGGCCACGGCGGGGGCCAGCTGGAAGACACGGCGGTCGGCTCCTGCCGGGACCACGTCCTCCTTCTGCGCGAACTTCACGCCGTCGGCGATGAGCTGGGCCCAGCCGTGGAAGCCTCCGGCGTACATCGGGCCGAGGCGGCCCTGCATGTGGGCCATCACCTTGTGTTCGGTCTGGCCGACGATCAGGGGGAAGGTGAGGAAGACGACGAACACGACCAGGAGTCGCAGGGCGACGTCCAGCGCGTCGTTCACTGCGGGCCTCCAGTGGGGTCGTCGGGGGTGCTGTGGTCTTCGGGGGCCTCGGGAGCTTCGGATGCCTCGACTTCGGGCGCCTTGGCAGCTTCGGGCGCCTTGGCGACTTCGGGCGCCTTGGCAGCTTCGGGCGCCTTGGCGACTTCGGGCGCCTTGGCAGCTTCGGGCGCCTCGGGGGCTCCGGGTGCCTCGGGGGCTTCGGATGCCTCGGGGGCTTCGGATGCCTTGGCGACTTCAGATGCCTCGGCAGCTTCAGATGCCTCGACTTCGGGCGCCTTGGCGGCGCCGGGCTGCGGTTCGGACGCCCGGTTCTCCTCCGGGGCCCCTTCCGACTCCGGTACCTGCTTCGGCGCCGGCTCCGATTCCGGTGTCTGCTTCGGCTTCGGTGCCTGCTGTGCTTCGGGCGACTCCTGCGCTTCGGGCGTCTGCCTCGGCTCCGGGGCCTGCTCCGGCGCCTGTTGCCCTTCCGGTGTCTGCTTCGGCTCCGGCTGTCCTTCCGGCGTCCGGTGCTCGTCGAATGCCGGGCGCGCATGGTGCCAGGGGGCGTCCGAGGTGTGCGGGGCCGTGCTCCGGCGGGCGGAGCCGTCCGGTTCCGGCGGCTCGGTGGGCGCCTGCGGTTCGGGGGTGCCGGTGCGTTGCGAGGCCGAGCCCTGCGAGGCGCTGCGCGCGCGGCGCGGACCGGTCGGCGCCGGACGGGGCTCGGGTGCCGCCGGGGCCTCGGCGGCGCCTTCCGCCGCCGCCTGGCTCGCCGAGCCCTCCGCCGCCGTACGTGACCGCCGTACCGGACGCTCGCCCGCGGCCGCGCGCGCCGGACGCTCCCCGGCCGCACGTGCGGGACGCTCTCCCGCCGCACCCGCCGCGCGTGCCGTGCCCCGGGCCGGGCGTGCCGGGGCCGGAGGCAGCTGGCCCTTCAGCGGGCCCCACTCGTTCGGGTCCGGGACGCCCGGCGGCAGCATCTGGCGGCGCTTGGGCCCGCCGTGCTCGGACTCGCCCGGCTCCTTGGCCCCCGGCCACGCCTTGGCCACACGGGCCGCGAGGACGAAGTCCTTGCGCAGGGGGTGACCCTCGAAGGTCTCCGGAAGGAGGAGGTGTTCCAGTCCCGGGTGGCCCTCGAAGACGACCCCGAACATCTCGTGGGTCTCGCGCTCGTGCCAGGCCGCTCCCGCGTAGATGCCGACGGCGGAGGGCAGCGTCGCCGCCTCGTGCGGGACCGTCGTCCGCAGCAGGAGCCGGCGGACCGGGGAGAGGGCGACGACGTGGGCGGACACGCGGAAGCCCGTGCCCGGTTCGTCGACCGCGCTCAGCCAGTCGAAGTAGGTGCAGGCCAGGGTCGTACGGGCCGTCTCCAGAGCGGTGAGCCAGGCGGACGGCGGGACGTCCACCGTCAGGACCTCGTACGACTCCTCGGCCGTGGCCTGCGCGCCGAAGAGTTCCTCGGCGGGGGCGGGCAGCCAGCCGGCCGTGCTCATCGCGCGTCCCCCTCGACGGAGCCCGAGCCCGAACCGGAACCCGAACCGGAACCCGAGCCCGAACCGGAACCCGAGTCGGAACCTGAGCCGGTGCCGGAGCCGAGGTCAGGAGCAGCAGCAGAACCCGCAGCAGAAGCAGAAGCAGGAGCAGGAGCAGTTGGAGAGGCAGAAGCAGAAGCAGGGGCCGGGGGCTTCACCAAGCCGCTCTGCAGGGCGGCCGCGGACGGCCTGGACGTCCCGTACCGCTCGCTCAGCGACTCGCGGGCGATCTTCTCCTGGAGTTTGAGGATGCCCTGCAGGAGCGCCTCGGGACGCGGCGGGCACCCGGGGACGTACACGTCGACCGGGATGATCTGGTCGACGCCCTTGGTGACGGAGTACGAGTCCCAGTACGGGCCGCCGCAGTTGGAGCAGGCGCCGAAGGAGATGACGTACTTCGGTTCCGGCATCTGCTCGTACAGGCGCTTGACGGCCGGTGCCATCTTGTCCGTCACCGTGCCGGAGACGACCATCAGGTCGGCCTGGCGGGGGCCCGGCGCGAAGGGGATCACGCCGAGGCGGATGAAGTCGTGGCGGGCCATCGACGCGGCGATGAACTCGATCGCGCAGCAGGCGAGACCGAAGTTGAACACCCACAGCGAGTAGCGGCGGCCCCAGTTCAGGACGACCTTCATCGGCTCGGGCGCAAGCCGGGCGAGCGCGCCCAGCCGCTTGGGCTCGGGAAGCAGCACGGGCTCGGAGACCGACGGAGTCGAGGCGTTCACGTCCATGCCAGGACTCCCTTCTTGTAGGCGTACAGCAGGCCCACGGCGAGGAACCCGAGGAAGATGAACATCTCCACCAGGGTCGTCGCGCCGTAGCCGGGGGCGGCGAAGACCGTCGCCCAGGGGAAGAGGAAGATCGAGTCGACCGCGAAGATCACGTAGAGGAAGGCGTAGACGTAGTAGCGGACCTGGGTGTGGGCCCAGCCCTCGCCGACGGGGTCGACACCGCACTCGTACGTCAGAAGCTTCTCGGGGGTGGGTACGACCGGGCGCAGCAGGCGGCCCGCGCCGAAGGCGACCGCGACGAAGAGCACGCCCACGACGGCGAGCAGTCCCACGACCGAGTAGGACCGGAAGTAGCCCGCCGCAACGTCCGCCGCGGCGACCGTCGAGTCCCCCAACGTCTCCCGCACCGTCCGCCTCGCTCCCTGACCTCGTGACCTTTGTGAACCCTGTGCCGCACCGTGATTCGAGGATCTGTACGCACGGGAGTCTAGGCCCTGATAAAGACACGGTAAGCGGCCCGTCACTGCGTGAGACACGTGGACCGTGCGAGGGGTGGGGTTTTCCCCAGGACACGGAGGCGGCGGACCGCATGGCGCAGGAGGTACCGGGCACGGCAGGCTGGCCCGTATGACCGTTCCCGCCTCCGCCGCCGACCGCACCGACGGCCCCGACCGCCTTCCTCCGGTCCGGTTCGCCTACGACCGGCACACCTGGAAGGAGATCGCGCATCTCCTGCTGAACCTGCCGGTGTCGGTGTTCGGCTTCGTCTACGCGTGCACGACGGTACTCACCGGCTCAGTCCTCACCCTCACGGTGATCGGGCTCCCGCTGCTGGCCGTCTCGCTGCTGGGTGCCCGGCGGCTCGGCAAGCTGGAGCGGAGCCGGTCCCGGGCGCTGCTCGGGGTGCACGTGGAGGAGCCGTCACCGCTGCCGATCTCCCGGGGCGGCGGGCCGGTGCAGCGGCTGCGGCTGGCGCTGAAGGACCCGGTGGGCTGGCGGACGCTGCTGTACGACTTCATCCGGCTGCCCTGGGGCATCCTCACCTTCTGCACCGTGCTGACCTCGCTGTTCGTGCTGTGGCCGGTACTTCCGTTCATCGCGCGGGGGCTGGCCAACGTGGACCGTGCGATGGTGCGCGGGCTGCTGTCGCCCTCCGACGAGCTGGAACGCCGTATCGCCGAACTGGAGTCGGACCGCGGGGTGGTGGTCGACACCGCGGCGGCCGACCTGCGGCGCATCGAGCGGGACCTGCACGACGGGGCGCAGGCCCGGCTGGTGAACCTGGCCATGGGGCTCGGTCTGGCCAAGGAGAAGCTGCTGGAGGGCCAGGTCGACGACAGCGTCGCGGCGATGGTGGACGAGGCGCACGGCGAGGTGAAGCTCGCGCTCCAGGAGCTGCGCGACCTGGCCCGGGGCATCCATCCGGCCGTGCTCACCGACCGCGGCCTGGACGCGGCCCTGTCCTCGGTCGCCTCCCGCTGCACGGTGCCGGTGAAGGTGACCGCGGACCTGCCGGCCCGGCCGGCGCAGGCCATCGAGGGCATCGCCTACTTCACCGTCTCCGAGCTGCTGCAGAACATCAGCAAGCACAGCGGGGCGCGTTCCGCATCCGTGGACGTGTGGCGGTCGGCGGACCGGCTGCTCATCCAGGTCCGGGACGACGGTCACGGCGGCGCCCGGCTGGAGGGCGGCAGCGGCATGCGGGGCCTGGCGGAGCGGCTGGGCGCCGTGGACGGCCTGTTCGTCGTCGACTCCCCGGCCGGCGGGCCCACGGTGGTCACCGCGGAGCTGCCCTGGCGGGACCGCAAGGACTGACGACTGACCGGCCGCCCACCACAGAGCGAGAGGCACCCGGCACGCCCCCCGAACGAACCACAGGAACCACCCGACACAGCACACCCACCACACCAACCACAGAAACCACCCGACACACCCACCGCACCCACCGCACCCACCGCACCCACCAACCACAGAAACCACCCGGCGCACCCACCGCGAAGGGCGTGAAGCGGCCGGGACCCTTCGGAAGGCGATGGACGGCCGGCGCCGGCGGCACCCCCGCGGGAGGCGAAAGGCAGCCGGCGCCCCCGGAGGGTGGGGAAAACCCCCCGCTCAAGACGCCGACGGCCTCCATGGCCCGGTGCGTCGCGGCGTACCAGGCTGGGATACACGGCAGCACCGCCGTGCAGGACGAGCAGAAACGGGACGACACCGATGGCCACGGAGTACGGACAGGGGTACGGGCGGGGACACGGGCATCCGGCCGGATCGGGCCACGCCGCCCCCGGCGGGGAACGGCGCCATCTGCTGCCCGCCCCGCTGCGGGCGCCCGTCGAGGCCCGCAGCTGGCGCGAGTTCGGGTACGTGCTGCTGGGCCTGCCGATCGCGGTGGTGCTGTTCTGCTGGTCGGTCACGATGGTGGCGCTGGGCGCCGGCCTGCTGGTGACTTTCCTCGGGATCCCGGTGCTGGCGGCGGCGCTCGCCGGCTGCCGGGGCTTCGGCGCCCTGGAGCGCACGCGGGCGCGCGCGCTGCTGCGCCTGGACGTGGCCGAGCCGGAACCACTGCGGCCCGGCAAGCCAGGGGTACTCGCCTGGGTGGGCGCGGTGCTCAAGAGCGGGAGCTCCTGGCGGGCTCTGCTGTACGCGCTGCTGCAGTTCCCCTGGGCGGTGTTCTCGTTCGTCGTGGCGCTGAGCTTCTGGACGTACGGGTGGGCGCTGCTGACGTACCCGCTGTGGTTCTGGGTGTTCCCGATGTACGGCGGCCAGGGCGGCCTGCAGCTGTACGGCGACGCGCACCACAGCGTCTATCTCGACAACCCGTTCGAGATCACCGTGACCGCGCTGGTCGGGCTGCTGTTCACGCTGGCCACGCCGTGGATCGTCCGGGCGCTGACGACGGTGGACGGGCTGCTGGTGCGCGGTCTGCTCGGCCCGTCGCGGCTGTCGGCGCGGGTCGTGGAGCTGGAGTCGGACCGGGGGGTCGTGGTGGACACGGCGGCCGCCGACCTGCGCCGCATCGAGCGGGATCTGCACGACGGGGCGCAGGCCCGGCTGGTGACCCTGGCCATGGACCTGGGTCTGGCGAAGGAGAAGCTGCGGGAGGACCCGAAGGCGGCGGCCCGGATGGTGGACGACGCCCACGGCGAGGTGAAGACGGCCCTGCAGGAGCTGCGCGACCTGGCCCGGGGCATCCATCCGGCCGTGCTCACCGACCGCGGTCTGGACGCGGCCCTGTCCTCGGTCGCCTCCCGCTGCACGGTGCCGGTGCAGGTGGAGGTCGACCTGCCGGCCCGGCCGGCGCCGGCCATCGAGGGCATCGCCTACTTCACCGTCTCCGAGCTGCTGCAGAACATCAGCAAGCACAGCGGGGCACGCTCCGCCGCGGTCGACGTGTGGCGCGCGGCGGACCGGCTGCTCATCCAGGTGATGGACGACGGGGTGGGCGGCGCGGACGCCTCCCGGGGCTCGGGCCTGGCGGGCCTGGCCGGCCGCCTGGGCGCGGTGGACGGAGTCCTCGTCGTGGACTCGCCGGCGGGCGGCCCCACCCGCGTGATCGCCGAACTGCCCTGGCGGGCCTGAGCGCCCACGCCCCCGTGTGCTTCACGACACCCCGGCCCTGTTTCCCTGCCCCCTGCGCGGAGCGGCCCGATTGCTGGAATGCTGGACTTCCGTACGAAAAAACCGTCGCCGGAAGGTCGGGCAGTGGGGGGCCGGGAGATCGTGGAGGACAGGGTGCGGGTGGTCATCGCCGAGGATTCGGTGCTGCTCAGAGAGGGCCTGACCCGGTTGCTGACCGACCGCGGGCACGATGTGGTGGCGGGCGTCGGGGACGCGGAGGCGCTGGTCAAGACCATTGCCGACCTGGATGCGCAGGGCGCGCTGCCCGACGTGGTGGTGGCGGACGTACGGATGCCGCCGACGCACACGGACGAGGGCGTGCGGGCGGCCGTACTGCTGCGCAAGACGCATCCGGGCCTCGGGGTGCTGGTGCTGTCGCAGTACGTGGAGGAGCGCTACGCCACCGAACTGCTGGCCGGTTCCAGCCGGGGCGTGGGCTATCTGCTCAAGGACCGGGTCGCCGAGGTACGCGAGTTCGTCGACGCGGTGGTGCGGGTGGCCGGGGGCGGCACGGCGCTGGACCCGGAGGTCGTCGCGCAGCTGCTCGGGCGCAGCCGCAAGCAGGACGTCCTGGCGGGCCTCACTCCGCGTGAGCGCGAGGTGCTGGGGCTGATGGCCGAGGGCAGGACGAATTCGGCCGTCGCCCGCCAGCTGGTGGTCAGTGACGGAGCCGTGGAGAAGCACGTCAGCAACATCTTCCTGAAGCTCGGCCTGTCCCAGAGCGACGGTGATCACCGGCGTGTTCTGGCCGTCCTGACCTATCTCAACTCGTGACGGCCTGACACTGTGTCAGCACCGTGTCAGTCCGTCCGGCTTCTGTGGAGGCCGGATGTCCGGGTGACAGGCCGGCTGCGGGAACCGAACGACGCGGGAAGCGCGGGAAGCGTCCCCCACGACGCTCCAGTGGTGCGGGAAACATGACAAATCAGCGCGACAGGCCGTCTCGAAACGCCGTCCATTCTGCGGATGGCCCCGGGAAGGCGACCCTAACCGACGTAGGGTTGATCCTGGGATGGTCCGTGGGACGACCATGCCCGGACAGCCGCCTCGAAGGAGGTCCAGTTCAGTGACCAGCCAGGTCAGCAGCCCAGCGGAGCAGGCCGACGGAACCGTCGTGGGAGAGCAGCGCAAACCGGGCGGAACCAAGGATGTCCGGCGTCTGGACCGGGTCATCATCCGGTTCGCGGGGGACTCGGGTGACGGCATGCAGCTCACCGGTGACCGCTTCACCTCGGAGACCGCGTCCTTCGGCAACGACCTCTCCACCCTGCCGAACTTCCCTGCCGAGATCCGCGCCCCCGCCGGCACCCTGCCCGGCGTCTCCTCGTTCCAGCTCCACTTCGCCGATCACGACATCCTCACCCCGGGCGACGCGCCGAACGTGCTGGTCGCGATGAACCCGGCCGCCCTGAAGGCCAACATCGGCGATCTGCCGCGCGGCGCCGAGATCATCGTCAACACGGACGAGTTCACCAAGCGTGCCCTGCAGAAGGTCGGCTACGCGGCCTCCCCGCTGGAGGACGGCTCGCTGGACGGCTACAGCCTGCACCCGGTGCCGCTGACCACCCTCACGGTGGAGGCGCTGAAGGAGTTCGCCCTCTCCCGCAAGGAGGCCGAGCGCAGCAAGAACATGTTCGCGCTGGGCCTGCTGAGCTGGATGTACCACCGGCCCACCGAGGGCACCGAGAAGTTCCTGCAGTCGAAGTTCGCGAAGAAGCCGGACATCGCGGCGGCCAACATCGCGGCCTTCCGCGCGGGCTGGAACTTCGGCGAGACGACCGAGGACTTCGCGGTCTCCTACGAGGTCGCCCCGGCCGCCAAGGCATTCCCGGTCGGCACCTACCGCAACATCTCCGGGAACCTGGCCCTCGCCTACGGCCTGGTCTCCGCCTCGCAGCAGGCGGATCTGCCGCTGTTCCTGGGTTCGTACCCGATCACACCGGCCTCCGACATCCTGCACGAGCTGAGCCGGCACAAGAACTTCGGTGTGCGTACCTTCCAGGCCGAGGACGAGATCGCCGGCATCGGCGCGGCGCTCGGGGCGGCCTTCGGCGGTTCGCTCGCGGTCACGACGACGAGCGGTCCCGGTGTCGCGCTCAAGAGCGAGACGATCGGGCTCGCGGTCTCCCTGGAGCTGCCCCTGCTGGTCGTGGACATCCAGCGCGGCGGCCCCTCGACCGGCCTGCCCACCAAGACCGAGCAGGCGGACCTGCTGCAGGCCATGTTCGGGCGCAACGGCGAGGCGCCGGTCCCGGTGATCGCCCCGAAGACGCCGGCCGACTGCTTCGACGCGGCCCTGGAGGCGGCCCGGATCGCGCTGACCTACCGCACCCCCGTCTTCCTGCTCTCCGACGGCTACCTGGCCAACGGCTCCGAGCCCTGGCGGATCCCGGACCTGGACGAGCTGCCGGACCTCAGGGTGCAGTTCGCCTCCGGCCCGAACCACACCCTGGAGGACGGCACCGAGGTCTTCTGGCCGTACAAGCGGGACCCGCAGACGCTGGCCCGCCCGTGGGCGGTCCCGGGCACGCCGGGCCTGGAGCACCGCATCGGCGGCATCGAGAAGCAGGACGGCACGGGCAACATCTCCTACGACCCGGCCAACCACGACTTCATGGTCCGCACCCGGCAGGCCAAGATCGACGGCATCGAGGTCCCGGACATCGAGGTCGACGACCCGCACGAGGCGAAGACGCTGGTCCTGGGCTGGGGCTCGACCTACGGGCCGATCACCGCGGCGGTACGACGGCTGCGCGCGGCCGGCGAGTCGATCGCACAGGCCCATCTGCGCCACCTCAACCCGTTCCCGCGCAACCTCGGCGCGGTGCTGGAGCGGTACGACAAGGTGGTGATCCCCGAGATGAACCTCGGGCAGCTGGCCACCCTGATCCGGGCGAGGTACCTGGTCGACGCCCACTCGTACAACCAGGTCAACGGCATGCCGTTCAAGGCGGAGCAGCTCGCCGCCGCGCTGAAGGAGGCCATCGATGACTGACGCCACGCACGGGCTGCTACAGCTCGTCCCCAAGGCCGAGGCCAAGCAGTCGATGAAGGACTTCAAGTCCGACCAGGAAGTGCGCTGGTGCCCCGGCTGCGGTGACTACGCGATCCTCGCCGCCGTCCAGGGGTTCATGCCGGAGCTGGGCCTGGCCAAGGAGAACATCGTCTTCGTCTCCGGCATCGGCTGCTCCTCCCGCTTCCCGTACTACATGAACACCTACGGGATGCACTCCATCCACGGCCGCGCCCCGGCGATCGCCACCGGCCTCGCCGCCTCGCGGCGGGACCTGAGCGTGTGGGTGGTCACCGGTGACGGCGACGCCCTGTCCATCGGCGGCAACCACCTGATCCACGCCCTGCGCCGCAACGTCAACCTCAAGATCCTGCTGTTCAACAACCGGATCTACGGCCTGACCAAGGGCCAGTACTCCCCCACCTCCGAAGTCGGCAAGATCACCAAGTCGACCCCGATGGGCTCCCTGGACGCGCCCTTCAACCCGGTGTCGCTGGCGATCGGCGCGGAGGCGTCCTTCGTCGCCCGGACGATCGACTCCGACCGCAAGCACCTGACCGAGGTACTGCGCGCGGCCGCCGGGCACCCGGGCACGGCCCTGATCGAGATCTACCAGAACTGCAACATCTTCAACGACGGCGCCTTCGACGCCCTGAAGGACAAGCAGCAGGCCGACGAGGCGCTGATCCGGCTGGAGCACGGGCAGCCGATCCGCTTCGGGGCCGACGGCACGCGCGGGGTCGTCCGGGACCGCCTGACCGGCGACCTGAAGGTGGTGACGGTGACCGCGGAGAACGAGGCGGACATCCTGGTGCACGACGCGCGGGCCGCGTCCCCCACCACCGCCTTCGCCCTCTCCCGGCTGGCCGACCCCGACACGCTGCACCACACCCCGATCGGCGTGTTCCGCTCCGTGGAACGGCCGGTCTACGACACCCAGATGGCCGAGCAGCTGGACACGGCCGTCGAACAGCGCGGCAAGGGCGACCTGGCCGCGCTGCTGGCCGGCGGCGACACCTGGACGGTCGTCGGCTGACACCACCGGGGACCAAGTGCGGTCGCCGGCCAGCGCCACCGGGGACCAAGGGCAGTCGCCGGCCGGCGCACCGGGGACCAGGGTCGGTCGTCGGCCGGCGCACCACCGGGATCAAGGGCGGTCGCCGTCGGCACCGCCCTCGCCACCGCGTTCGATCATGAGGCCCGGGAGCGCAGTTCCCGGGCCTCGTCGTAGACGACGCGGGCCTTCTCCACCTCGCCCATGCGCTCGTGCGTCCACTGGGCCAGGGACCGCACCTGCTCGGCGGCCTCGCGGCCGAGGCCGGTGAGCGAGTAGTCGACGCGGGGCGGGATGACCGGCTTGGCGTCCCGGTGGACCAGGCCGTCGCGCTCCAGGGTCTGAAGGGTCTGGGTGAGCATCTTCTCGCTGATGCGGCCCACCCGGTCGATGGACCTGCGCAGCTCGCTGAACCGCCGCGAGCCCTCCAGCAGCTCGATCAGCACGAGGACGCCCCAGCGACTGGTGACGTGCTCCAGGACGAGCCGGTAGGGACACAGGGCCTCGGCCTCGGCGCCGGTACGCGGCCGATATTTACTTACCGCCATGCCAGTACCTTACTTCAAAGTGGGTACTTTCACTCAGTTAGTGCAGCTCCTAGGGTGAGTGTCAAAGCCACCCCCTCAAGGAGTTCTGAAGCATGGGCATCGTCGTCACCGGAGCCACCGGACACCTCGGCCGTCACGTCATGGAGCAGTTGCTGGAGAAGGTTCCGGCGGAGCGGATCACCGCCGTCGTGCGCGACGAGGCCAAGGCCGCCGACTTCGAGGCCCGCGGAGTGCGGCTCGCCGTCGCCGACTACAACACCCCCGAGACCTTCGGCGGACTGTTCACCGCCGGTGACAAGGTCCTGCTGATCTCCGGCAACGAGTTCGACAAGGGCCGGGTGCAGCAGCACACGGTCGTCATCGAGGCCGCCAGGGCGGCGGGCGTGGCGCTGCTCGCGTACACCAGCGCCCCGGGCAGCCTCACGGCCGCGCTCGCCGACGACCACCGGGCCACCGAGGAGGTGCTGCTCGCCTCCGGCCTGCCGTACACGCTGCTGCGCAACGGCTGGTACCACGAGAACTACACCGAGAACCTGGCCCCGGTGCTGGAGCACAACGCGGTCGTCGCGGCGGCCGGTGAGGGCCGGGTCTCCTCCGCCTCCCGCGCCGACTACGCCGCCGCCGCGGTCGCCGTACTGACCGGCGAGGGCCACGAGAACAAGACGTACGAGCTGGGCGGCGACGAGGCGTGGGCGTTCGCCGAGTACGCGGCCGAGCTGAGCCGGCAGACCGGCAAGGAGATCGCCTACAACGCCGTCACCGGCGAGGTCCTGCAGGGCATCCTGGCCGGCGCCGGACTGCCCGCGCACTTCGTGGAGATCTTCGTCGGCGTGGACGCCTCCATCGGGAAGGGCGAGCTGGTCGTCTCCACCGGTGACCTCTCCCGCCTGGCGGGCCGCCCGACCACCCCGCTCGCCGAGGCGGTCACCGCCGCGCTCAAGGGCTGACGGCTTTCGCTGCGGGCACTTGAACACCCGTGATCGCGTGAGCGCCCCGTGATCGCTCAGGGGCCCGTGGTCGCCTGGGGCCAGTGGTCGCCTGGGGCCAGTGGCCGCTTGAGCGCCGCCACCCTCGGCTGTCATGACCGTATGGCGATACGGGCATGACATCCGGGGGTGTCCGACGCTACCTTCGTTCTCGCGTGCGTGGAGTGAGAGGGAGGGGCCCATGGCCGGGACATCCAGGAGTGAGCACCGGACAGGCCTGTTGAACGGCTTCGCCGCCTACGGCATGTGGGGGCTGGTCCCCCTGTTCTGGCCCTTGCTGAAGCCCGCGGGGGCCATGGAGATCCTGGCCCACCGCATGGTGTGGTCCCTCGGCTTCGTCGCGGTCGCCCTGCTCTTCGTACGGCGCTGGGCCTGGGCCGGGGAACTGCTGCGGCAGCCGCGGCGGCTGGCGCTCATCGCGGCGGCCGCGGCCGTGATCACCGTGAACTGGGGCGTCTACATCTGGGCCGTGAACTCCGGCCATGTGGTCGAGGCCTCCCTCGGGTACTTCATCAACCCGCTGGTGACCATCGCGATGGGCGTCCTGCTCCTGAAGGAACGGCTGCGGCCGGCACAGTGGGCGGCGGTCGGGGTCGGCTTCGCCGCCGTGGTCGTCCTGACCATCGGCTACGGCCGCCCGCCGTGGATCTCCCTCTGCCTCGCCCTCTCGTTCGCGACCTATGGGCTGGTGAAGAAGAAGGTCGCCCTCGGCGGCATCGAGTCACTCGCCGCCGAGACCGCGATGCAGTTCCTGCCCGCGCTCGGCTATCTGCTCTGGCTCACCGCGCGCGGCGAGGCCACGTTCGCCACCGGCAGCGCCGGGCACTCCGCCCTGCTCGCCTCGACCGGCATCGTCACCGCGCTGCCGCTGGTCTGCTTCGGCGCGGCGGCGATCCGCGTGCCGCTGTCCACGCTGGGGCTGCTCCAGTACCTGGCCCCCGTCTTCCAGTTCCTGCTCGGCATCCTCTACTTCCACGAGGCGATGCCGCCCGAGCGCTGGGCCGGCTTCGCGCTGGTCTGGCTGGCACTGGGGCTGCTCACCTGGAACGCCCTGCGCTCCGCGCGCCGGCCGCGGGCGATGGCCGCACCGCCCCGCGTCGACACGCCCAGCTCCGCTCCGGTGGACGCCTGACGGAGGCCGAGTATCAGAGGCGGGCGCTATAAGTGGGCCATGCCGACGCATACGCCTGCCCCCCTGCACTGGAAGCTCGTCATCGACGCGGCCGACCCGCACACCCAGGCCGACTTCTGGGCCGCGGCACTGCACTACGAGGCCGAGGACAACAGCGCCCTCGTGGAACGGCTGCTGGCCCTCGGCGCGCTGCCCGGCGAGGCCACCGCCGAGTACCACGGCCGCCCCGCCTTCCGTGATCTGATCGCGGTACGGCATCCCGACGATCCCCACGACCCGGAGACCGGCACCGGGCTGGGGCGACGGCTGCTGTTCCAGCGCGTCCCGGAGTCCAAGACCGTCAAGAACCGGCTCCACCTCGATCTGCACCCCGGCGACGGGCGCCGCGCGGACGAGGTGGCACGGCTGGAGGCCCTCGGGGCGCGCATCCTGCACGAGGCGAAGGAGCCCGCCGGCGCGTGGGTGGTGATGGCAGACCCCGAGGGCAACGAGTTCTGCGTGCACTAGACCCCCTGCCGAAGGGCCCTGCGCCCTGGCCGCCGAGGGGTGCCCCGACCGGTCACACACGCGCCGCCCGAGGCGTTCCACGGCCGGTCACACCTGCACCGTCGAGGCGTTCCACGGCCGGTCACACCTGTGCCGCCCGAGGCGTTCCACGGCCGACTACACCTGTGCCGCCCTGGCCGCACGGTCGGTCAGGCGGGCCATGCGGGCGCGGGCGGACTCCAGCGGCCCCGGGTCGTCGGCGGCGGGCCCCGGTTCCGCCATGAGATCCGTCCACAGGTCGATCAGGTCACGGCCGAGGCGCAGACCCTCCTCCGGGTCGCGCACGGCACGCCAGGCCGTGGCCGCGCTCTGCACGTTGCCGTAGGCCGCCTCCGCGTCCATGGCCTGGCGGCGCAGCCGGGCAAGGTCCAGGGAGAGGTGGAAGGAGCGGTCCGGCTCGCCCGCCAAGTAGGCGATATAGGCGGTCAGTTCACGCAGGTGCAGCACCTCGGGGTGGCGCGGGCCCAGCACACCGGACGCCTCGATGACCGTGCGGTCGGCGAGTTCGGCCGCGGCGGCGATACGGCCGTCCCGCACGGCCTCGTTGATCCGCGCCATCGGAGCGGTGAGCAGCGCGGCGCCCTCCGCGGTCTCGGTGACGGGCTCGTCCCCGAGCACCTCCTCGGCCACGGCGTCGAAGCCGCGGGCGGGGGTGGGCGAGGAGGACGTGGCCGGAGCGGGCTCCAGCATGGCCTCCGGGAGGAGCAGCATGGTCTCCGGGACGAGCAGGGGGGCCTCAGTGACCGGCAAGGGTGCCTCCATGACCGGCAGCGGAGCCTCCGTGACCGCCACGGGAGCCTCCGTGACCGGCAAGGGGGCGGGCTCCGGTGTACGTGCGGACGCGGGGACTCGTTCGGGTACGGCGACGGCGGCAGGGCGGGCATCCACGGCGGCCGGCCCGGCGCTGGGCTCGGCGCTCGGCCCGGCGGACGGAACGACTGCCGGCTCCGCAGCCGGCGCGGTTGCCGGCTCGGCGGCCGGCTCGGCGGCCGGCTCGGCGGCCGGCTCGGCGGCCGGCTCGGCGGCCGGCTCGGTTGCCGGCTCGGTTGCCGGCTCGGTTGCCGGCTCGGTTGCCGACGCGTAGGTCGGCGCGGGGGTCGGAGTCGAGGGCGGGCCCATGACGGGCGCCGGCCCGAACTCCCCCGTGGGCACCTGCACCGAACCCAACGGGCCCGGCCGCGCCGCCTGCGGCTGCGTCCCGCTCGGCACCGCCCGCGGAGCGACCCGCACCGGATCCCCCGCCACCCGGCTGGAGCCGTCCGCCGCGACCTCCAGGGGGACCATGCAGCCGGCCAGGTCGTCGTGGACCGTGGCGCGTATGGGGGCACCCAGGCTGATCGCCAGGCGCTGGAGGTGGTTCAGCACGGCCTGCTGGATGTCCTCGCCCGGTGCGGCGACGATCGCCGTACCGCCCACCGACGCGCTGTCCGCGCCGGACACCCGGACATGCACCGCCGCAGGGTGTGCCGCGGGCTGTTGCGCCCGCTTCTTCTCGAAGCTGAGTCGAGACATCGGTGTTCCCTCACTCCCCCGGCGCCGCGATCCGGTCGTACGCGTCCTACCAACCAGTCTGTCTGTTCCGCGCGGCTCCCGCGTCACCGCGACGTCACAGCATCGCACCAGCCGCACCCTGGAGAATGATTGTTGTGTGTGCATATAATGCACGTGCTTGCTTTCCTGGTACGCCAACGCTCACTCTGGGGGACCCATGAGCCGCCGCTTCCTCTTCGTCCTGGGCAGCGCCCGTCTGGACGGCAACACCGAACTGCTGGCCCGCGAGGCCGCCGAGCAGCTGCCCGGGGAGGTGGAGCAGGAGTGGATCCGCCTCGCCGACCACTCGCTGCCCGACTTCGTGGACCTGCGCCACGACAGCGACCACGTACGGCCCGCCCCGGACACCACCGCCGGTCTGCTGCTCGAGGCCACCCTCGCCGCGACCGACATCGTGATCGCCTCGCCGCTGTACTGGTACTCGGTGTCCGGCCTCACCAAGCGCTACCTGGACCACTGGTCGGGCTGGCTGCGCATCCCGAGCATCGGCTTCAAGGCCACCCTGGCCGGACGCACGCTGTGGGGTGTCACGGCGCTCGCGGACCGGGAGCCCTCCGTCGCCGGTCCCCTGATCGGCACGCTCAACAACTCGGCCGCCTACATGGGGATGCGCTTCGGCGGGGTCCTGCTGGGCAACGGCAGCGGGCCCGGGGACGTGCGCAGGGACACCGAGGCGCTGACCCGCGCGAAGACGTTCTTCGCGCAGGAGGCACCGCTCGCCCGCTTCCCGCACCAGGACGCGTGAGCAGGCGCCGCCGCCCTGCCGCACCGGGATGCCCGAGCCGAGCCGCCTTCCCGCGCCAGAACGCCTGAGGCACGCCCCCGCGCCCTGACGCGCACCGCGCGCCCGCTCCGTCCTGCACGCTGGTGTCCTTCGCCCCGCACGCTGGTGCCCCTCGCCCTGCACGCTGATGCCCATCGGCCTACACGCTGATGTCCTTCGTCGTGAACCGCGCCCAGGCCGCCGAGCCGAACACGGCCGCGTACAACGCCTGAAGGCCGAGGTTCTTCACCAGGTCGTCCCAGTAGACGGGGTCGCGCACCAGGTCGGCGAAGGACAGCCAGTAGTGGGAGAAGAGGTACGGCTGGAGTGCGTGCAACTGGGGTATCTGGTCCAGGATCTGGACGGTGATGAGCAGACCCACCGTGGTCGCCATCGCCGCGATACCGCTGTTGGTCAGGGTCGACACGAACAGGCCGAGGGCCGCGACGCCGATCAGCGAGGCGGCGACGACCAGGGCTATCAGCAGCGCCCGGCCGAGCCCCTCACCGAAGCTGATGCGGGTGCCGGAGATGGTCGTCAGCTCGCCCAGCGGAAAGAGCAGCGCGCCGACGATCAGCGCGGAGACGGTCACGACCAGGGTGGCCAGCACGCAGAAGGCCATGACGGTCGTGTACTTGGCGAGCAGCAGACGAGTGCGGCCGGCCGGGGCGACGAGCAGATAGCGCAGGGTGCCGCCGCCCGCCTCGCCCGCGATCGCGTCACCCGCGACGACGCCGACGGCCATCGGCAGGAAGAACGGCAGGGTCGCGGCCAGGGCCGTGAACACCAGGAACAGGCCGTTGTCGGTGACCTGCGCGATGAACGCCGGTCCGTCGCCGCCGCCCGGGCCCGCCGTCGAGCCGTCCCGTGTCTGGCTCTTCACCGCGATCCCGATCAGCACCGGCACCGCCGCCAGCACCCCCAGCAGCGCGAGCGTGCGCCAGCGGCGCACGGTGGTGACCAGCTCGCTGCGCAGCAGCCCGAAGGTCCACAGGGGACTCGGACGGCCGGGGCCCGCGGCGGCCGGTGTCCTGAGCGCCTCAGCCCGCGACATCGAATCCCTCCCCCGTCAGTGCCATGAACGCGTCCTCCAGAGAGGCCCGTTCGAGCGTGAAGCCCCGGACCCGGACACCCGCCGCGACCAGTGCCGCGTTCACCTCGGCGAGGTCCTGTGCGGGCGGCTCGCCGGACACCCGGTCGCCGTCCGCGGTGACGTCCCCGATGCCCTGCTCCTTCAGCACCCGGGCCGCCTCGCCCGGATCCGGCGTGGTCACCACCAGCCGGCCGCGCGCCCCGGCCGCCAGATCGGCCACCACGCCCTGTGTGACGAGGCGGCCCTGTGCCATCACCGCCGCGTGCGTGCACACCTGCTCGATCTCGTCGAGGAGGTGCGAGGAGAGGAAGACGGTCGTGCCGTCGGAGGCCAACTCCCTTATCAGGGCGCGGATCTCCCGCATGCCCTGCGGGTCGAGGCCGTTGGTCGGCTCGTCCAGGACGAGCAGTCTGCGCGGCTGGAGAAGTGCGGCGGCCAGGCCCAGACGCTGCTTCATGCCGAGCGAGTACGCCTTGGCCTTCTTGCCCGCGGCGGCTGCGAGGCCCACCCGTTCCAGGGCGGCGCCGACGCGGGCGCGCCGGGTGCGCGGGTCGGCGGTCGGGTCGGCGGCGTCGTAGCGCAGCAGGTTGTCCCGGCCGGAGAGGAAGCCGTACAGGGCCGGGCCCTCGATCAGGGCGCCGACCTGCGGGAGGACGGCGCGGCCGGCCCGGGGCATGGGGAGGCCCAGTACCCGGGCCGTGCCCGAGGTCGGCTCGATCAGGCCCATCAGCATGCGGATGGTGGTGGTCTTGCCGGAGCCGTTCGGGCCGAGGAAGCCGAAGACGCTGCCCGCAGGGACGGTCAGATCGAGGCCGTCGACGGCGAGTTGCCCGCCGCGGTAGCGCTTGGTGAGGCCGCGCGTGGCGATGACGTGCGCCCGCGCGTCCTGCGCGGCCTGCTCCGCCGTATCTCCCGCGTCCCGCTCCGCCGGGCCCCCCGCGTCCCGCTCCGCCGTGTCCCCCGAGTGCCGCTCCGCGGCGGACGGTTCGTGCATCGGTCCCTCGATTCGTCGTGTCCCCGGAGCGCACCGGGGTGTCCGGACCCTGTCCGGGCACCCCGCGGGCCCCGGGAGGTCACTTCCCTTCGTTCGCCGCCTTCACCAGTGCGTCCTTGGTGACCGCGCCGGCGTACACCTTGCCGTCGTCGGTGATCAGGGCGTTGACCAGTCGGGTGGAGAAGACCGTGCCCTTGCCGAACTTGCCGGACACCTGGTCGCCGAGCGAGCCGAGGAAGCCGCCGAAGGCGCCGCCCTCGGAGCCGGACGGCAGGCCGCCCTTGGCGCCGGTGCCGAAGGTGGCGATGGACGTCCAGCCCTTGCCGAGCACGGTGGCACCGTCCAGGCCCCTGGCGAGGTCCTCGCCGGACTTCGGGGCGTGCTCCGGCGCCTTGGACCCCGGCTTCTCCTCGGTGACCTTCGCGCCCTTGGGCGGGGTGAAGTCGAAGGTGGAGGCGGCCGGCTCGGCGAAGGAGACCTGCGTGAAGCCCGCGTCGAGCACGGCGGCGCCGCCGCTCTTCGGCGTCAGCGTGAACTTCAGCGGCTGCCCCGTCTTCGCGTCCACGGCGATGCTGATCGCGCCGACCGTGGTGCCGGACTGCTTGGGCTTGATCAGCAGCTTGTAGGCGTCGCGTCCGGCGACCTGGGCGGTGCCGTCGACGGTCACGGACGTGGTGTCGTCGACCGACTTCAGGGCCTCGTCGGCGAAGTCCTTGGGCGTGGCCGGCCGCTCGGCCCGGTGCTCCTTGCCGGAGGCGGCTTCGGTGCCGTGGTAGACCTCGTTGCTCTTGCTGTCGTAGCCCCACACGTCCTTGCCGCTGTGGATGAGGCTGTACTCGGCGCCGCTCTCCAGCAGCGACAGCTTCTGCCGGTCCGGGCCGTCGACGGCCACGCGCAGGGTGTGCGTGCCGGATACCAGCTCGGTGAGCTTGGACTTCGGGTCCGCGGAGGAGCCGTCACCGCCGCCCTGGGCAGCCCCCGAGGCCAGGCTGCTCTCCAGGCCGCCGAGGTCCGGCAGGCCGAGGTCGGTGCTGACCTTCACCGTGCCGGACAGCTGCTGCACGTCCGACTTGGCGATCTTCTCGATGAGCTGCTGGGCGGTGATCCTGGGCAGGTCGGGGTCACCGGAGTCGGCAAGCGCCGGGACCAGCCCGATCGTGGCCGCCGCCACCCCCACCACCGCGACCGGGACCACGTACCGGGCGGCCTTGCGGCGGCCCGAGCGCAGGTCCTCGTCCGGCGTGGCGCCCGCTGCGTCGTCGGATTCGTACGGTGCCATCTGTGCCTTACCTCCGTCGTCGGCGGCGGCTGTCCTCACTCTGGTCCACCTGAGCCGCCATTCTCACCCGAATCGGTGAGGAGTGGTGATTTCCGTGGTTTCCATCTGACCAAATCGGCCGCGCGGAAGCGTCAGACCTCGGAGGCAACTCCGTGTACGCCTGCGGTATGACAAGCGAGGGCGGCACCTCCCCCGACCCGTAGGGGTCCGGTGGGAGACACCGCCCTCGCACTCACCGCGGGCAGCCCCCGCGATCCCGTCTTGATCCGCCCGACCGGCCTTGCCCGATGCACGCAACCGGCCTGGCCCGATCCAACCGACCGGCCTCGCCCGATGCGCCCGACCGGCCTCGCCCGATGCGCCCGACCGGCCTGACCTGTTCCGACCGACGAGCCTGGCCCGTTCCGTTCGACAGGCCTAGCCGGCCCGGTGCACCACCGCGTCGCACAGCTCGATCAGCGCCGCCTTGGAGTCGCACTCCGGCAGCGGGGCCAGCACGGACCGCGCCTCCTCCGCGTACCGGACGGTGTCCCGGCGGGCCTGCTCCAGCGCGGGGTGCGCCCGCAGGGCGGTGAGCGCCTCGGCGAGCCGGGCGTCGTCGCTGAGGTCGGAGTCCAGCAGCTCGCACAGGGCGAGGTCCTCGGGCAGGCCGAGGCGTGCGGCGCGCTCGCGCAGCCGGAGCACGGGCAGCGTCGGGATGCCCTCGCGCAGGTCGGTTCCCGGGGTCTTGCCGGACTCGCGCGAGTCGGAGGCGATGTCCAGGACGTCGTCGGCGAGCTGGAAGGCGACCCCGAGCCGCTCGCCGTACTGGGTGAGCACGTCGACGACCGTCTCGTCGGCGCCGGACATCATCGCGCCGAACCGGCAGGAGACCGCCACCAGCGATCCCGTCTTGCCGCCGAGCACGTCCAGATAGTGCTCGACCGGGTCGCGGCCGTCCGAGGGACCCGCGGTCTCCAGGATCTGCCCGGTGACCAGCCGCTCGAACGCGAGGGCCTGCACCCGGACCGCCTCGGGGCCGAGGTCGGCGAGGATCTGGGAGGCACGGGCGAAGAGGAAGTCGCCGGTCAGGACCGCGACGGAGTTGCCCCAGCGCGTGTTGGCGCTGTCCACACCGCGCCGCACGGCCGCCTCGTCCATGACGTCGTCGTGGTACAGCGTGGCCAGATGGGTCAGCTCCACGACGACGGCAGACGGTACGACGCCCGGCGCGTACGGATCGCCGAACTGTGCCGCGAGCATCACGAGCAGCGGCCGGAACCGCTTCCCACCGGCCCGTACGAGGTGCTGCGCGGCCCCCGTGATGAACGGGACCTCGCTCTTGGTGGCTTCGAGCAAGCCTTCCTCGACAGCCGCCAATCCGGCCTGGACATCGGCTTCCAGAGCCTGGTCCCGCACGCTCAGCCCGAACGGCCCGACGACGGTCACGAGGGGTCTCCTGTCTGCTGGTGTCTGCTGGCGGTTACACGGTTTGTCGATAGGTCGCTGCCATCACTCAAGTCAGCGTATCCGGTCCTGTTTCGATCACCGATAGCGCCCACCGGTCCAGCCCGGGCGGTATCGGATCACGGCCGGTATGTTCTTGATCATCTGATAACGACAGACATGCATTGACTTAACAGGAACTCGTCCGATTTGTCGCGAACCGGGCCGTGAGCAAATTACTCCTTCCGTGTCACAGTCAGCTAATCCCTCTAATCCCTCATGTCCTATTTGATGCAGTTTGCTATTTCGTGAGTTGGGTCACGCGGGCCGACATATCCAGCCACCCGGCACCACCACCGTTCCCCCTTGCGGCACCGGCCAGTTGAGCGTTGGCAACAGCAAAGGATCAAGTACCCCATACGGGACAGACCAAGGTCAACTGGCACGTTGTGTGAATCCACTACTTGTTCCGGACATGTGCTCTCGCATAGCTTCCGGGCCTGTCAGGCGAACGCCGAATCCTGCCGCGTCTGACACCACCCATCGACGAACTCATTCGTACGGCAGGAGCGGGGGACCCAGGTAAGCCGCTGGACCGGGCGGCACATGTTGCAGACGCACATGTCGTCACCGGAACGGCTAGGGGTGAAGCCAGGCCTCCCCGGAGGTCCGGCCGGGCAACTCCCCGCGCCCGAACCCGACAGCTCACCTCGTAGGCGACGGAGAGGACATCGCCATGCCTGCTGCCGCTCAGCACCTCCGCATTCGCACCAACCGCCTCATCCGCACGCTCACCGTCGCCGGCACCGGCGCCGCGGTCCTCGCCCTGCCGCTCATCGGCGCGGCCGACGCCTCCGCAGCCACCCCCACGGCCACCACGCCGTCCACCACGCTCGCCGGGTACCCGAACAACCTCGACGGCTGGATCCACGAGTCGCTCGCGATCATGGCCGAGAAGAAGATCCCGGGCACCTACAACGGCATCCACCGCAACATCATCCGCGAGTCCTCGGGCAACCCGAACGCCATCAACCTCTGGGACTCCAACGCCGCCAAGGGCATCCCGTCCAAGGGCCTGCTCCAGGTCATCGACCCGACGTTCAACACCTACCACGTGGCCGGAACGTCCTTCGACATCTACGACCCGGTCGCGAACATCACCGCCGCCTGCAACTACGCGGCCGCGCGCTACGGGTCGATCGACAACGTCAACGGCGCCTACTGACGAGCGTCCGCGGCGGGCCCTACTGATATCCCGGTCAGTCGGTCGGGAACAGTCTTTCGAGGACGACGGCAATGCCGTCGTCCTCGTTCGACAGGGTGACCTCGTCGGCGACCGCCTTGAGTTCCGGGTGGGCATTGGCCATGGCGACACCGTGCGCGGCCCAGTCGAACATGGGGATGTCATTGGGCATGTCGCCGAAGGCCAGGGCCCGGCCGGCGGCGATCCCCAGGTGGTCGGCCGCCAGCGCCAGCCCCGTCGCCTTGGTGACACCGCACGGCTGGAGTTCCACGGTCCCCGGCCCCGACATCGTGACCGTCGCCAGCGAGCCCACCACCGAGCGCGCGATCGTCGCCAACTCGTCGTCGGACAGGGCGTGATGGCGCAGCAGCACCTTGCTGATGGGCTCGCACCACAGGTCGTCGCGCCGGCCGACCCGCACGGCGGGCAGGGTCGGGTGCGGCATCAGATACCCCGGCTCGATCAGCGTGAGGCCGTCCACCCCGTCCTGGTCGACGGCCGCGTAGACCTGCCCCACCTCGGCCTCGATCTTGCCGAGCGCGGTCTCGGCGAGCTCCCGGTCGAGGCGCACCGACCACAGCAGACGACCGGCTCCGGCGTCGTAGACCTGCGCGCCCTGCCCGCAGACCGCGAGCCCCGTGCACCCGAGGCCGTCCAGCAGGGGCCGCACCCGGGGGGCCGGGCGGCCCGTCACCACCAGATGCCGGGCGCCGGCCCCTGCCGCCCTCGTGAGCGCGGCGAGCGACCGGTCCGAGACGGTGTCGTCACCACGCAGCAGTGTCCCGTCCAGGTCAGTGGCGATCAGTGCGTATGCGGGGGGTGCAGCCATGATCAGAGAATACGGACAGCGCACCCCGCCGACTCACCCTGTTGTCCGCCGACTTGTGCGCTTCTCACCCCCAAGTGGTGCCTGCGGGCTCCCTGATGGCGGTGTTGATACGGTCGGGCCTGGCGGTGAGCGGGATGGTGAGCATCCGCGCGGAGAGCTGCTTCTCGCCTCGCCGAAGCAACCGGCCGCTTCAGCCCACAGGGCGTGCGGCACCGCACCTCGGAGCGGTCGGCGCGCCGCGTGACCCGCTCGGTCGGCTGCGGCGCCGCCCGCGCGGCCCCGGAGAACCGGGGCGCCTCGGGCCGGGCGCAGACGGCCGCGATCCGCTCCTCGCTCGCACCGGCCCCGCGCGGGCCGACCGCGCGGCGTGCACACAGGCGCTGCAGCCGTTGGTCTTCCCCGGCCGGCGGGGACCGGGGATCCACGTCCTCCCCCGTCCACGCCCTCCTCTTCCGCATCCGGCGCCTGGACGACGACCGTCACCCGTTCGGTGATGTGCTGCCCGCCGGTCTCAGCGGTGCGCCGCCGCCAGGTGCTGGGCCAGGCGCGGCGAGGCGAACTCCGTGCCGCAGACGAAGCGCATCACCGGGCCGTAGGAGGACGCCGCCGGAAGGCCGGTGAAGTACAGACCGGGGACCGAGGAGACATAGCCGGCGCCGAGCCTGGGGGCGCCCCTGCTCACCGCGAGGCGGGTGCGCAGTTCGTGGCCGAGGAAGTCCATCGCGGCGATGTTCACCCGGTAGCCGGTGGCCGCGATGACGTGGTCGGCGGGCAGCTGCTCGACGGGTCCGCCGTGCGTGCGGACGGTGAGGACCGGGGTGCCGTCCTGGGCCTCGGCGCCCAGCACCCGCTCGACCTCCTGGACCTGGACCTTGTCCTCGAAGCGGTCGCGCAGCCACCAGGCGCCGAGCGGGCCGAGGACCCGGCGGACCAGGTAGTGGCGGGTCCGGGCGGGCAGGAAGCGGTACGGCTGCGGGTAGTAGCTGAGCGCCCACAGGGACCAGGCACGGCCGAAGGGGGACTCGGGGCGCAGCTTCGGCTGGTCCCAGGGCGGGGCCCCGAAAGCGACCCGGCCGCGGCCGCGCGAGACCACGCGCACCTGGGCTCCGGCCTCGGCGGCGAGCGCCGCCGTCTCCAGTGCGGACTGGCCGGCGCCGACGACGATCAGCTCCTTGCCGGCGAAGCGGGTGAGGTCGTGGTGCTGGGAGCTGTGGGAGACCGGCCCGGTGGGTGCGGGTCCGTCGGCCGCCGCTCCCGCCAGCTCCGCCGGGAAGTGGGCGAATCCCGACAGGCCGGTGGCGACCACGACCGCGCGGGCGGTGAACAACTCTCCCGAGTCCAGCTTGAGTTCGAACCCGCCGCTCTTGTCCCGGTCGACGGAGACGACGCGGACCCGCTCCAGTTCGGGCAGCAGCTTCTGCTGGAACCACTCGCCGTAGGCGACGAAGGTCTCCGCCGGGATGATGTCCTCGTCGGTGACCAGCCGGCGGATGCCGGCCGCGTCGCAGTAGTCGGCGAGGGTGTGTCCGGGCTGCGGGCAGTCGAGGTTGGAGGCGGCGGGGGTCGACTTGAGGAGCATGCCCGCGGGCATGTGCTCGCGCCAGCTGACCATGGGGTCGCCGAAGACGCGGACGGGGATGCCGCGCGCCCGCAGATGGGCGGCGGTGGACAGGCCGTACGGCCCGGCCCCGATGACTGCAACCGGTCGAATCACGAAGTCCCTCCCCAGAGACACGGTGCGCCACAGTGGTGGCCTTGCCTACTTCGTGGCGGTGGTGGTGCTGCCTCGGCGGTTGGTCCGCCACAGCTGATAGAGGTGCTTCGCGCCCGGGCGCACGAAGCGGGCGAGCATCGTGAGGAACGGCAGCGGGTCGTCCCCCGCGAGCCAGGCCAGCTCCGTCCCGCTCGGCCTCGCCGGCGCGTGCGGCGTCGTATAGCCGCTGCGGCGGTAGGCGAGGAGGGCGGGCAGGTCGATGTTCTCCACGATGTAGCGGTGGCCGGCGCGCTGCTCCCCCTCCGGAACGGGCCGGCCGGTCAGGTTCAGGTGCATGGCGCGGACGACGTCCACTCCCGACTCGTTCTCGAAGAGCCGGAACTGGGCGCCCATGCGCGGGTTGAAATCGAGGAGCTTGTACTGTCCGTCGCGCCGGTCGAAGCGCAGGTCGAGGTCGATGATGCCGCTGAAGCCGATCTGTTTGATGAAACGCGCGGCGAGGTCGGCGAGTTCCGGGTTGTCGACGACGTACGCGTTCGCCGTCATACCCGCGTGCGGCGGCCAGGAGCGGACCTTGACGCCGGTGAAGAGGGCCAGCGGGCTGGAGTCGGCGTCGAAGCAGGCGTGCACGATCCAGTCCTCGGCCTCCTCCCTCGGCAGGTACTCCTGGAGGATCACGCCGGGCTGTTCGCCCCAGTCGCGGGCGAGGGTGAGCAGGCCCTCACGGGTGGCGATCCTCGTGGTGCCGTTGACGGCGGGCCGTCTGCGCCGCACGAACGCCTCCCGGTTCTTGGCCACCACCGGGAAGCGGGCCGCGTCGGCGAAGGCGGCGATCTCGTCGTACGACTCGGGGAACGCGGCCGAGGGGCTCGCGATGCCGTGTTCCACGCACAGCTCGTGCAGGCCCTGCTTGCTGGCCAGCCGGCGGGGCAGTGCGGGGTCGACACGCGGGAAGAGAAAGGGACCGGCCAGATCGTCCTGGTGCTCGGCGATCAGGACGGCCGCCTCCTCGTCCGTCGGGATCAGAACGGTCGGACGGCCGATCCGGCGGCCGATGCGCAGCAGGCCCTCGACCAGGTGGTCCGGCTCCTCGGCACCGGTCGTCGGCCAGACGAACGCCCGTCTGAGATAGCGGGAGGAGGCCGCGGGAGTGTAAGGATCCTCGGTGATCGCATACATGGGAACGCCGAGGCGGCCCAGGCTGCGGATCGCGCCGACACCGCCGTGGTGCAGCGGATAGTCGCCGAATTTGACGATCAGCCCCGGCACGTCACGGTCCGCCTCGAAAGGCACACTGACGGCGTTTCCGGCCACGGGTCCCCCCACGTGTCCCCCCTACGGACCGGACCCACCCCGTCCGTGTCCCCCAAAGGACGCTAAGCCGGAATTGCCGCCTCCGACAAGACCTATTCGGACATTGCGAACTCTTTAGACACTGTTCGGGCAACCTTCCGTACACCCCTTGCGGCACTGCCCAAGACGCGCGCCTCGGCCGTAACGTGTGGCGCGAGCACACGGAACGCATCGCCATGCATGGCCCGGATGAGAGCGAGGCAGCACCCCATGCCCCCCTTCGACGTCCCCGAGGGCGACCCCTTCGGCCCGCACAACCTCCCCTATGGCGTGTTCTCGCCTTCCGGCAGCACGGAGCGGAGGGTCGGCGTCCGGCTCGGTGACCACGTCCTCGACGCGGGCGCCGCGGCCGCCGCGCTCGGCTCGCCGTACGTCTCCCTCCTCGCACGGCCCAGCCTCGACCCCCTGCTGGCCGCCGGGCGCACGGCCTGGTCGGACGTGCGGCGCGCACTGACGGCCTGGGTGACGGTGCCCTCACACCGTTCGACCATCGAACCGCTGTTCCACCCCCTCTCGTCGGTGACCCTCCACCTGCCCTTCGAGGTCGCGGACTACGTCGACTTCTACGCTTCCGAGAACCACGCCCGCAACGTCGGCCAGATCTTCCGCCCCGACGCCGAGGACTCGCTGACCCCCAACTGGAAACACCTGCCGATCGGTTACCACGGCCGTTCCGGCACGGTGCTGGTCTCGGGCACGGATGTCGTACGGCCGTCCGGGCAGCGCAAGGGACCCGGCGACCCCGCGCCCGTGTTCGGGCCGTCCGTCCGCCTCGACATCGAGGCCGAGGTCGGCTTCGTGGTCGGCGCGCCCTCCGAGCGGGGCACGCCGGTGGCGCTGGGCGACTTCCGGGAGCACGTCTTCGGACTGTGCCTGCTCAACGACTGGTCGGCACGGGACATCCAGGCCTGGGAGTACGTCCCCCTCGGCCCGTTCCTCGGCAAGTCCTTCGCCACCTCGGTGTCGGCGTGGATCACCCCGCTGGAGGCGCTGGAGCACGCGCGCGTGGCGCCCCCGGAGCGCACGCACCCGCTGCTGCCGTACCTGGACGACGCACCGGCGGAGATCGAGCCCGGCGGCTACGACCTGCACATCTCCGTCGCGATCAACGGCCATACGGTGTCCGAGCCGCCGTTCTCCACCATGTACTGGACCGCCGCCCAGCAGCTGGCCCACATGACGGTGAACGGGGCTTCGCTGCGCACCGGCGACCTGTACGGCTCGGGCACGGTCAGCGGCCCGGCGGAGAACCAGCGCGGCTCGCTGCTGGAGCTGACCTGGAACGGCCGGGACCCCCTCGACCTCCCGGAAGGCAAGCGGGCGTTCCTGGAGGACGGGGACGTCGTGACACTGTCGGCGTGGGCGCCGGGGGCGGACGGGGGCCGGGTCGGACTGGGAGAGGTCACCGGGCGCGTCGTGTCGAGCTGAGCCGCGGGTTGTAGCAACTGTTTGACACAAGCCTGCCGTTGACGCATCTTGTACTCACCACTTGATACAAGCTGGTGAGTACAAGATGTCTGCTTTCACGGGGGTTTGTCATGGCCGGGAACGATCTGGGCGGAACCGATCTGGGTAGGACAGATCTGGGCAGGTCAAGGACAGATCTGGTGAGGGCCACTCCGGCATCCCGCGCACCCGTCGACCGCTACGCCCGCTGGACGGGCCTGATCGCCGGCACGCTCGCCGCGCGCTGGCTGGGGCCGCTCGACCACGGCGACGGGATCCTGTACGCCGTCCCCGCCTTCGGATTGTGCGCGGTGTCCGGCGTCCTGGCCGGCGACGCGCTGACCTCGCCGGCCCGGGGCACCGTCCGCACGGCCGGGCTCGCCCCGCGCCGGGTGCGCGACTACGTGCCGCCCCGCCTCACCTGGTTCCTCGTCGCCCTGGCCGGCGCACTGGTGGTGGTGCTGGCGGCGGCGGGCGCGACGGCTTCGCCGGACGACCTGGGCCGGGCCGGCCGCGACCTCGCGCTGACCTGCCGGGGCCAGTCCGAGTCCTACGGCCCCTGGCCCGGCTTCCACTACGGCCTGCCGATGCTGGCCTCGCTCGCTGTCGCGACCGCCGCGTGCGGCTGGTCCCTGCGGCGCATCGCCACCCGGCCGGGCGACGAGCAGTCCCGCCGCGACCGGGCCCTGGCCGTCGTCGCAGTCTGGGGCCTGGTGGTGTCCACCTTGCTGCTGGGCGCGGCCTCCACGGCGTCCGGCGCGCTGATGAGCACGGCCTGCGACGGCACCGTGGGCACCGTGGCCAACGCGGTGCTGTGGCCGCTGATGGGGATCTCCCTGGTGACCGTGGCGTGGGCGCTGGTCACCGTGTGCTCGCCGCGGGCGTCCTGGCGGCGCCGGTCCGCCACCGGCGGCCGCCGGTGAGCGGCACCGCCGTACGGGTCGACACGACGAGCCCCGTCCCGCCGTACGAACAGATCCGCGCCCAGCTCGCCGCCCTGATCACCACCGGCCGCCTGCCGGAGGGCGAACGACTGCCGACGGTACGGCAGCTGGCGGCCGACCTGGGCCTGGCGGCGGGGACGGTGGCCCGCGCCTATCGCGAACTGGAGGCGGCGTCCCTGATCCGGACCCGGCGGGGGGCGGGCACGCGGGTGGCTCCGCTCCCCCCGGGGGCCCGCAGCCCCGGAACAGCGGAACTCGACGAAGTGACCAGGGATTTCGTGGCGTGGGCACGAGCGCTGGGATTCGGTGAGGAAGACGTGGTGGAGGCGGTGCGGCGGGCGTTGCGGGACAGGTAGGTGCGGGACGGGCCGGTACCGGGGCAGGTGGGCGCGGGCCAGGCTGATGCCGGGGCAAGTGGGCGCGGGACAGGTAGGTGTGGGGCAGGTAGGGAAGCGGCGGGGGGAGAGGGACGACGGCCGGGGTCCGCGCGGAGTGGGGTCGGACGCGTAGAAGGCGGCCCGAAGGCACAGTAAGGCCGTCCAAAGGCGCAGGAAGGCCGTCCGGGCGCAAAGGCAGGCGGGCGGATCGCCGTCGACGCCTGCCTCGTGCCGCCCCGCACCGTCATACTGACGGGGCACGCACCGCACCACGCGGCGCGCCGTCGGCGCATCGCCCCCGCACCACCGACACCTGCATCCGTCTCCGACCAGGAACCGGAGCCCCGGCATGACCGTCTGCCTGCTCCTGCTGAGCGTCGTCGCCCTGACGTCCGCCGTACCGGCGCCGCGCGCACTGACCCGGGCCGCCTGGCCCGAGCGGGAACCCGTGGTCGCGTTGTGGGTGTGGCAGTGCCTGGTCGCCACGGTCCTGCTGTGCTGTCTGACCGCGCTGGTCCTGGGCGCGGCGGCCGTCTTCCACACCGTCCGCGACCATGTGTTCGCCCCCGCACCGCCCGCCGTCACCGCCGCGTACGACCTGTCCGCCGCCCCGGTCTGGGCCGTCGCCCTCACCATGCTGCTGGCCTGCGGGGCGGCCTGGACGACGGCCATGCTCGCCCGGGAACTCGCCGAGGTGCGCCGCCGGCGCGGCCAGACCCGGGCGCATCTGCGCGAACGTGCCCCCGACCTGCCCGCGGGGCTGCCTGCGGCGCGCGGCCCGATGCTGGTGCTCGAGGACGAGTATCCGGACGCCTGGTGGATGCCGGGCCACCCGCCCCAGCTGGTCGTGACGACCGGGGCACTGCACCGCCTCACCGACATTCAGCTGGATGCGGTCCTCACCCATGAGCGCGGTCACGCCCGCGCCCACCACGACTGGCTGCTCCACCTGTCCACCGCGCTCGCCACGGGCTTCCCGCGCGTCCCGCTCTTCGCCCACTTCTGCGACCAGACGCACCGGCTGGTCGAACTGGCCGCCGACGACGCGGCGTCCCGCCGCTGCGGCCACCTCACCACCGCGCTGGCCCTGATCGAGCTGAACCAGCACCGCGGCGTGCTGTCCTGCGCCTCCAGCCGCCGCCTCCTCGGCGAGCGCGTGGACCGGCTCCTGGAACCCCCGCCGCGGCTGCTGCGCCGGCACCGGGCACTGACGACGACGGTGGCCGCGCTGGTGCCGTTGCTGCCGCTCCTGATCACGTTCGCCCCCGGGCTCTCGGCTCTGACCTGACCTCCAGGCCTCCAGGCCTCCAGGCCTCCAGGGCGGTGGTGGGGGGTCGGGGTAGTCGGCCGAGTGGCGGATCTTCCTCGCCTCCACAGCGAAACCCCAGCTCAGCGCCCTGCCCAGGGCCCTTGCAGCTGGCGCAACACTTCAGCAACACCCCATTCCCTACCTGGTCGGTATGGTTCCAGCCATGCCACCCACCGACCGCCCCCGAGACCATGCCGGTCAGGGCGCCGCGACCACCGTCGCTGCCCACCGCACGCGTCGCCGGCTGCGTGCGGACCGGGCCCGGCAGCTCGCCGATCTGCTGCGCCACCAGCTCCTCACCGGCGTCTTCACGAACGGCACCCTCCCCCATGAGTCCACCCTCGCCGCCGACTACCGCGCCTCCCGCAACACCGTCCGCCAAGCCCTGGAACTGCTCCGGGCCGAGGGCCTGGTGGAGCGGCTGCCCGGCGTCGGCACCGTCGTCGTCGCCGAGAAGTACCCGCACGGGCTCGACCACCTGATGGGCCTCGCGGAAACGCTCCACGAGCACGGCCGTGTCACCAACGAGGTCCGCACCATGGGCCCCGCTCCCGCCCCAGCGCCGGTGGCCGAACGCCTCCGCGTCCCGGCCGGCGCCGACGTCCTCTACATCGAACGCCTGCGCCGCCTGAACGGCCTCCCCCTCTCCCTCGACCTCACCTACATCCCGCTCGACATCGGCACCGCCCTGCTCGGCGCCGACCTGGAGAACACCGACGTCTTCCGCCTGCTGGAGGCCATCACCGGCCGGCGCCTCGGCCACGCCGAGATCACCCTGGAGGCGGTGAACGCGGACGCCCACTCCGCCGCCGTCCTCCAGGCCCCGCGCGGCGCCGCCGTGCTGATGCTGGAACGCCTCACACACCTCGCCGACGGCCGCCCCGTGGACCTGGAGTTCATCCGCTTCCGCGGCGACCGCATCACCATGAGCGGCATCCTGCACCGCGCTGCGCAGCTCCCTCCCACCTGCTGAGCAACCCCTCCTTGTGACCCCTGCCTGACCCGTTTCCTGGAGACAGCCATGCCTTTGGCGCCCCAGCGGGCCGACGTGCCCGTGACCATCGACGAGTCGAAGTGCATCGACGGCTGCACGCTGTGCGTGGACATGTGCCCGCTGGACTCCCTCGCCATCGACGAGAGCAGCGGCACGGCGTACATGCACGTCGACGAGTGCTGGTACTGCGGCCCGTGCGCGGCCCGCTGCCCCACCGGAGCCGTCACGGTCAACATGCCCTATCTGCTCCGCTGACCCTTCCGACCTGCTCCGGCGAGAGGCCGAACCACCATGAAACGCATGGCAGTTGCTCTGTCCGCCGCCGCACTCCTCCTGCCCCTGTCCGCCTGCGGCGGCAGCGCGGAGGCGGGCAGCGGCTCGACGGTCACCGTGACCGTCGGCTACCAGTCCAAGACCATCAACACGGTCACCGCGGGGACCCTGCTCCGCTCCCTGGGCTACTTCGAGAAGCAGCTGAACGCCCTCCACGACGGCCACACCTACAAGGTCGACTGGCAGGACTACGCCACCGGCGCCCCGATCACCGCCCAGATGACCGCCGGGAAGATCGACATCGGCTCGATGGGGGACTTCCCGCTGCTGCTGAACGCGGCCCGCGGCAAGCAGCTCGGCCGCCCCACCCACCTGGTGTCGGTCACCGGCTACAACCTGCGCGGCGGACTCAACACCGTGGTCACCGCCCCGGACTCCAAGCTGGCCTCCCTGACGGACCTCAAGGGCAAGAAGGTCTCCACGAGTATCGGCTCCGCCGCCGACGGCACCCTCGTACGGGCCCTGCAGCGCGCCGGCATCGACCCGGACACCGGCATCTCGAAGCTCAACCAGCAGCCCGCCGTGGGGGCCTCGGCCCTCTCCGCCGGGAGCGTGGACGGGCTGTCGCAGTTCGTCGCCTGGCCGGGCCTGCTCGTCTACCAGGGCAAGGCGAAGGCCCTGTACGACGGCGCCCGGCTGAACCTCCCCACGTTCCACGGTGTCACCGCCCGTGAGGACTTCACCCGGAAGCACCCGGCCGTCGTCGAGGCCTTCCTCAAGGCCCAGGCGCAGGCCACGGACTACCTCGACGACCGCCCCGTGGCCGCCGCGGAGAAGGTCGCCGAGGCCACCGGCCTGCCCGCCGAGGTCGTCTACCTCTACAACGGCGCCCACGGCATCGCCACCTTCGACCCGGCCCTCAAACCCCGGCTCGTCTCCGCGCTGAAGCAGGACGTCTCCGTCCTGAAGGCGGCCAAGCTGACCGGCGACATCGACGTGGATTCGTTCGTCGACGACCAGTACGTGAGGAAGGCACTCGGCGCCGCCTACGCCCAGCGGCTCGCCGCCCCACCCGCACCGGCCGCGAGCGAGGTCTGGGCCAAGGGCAGCGCGAAGACCGTCTCCTTCGCGTCCCCGAAGGGGCTGCTGGCCTACGTGGCCGGGCACCGGAACGACATCCGCGCGGCCTACGTCCCCGACTCCACCACCGGCACCCTCTGGTTCGCCGACAAAGCGGTCTGGGTGGCCGACGGCAACCGGCTGCTGCCCTTCGTGGCCCAGGCGACAGCGCAGGCGTACATCGCAGCGCACCACGGCGCCCGCACGGTCTCCTACACCGACGCGCTCGGGCGGTCGTCATGATTCGGCGGCCGCTCGCCCGGTATGCGCTGCGAGTGGCGTCGCTGGCCGCCGCGCTCGGCCTGTGGCAGCTGCTGACCAGCCTGGACATCGACCTGTGGCTGCGCTTCTCGCAGTTCCCGACCGTCACCGACGTGGCTCGGGCCTTCGCCGACCGGCTCTCCGGCCCCGACTACTGGACCGACCTCACCGACAGCCTCACCCGGATCCTCACCGGCTTCGCCCTGGCGGCCGTCCTGGGCGTGGCGACCGGCGTGCTCGTGGCCCGCTCGTACCTCGCCGAGGACCTCCTCGGCCCGGTCCTCGAGGTCATCCGCCCGATCCCGGCCATCGCCCTCGTCCCGGTCGCGATCCTCCTGTTCCCCTCCAACGAGCAGGGCATCGTCTTCATCACCTGCACCGCGGCTTTCTTCCCCGTGCTGGTCTCCACCCGGCACGCGGTCCGCGCGCTCACCCCGGTCTGGGAGGAGGCGGTGCGCACCCTCGGCGGCGGCCGGCTGCGGATCCTCGGCTCGGTGGTCCTGCCGGGCGCGCTGCCCGGCATCTTCGGCGGCCTGTCGGTCGGCATCGGCGTCTCGTGGATCTGTGTGATCTCCGCCGAGATGATCTCCGGCCAGTACGGCGTCGGTTACCGCACCTGGCAGGACTACACGGTCGTGAACTACCCGGGCGTCTTCGTCGGCATGGTCACGATCGGTGCGCTCGGCTGGGTCACCTCCACGGCCGTGGAACTCCTCGGCCGGCGCCTCACCCGCTGGCTGCCCCGCACGTCGTACGTCCCCGGCGGCCGGCCCCGCCCCCCGGTTCCCCGGGCTGCCGCCCCGGTCGCCGTGAAGGCCGACGGCGACCCCGAGGACCAGGCCGAGAGCCAGCACCAGGGCCACGACGACACCGAGCAGGAGGCGCGCGATGAGCACCTCGTCTGAGACGGTCGGAACGGCCGGGACAGCCGGGACAGCCAGGACAGCCGGGACAGCCGGGACAGCCGGGACAGCCGCAGTATCAGCCGTACCGGTACCGGCCGCACCGGCGTCCGCGGGCGTACGCGGCACCCGGCTCGCGCTGCGCGCCGCCGTGCTCGGCCGGCCCGACGCCCCGGTCCTGTACGACGTCGGCCTGGACGTCGCGCCCGGCGAGATCCTCACCGTCGTCGGTCCCTCCGGCTGCGGCAAGTCGACGTTGCTGCGCACGCTCGCCGGGCTGCTGTCCCCGCTGTCCGGAGCGGTGGAGCAGGACGGCCGCGCACTGACCGGGCCGTCCGCCGACCGTGCGCTGGTCTTCCAGGAGGACGCGCTGCTGCCCTGGCGCACCCTGCGCGCGAACGTCGAACTCCCGCTCGCCATCAGTGGCGTACCGCGCGCGGAGCGCCGTGCCCGGGCCGAGTCCTGGCTCGCCCGCGTCGGCCTCAGCCTGCAGGCCGGGCAGTTGCCGCACCGGGTGTCCGGCGGGCAGCGCCAACGTGCCCAGTTGGCGCGCGCGTTGGCCGACAGCCCGCGCGCGGTCCTCTTGGACGAGCCCTTCGCCGCCCTCGACGCGCAGACCCGCTCCGGCATGCAGGACCTGCTGGTGGAGGTGTTGCGGGGCACGGGTGCGACCGTCGTCTTCGTCACCCACGACGTCGACGAGGCGCTCTTCCTCGGTGACCGCGTCGCCCTCCTCGGCGCCGGCCGCGTGGCCGCCGTACGCGAGGTACCGCGCCCGCGTGACCGTGACGCCCTCGACGACCCGGCCCGCGTGGCCCTGCGCCGCGCCGTCCTCTCCTCGCTCGGCACCTGAAAGGCACCCCGGTGACCACCCCCGCGAACGCCCCCGCACGGACCCCCTCGGAGATCCTTTCGGAGATCCCCGCCGTCACCGACGCCGAGGAGCTGACCTGCGACGTCCTCGTCATCGGCGGCGGCACCGCCGGCACCATGGCCGCCCTGACCGCCGCCGAGCGCGGCGCCAACGTCCTGCTCCTGGAGAAGGCCCACGTCCGTCACTCCGGCGCGCTCGCCATGGGCATGGACGGCGTCAACAACGCGGTCGTCCCCGGCCGCGCCGAGCCCGACGACTACGTCGCCGAGATCACCCGCGCCAACGACGGCATCGTCGACCAGTCCACCGTCCGCCAGACCGCCACCCGCGGTTTCGCGATGGTCCAGCGGCTGGAGTCGTACGGGGTCAAGTTCGAGAAGGACGAGCACGGCGACTACGCGGTCCGCCAGGTCCACCGTTCGGGCTCGTACGTGCTTCCCATGCCGGAGGGCAAGGACGTCAAGAAGGTGCTGTACCGGCAGTTGCGGCGGCGGGAGATGCGGGAGCGGATCCGTATCGAGAACCGGGTCATGCCGGTGCGCGTGCTGACCTCGCCCGACGACGGCCGGGCCGTGGGCGCCGTCGGCCTCCACACCCGCACCGGTGCCTTCGTCACCGTCCGCGCGGGCGCGGTGATCCTCGCGACCGGCGCCTGCGGCCGCCTCGGCCTGCCCGCCTCCGGGTACCTCTACGGCACCTACGAGAACCCGACCAACGCCGGCGACGGTTACGCCATGGCCTACCACGCGGGGGCCGAGCTGACCGGTATCGAGTGCTTCCAGATCAACCCGTTGATCAAGGACTACAACGGTCCGGCCTGCGCCTACGTCGCCAATCCCTTCGGCGGCTACCAGGTCAACCGGCACGGCGAGCGGTTCGTCGACTCCGACTACTGGTCGGGGCAGATGATGGCCGAGTTCGCGGCGGAGGTGGACAGCGACCGCGGCCCGGTCTACCTGAAGCTGAGCCATCTTCCTGAGGAGTCGGTCTCGGCCCTGGAGTCGATCCTGCACTCCACCGAACGCCCCACCCGGGGCACCTTCCATGCCGGCCGAGGGCACGACTACCGCACCCACGACATCGAGATGCACATCTCCGAGATCGGCCTGTGCGGCGGCCACTCGGCCTCCGGCGTCCGCGTCGACGACCACGCCCGTACGACCGTCCCCCGCCTGTACGCCGCCGGCGACCTGGCCTGCGTCCCGCACAACTACATGATCGGCGCCTTCGTCTTCGGCGACCTCGCGGGCGCGGACGCCGCCCAGTACACGGCGTACGACGGAGAACTCCCCGCGGACCAGCTGCGCGAGGCGCACGAGCTGATCTACCGCCCGCTGCGCAACCCGGACGGCCCGCCGCAGACCCAGGTCGAGTACAAGCTGCGCCGCTTCGTGAACGACTACGTGGCACCGCCCAAGTCCGGTGCCCGCCTCTCGCTCGCCCTGGAGGCGTTCGAGCGGATGCGCACCGACATCGCCGCGATGGGCGCCCGTACCCCGCACGAGCTGATGCGCTGCGCCGAGGTCACCTTCATCCGCGACTGCGCGGAGATGGCCGCCCGTGCCTCCCTCGCCCGCACCGAGTCCCGCTGGGGGCTCTATCACGACCGCATCGACCACCCCCGGCGCGACGACGCCTCCTGGTTCCATCATCTCGATCTGCACAAGTCCCCCTCTGGTGCGATGGAGTTCACGGCCCGTCCCGTGGCTCCCTATCTGGTTCCGGTCGAGGGCTTCGCCCCGGTCGGCGGCACCTCCCGGCAGCTGGGCGAGGTCCACCCCGAGGATGTCGCGACGGCGGGCCCGCGCGACGTGGCACCGGTCGCCACCGGACCGACGTCCACCCGCGCCGCCGGTTCCACGGGCCCGAGCGGCGCCCGGGACACCGCCTCGCCGCGGCTCCTGGAGCTGCTGGAGCTGGCCGAGGAGGGGCCCGAACTGGCCTCTTTGAAGCCCTACTTGTCCGACCCCGACCCGGCGGTCCGGCGTACGGCCGTCTCGGTCCTCACCGAGACCGTGCCTACCGGCACCGGGCACGCACTGGCCGGGGCCCTCGCGGACCCCGAGGCCGAGGTCCGCGCGGCTGCCGCGGCCTCACTGCGCGAACTGGTCGAGACGCTGCCGTCCGACCCCGCCCTGGGTGCCGCGCTCACCGGTGCGCTCACCGAGGCCGATCCGGTGGTCCGCGCCGCCTCCCTCGACCTGCTGCGCGCCCTGCGGCTGGGCGAGGCCGGCGTGTTCGCCTCCGCGCTGGCCGACCCGGACGTCACCGTCCGCATCGAGGCCGTGCGCGCCCTCGTCTCGGTCGACGCGGCCGAAGTGCTGGCGGGCGCGGCGGACGATCCCTCCCGGGAGGTCCGTGTCGCCGTGGCCAAGGCGCTGGCCGCGGTCGGCCCGGTGCCCCTGGACCCGGCGGCCGGGGATCCGCTCTCCGGCGCCCTGGACCGGCTCACCGAGGATGCCGACCCGCTGGTGCGCGGTGCCGCACTGGCTGCGCTGGGCACGGCCGGCTGCCCGGCTCCGCTGGCCGCCCGTGCCGTCGCCGCTCTGTCCGACCCGGCCTGGCAGGTCAGGTCCGGTGCCGCCACCGCGCTGTCGGTCGCACCGGCCGGCGTGGCCGTCGCCGCCCTCGCCAAGGCGCTGGCCGACCCCAACGCCGATGTGCGCAAGGCGGCGGTCCTCGCCCTGACCCGGCACAACGCCGCCGAGGAGGCCCGCGCGGCCCTGGCCACCGCCACCGCCGACCCGGATGCGGACGTCAGGGCGTACGCGGCGCGAGGGCTGTGAGGATCCCCGTCCTCTCCTCTTCCTCCTCCTTCTGCTCAGGCGCGCGGCCCGAGGAGAAGACCGGCCTCCCCTGCCTGTGGCGTGCTACATCCAGTCGTCCGGCTCCGGCTCGTCCCCCGGCTCGGGCCAGCCGTCCTCCGGGGACTCTCCGGGTGCGGGCGCGGCCTCGTCCGCCGGTGCGTCTCCGGAGGCCGGGCCCGCACCGTCCAGGGAGGCCAGGACACCGAGCACCCCTTCCCCGTACGTCGCCAGTTTCTTCTCGCCGACGCCGCCGACCGTGCCCAGCTCCCGCACCGATCCGGGCCACCGGGTGACGATCTCCCGCAGGGTGGCGTCGTGGAAGATGACGTACGCCGGGACGCCCTGCTCCTTGGCCTGCTCGGCACGCCAGGTGCGCAGGGCCTCGAAGGCGGGGAGCAGCTCGTCGGGCAGTTCGGCGGCTGCGGCCTTGGCCTTGCGGTCGCCGCGGCCGGAGGAGGCACCCGAACCCGACCTGGACGTGGCCGGCTTCTTCGGCTCCTTGCGCAGCGGCACCTCCCGCTCCCGCCGCAGCACCGAACCGCTTGCCTCGGTGAGCACCAGGGTGCCGTACTCGCCCTCGACCGCGAGCAGCCCCTGGGCGAGCAGCTGCCGGACGACGCCCCGCCACTCGCCTTCGGCGAGGTCCTCGCCGATGCCGAAGACGGACAGCTGGTCGTGGTCGAACTGGATCACCTTGGCGGTGCGCTTGCCGAGCAGGATGTCGACGATCTGCACGGCACCGAACTTCTGCCCGCGCTCCCGCTGCAGCCGCACCACCGTCGACAGCACCTTCTGCGCGGCGATGGTGCCGTCCCAGGTCTCCGGCGGGGTGAGGCAGGTGTCGCAATTGCCGCAGGCCTCGGCCGAGGGGTCCTGGCCGAAATAGGCCAGAAGCTGGCCGCGCCGGCACCGGGCGGTCTCGCACAGGGCGAGCATGGCGTCGAGGTGGGCACCGGCCCGGCGGCGGAACGCCTCGTCGCCCTCGCCGGACTGGATCAGCTTGCGCTGCTGTATGACGTCGTTGAGGCCGTAGGCCATCCACGCGGTGGAGGGCTGTCCGTCACGGCCCGCGCGGCCCGTCTCCTGGTAGTAGCCCTCGATCGACTTGGGCAGGTCCAGATGGGCGACGAACCGCACGTCCGGCTTGTCGATGCCCATGCCGAAGGCGATGGTCGCGACCACGACCAGGCCCTCCTCGCGCAGGAACCGGGACTGATGGGCCGCGCGCATGCCCGCGTCCAGGCCCGCGTGGTACGGCACCGCCTCGATGCCGTTGCTGCTCAGGAACTCGGCGGTCCGCTCCACCGAGTTGCGCGAGAGGCAGTAGACGATGCCGGCGTCGCCCGCGTGCTCCTCCCTCAGGAAGGCGAGCAGCTGCTTCTTGGGGTCGGCCTTGGGCACGATCCGGTACTGGATGTTGGGCCGGTCGAAGCTGGCGACGAAGTGGCGGGCCGTCGGCAGGTTCAGGCGCTGGGTGATCTCCTGGTGCGTGGCCTGCGTGGCCGTCGCGGTCAGGGCGACCCGCGGGACGTCCGGCCAGCGCTCGCCGAGCAGGGAGAGGGCCAGGTAGTCGGGGCGGAAGTCGTGGCCCCACTGGGACACACAGTGCGCCTCGTCGATCGCGAAGAGGGAGATCTTGCCCCGGGAGAGCAGGTCGAGCGTGGCCTCCACCCGCAGCCGCTCCGGGGCCAGGTAGAGCAGGTCCAGCTCGCCCGCGAGGAACTCGGCCTCCACCACGCGCCGCTCGTCGAAGTCCTGCGTGGAGTTGATGAAGCCGGCCCGCACGCCCAGGGCCCGCAGGGCGTCCACCTGGTCCTGCATCAGCGCGATCAACGGTGAGATCACTATGCCCGTACCGGGTCTGACCAGGGCCGGGATCTGATAGCACAGCGACTTGCCGCCGCCGGTCGGCATGAGGACGAGGGCATCGCCGCCCGCCACCACATGCTCGATGATCGCTTCCTGCTCGCCGCGGAAGGCGTCATACCCGAAGACCCGGTGCAGCGTGGCCAGCGCCTCGCTCGTGGCCGCGCCCGACCCTTCGGTCATCTGTGCCATCTCGCTGATCCCGCCCGTCGCGCCCATCGCCCTGTCCCCCGCCGGTCCCCCGTGTGTCGTCTCTCGACCGCTGCCTCCACCATAGGGGTCCGGACCGACAACCTCGGAGTTGTCCACAGGCCGCCCGAGGAACCTCACGTCAAAGACGCGACCGTCGATCACACGTTCGCGCGAGACTCTCCCGTTTCCCGCCGATAGTCTGAATGCACCGGCGAGACTCCGTCCCATGGGAGCACTGATGAGCGTCCCACCGAAGGCGTCCGCGTCGAGCTGGCCGATGCCGCCGGAGGGCGGCTGGACCGCCGACGACCTGGACCGCCTCCCGAATCTTCCTCCGCACACGGAGTTGATCGACGGGAGCCTGGTCTTCGTGAGTCCGCAGACCATCTTTCATGAGCGCACCATCGACTTCTTCAAGTGGCAGCTCCAATCGCTGGCGCCTGGGGAGTTCGAGGTGTTCCGCGAGTTCACCATCGACCTGGACCGCCAGAACCGGCCCGAGCCGGATGTCGTCGTCGTGCACGCGGACGTGGTGGAAGACCCGTACCAGACCCGCTTCCCGGCGGAGTCCGTCGTCCTGGCCATCGAGGTCGTCTCCGAGGACTCGGTCTCCCGTGACCGCGAGACCAAGCCGCTGAAGTACGCCCGAGCCAAGATCTCCCACTACTGGCGGGTCGAGAACGAGGACGGCCGGGCCGCAGTGCACGTCTTCGAGCTGGAACCGACAACCGGCACCTACACCAGCACCGGAATTTTCCGTGAGCGCATGAAACTGGACGTGCCGTTCCCGGTGGACCTCGACCTCACGCAGATCAAGGCGCGCCGCGACAGGAGCCAGTGACGTCGGACACGCGCCGCTGCCCGGCACCCTTGCGAACAGGGGTGCCGGGCAGCGGCATGTACGCGGCGAGCGTCAGCGCACGAACACTCCCGCCTGGCTCGCCAGGTTCAGGAAGTACTGCGGTGCCACACCGAGCACCAGTGTCACGGCCACGCCGACGCCGATCGTCGCCATCGTCAGCGGCGAGGGCACGGCCACGGTCGGGCCCTCGGGCTTCGGCTCGCTGAAGAACATCAGCACGATCACACGGATGTAGAAGAAGGCGGCGATCGCGGAGGAGATCACACCGACCACGACCAGCGGGGCCGCACCGCCGTCGGCCGCCGCCTTGAACACGGCGAACTTACCGGCGAAACCGGAGGTCAGCGGGATGCCGGCGAAGGCCAGCAGGAACACCGCGAACACCGCCGCCACCAGCGGGGAACGGCGGCCCAGCCCGGCCCACTTGGACAGGTGCGTCGCCTCGCCGCCCGCGTCGCGCACCAGCGTGACCACCGCGAAGGCGCCGATGGTCACGAACGAGTACCCCGCCAGGTAGAAGAGAACGGACGACACGCCGTCCTTCGAGGTCGCGATGACACCCGCAAGGATGAATCCGGCATGCGCGATGGACGAGTACGCCAGCAGCCGCTTGATGTCGGTCTGTGTGATCGCGACGATCGCACCGCCCAGCATGGTGATGATCGCCACCGCCCACATGACCGGCCGCCAGTCCCAGCGCATCCCGGGCAGAACGACGTACAGCAGGCGCAGCAGCGCGCCGAACGCCGCCACCTTCGTCGCCGCCGCCATGAACCCGGTCACCGGCGTCGGCGCCCCCTGGTACACGTCCGGCGTCCACATGTGGAACGGCACCGCGCCCACCTTGAACAGCAGGCCCATCACGATCAGGGCGCTGCCGAGCAGCAGCAGCGCGTCGTTGCCCATGGTGCCGGCCAGCGCCGGGTCGACATTGGTGACCGTGCCGTCGACGACCTGCGCGATGCGCGCGTACGACACCGAGCCCGCGTAGCCGTACAGCAGCGCGATGCCGAACAGCGTGAACGCCGAGGCGAACGCGCCGAGCAGGAAGTACTTGACCGCGGCCTCCTGCGACAGCAGCCGCTTGCGGCGGGCCAGTGCGCACAGCAGGTAGAGCGGCAGCGAGAAGACCTCCAGGGCCACGAACAGCGTCAGCAGGTCGTTGGCCGAGGGGAACACCAGCATGCCGGCGATCGCGAAGAGCAGCAGCGGGAAGACCTCGGTGGTGGTGAACCCGGCCTTCACGGCCGCCTTCTCACTGTCGCTGCCCGGCACGGACGCGGCCTGCGCGGCGAAGGAGTCGACCCGGTTGCCGTGCGCCGCAGGGTCGAGGCGCCGTTCGGCGAAGGTGAACAGGCCAACCAGACCGGCCAGCAGGATCGTTCCCTGCAGGAACAGGGACGGTCCGTCGACCGCGATCGCGCCCATGGCCGCGATGTGCGCCTTCGTGGTGCCGTAGCCGTCGGCCGCGAGTGCGACCACCGCGGCGAATGCGGCGCACAGGGCTACGACGGACACGAACACCTGGGCGTAGTAGCGGGACTTGCGCGGAACGAACGCCTCGACCAGCACGCCGACCAGCGCCGCGCCGACGACGATCAGAGTCGGCGACAATTGCCCGTATTCGATCTTCGGCGCCGGGATCTTCGAGATCGGGTCGGCCGCGGTTGTCCACAGGCTGTGGACGGCTGTTGCGCTCACTTGGCCGCCTCCACCGAGGGCTTGGGGTCGGTCTTGTGTACGTCGGACATGGTCTGCTTGACCGCCGGGTTGACGATGTCCGTGACGGGCTTCGGGTAGACGCCCAGGAAGATCAGCAGCACGATCAGCGGGGCGACGACGACCAGCTCGCGCGCGCGGAGGTCGGGCATCGCCGACACCTCGGGCTTCACCGGGCCCGTCATCGTCCGCTGGTACAGCACCAGGGTGTAGAGCGCTGCGAGGACGATGCCGAAGGTGGCGATGATGCCGATCGCCGGGTAGCGCGTGAACGTGCCGACCAGGACCAGGAACTCGCTCACGAACGGTGCGAGGCCGGGCAGCGAGAGGGTGGCGAGGCCGCCGATCAGGAAGGTGCCGGCGAGCACCGGGGCGACCTTCTGCACGCCCCCGTAGTCGGCGATGAGCCGGGAGCCGCGCCGGGAGATCAGGAAGCCGGCGACCAGCATCAGCGCGGCCGTGGAGATGCCGTGGTTGACCATGTAGAGCGTGGCGCCGGACTGGCCCTGGCTGGTCATCGCGAAGATGCCCATGATGATGAAGCCGAAGTGCGAGATCGACGCATAGGCCACCAGGCGCTTGATGTCCCGCTGGCCGACGGCGAGCAGCGCGCCGTAGACGATGCTGATCAGGGACAGCACGAGGATGGCCGGCGTCGCCCACTTGCTGGCCTCCGGGAACAGCTGGAGGCAGAAGCGGAGCATCGCGAAGGTGCCCACCTTGTCGACGACCGCGGTGATGAGGACGGCAACCGGGGTGGTGGACTCCTGCATGGCGTTGGGCAGCCAGGTGTGCAGCGGCCACAGCGGAGCCTTCACCGCGAAGGCGAAGAAGAAGCCGAGGAACAGCCAGCGTTCGGTGCTGGTCGCCATGTGCAGCGAGCCGCTCGCGCGGGCCTGCGCGATCTCCTGGAGGCTGAAGTTCCCGGCGACCACGTAGAGGCCGATCACCGCGGCCAGCATGATCAGACCGCCGGCCAGGTTGTAGAGGAGGAACTTCACGGCCGCGTACGACCGTTGCCTGGAGGCCGCCTCCTCGCCGTGCTCATGAGCGTGGTCCCCGAAGCCGCCGATGAGGAAGTACATCGGGATGAGCATGGCTTCGAAGAAGATGTAGAAGAGGAAGACGTCGGTGGCCTCGAAGGAGATGATCACCATCGCCTCGACGGCCAGGATCAGGGCGAAGAAACCCTGGGTCGGCCGCCACCTCTTGCTGCCGGTCTCCAGCGGGTCGGCGTCGTGCCAGCCCGCCAGGACGATGAACGGGATCAGCAGGGCGGTCAGCCCGAGCAGGGCCACCGCGATGCCGTCGACACCCAGCTCGTACCTGACCCCGAAGTCCGCGATCCAGGCGTGGGATTCGGTGAGCTGGTAGCGGGAGCCGTCCGGGTCGAAGCGGACCAGGACCGTGACCGCCAGGGCGAGCGTGGCGAGCGAGACCAGCAGCGCCAGCCACTTGGCGGCGGTGCGCCGCGCGGCCGGTACGGCGGCCGTGGCGACGGCCCCGATGGCCGGGAGCGCCGCCGTCGCTGTCAGCAGGGGAAAGGACATCGGTATCAGACCGCCCTCATCAGCAGGGTCGCGGCGACCAGGAGTGCCGCGCCGCCGAACATCGAGACCGCGTAGGAGCGGGCGAAGCCGTTCTGGATCCGGCGCAGCCGCCCGGACAGGCCGCCGAAGCCGGCCGCCGTGCCGTTGACGACGCCGTCGACCAGGGTGTGGTCGACGTAGACCAGGGAGCGCGTGAGGTGCTCGCCGCCGCGTACCAGGACGACATGGTTGAAGTCGTCCTGGAGCAGGTCGCGCCGGGCGGCCCGGGTGAGCAGCGAACCGCGCGGGGCGACGACCGGTACGGGCTTGCGACCGTACTGCGCCCAGGCGATGCCGACACCGATGAGCAGGCACACCATGGTCCCGCCGGTGACGGCCGCCGCGCTGAGCGGCGAGTGGCCCTCGCTGTGGCCGGTGACCGGCTCCAGCCAGTTCAGGAAGCGGTCGCCGATGCTGAACAGACCGCCGGCGAAGACCGACCCGAACGCGAGCACGATCATCGGGATCGTCATGACCTTGGGCGACTCGTGCGGGTGCGGCTCGTTGCCGTTCTCGTCGGGCTGCCAGCGCTTCTCGCCGAAGAAGGTCATCAGCATCACGCGCGTCATGTAGAAGGCGGTGATGGCCGCGCCCAGCAGGGCGGCGCCGCCGAGGATCCAGCCCTCGGTGCCGCCCTTGGCGAAGGCCGCCTCGATGATCTTGTCCTTGGAGAAGAAGCCGGACAGGCCCGGGAAGCCGATGATCGCGAGGTAGCCGAGGCCGAAGGTGATGAAGGTGACCGGCATGTACGTGCGCAGGCCGCCGTACTTGCGCATGTCGACCTCGTCGTTCATGCCGTGCATGACGGAACCCGCGCCGAGGAACAGCCCGGCCTTGAAGAAGCCGTGGGTCACCAGGTGCATGATCGCGAAGACGTAGCCGATGGGGCCGAGGCCCGCGGCCAGCACCATGTAGCCGATCTGCGACATGGTCGAACCGGCCAGGGCCTTCTTGATGTCGTCCTTCGCGCAACCGACGATCGCACCGAACAGGAGTGTGACCGCGCCGACCACCGTGACCGCCAGCTGCGCGTCGGGGGCGGCGTTGAAGATGGCCCCGGAGCGGACGATCAGGTAGACGCCGGCGGTCACCATCGTCGCGGCGTGGATCAGGGCCGAGACCGGGGTCGGGCCCTCCATGGCGTCCCCGAGCCAGGACTGCAGAGGCACCTGGGCCGACTTGCCGCAGGCCGCGAGCAGGAGCATCAGGCCGATCGCGGTGAGCTTGCCCTCGGAGGCGTCGCCGACGTGGCTGAAGACAGGCCCGAAGGCGAAGGAGCCGAACGTCGTGAACATCAGCATGATCGCGATCGACAGGCCCATGTCGCCGACGCGGTTGACGAGGAAGGCCTTCTTGGCCGCGGTGGCCGCGCTGGGCTTGTGCTGCCAGAAGCCGATCAAGAGGTAGGAGGCGAGACCGACGCCCTCCCAGCCGACGTAGAGCAGGAGGTAGTTGTCGGCGAGGACGAGCAGCAGCATCGCCGCGAGAAACAGGTTCAGATAGCCGAAGAAGCGGCGGCGCCGCTCGTCGTGCTCCATGTACCCGACCGAGTACAGGTGGATCAGCGAGCCGACTCCGGTGATCAGCAGCACGAACGTCATCGACAGCTGGTCGAGGCGGAAGGTGACGTCCGCCTGGAAACTCTCGACCGGGATCCATGTCCACAGGTGCTGGATCAGGGTGCGGTGCTCGGCGTTCTTGCCGAGCAGGTCGGCGAAGAGGATCACGCCGAACACGAAGGAGGCGGTCGACAACAGGGTGCCGATCCAGTGGCCGACGGCGTCCAGCCGCCGGCCGCCGACCAGGAGGACGGCCGCTCCGAGCAGGGGCGCCGCGATGAGCAGCGCGATCAGGTTCTCCACGATTCTTCCGACCCCTTACAGCTTCATCAGGCTGGCGTCGTCGACCGAGGCCGAGTGGCGGGTACGGAACAGCGACACGATGATCGCGAGGCCCACCACGACCTCCGCGGCGGCGACGACCATCGTGAAGAAGGCGATGATCTGGCCGTCGAGGTTGCCGTGCATCCGGGAGAAGACGACGAACGCGAGGTTGCACGCGTTGAGCATCAGCTCGATGCACATGAACACGACGATCGCGTTGCGCCTGATCAGCACCCCGGTCGCGCCGATGGTGAACAACAGGGCGGCGAGGTAGAGGTAGTTGACAGGGTTCACTTCGACGCCTCCTCGGCCCGCTTGAAGTGGGCCGGTTCGATCTCCGTGCGCTCCAGGCGGTCCTCCGCACGCTGCTCCAGCGCCCGCAGGTCGTTGATCGCCTCCGCGGACACGTCACGGATCTGGCCGCGCTCGCGCAGTGTCTTGCTGACGGTCAGCTCGGACGGGGTGCCGTCGGGGAGCAGACCCGCGACGTCCACGGCGTTGTGCCGGGCGTAGACGCCGGGGGCGGGCAGCGGAGGCACGTGCTTGCCCTCACGGATGCGCTGCTCGGCCAGCTCGCGCTGGGTCTTGGCCCGCTCGGTGCGCTCTCGGTGGGTGAGCACCATGGCGCCGACGGCGGCCGTGATCAGCAGGGCGCCGGTGATTTCGAAAGCGAAGACGTACTTGGTGAAGATGAGGGCCGCGAGACCCTCCACGTTGCCGTTCGCGTTCGCCTGGCCGGTGCCGTCGAACTCCTTCAGGGAGGCGTTCCCGATACCGGCGAAGAGCAGGACGCCGAAGCCGACCCCGCACAGAAGGGCGAGCCAGCGCTGGCCCTTGATGGTCTCCTTCAGCGAGTCCGCGGCCGTCACGCCGACGAGCATCACCACGAACAGGAAGAGCATCATGATCGCGCCGGTGTAGACGACGATCTGCACGATGCCGAGGAAGTAGGCCCCGTTGGCGAGGTAGAACACCGCCAGGACGATCATGGTCCCGGCGAGACTGAGCGCGCTGTGCACGGCCTTCTTCATGAAGACGGTACTCAGGGCGCCGAGCACCGCGATCGTGCCGAGGACCCAGAACTGGAAGGCCTCACCGGTGGAGGTGGTGTAGGCGGCGAGCTGCTGGCTCATGCCTCCACCCCCTGGTCCTCGGCCGCGGTCGAAGGGCCTGCCGTAGGGGGCTCTTCTCCCTTGGAGACGGCCGGCTGCTGCACGGTGCCGGGCGCGGCCTGCGTCACCAGGCCCCGGTAGTAGTCCTGTTCGTCGGTCCCGGGGAAGATCGCGTGGGGCGTGTCGACCATGCCCTCTTCCAGACCGGCGAGCAGCTGCTCCTTGGTGTAGATGAGGTTGGCGCGGCTGGAGTCGGCCAGTTCGAACTCGTTGGTCATCGTCAGCGCGCGCGTGGGGCACGCCTCGATGCACAGGCCGCACAGGATGCAGCGGGCGTAGTTGATCTGGTAGACGCGGCCGTACCGCTCGCCCGGCGAGTAGCGCTCCTCGTCGGTGTTGTCGGCGCCCTCCACGTAGATGGCGTCGGCGGGGCAGGCCCAGGCGCACAGCTCACAGCCGACGCACTTCTCCAGGCCGTCCGGATGGCGGTTGAGCTGGTGCCGTCCGTGGAACCGCGGAGCCGTGGTCTTCTGCTCCTCCGGGTACTGCTCGGTCAGCCGCTTCTTGAACATGGCCTTGAAGGTCACGCCGAAGCCGGCCACGGGGTTCTGGAAACCGGGTTTGGTCTCCTTGGGCTCCTCAGCCATCGGACGCCTCCTTTCCATCCGAAGATCCGTCACTGACAGTGTCCGACCCGCCACTGACAATCAGCTCCCGCTCGTTGCGCGGGCGGCGCCTCGGCACCGGCGGCAGTTCCTGTCCGGGCAGCGGCGGTACGGGGAATCCGCCCGCCATCGGGTCGAACCCGGGCTCCTGGACGGCGGCCGGCCCGGCCGTCTTCGCCTTCTCGCGGAACATGTCGGCGACGAAGGAGATCAGCAGCAGGGCGAGGACACCCCCGCCGACGTAGAGGGCGATGTCGGCGAAGTCGTAGTGCTCGTTGCGCAGGGCCCGCACCGTCGCGACGAGCATCAGCCAGGTCACGGAGACCGGGATGAGGACCTTCCAGCCGAGCTTCATCAGCTGGTCGTAGCGGACCCGCGGGAGCGTGCCGCGCAGCCAGATGAAGAAGAACAGCAGCAGCTGGACCTTGATGACGAACCAGAGCAGTGGCCACCAGCCGTGGTTCGCGCCCTCCCAGAAGGAGCTGACCGGCCACGGGGCGCGCCAGCCGCCGAGGAACAGCGTGGCCGACACGGCCGAGACCGTCACCATGTTCACGTACTCGGCGAGCATGAACATCGCGAACTTGATCGAGGAGTACTCGGTGTTGAAGCCGCCGACCAGGTCGCCCTCGGACTCCGGCATGTCGAAGGGGGCGCGGTTGGTCTCGCCGACCATCGTGACGATGTAGAGGATGAAGGAGACCGGCAGCAGCAGGATGTACCAGCGGTCGTGCTGCTGTTCGACGATCGTGGAGGTCGACATCGACCCCGAGTAGAGGAACACGGAGGCGAACGCGGCACCCATGGCGATCTCGTAGGAGATCATCTGCGCACAGGAGCGCAGGCCGCCGAGGAGCGGGTACGTCGATCCGGAACTCCAACCCGCCAGCACGATGCCGTAGATGCCGACGGAGGCGACCGCGAGGATGTAGAGCATCGCGATCGGCAGGTCGGTGAGCTGCATCGTGGTGCGCGTGCCGAAGATCGAGATCTCGTTGTCGGCCGGTCCGAAGGGGATCACCGCGATCGCCATGAAGGCCGGGATGGCGGCGACGATCGGTGCGAGGACGTAGACCACCTTGTCCGCGCGCTTGACGATGATGTCTTCCTTGAGCATCAGCTTCACACCGTCGGCGAGCGACTGGAGCATGCCCCAGGGGCCGTGCCGGTTGGGACCGATGCGCAGTTGCATCCAGGCGACGACCTTGCGCTCCCAGACGATGGAGAACAGCACGGTCACCATCAGGAAGGCGAAGCAGAAGACGGCCTTGACGACGACCAGCCACCAGGGGTCGCGGCCGAACATCGAGAGGTCTTCAGCGGCGAGGTACGGGCTCATGCCTCCACCTCCTTGGGGGCCTCTTCGGCGAGTGCCGCCGGGCCGATGCGGACGAGGGAGCCGGGCTGTGCGCCGGTGTCGGAGGCGACGCCCGTGCCGGCGGAGTTCAGCGGGAGCCAGACCACCCGGTCGGGCATCTCGGTGATCTGGAGCGGGAGCGCGGTCGTGCCGGCCGGTCCCGTGACGGCGAGGAGGCCGCCGTTCTCGACGCCCGCCTCGGCGGCCGTCGCGGCCGACACGCGCGCGCGTGCCGCGTGCCGGGTGCCGGCTAGTGCCTCGTCGCCCTCCTGCAGGACGCCCTGGTCCAGCAGCAGCCGGTGGCCCGCGAGTACGGCCTCACCCGCCGCGGGCCGGGGCAGCGCGCCCGCGGACTCCATGGGGTCGGTGGCCCGCGGGCCGTCCCAGGCGCCGAGGCGGTCGATCTCCGCGCGCGCGGTGCGCAGGTCCGGCAGGCCCAGGTGGACGTCCATGGCGTCGGCCAGCATCTGCAGCACGCGCGCGTCGGCCGGTGCGAGGCGGCGGGTCATCTGGTCGGGCTTGAGCGCGGCCTCGAAGAAGCGCACGCGGCCCTCCCAGTTGAGGAAGGTGCCGGCCTTCTCGGCGACCGCGGCGACCGGCAGGACGACGTCGGCCTGCTCGGTGACCTCGCTGGGCCGCAGCTCCAGCGACACCAGGAAGCCGACGCTGTCGAGTGCCTCACGCGCGCGTGCCGGGTCGGGCAGGTCGGCGACCTCCACACCGGCGACCACCAGTGCCGACAGTTCGCCGGTGGCGGCGGCCTCGATGATCTGGTGGGTGTCGCGGCCGTAACGCAGCGGCAGTTCGGAGAGCCCCCAGACAGCGGCGACCTCCTCACGCGCGCGCGGGTCCGTCGCCGGGCGGCCGCCCGGCAGCAGCGAGGGCAGCGCGCCCACCTCGACGGCGCCGCGTTCGCCCGCGCGCCGCGGGATCCACACCAGCCGGGCGCCGGTCGCGGCGGCCGCGCGTGCGGCGGCGGTGAGGCCGCCGGCGACCGCGGCGAGCCGCTCTCCTGCGACGATCACCGCGCCCTCGGTGCGCAGCGCCCCGGCGGCCTGCGCACCGGGGCCCTCCAGGCCGACGCCGCTCGCGAGGGCGTCCAGCCACTCGGTCTCGGTGCCGGGAGCGGCCGGCAGCAGCGTGCCGCCCGCCTTCTCCAGCCCTCGGGTGGCATGGGTGGCCAGCGCGAACACCTGCTGCTTACGCCCCCGCCAGGCCTTGCGCAGCCGTAGGAAGACGCCGGGCGCCTCCTCCTCGGACTCGAACCCGGCCAGCAGAACGGCGGGTGCCTTCTCCAGGGAGGTGTACGTGACGCCCGTACCGTCGAGGTCGCGGCCACGGCCTGCCACCCGGGCCGCCAGGAAGTCGGTCTCCTCGCTGCTGTGCACGCGCGCGCGGAAGTCGATGTCGTTCGTGTCGAGCGCCACGCGCGCGAACTTGCTGTACGCGTAGGCGTCCTCGACGGTCAGCCGGCCACCGGTGAGGACACCGGCCCGGGAGCGGGCGGCGGTCAGCCCGCGCGCGGCCGCTTCCAGGGCCTCCGGCCAGGAGGCCGGCTCCAGGACGCCCTCGGCGTTGCGCACGAGCGGGGTGTCGAGGCGGTCCTTGAGCTGCGCGTACCGGAACGCGAAGCGTCCCTTGTCGCACATCCACTCCTCGTTGACCTCGGGGTCGTTGGCGGCGAGCCGTCGCATGACCTTGCCGCGCCGGTGGTCGGTGCGGGTGGCGCAGCCGCCGGAGCAGTGCTCGCACACCGACGGCGAGGAGACCAGGTCGAAGGGGCGGGAGCGGAAACGATAGGCCGCCGAGGTGAGCGCGCCGACCGGGCAGATCTGGATGGTGTTGCCGGAGAAGTACGACTCGAAGGGGTCGCCCTCGCCGGTGCCGACCTGCTGGAGCGCGCCCCGTTCGAGCAGCTCGATCATCGGGTCGCCCGCGACCTGGTTGGAGAAGCGGGTGCAGCGGGCGCACAGCACGCACCGCTCGCGGTCGAGCAGCACCTGCGTGGAGATCGCGACGGGCTTCTCGTAGGTCCTCTTGCGGCCCTCGAAACGGGATTCGGCGTTGCCGTGCGACATGGCCTGGTTCTGCAGCGGGCACTCGCCGCCCTTGTCGCAGACCGGGCAGTCCAGCGGGTGGTTGATGAGCAGCAGCTCCATCACCCCGTGCTGGGCCTTCTCGGCGGCGGGGGACGTGAGGTGCGTCTTCACCACCATCCCGTCCGTACAGGTGATCGTGCAGGACGCCATCGGCTTGCGCTGGCCCTCGACCTCGACGATGCACTGGCGGCAGGCGCCGGCCGGGTCGAGGAGGGGGTGGTCGCAGAAGCGGGGGATCTCGATGCCGAGCTGCTCGGCGGCCCGGATGACCAGGGTGCCCTTGGGCACGCTGATCTCGGCGCCGTCGATCGTCAGCGTGACGAGGTCCTCCGGCGGGACCGCCGCCTCCCCTCCGCCGGAGGGAGCACTGGTGGTCACGGTCATGCGTTCACCTCCGGGCGGTCCGCCCAGGCCGTCGACTTGGCCGGGTCGAAGGGGCAGCCCCGGCCCGTGATGTGCTGCTCGTACTCCTCGCGGAAGTACTTGAGCGAGGAGAAGATCGGCGAGGCCGCGCCGTCGCCCAGGGCGCAGAAGGACTTGCCGTTGATGTTGTCGGCGATGTCGTTCAGCTTGTCGAGGTCGGACATGACGCCCTTGCCGGCCTCGATGTCCCGCAACAGCTGCACCAGCCAGTACGTCCCTTCGCGGCAGGGCGTGCACTTGCCGCAGGACTCGTGGGCGTAGAACTCGGTCCAGCGGGTCACCGCCCGCACCACGCAGGTCGTCTCGTCGAAGCACTGCAGGGCCTTCGTGCCGAGCATGGAACCCGCGGCGCCCACTCCTTCGTAGTCGAGGGGGACGTCGAGGTGCTCGTCGGTGAACATCGGCGTCGAGGAGCCGCCCGGCGTCCAGAACTTGAGGCGATGCCCGGGCCGCATGCCGCCGCTCATGTCGAGGAGCTGGCGGAGTGTGATGCCGAGTGGCGCCTCGTACTGGCCGGGACTCGCGACATGGCCGCTGAGCGAGTAGAGCGTGAAGCCGGGCGACTTCTCGCTCCCCATCGACCTGAACCATTCCTTGCCGTTTTTCAGGATGGCGGGAACTGACGCGATCGATTCGACGTTATTCACCACAGTCGGACAGGCGTAGAGGCCTTCCACCGCAGGGAAGGGGGGACGGAGCCGCGGTTGTCCACGGCGGCCTTCGAGCGAGTCGAGCAGTGCGGTCTCCTCACCGCAGATGTACGCGCCGGCGCCGGCGTGCACGGTGAGCTGAAGGTCGAGTCCGCTGCCCAGGATGTTCTCGCCGAGGTAGCCCGCCGCGTAGGCCTCGCGCACGGCCTCGTGCAACCGCCGCAGAACGGGGACGACTTCACCACGCAGATAGATGAAGGCATGCGACGACCTGATGGCATAGCACGCGATCACCATGCCCTCGATGAGGCTGTGCGGGTTCGCGAAGAGGAGCGGGATGTCCTTGCAGGTCCCGGGCTCCGATTCGTCGGCGTTGACAACTAGATAGTGCGGCTTTCCATCACCCTGCGGAATGAACTGCCACTTCATTCCGGTCGGGAATCCAGCACCGCCCCGCCCGCGCAGACCGGAGTCCTTGACGTACGCGATCAGGTCGTCCGGCGACATGGCGAGCGCCTTGCGGAGCCCCTCGTACCCCTCGTGCCTCCGGTAGACGTCCAGAGTCCAGGACCGGTCCTCGTCCCAGAAGGCCGACAGCACGGGTGCGAGCAGCTTCTCGGGGCTGGTGTCCTTGAGTTCAGGTGTCACGGTCATCACTCCCCCTCCTCGGCGGTAGGCCCTGCCGGGTGAGCCGGGTCGGAGGCCGATGTCTCCTGCGGCGCGTCGTGCGAGCTGAGGTGCTCGGTCGGCGACGGGTCGTGCACCGGCCGGTCCTGCGGTCCGTCGTGCGGACCGCCGACACGCGGATGGACCACGCGCGCGGGTGCGGCCTCTCCCCTTGCCAGGCGAAGGCCCACCAGCGATGCGGGTCCCGCGCTGCCGCTCTCCTCGACGGCCCCCGGCCGCTCGTCGGGGAAGCCCGCCAGAATCCGCGCGGTTTCCTTGAAGGTGCACAGCCGCGCCCCGCGCGTGGGCTCGACAGGCCGTCCCGCGCGCAGGTCGTCGACCAGGCGTTTGGCGCTGCCGGGCGTCTGGTCGTCGAAGAACTCCCAGTTGACCATCACGACCGGCGCGAAGTCGCAGGCCGCGTTGCACTCGATGTGCTCCAGGGTGACCTTGCCGTCGTCGGTGGTCTCGCCGTTGCCGACGCCCAGGTGCTCCTGGAGGGTCTCGAAGATCGCGTCGCCGCCCATCACCGCGCACAGCGTGTTGGTGCACACCCCGACCTGGTAGTCGCCGGAGGGCTTGCGCCGGTACATGGTGTAGAAGGTGGCGACCGCGGTGACCTCGGCCGTGGTCAGGTCCAGCATGTCCGCGCAGAACCGCATGCCGGTGCGCGTGACATGGCCCTCCTCGGACTGCACGAGGTGGAGCAGCGGGAGCAGGGCGGACCGGGAGTCCGGGTAGCGCGCGATCACCTCGCGCGCGTCCGCCTCCAGCCGGGCCCGGACGTCGTCCGGGTAGGCCGGCGCGGGCAGTTCGGGCATGCCCAGGCTGACGCCCCGCTCCGAAGAAGAGGTGGTCACCGGTCGACGCCTCCCATCACGGGGTCGATGGACGCGACGGCGACGATGACGTCGGCGACCTGGCCGCCCTCGCACATCGCCGCCATGGCCTGCAGGTTGGTGAAGGACGGGTCGCGGAAGTGGACCCGGTAGGGGCGGGTGCCGCCGTCGGAGACGACGTGCACCCCGAGTTCGCCCTTGGGCGACTCGACGGCCGTGTACACCTGTCCCGGCGGGACGCGGAAGCCCTCGGTGACCAGCTTGAAGTGGTGGATCAGGGCCTCCATGGAGGTGCCCATGATCTTCTTGATGTGGTCGAGGGAGTTGCCGAGTCCGTCCGGCCCCAGGGCGAGCTGGGCGGGCCAGGCGATCTTCTTGTCGGCGACCATGACCGGGCCGGGCTGGAGCCGGTCCAGGCACTGCTCGACGATCCTGAGCGACTGGCGCATCTCCTCCAGGCGGACCAGGAAGCGGCCGTAGGCGTCGCAGCTGTCGGCGGTCGGGATGTCGAAGTCGTACGTCTCGTAGTCGCAGTACGGCTGTGCCTTGCGCAGGTCATGGGGCAGACCGGTGGAGCGCAGGATCGGGCCGGTGGCGCCGAGGGCCATGCAGCCGGCCAGGTCGAGGTAGCCGATGTCCTGCATGCGGGCCTTGAAGATGGGGTTCCCGGTGGCGAGCTTGTCGTACTCCGGGAGGTTCTTCTTCATCTTCTTCACGAACTCGCGGATCTGGTCCACCGCGCCGGGCGGCAGGTCCTGGGCGAGTCCGCCGGGCCGGATGTACGCGTGGTTCATGCGCAGGCCCGTGATGAGCTCGTAGATGTCGAGAATCATTTCACGATCACGGAATCCGTAGATCATGATCGTGGTGGCGCCCAGTTCCATGCCGCCGGTGGCGATGCACACCAGGTGGGAGGACATCCGGTTCAGCTCCATCAGGAGCACTCGGATGATCTTGGCGCGTTCGGTGATCTGGTCCTCGATGCCGAGGAGCTTCTCGACGCCGAGGCAGTAGGCGGTCTCATTGAAGAAGGACGTCAGGTAGTCCATGCGCGTGACGAAGGTGGTGCCCTGCGTCCACGTGCGGAACTCGAGGTTCTTCTCGATGCCGGTGTGCAGATAGCCGATGCCGCAGCGGGCCTCGGTGACGGTCTCGCCCTCGATCTCCAGGATCAGGCGGAGCACCCCGTGGGTGGAAGGGTGCTGGGGCCCCATGTTGACGACGATGCGCTCGTCGTCGGCGCGGGCCGCGGACTGGACGACCTCGTCCCAGTCGCCACCGGTGACCGTATATACGGTGCCCTCGGTGGTCTCGCGCGCCGAAGCGGCGGAGGCCGCGGATGCTGACTGCGTGCTCACGAGTACGACCTCCGCTGGTCCGGAGCCGGGATCTGGGCGCCCTTGTACTCGACGGGGATGCCGCCGAGGGGGTAGTCCTTGCGCTGCGGATGGCCCTGCCAGTCGTCCGGCATCATGATCCGCGTCAGGGCCGGATGATCGTCGAAGACGATCCCGAAGAAGTCGTAGGTCTCGCGCTCGTGCCAGTCGTTGGTCGGATAGACGGAGACCAGGGACGGGATGTGCGGGTCGCTGTCCGGGGCGCTCACCTCGAGGCGGATCAGCCGGTTGTGGGTGATCGAGCGCAGGTGGTAGACGGCGTGCAGCTCGCGGCCCTTGTCCTGCAGGTAGTGGACGCCGCTGACGCCGGTGCACAGCTCGAAGCGCAGGGCCGGGTCGTCGCGCAGGGTGCGGGCGACACGGACCAGGTGCTCGCGTTCGATGTGGAAGGTGACCTCGCCGCGGTCGACGACCGTCTTCTCGATGGCGTTCTCGGGGAGGAGTCCCTGTTCCTCCAGGGCGCCCTCCAGCTCGTCGGCGACCTCGTCGAACCAGCCGCCGTAGGGCCGGGTCGCCGGCCCCGGGAGCCGGAGCGAGCGGACGAGACCGCCGTAGCCGGAGGTGTCGCCGCCGTTGGCGGCGCCGAACATGCCGCGCTGGACGCGGATCTCCTCACCGCCCTGGCCGCGCTGGCCGGGGAGGTTGGAGGCGGCGAGGTCCTTCTCGGGGTTCACCCCGTTCGAGGACCCGTTCACGCCGTTGGTGCCGTTCGCGTCGCTCACCGCAGCAGCCCCTTCATCTCGATCGTGGGCAGGGCCTTGAGCGCCGCCTCCTCCGCCTCGCGGGCCGCTTCCTCGGCGTTCACGCCGAGCTTGGAGGACTGGATCTTCTGGTGGAGCTTGAGGATCGCGTCCATCAGCATCTCGGGCCGGGGCGGGCAGCCGGGCAGATAGATGTCGACCGGGACGATGTGGTCGACGCCCTGGACGATCGCGTAGTTGTTGAACATGCCGCCCGAGGACGCGCAGACGCCCATGGAGATCACCCACTTCGGGCTGGGCATCTGGTCGTAGACCTGCCGCAGCACCGGCGCCATCTTCTGGCTGACCCGGCCGGCGACGATCATCAGGTCCGCCTGGCGCGGCGAGCCGCGGAAGACCTCCATGCCGAAGCGCGCGAGGTCGTAGCGCCCGGCGCCGGTGGTCATCATCTCGATGGCACAGCAGGCCAGGCCGAAGGTGGCCGGGAAGACGGACGCCTTGCGCACCCAGCCCGCGGCCTGCTCGACGGTGGTCAGCAGGAAGCCGCTCGGCAGCTTTTCTTCGAGTCCCATGTCCTAAAAGGCCCCTCAGTCCCATTCCAGGCCGCCGCGCCGCCATACGTACGCGTACGCGACGAAGACGGTGAGCACGAAGAGCAGCATCTCCACGAGCCCGAAGATCCCCAGGGCGTCGAAGGTGACGGCCCAGGGGTAGAGGAAGACGATCTCGATGTCGAAGACGATGAAGAGCATCGCCGTCAGGTAGTACTTGATGGGAAAGCGCCCGCCGCCGGCCGGCGTGGGGGTCGGCTCGATGCCGCACTCGTAGGCTTCGAGTTTGGCGCGGTTGTACCGCTTCGGACCGATCAGCGTGGCCATGACCACGGAGAAGATCGCAAAGCCTGCCCCGAGGGCTCCCAGTACGAGGATGGGCGCATACGCGTTCACCGCTCCTCGCTCCTCTCAGTCGGCACTGACTGGTGGCGGTTGCACTGGGCTCACATCCGCCCCACCGGTCCCACGAGCCCCGCTCGTCCCGGGCGAAGATCGAGAACATGTGAAGCAGGTCACAAGCCCAACTGCCTCGCATCTTATGCCCGCCGCTCTGTGATCTGCGACACGGGGTATTACACAAGCTTTGTGATCTCCACCACCTGACGAAGGATCATGAAGTCGGATGATGGGTGATCTTCATACGCGAAGCGTTCAGGTGATCACCAGAAGTGACATTTTCACTCGTCATCGCAGGCCGGAGCGGGCGTCTCCATATCAAGAGAGTTCTGCTGCATGCAAATTGGCCATGGCTGCGACGCCCTGATAGTGGGGCGCATTCACACATCAGAGGTAGCTCGGGAACGAGGTGTGGACGCCAGACCGTGCGTGCACGCGTTCACGAACTCGCGCCCGCGTCGGACGCCACCCTTCCGGTGACCGTTCCGTGACCTCCGCCACATTCATGAGAGCGGTCTGAGAACCGGGCTTGGCCATCCATGCGAACCAGTGGTAGGTGCGGGGCAATTCGGACGTAATGATCAAAGACCGTGATCAAGGGCTTGATCACGGGCGTCCGCAATGTCCGTTACGGCGTCAATAAAGAGTGACGTGCCCAGGCTTAGAGGTCTCGATTGAACAACTGTGGCGCAGCCCACGTTTCTTGAAGATATGAAGGAGCCCCTGGTACCCGTTATCCCCATGTCCCACACCGCTCACATACGCAGCCACCGGAAGCCCCGCCGCAGCGCGTCGACCATCGCGATGCGGGCCGGAGTTGCCGGTGGCGTCCTCAGCACCCTGGCAGTCGCCGGGGCGTCCGGCTCGGCGAACGCCGCCGAGCCGGTGACGCAGACCCTCGAACTGCCCACCCTGACGGCCGACCTGGCCGCTCAGGTCGCCCAGTCCGCGGACGCCACGCAGCAGGCCGCCGCGAACTACCAGCTGCAGGCCGAGCGCGACCAGGCCGCCGCAAACGCCGCGAAGCAGGCCAAGGCGGACCTCGCGGACGCCAAGCAGAAGGCGGCGGAGGCCAAGAAGAAGGCCCAGGAGGCCGCCCGCAAGGCGGCTGCCGCGCGTGCCTCGCGCAACGCGGAGCGCACGACGCTCTCCACCACGGCGAGCACCGACTCCTCCACGAGCACGTCCACGGGCTCCTCCACGGCGACGGGCTCGGCCGCGGCCGTCATCTCCTTCGTGAAGGCGCAGATCGGCAAGGCCTACGTCTCCGGCGCCACCGGCCCCTCGGCCTACGACTGCTCCGGTCTGGTGCAGACGGCCTTCAAGCAGGTGGGCATCAGCCTGCCGCGCGTCTCCCAGGACCAGTCGACGGCCGGCACCCAGGTGTCGCTGAGCAATCTGCAGCCGGGCGACATCCTGTACTGGGGCAGCGCGGGCAGCGCGTACCACGTGGCGGTGTACGTGGGCGACGGCATGTTCGTCGGCGCGCAGAACCCCTCCAGCGGCGTCGGGGAGCACCCGCTGTCGTACGACCCGCCGACCGGCGCCGTGCGGGTGCTCTGAGCGCCTCAGCACGTCTCTCACGCGCGTAGGGCCGCAGCCGCTCGGGGGCAGCGGCCCTTGCGTCGTCCCTGGCATGCTCGGTGCGGCCGCCGTTCGGCGGACCGTCCACGAGTGAAGGAGACAGCGCGATGCCACGCGTGTTCGTCCAGGGAAGCCCCGCCGACCACTACCCTCGCCACGCCCCCGAGGCCGGGCGCGGTGCGGTGCGCAGGATCACCGAGGTCGGCGAGGAGGTCCTGCACAGGCCGTGCCGGGACGTCACGGAGTTCGGGCCCGACCTCGCCGCGCTCATCGACGACATGTTCCTCACCATGTATGTCGCCGAGGGGGCGGGACTGGCGGCGAATCAGGTCGGCGTCGATCTCCGTCTGTTCGTGTACGACTGCCCTGATGACGACGGAATCCGGCATGTCGGACACATCATCAATCCTGTCCTGGAGTCCGCCCCGGCCGGGCGCCGGCTGATCGACGAGGGCGAGGGGTGCCTGTCGGTGCCGGGCGCCGTGATGGCCGTACCGCGGCCGGACCGGGCCGTCGTGCGCGGGCAGGACAAGCACGGCAGGCCGCTCGTCATCGAGGGCACGGGGTACTTCGCGCGCTGTCTCGCGCACGAGACCGACCACACCTACGGGTGGATCTACCTGGACCGGCTCTCCAAGCGGGAGAAAAAGGACGCGTTGCGGCTGATGGCGGCCCGGCGGGACGAGGTGTTCGCCCGCCGGGCGGCCAGGGCCGGGGAGCTGAGCCGGGACTAGGGCCCTTTCCGGCGGGCGCGCACGCCTTCGGGGCCACCCCGGTCGGACCGGTGGCACGGGTGGCACGGGTCCGACCGGGCCGGAGGCGGCCCCGCGCCGGGTGATCAGGCCTTCGGGGCGACCTTGCTCAGGCCGTTGATGATGCGGTCCATCGCGTCGCCGCCCGTCGGGTCGGTGAGGTTCGCCAGCAGCTTCAGGGTGAACTTCATCAGCACCGGGTGGGTCAGACCGCGCTGGGCGGCGATCTGCATGACCTTCGGGTTGCCGATGAGCTTCACGAAGGCGCGGCCGAGCGTGTAGTAGCCGCCGTAGGTGTCCTTGAGGACGCGCGGGTAGCGCTGCAGGGCGATCTCGCGCTGGGCGGGCGTGGCCCGCGCATGGGCCTGGACGATGACGTCGGCGGCGATCTGGCCGGACTCCATGGCGTAGGCGATGCCCTCGCCGTTGAAGGGGTTCACCAGGCCGCCGGCGTCGCCGACGAGCAACAGGCCCTTGGTGTAGTGCGGCTGGCGGTTGAAGGCCATGGGCAGGGCGGCACCGCGGATCGGGCCCGTCATGTTCTCCGGGGTGTAGCCCCAGTCCTCGGGCATGGACGCGCACCAGGCCTTGAGGATCTCGCGCCAGTCCAGCTCCTTGAAGGCGGCGGAGGTGTTGAGCACGCCGAGGCCCACGTTGGAGGTGCCGTCGCCCATGCCGAAGATCCAGCCGTAGCCGGGCAGCAGGCGGTCCTGGGGGCCGCGGCGGTCCCACAGCTCCAGCCAGGACTCCAGGTAGTCGTCGTCGTGGCGCGGGGAGGTGAAGTAGGTGCGCACCGCGACGCCCATCGGGCGGTCCTCACGGCGGTGCAGGCCCATCGCGAGGGACAGGCGGGTGGAGTTGCCGTCGGCGGCGACGACGAGCGGGGCGTGGAAGGTGACCTCGCGCTTCTCCTCGCCGAGCCTGGCCTTCACGCCCGTGATGCGGCCGGTGCGGTCGTCGATGACGGGACCGCTGACGTTGCAGTGCTCGTACAGCCGCGCTCCCGCCTTCTGGGCCTGGCGGGCGAGCTGCTCGTCGAAGTCGTCGCGCTTGCGGACGAGGCCGTAGTTCGGGTAGGCGGCGAGATCCGGCCAGTCCAGCTGGAGGCGGGAGCCGCCGCCGATGATGCGCAGACCCTTGTTGCGCAGCCAGCCGGCCTCCTCGGAGATGTCGATGCCCATGGCCACGAGCTGCTTGACCGCACGCGGGGTGAGGCCGTCGCCGCAGACCTTCTCCCGCGGGAACTCGGTCTTCTCCAGCAGGAGGACGTCGAGTCCGGCCTTGGCGAGGTGGTATGCGGTGGTGGAGCCGGCTGGCCCCGCGCCCACGACGATCACATCGGCGGTGTTGTCGGAGAGGGGCTCGGTCACGGCGGGATCTCCCCAAGGTTCTAAATCTGCGTGCCGACCGGCACTGGACATGGGCAGTCTATTCAGCAGAATTGATCACCGGCTGAAGGGCTGCCCCGTGAACAGAGCTCTCCCCGCAGTACGGCTGCGTGTGCCCACCGACGAGGACGCGTTCGCCTGGCACCGGGTCTTCGCCGACCCCGAGGTCATGGAGTTCCACGGCGGCCGGCCGGCGGAGCTGTCCGCCTACGAGGAGCTGACCGCACGGCAGCGGCGGCACGACGCGGAGCACGGCTTCTGCCTGTGGACGATGCTCGACGAGTCCGGCGAGGTCATCGGGTTCACCGGCGCCCAGCCCTGGCAGCCGGGTTGGGGTCCCGTCGGCGAAATGGAGATCGGCTGGCGGCTCGGGCGTGCGCACTGGGGCAAGGGGTACGTCACCGCTGCCGCCCGCGAGACCCTGGAGCGGGTCCGCGCGGCGGGCGTGCCGGGCGTGGTCGCCATGGTCAGGCCCGGGAACGAGCGGTCGATCGCGGTGACCAGGCGGCTGGGCATGACACCGGCGGAGACCTTCACGCACCCCGTGCTGGACGAGCCGGCCCTCTGCTTCCGCCTCGCCCTCGACAGTCCGAAGTAACGCACAGTAGCCAACTGTTACAGAAAGGCACCGGAGCCTACCGGGGGCTTCGCGCCGGAGTTACCCTGCCAGTACCGCTGGGGGTGACATCTGTGCGCATAACACCCAAGACACCCGAAGTGCGCGTTCCTCGTCTGGTCGGTCTGATGGCCGTCGACGCGCGCGAAACGGCCCGGGCGCGGGGCCTGTTCCTCAATGCGCCGGACCGCCCGGACTTCCACCGCACCGTCGTCGACTACGTCGTACGTCAGTACCCGCAGCCCGGGGCAGAGGTGCCGCCGGACTCCATGGTGTACGTGTGGTTCGACTTCGGTGAGGGCGAGGGTGGCGGGGGCGTGCGCGAGCCCCGCATCCCGCGGCCTCCCTCGGGCGGGCTGCAGCGTGAACTGGGCGAGCCCGGGGACGCCTTCGAGATGATCAACCGGTGAGAGACCGGCACCCGCCGGAGTGGTTCAGCTCTCCTTGAAGCCCCGGTGCAGCGCGACCACACCGCCGGTGAGGTTGCGCCACGCCACCTTCGACCAGCCCGCCTTGCGCAGCCGCTCGGCGAGGGCGGGCTGGTCGGGCCAGGCGCGGATGGACTCGGCGAGGTAGACGTAGGCGTCCGGGTTCGAGGACACGGTGCGCGCGACCGGCGGCAGGGCCCGCATCAGGTACTCGGTGTAGAGGGTCCGGAAGGGCCGCCACGTCGGGTGGGAGAACTCGCAGATCACCACCCGGCCGCCGGGCCGGGTCACCCGGTACATCTCGCGCAGGGCCGCGTCCGTGTCCTGCACATTGCGCAGCCCGAAGGAGATCGTGACGGCGTCGAAGGTGTCGTCCTTGAACGGCAGCCTCGTCGCGTCGCCCGCCGTGAACGGCAGCCAGGTGTGCTTCCGCTTGCCGACCTGGAGCATCCCGATCGAGAAGTCGCACGGGACGACGTACGCGCCCGTCTGTGCGAAGGGCAGCGAGGAGGTCGCCGTACCGGCCGCGAGGTCGAGGACCTTCTGCGCGGGGCGCGCGTCGACCGCCTTCGCCACCTCCCTGCGCCAGCGCCGGTCCTGGCCGAGCGACAGCACGTCGTTCGTCAGGTCGTACCGTTCCGCCACGTCGTCGAACATCGAGGCGACTTCGTGCGGCTGCTTGTTCAGGGAAGCGCGGGTCACCCGCCCATTCTTGCAGCACGGCCTCCCGGGATCAGTCGCGGCTTCTTCTTCGCGGCCACGTCCTCCACCCAGCCGCACACCAGGACGAACCCGGCGATCAGGATCCAGGCGATGCCGAACATGAACCACTGGCTGTCGAGCGGCAGGTACTTCTCGAAGGCGGGCACGTCCCAGAGACGGTCGATCAGCGGGACCGCCAGAATCAGCGCGATCTCGTGCCAGAGGTAGACCGTCACCGCGCGCGCGTTGAAGACCGTGACCGTCCGGTCGAGGCGGCGCCACCGGGTGAGCCGGGCGAAGTCGATCCGGAAGTACGCCTTCGCCCACATCAGCGGCAGGACGAAGCCGGCCGACCAGAAGGCCTGCGCGAGCGGGTTCTCGTCCAGGTCGTAGGTGCCGAAGTCCGCCCGGTGCGAGAAGGCGTACCAGCCGCCGTAGCCGAGCGCGGCGGACGCGAGGACGATCACGGGAGCCGGCCGCATACGCCGGAGCAGGCCGTCGCGGTGGGCGAAGCCGAGGATCCAGCAGAAGAGGTACGTCGACAGGTCCCACAGGGCACTGCCGAAGCGGTTGTCCGGGCCGGACCAGAGGAAGTTCAGCACCAGGACGGGGGCCAGGGACAGCAGCAGCACCGGGACGGGGGCGAGCCGGAAGATCCGCAGCAGCGGCGGGGAGAGCAGGACGAACCAGAGGTACGTGCGCAGGTACCAGAGGATCTCCCAGGCCTGCTCGCCCCACGCGTTGCCCGGGGGGTCGCCCAGCGGCACGATCCAGTAGACGATCTGCCGGCCCGGCACCCAGCCGTGGACCAGCATCGCGAGGACGACGAAGAAGCCCCAGAACCAGAACGGGGGCAGGAGGCGGCGCAGGCGGCTCGTGAGGACCTTGCGGGCGGGGCGCTCCAGGGACTTCGCCATGAGCGTCCCGGCCAGGGCGAACATGACGCCCATCGAGGGGAAGAGCAGGCCGCACCAGGCCCAGCCGAAGGTGTGGTACGTGACGACCCGGACGAGGGCCACCGCGCGGAGGGTGTCGAAGTAGCGGTCTCGTCCCGGCGCCGGCGGCCGGGCCCGCGGCAGCGGTGCGGTGTCGCGGGGAGCGCCCTGCGCCGCGGGCGGGACGGTGGGGACCGGGGCGGTCCGGCGGGGCATGCCCCTGCGGTGCGAACCCACTCAGCTCACCCCCGCCGGTGTCCCGACCTCGCCGGTGCGCTTCAGTTTCTGCCAGCGCAGCCGGCCGCCCGTGAGGGCCGTGATGCAGGAGTGGATGAGGACGAGGTACATCATCTGGCGGTAGGCCAGTTGCTGCAGGGGCAGCATCAGCAGGTAGCGGTACTTCTCCCGGTCGAGACGGAAGGCGTAGGCGGCGCAGGTCAGCTGGACGCCGAGGACCGCGAGCCAGGCCAGCAGGGCCGCCCGGAAGTCCACGAAGACCATCGAGTAGACGGTGAAGACGTCGATGAGCGGGGCGAAGAGCGGCGTGAGGATCTGGAAGAGCACGACCAGGGGCATGCCGACGCGGCCGAAGCGGCCCGAGGGGCCCCTGTCCGTCAGGGACCTGCGGTGTTTCCACAGCGCCTGCATGGTGCCGTACGACCAGCGGTAGCGCTGCGACCAGAGCTGTTTCAAGGAGCCCGGCGCCTCCGTCCAGGCCTTGGCGTGCTCCTGGTAGACCACCCGGCGGCCCGCGCGGTGCAGGGCGATGGTGATGTCGGTGTCCTCGGCGAGGGTGTCCTCGCTCATGCCGCCCGCCTGGAGGACCGCATCGCGGCGGAACGCGCCGATCGCGCCCGGGATCGTCGGCATGCAGCGCAGCAGGTCGTACATGCGCCGGTCCAGGTTGAAGCCCATCACGTACTCGATGTGCTGCCAGGCGCCGATGACGGTGTTGCGGTTGCCGACCTTGGCGTTGCCGGCGACGGCACCGACCTCGGGGTCCGCGAAGGGCTGCACCAGGTGCCGTACGGTGTCGGGCTCGAAGACGGTGTCGCCGTCCATCATCACGACGAGGGCGTGACGGGCGTTGCGGACACCGTTGTTGAGCGCGGCGGGCTTGCCCGCGTTGGCCTGGCGGACGACCCGGAGGTTCGGCATGCCCAGCGATGCGGCGATCTCCGCCGTGTCGTCGGTGGAACCGTCGTCCACCACGATGATCTCGATCGGGTGGGTGCTCCGTGCCAGCGACTTCAGGGTGTTGGCGATGCACTCCTTCTCGTTGTACGCCGGGACGATCACGCTCACCGGCTCGGTGACCGGCGGCCCCCAGCTGAAGCGGCGTCTGTTGCGCTGCCGGTAGTGGCGGCGGGCCAGGATCAGCATCATCCCGAAGCGGCCCATGACGGCCACGCCGACGACGGTCAGCCCGGCCGAGAGCGCGGGTACGGTCCATTCGGCGACGGCGACGGCCGCGATCAGGGCCTTGCCCTCGTAGAGGGTCGTGCCGGTGGCCTTGCGGTGGGCGGCCTGAAGGCCGCCGGAGACGACACCCGCCCCGGCGCCCACCCCGGCCCCGGCCCCGGCTCCGGGCGCCGTCTGCTTCTCGGCCGAGCCCTGCCCCACCGCCGCGCCCTGCCCCACCGCCGAGCCCTGCCCCACCGCCGAGCGCTGTTTCTCCATGACCCCGCTGATGGTCGTGAAGGTGTACCCCTTGGCCTTCATCTTCTCGATGTACTGCGGCAGCGCCTTGATCGTCTGTGAGCGCTCGCCGCCCGCGTCGTGGAAGAGGACGGAGGCGCCCGCGGTGCCCTTCGGCGTCGCCCAGCGGACGATCTTCGAGACGCCCGGCCGCTTCCAGTCGTCGCTGTCGGTGTCGACGAAGACGCTGGTGTAGCCGTCCTGGCCGAGCTTCCGGTAGACGGGCCAGCTGTAGTCGTCGATGGCGTCCGTCTCGGAGGAGTACGGCGCGCGGAAGAGGGTCGTCGTGATGCCGGCCGCGCCCGCGAGGGCGAGCTGGCTCTGCTCCATCTCGCGGGCGACGCGGGCATCGCTCTGGTACGACAGATCGACGTGCGTGAAGGTGTGGATGCCGACCTCGTTGCCCTGCTGGACCATCGTCCTCACGATGCCCGGGTAGCGCGACACCATCGAGCCGACCAGGAAGAACGTGCCCGGTACGCCGTACCGCCGAAGGATCTTGAGGACCTGGGGCGTCCAGGTCGGGTTCGGGCCGTCGTCGAAGGTGAGGGCGATGGTCTTGGCGGGGACGGAGACGGTCGTCGCCCGGCCGCCCCGGAAGGTGAGGATCGGGCCGCCGTCCAGGACCGTGCCGGGGACCTTGTCGGAGCCGGCGCCGGTGCGCACGCGCTGGTCGCCGCCGACCTCGGCGCGCAGATAGCCGTCGAGCAGCATCACGCAGGTCAGCGCCAGCAGGAGCAGTAGAGCGAGGAGCACACGCGGTCTCTGCAGGGCCGCGGCCCTGCCCGCCGCCCGCTCGATGCGGGTGGGGGCGCGCCGGCGGCCACGGGCGGGGGTCGGAGCAGTCATGGAGGTGGCCTGTGTTTCCGGTCAGTCGGCGGCCGCGGACGGGGACGCCGACGGGGACGGGGACGGGGACGCCGACAGGGGCGGGGACGGGGACGGGGAGGACGGTGTGGCGGCGCCCGCGGGCGGGCCCGACGGCTGCGCGGCGCCGGCGCCGCGCCGGGTGCCGCTCGGCAGGCCTGCCCGGTGGCCGGTCCCGCCCTGCGGACGGATGCCGCCGGGGGCCCGGTCGCCCGGGCCGTCGCCGAACGGAAGCAGCGAGGACTGGGTGAGGGTGGTACCCCAGCCCATGAAGGCGGCGCCGAGCACACCCGCGTACGCGAGGCAGACGACGCCGATGAGCAGGCCGATCCGGCGCAGCACCTTCGACCGGCGTCCGGAGGTGTCGACGAACACAGGCCCTTCGGCGGACCCGTTGCCATGTTTGCGACGGCGACCACGCCCGGCGGCGCGACTTTCGACGGCGGGTTCGGAATGCATTCCCCGGATATTAGACAGCCTTTATGTGACCTTTTCTCGGTGATTCTTATGAGCCACCCATGAGAGCTTCCCCAGCCTGTCGTCTTCCTGAGACATTCGATGAAGACACTCGGGATGAACCGGCCATACCGCCAGAATGAATCGGCCATATGCTGCCTAATCAGCCGTCATGCACTGCCGAGCCATGTGAGACATTTCTTCCCGGAAAAACGAACTCTGTTTCCGTCCCGAGACAGAAATCACGAGAGCGGGTACGTGGGCCATGAGGGGATTTCTGATGCCGTTGGCGGGGTTCGCCTGCATGTTTGCACTCGCTGTGACAGGCTGCTCCCAGGGGGCGGAAAGCAGTCCGCACGGTTCCCGCAGCCCGCACTCCCCGTCGTACTCGCCGTCGCACTCGCCGTCCGACACCCCGGCGTTCACCACGGCGTACGCCCCCTATGTCAGTGCCACCGAGGCCGCCGCCACCGATTCCGCCGGCTCTCCCTCCGCGTACAACCTCGCCTTCGTGATCTCCCGGGGCGATGACTGCACACCGGAGTGGAACGGCAGCGAGGCGATCGGCGACTCCGCGGTGGAGTCCCGGATCGCGCGGCTGAAGCAGGGCGGTGCCACGGTCCGTGTCTCCTTCGGCGGTGCCTCCGGAAGGGAACTGGCCGCCACCTGCGACAGTGCCTCCGCGCTGGCCACCGCCTACGAGAAGGCGCTGGACGCGGCCGGCTCCGCCCAGGCCGACTTCGACATCGAGGGCGACGAGCTGACCGATTCCGCCTCGGTCGCCCTGCGGTCGAAGGCGATGGCCCTGCTCCAGCAGCAGCGGCCGGAGGTGAAGGTGTCCTTCACCCTGCCGGTGATGCCCTCCGGGCTGGATGCGGACAGCCTCGCGCTGCTGGGGTCCGCGAACACGTACGACGTCCAGGTCTCGGCCGTCAACCTCATGACGATGAACTACGGCGAGTCGTACACCGGCGACATGGGCGGCTACGCCATCGCCTCCGCCGAGGCGGCCCACACCCAGTTGGGGAAGGTGTTCGGGCTGTCCGGCGCGGACGCCTGGCGGGGCATGGCACTCACCTCGATGCTCGGCGTCAACGACGTGGCCGGCGAGACGTTCACGCTCTCCGACGCCGCGCAGGTGCGGACGTTCGCCGAGGAGAAGCAGATCGCCTGGGTGTCGATGTGGTCGAGCTTCCGTGACCGGCAGTGCGCGGCGGGTGAGTCGTCGCGGGACGACGCGGCGACCGACTGCAGCGGGGTCAGCCAGAGTTCGGGGGCATTCGGGGAGGCGTTCGCGGGCTGAGCCGGGGGAACGGACCCCGGGGGGCGGCCCCCGGGCAGCTAGCGTCCGCGGTACAGCAGGCGGCCCCCGATGACCGTCGCGACGCAGGTGGCGGCTCCGCGGTGCACAAGGGTGGCCTCGTCGGGCACGTCGAACACGGCGAAGGTCGCGTCCGCGCCCGCGTACGGCGGAATCGGCATGAGGATCGCCTCGCCGAGGGCGCGGTGCCCGCTGAGCGGGTCGAGGCCGGGCGGCCCCGAGGGCTCCTCGAACCGTTCCTCGACCGACAGTCCGGCCCGGCGCACGGCGTCCGCCACGGCGGGGCGCCGCAGCTCCCCCGCCACCGCGACGGTCCCGTGGGCCAGCATCCGCTGCACCCCGCGCCGCGCGCCGGCAGCCCACCGGGTGTCGGTCATTCCGAGGGCGGCCAGGGCCTCGCCCGTGATCGGCTCGGATCCGAGTTCGGCGGCCTCACGCGGGTCCGGATGGTAGGCGTGCTCCAGCAGTTCGGGCCCGAACACATTGAGCAGGCCGGGCGCGATGAGCCCGGGCCAGCGGCGCACCCGGGCCGAGGGACGGGCGGCGGCCAGCTCCTCGTACGGGCCGACCGACGCGATCGTCCGCCCCTCGACGAGGATCGCGCCGCCGGGGATCGGGGACCGGCACGGATCGCCGGTGAGGAGCAGATCCGCGGTGTGAATCGTCAGCACGTCGGCTCAGTTGGACGTCAGCAGCTTCAGTTCGGGGTGGGCCGTGCCGCCCTCGATGGCGGTGGAGGAGATGTGGGAGACCACGCGGTCGTCGACGGGGTCGTTCGCCGGGTCGTCGTGCACGACCAGGTGCTCGTACGTCGTGGCGCGCTGCGCCGGGACGCGGCCCGCCTTGCGGATCAGGTCGATGATCTCCAGGCGGTTGGAGCGGTGCTTGGCGCCGGCCGAGGAGACCACGTTCTCCTCCAGCATGATCGAACCGAGGTCGTCCGCGCCGTAGTGCAGGGACAGCTGGCCGACCTCCTTGCCGGTGGTCAGCCACGAGCCCTGGATGTGCTGCACGTTGTCCAGGAAGAGGCGGGCGATCGCGATCATCCGCAGGTACTCGAAGAGCGTGGCCTGGGTGCGGCCCTTCAGGTGGTTGTTCTCGGGCTGGTAGGTGTACGGGATGAAGGCGCGGAAGCCGCCCGTGCGGTCCTGTACGTCCCGGATCATGCGCAGGTGCTCGATGCGCTCGGCGTTGGTCTCGCCCGTGCCCATGAGCATGGTGGACGTCGACTCCACGCCCAGCCGGTGCGCGGTCTCCATGATCTCCAGCCAGCGCTCGCCGCTCTCCTTGAGGGGCGCGATGGCCTTGCGGGGCCTTTCCGGCAGCAGTTCCGCACCGGCGCCCGCGAAGGAGTCGAGGCCGGCCCGGTGGATCCGGGTGATGGCCTCTTCGACGCCGACCTTGGAGATCCGCGCCATGTGCTCGACCTCGCTCGCCCCCAGGCTGTGGATGACGAGCTGCGGGAACTCCTTCTTGATGGCGGCGAAGTGCTTCTCGTAGTACTCGACGCCGTAGTCCGGGTGGTGCCCGCCCTGGAACATGATCTGCGTGCCGCCGAGCTCGACGGTCTCCGCACACCGGCGCAGGATGTCCTCCAGGTCCCGCGTCCACCCCTTCGCCGTGTCCTTGGGGGCGGCGTAGAAGGCGCAGAACTTGCACGCCGTGACACACACGTTCGTGTAGTTGATGTTGCGCTCGATGATGTACGTCGCGATGTGCTCGATGCCGGCGTACTTGCGGCGGCGTACGGCGTCGGCGGCGGCGCCCAGCGCGTGCAGCGGGGCGTCGCGGTAGAGGACGAGTGCCTCTTCCGGAGTGATCCGCCCACCGGCAGCGGCACGGTCGAGGACAGACTGGAGGTCGGCCTTCTCGGTCACCAGGAGGTCCCTTTCGTCAAGGGTTGTGGACGGACCGAACCAGCCTACGCCAGGGGTTTCTGACGTCTGCGCTCAGGCCGCGTACGCGCCGATCAGCAGCCCGGCGAAGGCGCCCGCGACGAGGAACGGCCCGAAGGGGATGTGTGTCTTGCGTCCCGCGCGCCGGGCGACGACGAGTGCGCCGCCGTAGAGCGCGCCGAGCAGGAACCCGGCGAAGGTGCCGAGCAGGACCGTCGGCCAGCCGTACCAGCCGAGGACGGCGCCCATGCCCAGCGCCAGCTTCACATCGCCGAAGCCCATGCCGGACGGGTTGACGAGGAAGAGCACGAAGTAGCCGGCGCCGAGCGCGAGGGCGCCGTACAGCGCGGTGAGCCAGTGGCCGGCGTGCTCGGGCAGCAGCGCGACGAGGCCCAGCAGACCGAGGGCGGCGGCCGCGAGCGGCAGGGTGAGCGGATCGGGCAGCCGCTGCACCCGGAGGTCCACGGCCGCCAGCAGCACCCCGACCGGCGCGAGCAGCAGCCAGACACCCAGCTCGGGCCGGGTACCGGTGGCGGCGGCGAAGGCGGCACAGGTGAGGGCCGTGACGGTGGCGAGGAGGACTCCGGAAGGGGCGTACGACGCCTGCGCCTCAGCACCCGCCCGCGCGGCTGCGTCCAACTGCGCCTCGGTGCCCGGCTCCACCTCCGTGCCCGCCAGCACCTCAGCACCCGCCTGCACCTCAGTGCCCGGCTCCACCTCAGTGCCCGCCAGCGCCTCCGTGCCCCCCTGCGCCCGCGCCCGCTCCTTCGCGCCCCCCGCGCACTGGCCGCAGCGCGCCCCGCCGAGCCACCCGCGGACCGGGTGCCCGCCCGCACACCGCTGACGCCACGGCTCTCCCGCCGGGACGGCGAAGCGGTATGCGGCCCGGGGCAGCAGGGCTCCCGCCGCCGCACCCCACAGCGCGGCGACGAGGACCAGCGCGCCCATGCTCATGGCGGAAATCCTAGGGAGTACGGCCGCGGGACGGGGCCGGTATCAGACGGCCGGCATCGCGTAGACCTCCTGGCCCCCGGTCACCAGCAGCCGACTGCCCGACAGGGCGATCTGCCAGTAGTCGGTGGCATCGGTGCTGTCGACCCACGTCCAACGCACCTTGCCGGTCCTGGCGTCCAGGGCGACGATGCCGCCGCCCAGCGCGCCGGCGGCCGCGTACAGCGTCGTCCCGGCCTTCAGGAACGACTCCCTCGCCGCGCGGTTGCCGTTCTCGCAGAGCCAGATCCGCTTGCCGTCCTTGACGTTCACGGCCCAGATGCCGCGGTCGTAGTCACAGACGTAGGCCACGCCGTCGATCACGGTGGGGTTCTTGAAGCCGCGGCGGCCGTTCGGCGAGAGCGTCCAGCGGGTCCTGCCCGTTTCGAGTTCCACGGCCGTCAGCTTCTCGCCCGGCAGGAACACCACCCCGTCGGCAGCCGTGGGCTGCCAGCTCCAGTCGTCGCCGATCTTCTTGGTCCACAGCTGCCCGCCCGTGGCGGTGTCGCGGACGGTGAGGTTGTAGTTGGAGTCGGCGTACACGAGGTACTTGCCCCAGACGGCGCCCTCGACGTCGTAGTCCTTGGTGCCCCAGTCGCGCCGCTGCAGCCACACCGTCCTGCCGGTGGAGTGGCTGACCGCGGCGATGGCCGTGCGGTACTTGGTGGCGCTCTTGGCCTGGCCGTAGTCGGTGAGCGTGACGTAGACGTTCTTGTCGTCGATGGCGATCGTCCGCTCGATGTTCAGCTGCTTGCCGAGCCGGCTGCGCCAGGCCTCCTTGCCGGTGGAGACGTCGTAGGCGACCAGGACACCGTCGTAGTCGCCGTCGCTCAGGAACACCTTGCCGCCGTGGAAGAGGAGTTGGGCCCCGGCGGGGCAGATCCCCTTCCTGGACCAGCGCGCCTTGCCCGTCTTCACGTCGTACGCCACCAGCGGATCGCCGCTGACCAGCAGCAGCCCGTCGTGGATGAGGAGCGGCTGGGAGGTCGCGGTGCTGTCCTCGGCGGCGCTCTCGTGCCACAGCGGCTGCGGGGCCACCCCGGCGGGCGGGGTGGTGAAGGACTCGGCGGCCGGCCGGCCCGAACCGCCGTGGCCGCCCGCGCCGGTGGACGGGCCGGTGCCGCCGTCGTTCCGGCCGAGCCACCACGCGGTGCCCCCGCCGACCGCGGCGACCGCCGCGGCACCGCCGAGGGCGTAGGTGAGGACCCGGCGGCGGGAGGGCACCGGAGCGGAGCCTTCCGTGCCGCCCAGCTGGACGGTGCCCGGCTGGGGCGTGCCGTGGCCGGGGGTCCCGTAGGCCGGTGCGGGCGCACCGCCCTGCGGATAGCCGTATCCGGCGACGGGCGCACCGGCGGACGGCTGGGCGCCGGGCTGCGGGTAGTCGTACCCCGCCGCGGGTGTGCCCGCCGGCGTCCGGGGGTCCGCCGGCATCGTCGGCGCCGGGCCGAAGGAGGCGGCGGCCGGTGCGGCCGGCCGCTCCGGGGCCTCCAGGTCCAGGATCCCGGCCGCGTGGGTGGCGATGGTCGATGCCACCGCCGAGGGCAGCCAGTTGCCGAGCACGCCCTCGACGCCCTGGGGTGCCAGCGCCGCCACGATCTCGGCGGGGGCGGGCCGGGCGGCCGGGTCCTTCTGCAGACAGGCCCGGACCAGTCCGAGCAGGGACTGCGGTGTGCCGGTCAGGTCCGGTTCGCCGTGGACGACCTGGTAGAGCATCGCCGCGTGGGAGGCGGCGCCGTCGCCGAAGACATTGCGGCCGGTGGCCGCGAAGGCGAGCACGGCGCCCAGGGAGAAGACGTCGCCCGCCGTGCCGACGTCCTGGCCCAGGGCCTGCTCCGGGGGCATGTAGCCGGGCGAGCCGACCACGACCCCCGTCTGGGTCATACGGTTGCCGTCCACCGCCCGTGCGATGCCGAAGTCGATGACGCGGGGACCGTCCGCGGCGAGGAGGACGTTCGACGGCTTGAGGTCGCGGTGGATGAGTCCGGCCGCGTGGATCTCCTGGAGGGCGGCGGCGAGCCCGGCACCCAGCGCGTGCACGGTGCGCTCCGGGAGCGCGCCGTGCACGGCCACGACGTCCGTCAGGTCCGGGCCGAGCACGTACGACGTCGCCAGCCACGGCAGCGGTGCGTCGGGGTCGGCGTCCACGACCGAGGCGGTGTAGTGGCCGGAGACCGCCTGGGCGATCTCCACCTCGTGCCGGAAACGACGGCGGAAGTCGGCGTCGGCGGCGAGGTCGGGGCGTACGACCTTCACGGCGACGGTCCGGCCGCCGGGCGACCGGGCCAGGTAGACCCGGCCCATGCCGCCCGCTCCGAGCGTGCGCAGCATGCGGTAGGGGCCCAACTCCCGTGGGTCGTCCGGCTGCAGTGTCTCCATGGCGGGTGTTCCCCGTCCTTCCCCGTTGCGACGCTTTGCGCTGCCTTGCGCCGGCCTGCCCTGCCTTGCGCTGCGTAGTGCCGACCGGTGCCGTTCTGCCGGGCCGGGGGCGGGTGTTGGCTGCGCGTGGTTGGCGTTCGCCAACGCAGACACAGTAGTGACAGCCGGGGAGGGGGCAGCGGCGGGGGCGGGAGCGGGCCGGGCCGAGGCGCCCCCGGACCACCCGGCCCGGGCCGGACGAGCGAGCCGCTCGGCGGCAGGGGCGATGGCGGCAGGGGTCATCGCGGAGGGGCCATGAACGTGCGACGGTGACGGCACGTCACCTGATGGCGGAGCCATCGTCCGGCCGCGAAGCCGTCACCCGGTCGCGAAGCCGTCACCCGGTCCCGCGAAGCCATCGTCCGGTCCCGCGAAGCCGTCGCCCGGTCACGAAGCCATCGTCCGGTCCCGCGAAGCCGTCACCCGGTCCCGCGAAGCCGTCGCCCGGTCGCGTCTAGTCGACCTTCGACATCCGCGACTCCGGATTTCCTTCGGCCGCACTGTCCGACGTGTATGTCAGGTCGTCGCCGGTCGGCGTCAACTCCACCGGGTGCGGGGCGGGGTCGCAGCCCGGGTGGTTGCCCTTGGCGCCCACCGACGTCGCCACGATCCGGGTCCCGGTGACCTTCTTCAGGGTGAGGATGTCGGTGCAGACGGCACCGAGTTGGTCGGTCTGGGTGAGCCGCCCCAGTTCCTCGCCGGTGCCCGCTTGGTGGACGGTGAGCCGGAAGGTGCCCATGGGGAGGCTGCCGCCCAGTCCGGTGGCCTGGCCCTCCCATGTACCGAGGTAGCGGGCCGGTATCGCGGCCGCCGTGCCGCCGCTCGCGCCGGGGGACGGAGAGCGCGTGGCCGCGCCGCCGTCGCTCGCACCGGGTGACGGGGCATCTGTGCCCGCCGTGTCCCCGGGCTCCGGCGAGTGGGCGTTGCCGGTCGGCGTCGGCCCGACGGAGTCGGAGGCGGCCGGGGCGCTGCCCGCCGTGTCCTGGCCGCCGTCGTCCCACGGCCGCAGCAGGGCCCCGACTCCGACCACCCCAGCGGCCAGCGCTCCCGCCACGGCCAGTGCCACGGTGCAGCTCACCCGCCGCCCCCGCCCGTTCTCCCCGGGCGCGGAGGCCGCAGCCACGCTGACGCTGACCTTGCCCGGAGCCGGCACCGCGTCCCGGGGCCCGGGCGCGGCAGCCGCCTGCGCGGCGGGTGTCCCGGACGGCATCGGCGGAACCCTCGGCGGAGTCATCAGCGGCGCCGGTCCGAACGCCCCTGCGGCCGGCCCCGACTCGCCCGGGGCCGCACCGGACTCCCCGCTCCCCAGGCCCGGCCCCGGATCCGGACCCGGATCTGAACCCGGCCCCGGATCAGTCTCCGGTGCCCCGCCCGCCACAGGGCCGTTGAAGGCCACCGGTCCGCTGAAGGCCACCGGGCCCGAGGGTGCCGTCTCCGTCGTCTCCAGGTTGAGGAGCTGTACGGCTCCGCGGCTGACCTGTTCCACCAGCGCGCCCGGCAGCCAGCCCCCGGTGACCAGGCGGGCGGCGCCCTCGGGCGCGAGCCGGCGGGCCAGTTCGGCGGGGGCCGGGCGGGTGGCCGGGTCCTTGGCCAGACAGGCGGCCGCCACCTCGCGCAACTCGCCGGAGAGGCGTCCCAGTTCGGGCTCCTCGTGGACGACCTTGTAGAGGAGCGCGGCCGAGGAGTCGCCGGAGAAGGGCGGCTCGCCGGTCGCCGCGTAGGCCAGCACCGCGCCGAGCGAGAAGACGTCGGCCGCCCCGCCGGCGCCCTTGCCGAGGATCTGCTCGGGGGACATGTAGCCGGGCGAGCCGACGGAGACGCCGGTCGAGGTCAGGGATGCCGTGCCGTCCGTGGCGCGGGCGATGCCGAAGTCGATGAGGAGCGGGCCGTCCAGGGTGAGCAGGATGTTGGAGGGCTTCACGTCCCGGTGGACCAGGCCCAGCCCGTGCACCGCCGCAAGCGCCTCGGCGAGGCCCCCGCCCAGGGCCCGTACGGTGTGCGGGGGCAGCGGGCCGCCGTCCGCGACGGCCGCGCTGAGCGAGGGGCCGGCCGCGTAGGCGGTGGCGACCCAGGGCACGGCGGCCTCCGGGTCCGCGTCGAGGACGGGCGCGGTCCAGGCGCCGCCGACCCGGCGGGCGGCCTCGACCTCCCGCCGGAAGCGGGCCCGGAACTCCTCGTCCAGCGCGAAGTGCGGGTGCACGATCTTCACCGCGACGGTGCGGCCACCCGCGCTGCGGCCCAGGTAGACCCGGCCCATGCCGCCGGAGCCGAGCCGGCCGAGCAGCCGGTAGGGCCCGACGGCGGCCGGTTCGTCGACTCCGAGCGGCTGCATGGCGTCCACCTCTCCCCCGGTCCCCCCGGTACGCCTCACTGCCCGAAGCGTAGTGACTACGACCGGAGCAGATCCACCTTCACGTCCGCCGGGAACCCGGTCGTCGGGCCGACCCTGCGTGCGAACTCGGCGACCGCCGCCAGCTGCGGACCGCCGAAGCTGAAGTCGAGGGTGGTGAAGTACTGCTCCAGGGTCGCCTCGTCGAAGGACTCCCAGCGGGCGGCCTGCTCGGCGACCTTGCCGACCTCCTCCAGGGAGAGGTTGCGGGAGGCGAGGAAGGCCTCGTGGACCTTGCGGGTGATGAACGGCTCGCGTTCCAGGTAGTCGCGCCGGGCCGCCCAGACCGCGAAGACGAACGGCAGTCCCGTCCACTCCTTCCACATGGCGCCCAGGTCGTGCACTTCGAGGCCGTAGCGGGGTCCGTCCACGAGGTTGGCGCGCAGGGCGGCGTCGCCGATGAGGACGGCGGCCTCCGCCTCCTGCATCATCAGGCTGAGGTCGGGCGGGCAGGTGTAGTAGTCCGGCTGTACGCCGTAGCGGTCGGCGAGCAGCAGCTGGGCGAGCCGGACCGAGGTGCGGGAGGTCGAGCCGAGGGCGACGCGGGCGCCGTCCAGCCGGTCGAGCGGGACCTGCGAGACGATCACGCAGGACATCACCGGGCCGTCGCAGCCGACGGCGATGTCGGGGAAGGCGACCAGCTCGTCCGCGTGCTTCAGGAACTCGACCAGGGTGATGGGTGCGATGTCGAGTTCGCCCTGCACCAGCTTCTCGTTGAGCTTGTCCGGAGTGTCCTTGGTCAGCTCGAAGTCGAGGAGCGTGCCGGTTCTCGCGAGCCCCCAGTAGAGGGGCAGGCAGTTCAGGAACTGGATGTGGCCGACGCGCGGCCGGGTGCGGGAATTGTCCACATCGCGAGACTAGACCCCGTGCTGTACGGTGCTGGGACCGACCCCACCGTCAAGCCGCCCCTCCGAGGATTCAAACATTCGGGTGACGTGATCTTGACCTCTATTGCTTTCGGCTGCCCTCGTGCTAGGCTCGCCGCAAGTTGCAGTTTGGTTTCCCTTGCAGTACAGAGCCTGCGGAGCATGTAACCGCGGGCTCTCGTCGTTTTCAGACGAATGCAGTTGTGCAGCACCGTTTCGCACGTGCAGGTTCTGGAGCAGGGCAACCCTTTTGAGCCCAAGGAGGGCTTATGGCTACCGGAACCGTTAAGTGGTTCAACGCCGAAAAGGGCTTTGGCTTCATCGCCCAGGAGGGCGGCGGCCCCGACGTCTTCGTTCACTACTCCGCGATCAACGCCTCTGGCTTCCGCTCCCTCGAGGAGAACCAGCAGGTGAACTTCGACGTGACGCAGGGCCCGAAGGGTCCGCAGGCGGAGAACGTCACCCCCGTCTGATCACTGCCTGATCGCAGAACCTGAGTGCAGTACCCAAGGAGCCCCACGCCTTCCGGCGACGGGGCTCCTGCCTTTTCCCGTTCATTTCCGGTTCACATGTGCTGCATGATCAGCACGAACTTCGTTCCGGCGGCGAGGGCTTCGTACGCGTGCGGCACGTCCCCGCGGTACGACAGGTAATCCCCGGGCCCCAGCTCGACCGCCTCCCCGCGCGGCCCGGCCCTGACTCCCCCCTCGGCGACCACGATGTGCTCCGTGGTCCCGGGAATGTGCGGCTCGGAATCGCGTACGGTCCCGGGCTCCAGCCAGACGTAATAGATATCCCTGCGGGCGCCCGGCGGGCTCGCCGAGAGCAGGGTGGCCAGATAGCTGGACCGCTCGGAGTGCACCATGGGGCCCTCGCCGGCCCGGATCACCTGGACGGCGGGCACGGGCGGCTCCACGAGCGCGCTGAAGGGGACCCCGAGGGCCACCGCCAGCGCCCAGATCGTCTCCATGCTCGGATTCCCGCTCGCCGCCTCCAGCTGGGACAGCGTGGACTTCGCGATCCCGGCGCGCTTGGCCAGCTCGGACAGGGACAGCCCGATGCGGGTGCGCTCGCGCTTGAGGGACGCGGCGATCCACTCCAGCGGGAGCCGGGCGGGGGGTTCGGTCATGCCGTTCGCTCCATCGGTACGATCGTTCGCCTTGACGGACAGATGTCCTGCTGTCCATCATAATGAACATGCGTTCGCCACTCCGAACACCCGAGACCGGTTCACTGGTCCGCGACAGCTCCCTGGTCTGGCTGGCCAGCGGGATCGTCGGCGTCTCCTTCGGTGCGGTGTCCGTCGCCGGGGGGCTGCCGGTGTGGGTGCCGGTGCTGATGTCACTGGTGGTGTATGCCGGATCGGCTCAGTTCAGCGCGGTCGGCGTGCTGCTCGCCGGCGGCGGCCCGTTCGCCGCAGCGGCCACCGGACTGCTCCTCAACACCCGGACGGCGGCCTTCGGTCTGGCGGTGGCCGACATCCTCGATACCGGTCGAGCGACCCGTTTCCTGGGCGCGCATCTGGTCACCGACGAAACGGTCGCCTTCGCCCTCGCCCAGAGCGATCCGGTACGGCGGCGCAGGGCGTTCTGGATCTCCGGACTCGGCCTGTTCGCCGTGTGGAACACGGGTGTGCTGGCCGGGGCACTGGCCGGGAGCGCCCTCGGCGACACCGCCCGCTACGGCCTCGACGCGGCCTTCCCCGCCGTCCTCGTGGCCCTGGTGCTCCCCGCCGTCCGCGCGGACGCGACGGTACGCCGGTGCGCGCTGCTCGGCGCCGCCCTGGCGCTGGCCGCCACACCCGCGGTGCCGGCCGGGGTGCCGGTGCTGCTGGCGCTCGCCGGGCTGGTCCTGCACCGCCGCCCGCAGGAGGCCGCCGGATGAACGCCACGGTCGCGGTGATCCTGGCCCTGGCGGTCGGGACGTACGCCTTCCGGCTGGTGGGACCGCTGCTGCACGGGCGGGTGACCATCCCGGCCCGGGCGCAGGAACTGGCGTCGGCGGCGGCGATCGTCCTGCTCGTCGCCCTGCTGGCCACCGGAGCGCTGACCGAGGGCGGGGGCTTCGCGGGGTGGGCCCGCCCGGCCGGGGTGCTGGCGGGCGGCGTACTGGCGTGGCGGCGGGCACCGTTCCCGGTGGTGGTGCTGGGCGCTGCCGCGACGACGGCGGCACTGCGGCTGGCCGGACTGACCTAGCCCACGGCGTCCCCCACCCCAGCCCAGCCCTGCCCACCCACCACCCGACTCGCCGGGAGGAGAAGCGACCGCAACGACTGCCGGTGACCCCGACTCGCCGGGACGAGAGGCAACCGCAACGACTGTCGGTGAGCCCGACTCGGCGGGAAGGAAAGCAGCCCCACGGCTGTCGCCGACCCCGACTCGCTGGGAAAAGAAGCAACCGCAACGGCTGTCCGTGACCCCGACTCGCCGGGACGAAAAGCAGCGCCACGACTGTCCGTGACCCCGACTCGGCGGGGCGAGAGGCAACCGCAACGGCTGTCCGTGGGCCCGAGTCGGGGGGAGGGAAAGCGGTCGACAGGGCTGTCAGTGCGCCCCGCTACGGTCGCTCACCATGACCGACGCCCGCGACTTCCTCGCTGACACCCGTGCCTTCTACGACACCATCGCCGACGACTACGCCGACCACTTCCGCGACGTGCTCGCCGCCGAGCCCCTGGACCGGGCCCTGCTCGGCGCCTACGCCGAACTCGTCGGCGCCGGCGGGACGGTGGCCGACCTCGGCTGCGGGCCGGGCCGGGTCACCGCGCACCTCGCCTCCCTCGGCCTGGACGTCTTCGGGCTCGACCTGTCCGCGTCCATGCTGGCGGTCGCCCGCCGCGAGCACCCGCAGCTGCGCTTCGTGCAGGGCTCCATGCTCGACCTCGCCCTCGCCGACGGCGAGCTGGCCGGTGTCGTCTCCTGGTACTCGGCCGTCCACACCCCGGTGGACCGGCTGCCCGCGCTCTTCGCCGAGTTCCACCGGGTCCTGGCCCCGGGCGGCCGTCTTCTGCTCGCCTTCCAGGTCGGGGACGCGCCCCGCCGTATCGAGGACCCCTGGGGCCATCCGGTGGCGCTGGACTTCCACCGGCGGCGCCCCGAGCACCTGGCCGGGCTGCTCACGGACGCCGGGTTCGCGCTCGGCTCCCGCACGGTGCGCGAACCCGCCGAGCACCGGGGCGAATCGGCCGCCCAGGCCTTCCTGTTCGCCCGGAAGCCCGCCCGGTCCCAGGAGCCGTAACGACGGTTGAAACCGGGAGTACCGGGGGCCCGACCCGGGCCGGTAACCGGTAGGGACGGCATGGGGACCGCTTCCCACGAGCATCGGTTGCGGCGTCGGGGAGGGGCCCGGCGACCGGAGCACGATCCGTCTCTTCCTGGGGGTTGCACATGCGCACCATCGCACTGCGTACGAAGACGGTTCTGACCGCGCTCACCGGCGCAGGCGTCCTGGCACTCGGCACCGCGGCGGCCGTTCCGGCGACCGGCGTGCAGGACGGCCTGGTGCGCATCGCCTCCGGCCTGTCGGGCCATCAGGCGGACTCCGCCCCGGCCCTGGCGAACGGCCAGGGCCCCGGCTTCGTCCGGGGCTGACCGCGCGCATCCCACGGAACCGCGCACGGCGGCACATCGACGGCACCGGCCGGGGTCATGCCCCGTCGGTGCCGTCTCTCATCACCGCCGGGACCGTCTCTCATCACCGCCGGGACCGACCCGCAAGCACCGCCGGACCCACCGCAAGCACCGCCGGACCCACCGCAAGCACCGCCGGACCCACCGCAAGCACCGCCGGACCCACCCGCAAGCACCGCCGGACCCACCGGAAGCACCGCCGGATCCACCCGCAAGCAGCACCGGGAACCCACCCGCAAGCCCGCAAGCCCGCGAGCCCGCGAGCCCGCGAGCCCGCGAAGAGCGTGTCCGCGAGGAACGTGTCCGGGGGCCGGTGGCCACAGGCGGCGCCGCGTGTCCGCGAGGAGTGTGTCCGCGGGGCCCGTGGCTACGGGCGGGGCCCGTGGCTACAGGCGGCGCCCGGTCTCCGCCACTCCCATCGCGTCGTACAGCTCCTCGGCCGCCTGCCGGTGCCGATGGGCCGCCGGTTCGTCGCCCAGCGCCTGCGCCGCCTCCGCCATGCCGAGCAGGGCGCGGGCGATCTCGATGCGGTAGCCGAGGCGGGAGGCCAGCTCATAGGCGTGGCGGTGCAGCTCCAGGGCCCGTTCGGGCGCGCCGCGGCGCAGGTGGACCAGGGCCACCACGTTCACCACGCCCGCCTGGCGCAGGGCCGTGCCCTCGGCGGAGACCAGGTCCAGGGCGTGCTCGGCGTGCTCGGCGGCCGAGCGCACTTCGCCCAGGCGCTGGCAGACCTGCGCCCAGTGGGCGAGGACGACGGCCACGTTGGCGGGTTTGCGGGACTCGTCGCACAGTTCGAGGGCCTGGGCCAGGCAGGCCCGGGCCCGCTCGTCCTCGCCGGTGCCGAGGTGGGCCAGCGCCAGCCAGGTCAGCGAGGCGATCTCGTTGCTGCGGTCGCCGAGGCGCCGGTTGAGCTCGGTGGCCCGGGCCGCGTACCGGGCGCCCTCGGCGTAGTGGCCCGACCAGGTCTCCACGGTGCTGAGGTTGTCCAGCGCCTGGGCCTCCATCCGGGCCGAGCCCAGGTCCCGGTGCAGGGCGATGCCCTTGGTGAGGTGGGCGCGGGCCTCGTCGAAGTTGCCGAGCGCCCCGTGCAGCAGGCCGAGCACGCCGATGCACATGGCCTCGCCCCGGCGGTCGTCGCCGGAGGCCAGCTCCAGGGCCTCCTGGGCGGTGGTGATCCCGTCCTGGAAGTCACCGAGCCACCAGTGGGCCACGGCCAGGTTGCCCAGGCTGATGCTGAGCAGCGCCGGGTCGCCGAGCTGCCGGCAGGCGTCGACGCCGATGCGGCCGACCACCCGGAACTCCTCGTAGTTGCCCCGCAGGTCCAGATAGAAGAGCAGGTTGCGGGCGAGCAGCGCGGCGGAGCGGTGCAGGCCCTGCGTTCCCGCCTGGGCGACGACCGCGAGCAGTGCGTCGTACTCGCGGTCGAACCAGCGCAGCGCCCGGTCGCCGGAGTCCAGCGGGGGCAGCTCGGGCGCACCTCCGGACGGCGGGTCGCCGTAGGCGTTGCGGCCGGGGAAGAGGACGTCGCAGGCGACGTCGGTGGCCAGGGTGTAGTACGAGACCAGCCGCCCGACGGCGGCCTCCTCGTCGTCCTCGGCCTCCCGCACGCTCATCGCGTAGGTGCGCACCAGGTCGTGGAAGCCGTACAGCCCCGCCTCGTGCTGCTCCAGCAGATGGGTGTCCAGCAGGTGTTCCAGGAGGTCCTCGGCGTCGTGGACGTTCGCGCCGAGCAGCTCGGCCGCCGAGTGGACGTCGATGGCGCTGCCCGGGTGCAGTCCGAGCAGCCGGAACGCGGCGCGCTGGTCCTCCTCCATCGCCTGGTACGACAGCCGGAGCGTGGCCTCGACGCTGCGTTCCCCGGCGCTCAGCTCCCGCAGCCTGCGGGTCTCGTCGGCGAGCCGGTCGACCAGGTACTGGACGGTCCAGCGGGGCCGGTTGCGCAGCCGGGCGGTGGTGATGCGCAGCGCGAGGGGCAGGCCGCAGCACAGCCGGGCGAGGTGACCGACGGCGTGCGGCTCCGCGTCGGTGCGGTCGGTGCCGAGCATGCGGGTGAGCAGCGTGGTGCTGTCGTCGGCGGAGAGCAGGCCGAGGGGGAGCCACTCGGCGCCGTCGAGTTCGAGCATGCGGACCCGGCCGGTGAGGATGGCCAGGCAGTCCTCGGAGGCGGGCAGCAGCGGCCGTACCTGGGCGACGTCGGCGGCGTTGTCGAGGAGCAGCAGGAGCTTGCGCTGGGCGGAAACGGTTCGCCACAAGACGGTGCGCCGTTCCAGGTCGTCCGGTATCCGGTCGTCCGGGACGCCGAGGGTGCGCAGCAGGGAGTGCAGCACGACACTCGGCTCCTGCGCCTTCTCGCCGGGGCTGAATCCGCGCAGGTCGACGAAGAGCTGTCCGTCCGGGTAGTCGGGGGCGAGCAGATGGGCGGCGTGCACGGCGAGGGCGGTCTTGCCGCTGCCGCCCATGCCGTCCACACCGACGATCCGGGTGCCTCCGCCGGCCGGGTCCCGGCCCACCTCCAGCAGCCGGGCCAGCTCGACGTCCCGGCCGGTGAAGTCCGGCAGGTCGTACGGCAGGGTGCAGGGTGCCGGCTCGGATCCGGACGGCCGGTCGAGCGGCGCGGGAAGCAGGAGGGCGGCGCGGTCGGCCACGGACTGCGGCACCCGCGGGGCCACTTCCGGGCTGTCCCGCAGGATGGCCTCGTACAGCCGGGTCAGCTCGGCGCCCGGGTCGATGCCCAGCTCCTCCACGAGCAGCTCGCGCACCCGGCCGAACTCCTCCAGCGCCTCCGCCTGCCGGCCCGCCCGGTACAGGGCGAGCATCAGCCGCCCGCGCAGGGTCTCCCGCAGCGGGTGCGCGGTGATCAGCTCGCGCAGCGGTCCGACCAGCTCGCCGGACTGGCCGAGTTCGAGCTGCAGCTCGAAGTACTGCTCGGCGACGGCCATGTGCCGCTCCTCCAGAGCGGCGGAGGCCGCGGAGATCACCGAGCCGCCGGTACCGGCCAGGACCGGGCCCCGCCACAGGTCCAGACAGGCCCGCAGATGGCCGACCGCCTCGGCGGCCCGCCCGGCGGCCACCGCCTGCCGGGCCTCCTGCGCGCGCCGGGTGAACTCGTGGAGGTCCAGCTGGTGGTCCTCCAGGACGGCCCGGTATCCGGCGCCGTCGGTGACGATCAGCGAGGCGCCGTCCGGGATGCGGGTGCGCAGCGCGGCGACGGCCTTGCGGATCTGATGGCCGGCGGTCTGCGGGGGCTCGTCGTCCCAGGCGGCGGCCACCAGCCGGGGCATGGGGACCATGCGGCCCGGCTCCAGCAACAGCGTGACCAGTACGCGTTCCTGGGTCGGGCTGCCGAGTCTCAGCCGCCGTTCACCGTGCCAGCCTTCCAGCGCGCCGAGGATGTTGAACCGTAAGACAGGCAGACCGGATGCCGCCGACTCCACAAACCCGTCCCCCCGCCCCGTTGCCCAGGCCAGCCCGAGATATTCGGGCCAATCCTAGGTTGTACCCGAACGAGCCACACGGGAAGGCGACTTCACGTTACCCGCGTTGCGTGTCGTGCGCACACCCGGCCGACCGCATTCACGCGAGCTGTAGCAGCGTAGATCGCGCATCGCCCACCAGGGCCGGGTCATGGCAGAGGATGGCGCTTTCCACTTGGCGCAGCGCCGGAGATGGCTGGATACCGAGCTCGTCGTCGAGATGGCGGCGCATCCGGCGGAACACGTCGAGGGCGTCGGCCTGCCGTCCCGAGCAGTACAGGGCGATCATCAGCTGCTCGCAGAACCGCTCGCGCAGGGGGTGGTTGGTGTGTGCCTCGGCCAGTTCCGCAAGGACGGCGGCGTGCCGGCCGAGCCGCAGTTCGGCGTCGAAGCGCAGCTCCATGGCCCGCATGCGGTACTCGTCGTAGCGGGCGCCGGCCAGCTGGCACAGGGCGCCGGCCGCGAACCCGCCGAAGACCGGACCGCGCCACAGCGCGAGCGCCGCGCCGAGCAGCCGGGCGGTGCGGACCGGGTCGCCGTGGGAGGCCGCCTCGGCCTGCCGTACCGTGCGCACGAACTCGTCGGCGTCCAGCTCGCCCTCCGCCACCGTCAGCCGGTAGCCGGAGGGGTGGATGGTCACCCTGGAGTCCGGCCGACCCGGCTCCAGGCCGCGCAGTTTGCGGCGCAGCCGGCTGACGTGTGCCTGCAGGGCGTTGGCCTGGTTGTCGGGCCCGGCGTCGCCCCACATCTCCTCGACCAGGCTCTCCCCCGAAACCGGCTGGCCCTCGCTGATCAGCAGGGTCTGCACCAGGGTGCGCTGCAGGTCGCCGGAGATCTCCGCAGGACCGGACACGGTACGGATCTGCAGTGCCCCGAGGATCGCGAACTTCAGCATCCTGACTCCGCCTCCCGTTGATGTCGCTGGCGTCGTCGTCCTTCTTCCGGCGACGTATCAACAGTGCGGTCGTTCCGTACCGAATCGTTCCCGATCCGTTCCCGGTGGCCGGTCAGTGGTCGTCGCCGACGACCAGCGTTCTGAGGGAGGCCACCCGCCGGGCCGCCACGTCGGGCGAGTCGGCGTGCACGACGAGGTGCCCGGGGCGCGGGGCCTTGGGCGGGGCGACGAACCGGACGTGCGGCAGGACGCCCACCTCGGCGGTCTCCAGCAGCCACGGCGGGGCCAGCACGGCCGCGGCGGCGAACCGGTTCGGGCGCGCCGCGTGGACCAGCCGTCCGGCCAGCACCTCGATGGCTCCGGCCGCCAGGTCGAACCCGCCGGCCACCTTGACCAGTTCCGGCACCGGATCGTCGCCGAGGCCCGCCCGGCAGCCGGTGATCACCGGTCCGCCCGGGGTGAGGGTGACCTCCGCGTGGGCCGGCCCGTACTGGTAGCCGGCCAGATCCAGCAGTGCGGTCACCACCGCACGCACCTCGGCGGCGGTGTCGTCCGTGAGCGGGGCGGGGTGGAGCAGGCCGTAGGGCATCCGGGCGGTGATGCCGACGGCCTGGTGCATGCCGTGCACACTCAGCGTCTCGACGGTCAGCCGCAGATCGCCGGTCCCGGCCCCTGCGCCGCCCGGGGACAGGCGGTTGTCGCGGACCAGCCGCCCGACGGCCGCCGGGTCGGACAGCACCCTGAGGGCGCGGGCCGGGTTGACGCACAGCCCGGCCTCGGCGGCCTGGGCGAGGGATACGCGCAGCGCCGAATCATCCGTCACATCGACCCGGACGGAACGCACTTGAGCGCCCGCGAGCGCGGCCTCGCGGACGAGGCGGGGGTCCGGGTTCAGCAGGAAGATCCGGCGGACGTCGTTGTCTTCTTTCATGCCTCTGCTCGGGGGACGGAGTCGGCGAGGGTGGAAAGGCAGGCTACGAGTGGGCGTTACCGATCCGATCCCGGCCGGTTCCCGAGGGCGTTGACCCAAGACGTTCACTTCTTCCGCGTGCGTGACAAACCATGGACACGAGTGGATCGCCATCTAGAACGCTACCCGCTCCCCGGCACTTGCCGCGGGCGGATTCACGGCAAAAACAGAACACCCGGTTTATGCCCCTGTCCGGCAGTTTCACCGGGTGGGGGCATGAGCCGGCCGGCTCCCGCCGGGCCGGCCGCAGCGCTCCACCACGGTGTCCGCGAAGGCCCGGGCCGGCGGGCTGAGCGCGTCCCAGCGGCGCACCGCCCAGCCGACCGGCAGGGGCCGCAGCCCCGGCAGCGGTACGAGCCTGAGCGCGCCCTCGCCCGGCACGGGCAGCCCGGGTACGGCGGGGACGACGGCCCGCCCCGCGCCCAGCTCGGCCAGGAGCAGGGCGGTGTCCCAGTCGGCGACGCTGGTGTCGTAGGCGAACCGGACGCCCGCCTCGGCGCAGGCGGCGTCCAGATGGGCCGCGGAGGCGGAGTTCGGCGGCAGCCGGATGAGCCGTACGTCGGCCAGGCCGGCCGCGTCGAGACGGGGGTGCGCGGCCAGCGGGTCGTCGGCGGGGACGGCGAGCACCCAGGGCAGTTCGACCACGGCCCGCTGCTCGATGCCGCGCACCGGTGGGCCGAGGGTGATCCACGCGAGGTCCAGGGTGCCGTCGGTGAGCGCGTCGAAGCTGCCGCGGCCCGAACTGACGGTCCGGAACTCCAGGTTGACCTGCGGACGGCGGCGCCGGAAGGTGACGACGGCGTCGGACATGAAGTGCCGCACGGTGGTGGCTCCGGTGGCCACCCGGACGTGTCCGCTGTGCCCGTCAACCAGATCGCGCAGCTGGCGCACCGCCAGATCGAGGCCCGATATCCCCTCGGCCGCCGCCGCTTCGAGGACCCGGCCCGCCTGGGTGGGCACCACTCCGCGCGGCTGCCGCTCCAGCAGCGCCACGCCGGTCTCCCGTTCGAGCCGTTTGACGTGCTGGCTGACGGCGGACTGGGTGCAGCCCAGTTCGCGGGCGACGGAACTGAGGCTGCCCGCCCGGCACACGGCCACGAACACACGAAGGTCGTCGAGGGTCACAACCCCCAAGCTAACACTGGGGTTTACGAAGAAAATCTTAGGATTGACTGGACCCGGCGGCCGTACGAGGATCGGTGGCGGGCCGCGATCGACCCAGGCGGCAACCCGCTCCACGCCCCCCGCCGAGTCCGGACCGGGGCGGGACCGGCAGGAGCGGGTGCCGACCGTCTTCCGCAGGGGCGTCAGCGCCCGTCCCGGCGCTCGTAGAGCCCCTCCACCTCCGGCGCGAAGTCCCGCATGATCTGCTCGCGCCGCAGCTTCATCGACGGCGTGAGATGGCCCGCCTCCTCGGTGAAGTCCACGGGCAGGACGGCGAAGCGGCGGATGGTCTCCGGCCGGGACACCAGCTTGTTGGCCTCGTCCAGTGCCCGTTGCAGCATCGCGGTCAGCTCCGGGTCGCCGATCAGCAGTTCCGGCGGCACCGGGTGCTTGCCGTTCATCAGACGCCAGTGGGTGATGCCGTCGGCATCGAGGGTGATCAGGGCGGCGACGTACGGCCGCGCGTCGCCGACGAGCATGCACTGGGAGATCAGCGGGTGCTGGCGCAGCCAGTTCTCCAGCGGCGCCGGCGCCACCGACTTGCCGCCGGCGGTGATCAGCAGCTCCTTCTTGCGGCCGGTGATGGTCAGATAGCCCTCGTCGTCCAGCTCGCCGAGGTCGCCGGTGGGCAGCCAGCCGTCCCGGGTCGCGGGGACGACCCCGCCCGCCTGCGGGTCCCAGTAGCCGCGCAGGACGTGGTCGCCCGAGAGCAGGATCTCCCCGTCGGCGGCGATCCGTACCCGGGTGCCGGGCAGCGGCCAGCCGACCGTGCCCAGGCGCGGCTTGAGCGGCGGGGTCACCGTCGAGGCGGCGGTGGTCTCGGTCAGGCCGTACCCCTCGAAGATCTCGATGCCGGCGCCCGCGTAGAACGCGGCCATGCGCCGGCCGAGCGGTGAGCCGCCGCAGATGGCGTACTTGACCCTGCCGCCCATGGCGGCACGGATGCGCCGGTAGACGAGGGGGTCGTAGAAGGTACGGGCCGTCCTCAGCGCCCGGCCGGGGCCGCTGCCGGCACCGGTCTGCCGGGCCTCCAGCGCCTCGCCGTACCGTACGGCGACCGTGGTCGCCCGGTCGAAGACGGACACCCGGCCGCCCGCCTCCGCCTTGGCCCGCGCGGAGTTGAAGATCTTCTCCAGCATGTACGGGATGGTCAGCAGACAGGTCGGCCGGAAGGCGGCCAGGTCGGGCAGCAGCTCCTCCGCCTTCAGGCTGGGCGCGTGTCCGAGCCGCACTCGGGCCCGCACGCACGCGATCGCCACCATCCGTCCGAAGACATGGGACATCGGCAGGAAGAGCAGCACCGAGACGTCCTCGCCCGACTTCGCCTTGAAGATCGGGTGGAGGAGTTCGATGGCGTTGTCCACCTCGGCGAAGAAGTTGCCGTGCGAGAGTGCGCAGCCCTTGGGGCGGCCGGTGGTGCCCGAGGTGTAGATGAGGGTCGCGAGGGTGTCGGGGCCCAGCATGCCCCGGCGTACGCCCACTTCGCCGTCCGGCACCGGGGCGCCCAGCTCCGCCAGCCGCTCCACGTGCCCCTTCTCCATCACCCACAGGTGCCTGAGGTCGGGCATGCGCTCCAGTTCGGGGCTGATCGCCGCGGCCTGGCCGGCGGTCTCCGTGACCAGGGCCACCGCGCCGGAGTCATGCAGGATCCAGCGGGTCTGGAAGACGGAGGAGGTGGGGTACACGGGGACCGTGACCAGGCCGGCCGCCCAGGCGGCGAAGTCGAGGAGCGTCCACTCGTACGTCGTCCGGGCCATCACGGCGATCCGGTCGCCCGGCACCAGGCCCTCCGCGATCAGCCCCTTCGCGACCGCCAGCACCTGCCCGGCGAAGTCCGCCGCCGTCACGTCGGTCCAGCGGCCGTCGGCGAACCTGCGGCTGAGCACCACGGCGCCGGGGGCCGCCCCGGCGTTGTCGAACGGAAGGTCCGCGAGCGAGCCGTGGCGCACGGGCGGCGCGAACGGCGGGACGTACGCCTCTCGTACGGCGCCGTCCAGCCGGCGGATCTCGGGCTCCACGAGGACCGGGGCGCCGTCGTAGTCGGTGGGGTGGACTACATGAGCAGTGGACACGGGCGGCTCCTGGGGCGTGCAGCGGTGAACTGCTGGTGCTGCATGACGTACGTACCTCGTGCGCGGAGGCGTTCACCGGCGGTGGGCCATGGAAAGGGGTTACCGGCGGTTAGGCAGGTGATCGTACGGGCCGGCTGTGGGGGGCCTGTGCGGGTTCGGGGGTGGTCCGGGGCCAGAGGTGTGCAGCCTCGGAAATTTCGTGACATCCCTTCAACTTCTCGTGCTCACCGCCCGACCGAGGGGATTACCTCCGGTAACCTTACTCCAGAGTAAGCACCTGGGACCCTGGGAGCGAGACATGGCCGACCGCTGTCCGAGCTTCGCCGAGACCACCGCCCGGCCCGCCCCTCCGGCCTCCGGCGCGGTCGGCGGCCAGGCCGTCCCTCTCTGCGGCGGCGGCTGCGGCTGCGGCCTGCCGGGGGCGTGATGACCGCCGTCACCCTGGCCTCCGTACCCGCGCTGGCCCCGCTGCTGGCCCGCGGCGCCCTGCGCTCCCCCTTCAAGCGCCCGTCCCCGCAGGCGGACTTCCCGCGCACCCGCCTGGTGCTGCCGGGCCTGCGCGTGGACCTGGACCGGCTGGCCGCCTACGAGCGGGTGTGCGGCTTCGCCACCGGCACCGCCGAGGGCGAGGACGCGCTGCCCGTCACCTACCCGCACGTCCTCGGCTTCCCGCTGGCCATGCGCCTGATGAGCGGCCGGGACTTCCCGCTGCCGCTGCTCGGCCTGGTCCACACCTCGATCGAGATCGTCCGCCGCACCGGCCTGCCGGCCGCAGAGGAGTACGAACTGGCCGTCCACATCGCAGGGTTGGTGCCGCACCGGCGCGGCACCGAAGCCATGGTGGTCACGGAGCTGCGGACCGGCGGGGACGTCGTATGGGAGTCGCGGAGCACCTATCTCGCCCGGCACCGGACCGATCTCGCCCGGCACCGGACCGACGGGCCCGGCGAGCCCTCGCACGAGCCCCCGCCCCCGCTGCCCGCGGTGGCCCGGTGGCGGATCGCCCAGGACGTCGGCCGCCGGTACGGCGCGGCCTCCGGGGACCGCAACCCCATCCACCTGCACCCGCTCACCGCCCGCGCCTTCGGCTTCCCGCGGGCCATCGCGCACGGCATGTGGACCGCGGCCCGCTGCCTGGCCGCCCACGGCACACCCGGCGCGGCCCTCGTCCGGGCCCGGTTCCGGGCACCGGTGCTGCTGCCGGGAACGGTGGCATACGGCACGGACGGCAACGGCCGCTTCGAGCTGCGCGGCGAACGGGACCAGCTGCACCTGACCGGAGAGGTACGGCCGCTGCCGTAGCGAAGGCACGGTCCCCGGGCGGGCCGACCGGGGGCCGTGGCCGCCTCCGGCCCGGCATCGCCACCCGCCACCCGCCACCCGCCACGGCAGGACAGCCGGTCCTGCCGAACGGCCGCCCCCCCTCGCCCCCTGCCGATACGGGCGTGAGGGGTGACGACCACGGCCGGGTGGCGCCTGCTGGATCACCCCGTCACTTGAGGTACCCGAGGATGGTCATCATGCCGCTCTCCGAGTGGTACTGGTTGTGACAGTGGAGCATCCACAGGCCCGGGTTGTCGGCGTCGAAGTCGACGACGAGCTTGCGGTGGGGCAGCACCACCGCGGTGTCCTTGCGGGCGCCGGCGTCGCTGAGGCCGGCCATGGCGAAGGTGTGGCCGTGCAGGTGCAGGGGGTGCCACATGTCGGTGGCGTTGATGAGGGTGAGCCGCACCCGTTCACCGGCCCGCACCGGGTGGCGCCTGCGCGGGTCGTAGGGCTGGTGGTCGAAGCCCCAGTCGTACTTCCGCATGGTGCCGGTGACCCTGATGCGCAGCTCGCGGTCGGGTTCGTGCTCGTCCAGGGCCACGGAGTCGTCCGGTACGAGGCCGTGCGCGGACACGACCTGTCCTTGGAGCTCGTCCGGGCGGACGCCCCGTGCGGGCACGGACCTTCCCCGGTCGGTGCGCAGCACGGCGAGGGCCTGTCCCTGCTTCCCCTCGGCGAGTGCGACGAGGGGGAAGACGCCGTCCTTGGCGGTGACGAGGACGTCGTACCGCTCGGCCATGCCGAGGAGGAGGGCGTCGGTCTCCGTGTGCTCCACCGGATAGCCGTCGGTGTGCGTGACGGTCATGGTGTGGTCGCCCAGCGCCACCCGGAAGGCCGTCTCGGAGCCCGCGTTGATGATGCGCAGCCGGACGCGGTCGCCCGGGCGGCACCGGAACACCGGGGGGCTGGCCGGCAGACGGCCGTTGGCGAGGTAGTACGGGTAGGCGATATTGCCCCCGGCGCTGTCCAGCAGGGCGCTGTGCGACCTGCGCAGCACCCGGGAGGGGCCGAGCGGCAGGCGGCTCCTGCCGGGGTCCATGGCCATGCTTCCGCCCGTCATGGACGTGCCCGCGCCGGGCCGGAGTTGGCGGAGCACGCGTTCGGGGGTGGAGCCGTCCACCCCGTCGACCCAGTCGTCCAGGACGACGACCCACTCCTGGTCGTAGGAGAGGGGCTCTCTCGGGTCGTCGACGATGAGCGGGGCGTACAGCGCACGGTCGGGCTGGAGCCCGACATGCGAGTGGAGGAGATAGGTGCCCGGGTGGGAGACGGCGAAGCGGTAGGTGAAGTCCGCTCCCGGGCGCACGGAGTTCTGGGTGACATCGGGGACGCCGTCCATGTCGCAGCGCAGCCGCACTCCGTGCGCGTGCAGCGTGGTGCCGGCCGGGAGCCGGTTGGCGAGGGTGAGGCTCAGGACGTCACCGGCGGTGATGCGGACCGTCGGACCGGGCAGCCTCTCGTCGTAGGCCCAGCTCCGGACGGTCCTCCCGCCCAGGTCCAGCGTGGACTCGGCGGCGGTGAACCCGAACCTGCGCACCGGCCCGGCACCGCGTCTGCGCTCGGCGGCAAAAACCTCCGGTCCCGACGGGTCGACATATGCGACGGGCCCGGGCGGGGCAAGGCCGGCCTCGCTGAGCGCGCTTCCCGCGGGGTCGTACTGCGGGCGGAGGGCGAAGTCGGCACGGGCGGGCAGGAGTCCCACGCCCGCGGCAGCGAACGGGGCACGGAGCAGGGAACGCCGCGAAAAGAGATGCATGGCTGCAATAAGACACGCTTTGTGCTGATATGGGGGGGAAATGCGGCATGCGCGTCGGTGATGTTGGCCTGCGGTGCCCCAGTTGGCGGGCGGCGCCTCGGACCGCGTCACGGGAGGACCTCGACCGGCGGGCCGCATCATGCGTCATGGGACCGCGGCCGACGGACCGCGTAGCGGAACCTCAGCCGGCGGGCGGAGTCCAGGGCCGTCCGGCCATCAGGCTGCCCAGGCCCGCCCAGGCGAAGTTCATCAGGGTCGCCGCCGCCTGCCGGGCCGTGGTCCCCGGGGTGGCGTTCGCCCAGGCGGCGAGGGACTCGGCGGCGCCGACCAGCGCCTCGGCCAGCCCGGCCACCTCGCGCTCGGGCAGGTCGGGGTCACAGTGCGCCTCACGGGCCGCGACCGCGATCAACTCGGTGACGAACGCGACGATCTCCTCGCGCATCGCGGCGACCTCGGCGGCGAAGGTCTCGCCGTGGGTGCGGGCCTGGAGGTGCAGCACGGACCAGCCGTCGGGACGCTCGGCGGTGTGCGCGAAGAACGCGCACAGCCCGTCCCAGAGCTGGCGGTCGGCGGGCAGGCCCGGGCGGACACCGGCGCGCACGGCCGCCGTGAGCACGTCGGCCTCACGGCGGATGCACGCCGTGAAGAGGTCTTCCTTCGAGTTGAGGTACAGATAGACCAAGGGCTTGGACACGCCCGCCAGTTCGGCTATCTCGTCCATCGAGGCGGCCATGTAGCCGCGCCGCCCGAAGATCTGCACGGCGGCATCGAGCATCTGCTGCTCGCGAACCGCTCTCGGCATCCGCTTGGTCTTCACGGCACCCATGAGGGCAAGACTAGTTGGGTGCGGCTGCCTGGCCCTGCGCTCGCGCGGTGTCGTCGACCTCGTCCTCCTGGGCGCGGTTGGCCTCCAGGTTGGCCTTCATCCGGTCGACCCTGCCGACGATCTGCACGGAGGCCCGGTCCCGCTCCCTGCGCAGCACCACCCAGCTGATCGGCGCCGAGAGCACCAGGGAGAGCAGGAGCACCCACAGGAAGTTGGAGTCGCCGAAACCGCGCGGGAAGATGCCGGAGTAGACGGCTCCCCAGACGACGACGAGGCAGCCGACGAAGACTCCGAGGCGCATCAGCGTGTAGCGGAGCATCTCAATCCACTCTTCCGATTCCAAAAGGGGCCATCGTCCAGTGAAGCACGGTGCGGCCCCGATCTTGCAGGGGGGTCAGGTCAGCGGCAGCAGCATGACGATGTCGTCCCGGTCGTCGCCGGGTGCCACCCGGATGGCGCCGGGGATCCGGCCGACCTCCTTGTAGCCGCAGGAGCCGTAGAACCCTTCCAGGCCGAGGCCGCCCCGGCAGGTCAGCCGGATCGCGTCTATGCCCTCGAAGGTGCGGGCCGCGTCGGCCGCGGCCGCCAGCAGCGTGCGGCCGTGGCCCTGCCCCTGGTGCTTCGGGTGGACCATCACGGTGTACAGCCACACCCAGTGCCTCATCAGGGGATGGGCGTTGAAGGTGAAGAACGCCGTGGCGGCCACCTGCCCGGCCCCGTCGTGCCCGGCGAGCAGCCGGGTGTGCCCCTCGGCCATGCGCGTGAAGTGCCGCAGCAGCTCCGGCCGGACCTCCTCGCGGGACACCGGAGGCACGAAGCCCACGGCCCCGCCGGCGTTGGAGACGTCCGTCCACAGGTCGAGGATGCCGTCGCGCAGGGGGCGGTCGACGCCGGGATCGAGCGTGAAGGTAAGGGGCATACAGGGATGCTATCCATTACCCGCACGCTCATGCCGCCGTCCCTGCCGGTACGAGGCGGTCCTCACACCCGCATCGGCTGCGGCGACTCCCGGCGCAGCGGGTCCGGGCCGTCGTACTCGCGGATGATCTCGTAGCGGGTGTTGCGCTCCACCGGACGGAAGCCGGCGTCGCGGATCAGGTCCAGCAGGTCCTCGCGGGTCAGCTTGTTCGGGGTGCCGTAGTTGTCCGCGTCGTGCGTGATCTTGTACTCGACCACCGAGCCGTCCATGTCGTCGGCACCGTGCTGGAGGGCGAGCTGGGCGGTCTGCACGCCGTGCATCACCCAGAAGACCTTCACGTGCGGAACGTTGTCGAAGAGGAGACGGGAGACGGCGAAGGTCTTCAGCGCCTCGGCGCCGGTCGCCATCTGGGTGCGCGCCTGAAGGCGGTTGCGCACCTTGCCGTCCTTCATGTCCACGAAGTCGTGCTGGTAGCGCAGCGGGATGAAGACCTGGAAGCCGCCGGTCTCGTCCTGCAGCTCCCGCAGCCGCAGCACGTGGTCCACCCGGTGGCGGGGCTCCTCGATGTGGCCGTAGAGCATCGTGCAGGGGGTCTTGAGCCCCTTCTCGTGCGCCAGGCGGTGGATGCGGGACCAGTCCTCCCAGTGGGTGCGGTGGTCCACGATGTGCTGCCGGACCTCCCAGTCGAAGATCTCGGCGCCGCCGCCGGTCAGCGACTCCAGACCGGCGTCGATCAGCTCGTCGAGGATCTCCGAGGCCGACAGCCCGGAGATCGTCTCGAAGTGGTGGATCTCCGTGGCCGTGAAGGCCTTCAGGGACACGCCCGGCAGGGCGGCCTTCAGCTCGCGCAGGGAGCGCGGGTAGTAGCGCCACGGCAGGTTCGGGTGCAGGCCGTTGACGATGTGCAGCTCGGTGAGGTTCTCCGACTCCATCGTCCTGGCGAGCTTGACGGCCTCCTCGATGCGCATCGTGTACGCGTCCTTCTCGCCCGGCTTGCGCTGGAAGGAGCAGTAGGCGCAGGAGGCCGTGCACACGTTGGTCATGTTCAGGTGCCGGTTGACGTTGAAGTGCACGACGTCACCGTTCTTGCGCGTCCGCACCTCGTGCGCGAGGCCGCCCAGCCAGGCCAGGTCGTCCGACTCGTACAGAGCGATGCCGTCCTCGCGGGTCAGCCGCTCACCGGAGCGGACCTTCTCCTCCAGCTCGCGCTTGAGCCCGACGTCCATGCCAACACCTTTCTACGACAGCCTGGCCAAACTTACTCCCCCGCCCTGCCGGCGTGCGGAGCCCCCGTACGGCGCTGAGCGCGCCTACACCTCTTCGGGCAGTTCTCCGACCCGGTTCTCCCACTTCGTGGAGAGCACGATGGTGGTGCGGGTCCGGGACACGCCCTTGGTCCCGCTCAGCCGCCGGATGATCCGCTCCAGCCCGTCCACGTCCGTCGCGCGCACCTTGAGCATGTAGGAGTCGTCGCCGGCGATGAACCAGCAGTCCTCGATCTCGGTGAGCTCCTTCAGCCGCTGGGCCACGTCCTCGTGGTCGGCCGCGTCGGACAGCGAGATGCCGATCAGCGCGGTCACGCCGAGACCGAGGGAGGCCGCGTTCACGGTGGCGCGGTAGCCGGTGATGACACCGGCCGCCTCCAGCCGGTTGATGCGGTCGGTGACGCTGGGTCCCGACAGGCCGACGAGGCGTCCAAGCTCCGCATAGGAGGCCCGGCCGTTCTCCCTCAGGGCCTGGATGAGCTGCCTGTCCACCGCGTCCATGCGATCGAAGCCTTCCCCTGGAAAGTTCTGAAGTTCCCGAAGTGATGAGAGGTACTGCGACGTGCCCGCCTACCGCACCGCTGAGCCGCCGCCCAGTTCGCCCTTCCAGCGCCGGTACAGCCCGTGCCCGACGCCTGCAGCGTCCAGCACCCGCCCGGCGACGAAGTCCACCAGATGCTGGATGTGGGTCGCGCCCGCGTAGAAGGCGGGCGAGGCAGGCACCACACTCGCCCCCGCGTCGTCCAGCGCGACGAGGTGCCGCAGGGTCTGACCGTTCAAGGGGGTCTCCCGTACGGACACGACGAGAGGCCGCCGCTCCTTCAGTGTGACGCTCGCCGCTCGCTGGAGCAGATCCTTGGACAGGCCGAGGGCGACACCCGCGACACAGGCCGTGGAGGCCGGGACGATGAGCATCCCCCGCGCCGGGTACGACCCCGAGGACGGTCCGGCGGCGAGATCCCCCGCGCTCCAGTACCGCACCCCGCTGACGTCCACGTCGAAGGTCCCGGGCTTTCCGTCGGCGCCCCGGGCCAGCCATTCCCGCAGGTCCTCCTGCCAGTGCGCGTCCCGGAACGAGATCCCCGTCTCGTCCAGCAGCGTCAGCCGCGAGGCCCGGCTGACGACCAGGTCGACGGCCTCCCCCGCGTCCAGCAGCCCCCGCAGCACGGCAGCCGCATACGGCGTCCCGGAAGCTCCGGACACCCCCACGATCCAAGGCGCGCGCTGCGTTTCTCCTGCGTTCACACCTTGAGCGTACCGGCGGGTCGCCTCGTGCTCAGGCCGGGTGGGGTGCCTTGGGGTGGCCCCGTGCAGGTGGTCCACGGCCGGACCGTGCTCAGACGGTCAGACCCCGGACCAGCAGGTCGAGCAGCGCGCACACGAACAGGGCAATGCCGATGAAGCCGTTGACGCTGAAGAACGCCCTGTTGAGCCGGGAGAGGTCGTGCGGCCGGACGATGCGGTGCTCGTAGCCGAAGGCGCCCGCGACGATCACCAGACCGAGCCAGAAGAAAGCGCCGGCGTGCGTGGCCAGGCCGTACCAGACGAACAGGGCCGTCGTCAGGGTGTGGCACACCCGCGCGCCCCAGATCGCCGCCGGGATGCCGAAGCGCGCCGGGACCGACAGCACGCCGATCTCGCGGTCGGTCTCGACGTCCTGGCAGGCGTAGATCAGGTCGAAGCCGCCGATCCAGATGCCGACGGCCAGTCCCAGGATCACCGCGTCCCAGGACCAGGAGCCCGAGATGGCCAGCCAGCCGCCGACCGGGCCCATCGCCTGGGCCAGGCCCAGGATGGCCTGCGGGAAGTTCGTGAACCGCTTCCCGTACGGGTAGACCACCATCGGGATCACCGCGATGGGGGCGAGGGCCAGGCAGAGCGGGTTCAGCAGGGCCGCCGCGCCCAGGAAGATCACCAGGGCGATCAGGGCACCCGTCCAGGCGTGCTTCACCGACATCGCGCCGGTCACCAGTTCGCGGTGGGCGGTGCGCGGGTTACGGGCGTCGATCTCGCGGTCGATGATCCGGTTGACCGCCATCGCGAAGGTGCGCAGGCCCACCATGCAGACGGTGACCAGCAGCAGCCGGCCCCAGTGGATGTTCCTGTCCCACTGGAACATCGCGGTCAGGGCGGCGATGTAGGCGAAGGGAAGCGCGAAGACCGAGTGCTCGATCATCACCAGGCGCAGGAACGCCTTGGTGCGTCCCGGCTGCGGGAGTGCCGCGGAGGCGCTGCTCACAGGCCGTACTCCTTCCAGCGGCGGTCCACCAGGGCCGCCGTATCCGGGTCGGACTCCACCATGTCCGGCCATCCGCCGTCGCGTGTGTAGCCCTCCTCGGGCCACTTCTTCGTGGCGTCGATGCCCGCCTTGCCGCCCCAGAACTGCTGGTAGGAGGCGTGGTCGAGGTGGTCGACGGGGCCCTCCACGACGGTGAGGTCGCGCGCGTAGTCCGTGTTGCCGAGGGCCCGCCAGGCGACCTCGTGCAGATCGTGCACGTCGCAGTCGGCGTCCACGACCACGATCAGCTTGGTGAGGGACATCATGTGGGCCCCCCAGATCGCGTGCATGACCTTCTGCGCGTGCTTCGGGTACTTCTTGTCGATCGAGACGATCGCACAGTTGTGGAAGCCGCCGGCCTCGGGGAGGTGGTAGTCCACGATGTCCGGGACGATGATCTTGAGGAGGGGCAGGAAGAAGCGTTCCGTGGCGCGGCCGAGCGGGCCGTCCTCCGTCGGCGGGCGCCCGACCACGATCGACTGGAGCAGCGGGCGCTTGCGCATGGTCACGCAGTCGATCTTCAGTGCCGGGAACGGCTCCTGCGGGGTGTAGAAGCCCGTGTGGTCGCCGAAGGGGCCCTCCGGGAGCATCTCGCCGGGCTCCAGCCAGCCCTCCAGGACGACCTCGGCGCTCGCCGGGACCTGGAGCGGGACCGTCTTGCAGTCGACCATCTCGATGCGCTTGCCCGCGATGAACCCGGCGAAGAGATACTCGTCGATGTCCCCGGGCAGGGGTGCGGTGGAGGCGTAGGTCACGGCCGGCGGGCAGCCGAAGGCGATCGCGACCGGGAGCCGCTCACCGCGCCGGGCGGCCACCTGGTAGTGGTTGCGGCTGTCCTTGTGGATCTGCCAGTGCATGCCGATGGTGCGCCGGTCGTGCCGCTGCAGCCGGTACAGGCCCAGGTTGCGGATGCCGGTCTCGGGGTCCTTGGTGTGGGTGAGCCCGAGGTTGAAGAAGGAGCCGCCGTCCCGGGGCCAGGTGAACAGGGCCGGCAGCTGGTCCAGATCGACGTCGTCGCCGGTCAGGACCACCTCCTGCACCGGAGCCTCTTTGACCTTCCTCGGCGGTACGTGCGTCATCGCGCCGAGCTTCCCGAAGGCCTCGCGCACGCCCATGAAGCCGTGCGGCAGCTCGGGCCGGAGCAGCCCGCCGATCTTCTCGGAGATCTCGCCGTACGACTTCAGGCCCAGCGCCTTCAGCAGCCGCCGGTCGGTCCCGAAGACGTTCATCGCGAGGGGCATCGCCGAGCCCTTCACGTTCTCGAAGAGCAGCGCCGGGCCGCCCGACTTCTGCACCCGGTCGACGATCTCCCCGACCTCCAGACACGGGTCAACCTCGGCCTTGATGCGCTTGAGGTCGCCCTCGCGCTCCAGCGCCCGCAGCAGGGAGCGAAGATCGTCGTAAGCCATGTGTCCCAGTATCGGCCACCCGCTAGCCTGGCCCCGTCACCGGGGCCGACTCACCTCATTCGGGAGCTCGTACGACCATGCTCAGGTATCTGCCGACCCTGCTGGTCCTGGCGCTGTGGATCTACGCGTTCGTGGACTGTCTGAACACCCCCGAGGAAGAGGTGCGCCACCTGCCGAAGGTGGTGTGGGTGATCATCGTGCTGGTCTTCGGCTGGGTCCTGGTGGGCCCGGTCGCCTGGCTGATCACCGGCAAGGTGCGCCGCGCCCCGGCGAACGGCTCGACCCCCGCCGAGCGGCACCGCGGCACGGCCGCGAACTGGGTCGCCCCCGACGACAACCCGGAGTTCCTGAAGTCCCTCGGCAAGGGAGACCAGGGCGGCAAGGGGGACCAGGGCGGCCACGGCGACCAGGACGACCCGGAGAACGGCTGACGCACGGAACTCCGGCGGCTGCGGCTGCTGGAACTCCGGCGGCTCAGGCGGCTCCGGCGGCTCCGCACCTTCCGCGGGGCGACCGGCCGGTGGGTCCACCGTGGCCCACCGGCGGCGCCGACGGGACACGGTCCCGGCCTTCGGGCGGCGCCGGGTGGGGTGTCCGCCTCAGGTCCTCGCCCAGTTCTGGGAGGCGGCCCCCGACTGGCAGGTCGCCTCGGACACGCCGCCGCCGAAGGCGAGGTCGAGGCAGCCGCCGTCGAAGACGGTGCGCAGGGAGTTGCCCGAGCCCGTCCTCCACAGCCGGACGCTGCTGCTCAGGGAGCAGTCGCCGACGAAGACGGCCTGGCCGTTGCCGTTGGCGCTCAGACAGGCGCCGGTCGACACATTGACGACCTTGACGCTGCCGCCGGACGCGCTGCGGAAGGTCCACCGGGCGGTCGAGGACGAGCAGTCGCCGAGGCCCGTGGAGCCGTAGACCTGGGTCAGGCACTCGCCGTTCTCGCCGTTCCGGAGCCGGAAGGTGCCCGAGCCGGGGCTGGTCGTGGACGTGCCCCCGGAGGAGCCGCCCGGGGAACCGCCGGCCGAGCCGCCGGAGCCGCCACCGGAGCCGCCGCCCGAGCCGTGGGACCCTCCGGAACTCCCCGAACCGGAGCCGGAGCCGGAGCCGGAGCCGCTGCCGCTGCCCTGGCCGCCGCTTGTGCCGCCGCCCGTGTCACCGCCTGCGCCGCTCGACGGTCCCGGGTCGCCGGAACCGTCCGCCCGTCCCCTGCCGCTGCCCGGGCCCGCCGTGCCGGACCTCTTCCCGCCCGACGGCGGGTCCGAGTCCTTCCCGCCCGGCTTCCCGGTGCCGGACGGGCTCGCGGCGGAGGACCGGCCCGGCGTCACGTCCGCCGACGCGGACACGGAGGACGCGGGGGTGCCCGCAGCGCCGTCCCGGCCGGTGCCGGCGCCGTTGCCGGTGGCGTACGGCAGCAGTTGGAAGGCCAGGGTCGCCGCCCCGACGACGACCACGACGGGGACGACGGCCACCAGCACCCGGGGCCGCCGCCCTTCCCGCCGCCCTTCCCGCCGCCCTTCCCGCCCCCGCTCGGCCTGCTTCCGCCGCTCAGGAGGCCGGACGACCACCTCGGGCCCCAGCTCGGCCCCGGCCTCACCCGCACCCTCCGGCCCGGCACCGACCTCCCCATCGCCCGCACCCTCCGGCCCGGCACCGACCTCCCCGTCGCCCGCACCCTCCGGCCCGGCACCGGCCTCCCCGTCACCCGCACCCTTCAGCCCGGCCCCGGCCTCCCCGTCGCCCGCACCCTTCAGCCCGGCCCCGGCCTCACCCGCGCCCTCGCCCTCCGGCCCGGACGCGCCCCCGCCCCCGGGTCCCGCCGCGGACTTCGGGTCCGGCTCCCCCGCCACCGCGGTCGCTTCGGGTACGACCGCGGCGAAGGCCGCCCGCTCCGCCAGGCGCTCGGTGATCGCCTCGGGCCACGACGCAGGCCCGGACGGCCCGTGCCCCGTGGCCAGTTCGAGGAGTTCGGCGGCGGTGGGCCGGCCCTCGGGGTCCTTGTCCAGGCAGGACGCGACGACGGCGGCCAGTTCCGCGTCGGCCTCCCGCAGCTCCTCCAGATCGGGCTGCTCGTGCACGATCCGGTAGAGCACGCCGTGCCCGGACTCGTCGCCGAAGGGCGGCCGCCCCGACCCCGCGTACGCCACCACGGAGCCCAGGGCGAACACGTCCACGGCTCCGGTCAACCGCCGCGCCCCCGAGGCCTGTTCGGGCGACATGTAGGCGGGCGTGCCCACCACCATGCCGGTGCGGGTCAGCTGGCTCTGCTCTGCGGCACGGGCGACGCCGAAGTCGATGAGCGTGAGCCCGTCGAGGGTCAGCATGACGTTGGACGGCTTGACGTCCCGGTGCACCATGTCCAGCTCGTGCACCGCCGCCAGTCCGCCGGCGGCCTTGCGCAGCAGCAGCCACAGCGCCTCGGGCGGCAGCGGCCCGCCGTGCAGTTCGACGGCCTCGCGCAGGGTCAGCCCCGGCACGTACGCGGTGGCGAACCACGGCGGCCGGGCGTCCCGGTCACCGGCGAGCAGTGGTGCGGTGGCCCCGGCGGGCAGCCGGGCGAGGTTGTCCAGCTCGTGTCCGAAGCGGCGGACGAAGTCCTTGTCCTCGCCGGCGACGGAGGGCAGTACCTGTTTGACGGCCGCGTACCTGCCCTCGTGCACGCCGAGGTAGACCCGTCCCATGCCGCCGGCGCCGAGCCGTCCGACCAGCGGGATCGGACCGATCCGGGCCGGGTCGTCGCTCTCCAGCGGCTCGATGCCGCCGTGTTCCCCGTTCAACTCTCTCCCCCTGAGTTCAGCGCGCGTACGAGCCGAGGCCCACCAGGCAGTACACGTATTCGTTCACGGCCGCGCCGTTGAGCGTGTAGCGGTACGAAAAGGCGTACTGCGTACGCGGGTTGCTCTTGCAGCGGCTCATGTCCGAGCTGAACGGGAAGGTCTGGATCACCTTGTAGTGCGCGTCGGACGCCGAGCAGGAGACCTCATCGACGCCGCTGACCTCCTGCGCGGTCGTGGAGTCCGGCAGGGTGCCGTTCAGGCAGGTGCCGGACGTGAACGGGCTCGGTTCGGCGGTCGACCCACCGTAGGGATCGCCGGTCCCGTACGGATCGCTGCTCTCGTACGGATCGCTCGTCCCGTACGGGTCACCGGTCGCCGGAGCCTGTGTGTACGGGTCGTAGGTGGCGGCGGGCGCGGAGGAGTACGGGGAGGCGTCCGCCTGGTCGGCGGCCGAACTCCCGCCGCCCGCGGTCCTGTCGGACAGGGCGATGGCGAGCACGATCACGACGGCGACGCCGAGCACGCCCAGGCAGGCCAGGCCGCCCTTCGCGCCGCCCCTGGCCGGAGCGGCCGTGCCCGGCGCGGTGACGTGGATCCGTAACAGCAGCTCGCGCTCGCCCGCCCGCAGCCGTACGAGATCGCCGTCGCGGACGGGCGGGATGCGGACGGGTGGCACCCCCGCCTGCGACGGCAGCCGCAGGACCGTTCCGGAGGCGGCCTGCTGCGGAGTGAGGGAGATGTGTATCTCGGACGACCCGGACGACGACACCGGCGGCTCCTTGGTGTGAGGATGTGCACCAGTGTGGTGCAACAGACCACTGTTCTAAAAGATCTTTCTAGAAAAGTATTCCAGAATGAGCCGCAAACAACAGCGGGGCGAAGCCACCGTCGAGCACCTCCTGGACGCCGCGCTGCGCGTGTACGAGGAGGCGGGCGACCAGGGTCTGACGGTCAGCGCCGTCACCAAGGCGAGCGGGGTGAGCCTGGGCAGCCTCTACCACCACTTCGGCAGCATCGACGGCCTGCTGAACGCCCTGCTGACGCGCTGGCTGGAGCGGCTGCTGGGCGAGCTGGTCACGGCCCTGCGGGCCACCCGGACCGCCCACACCGGCATCCGGGCCCTGGTCGGCGCCTACCTGGGCTTCGTCCAGGAGCACCGGACGGCCGCCCGGCTGCTGCACTCCTCCCACGCCGACCGCCGGGGCATGGCCGACGGCAGAGAGCTGCGCGACGCCCAGGAGGCGCGTCTGTCGCCCCTCGCGCAGTGGGCCCAGGCCCATGTCGACTCCGGCGAACTCGCCCCGCTGCCGGGAGCGTTGCTCGAATCGCTGATCCTCGGCCCGGTCGTCGGCATCTCCCGCCGCTGGCTGTCCGGGATCGACGATGTCGACCTCGACGAAGCGGCGCTGATCCTGCCGGAGAGGATCTGGCGGTCGGTCGCCGCGGACCCGCAGTGACCGCCCGGGCTGTTCCGCCCGGCGTTCCATGGGCCCGCAGTGACCGCCCGGGCTGTTCCGCCCGGCGTTCCATGGGCCCGCAGTGACCACCCGGGCTGTTCCGCCCGGCGTTCCGCGGACACGCAGTGACCGCCCGGGCTGTTCCCCCGGCGTTCCATGGGCCCACAGTGACCGCCCGGGCTGTTCCGCCCGGCGTTCCGCGGACACGCAGTGACCGCACAGGCCGGTTCCGCCCGGCGTTCGGCGGATCCGGCCCGGGCGGCTCAGCGCAGCCGCGACGACGCCAGGATCGACAGCAGGTGGGCCGGGACCATCACCCAGGTGATCGCGGCCAGCGCGACCAGTGCCCAGCGGGTCACGTCCACCCCGCCGGTGAGCGCGTCCCCGACGGCCGCCGCCAGCAGCACCAGGGACGCCTCGATGCCGTTGGTCACCCGGTGGATCCTGAACGCGGCCGCCAGCCGCCGCACCGTGGCCACGCCCTGCGAACGCGGCCGGGTCGACTCGTCGTCGGCCACCCCGAGCCCGCGCCGGGCCCGGGCCACGTCCACCAGGTCGGTCGAGGCCTTCAGCAGGACGACCCCGAGCGCGGCGGCGATACCGAGCGAGAGCCAGCCGCCGAGCCCGTCGTGCGCCGCCCGGAACCCGATCCCCACCATCAGCGCCGCGTCCGCCAGATACGCCCCGAGCCGGTCCACGTAGATCCCCGTCGCGCTGTTCTGCCCCTTCCAGCGCGCGACTTCGCCGTCCACGCAGTCGAAGAGCAGGAACAACTGCATGAGGACGACGGCCAGCACGGCCCCCGTCAGCCCGGGGACCAGCAGCGCCGCGCCGGAGGCGATCCCGCACACCACCATGGTCCAGGTCAGCTGGTCCGGAGTGACCGGCGTGCGCACCAGGTGCCGGGTGAACCGCAGCGAGATCCTGCGCATGTACAGCCGGCCCGCCCAGTGCTCCCCGTTGCGGCTCGCCAGCTTGGCGTGCGGCTGGCAGACCTCCCGCAGCTCCTCCAGAACCGGGGCAGCGACCATGGGCGTTTCCCTCCCGCGTGATGTGATCGGGCCAGGGTACAGACGCGGTTCGGGCCCGCCGCACGCGGGCGCTGCGCGTTGCCCCGGGGCCCCGCCCGGGGGACAGTGAAGGCATGGATCAGGCACTGGCCCGCGCCTGGCTGGCCACCGCGGTCGCCGAGGCCCGCACCGGGCTCGCCGGGGGCGGCATCCCGATCGGCGCCGCACTCTACGGCGCCGACGGCACCCTGCTGGGCCGCGGCCACAACCGCCGTGTCCAGGACGGCGACCCCTCCCTGCACGCGGAGACCGCCGCGTTCCGCGCGGCGGGCCGGCAGCGCAGCTACCGCGGTACGACGATGGTCACCACCCTCTCCCCCTGCTGGTACTGCAGCGGCCTGGTCCGCCAGTTCGGGATCCCGCGGGTGGTGATCGGCGAGGCGACCACCTTCCGCGGCGGCCAGGACTGGCTCGCCGGACACGGTGTGGAGATCGTGCTCCTGGACGACCCCGAGTGCGTCGGCCTGATGCGCACGTTCATCCACGACAACCCCGACCTGTGGAACGAGGACATCGGTGAGCAGCACGAGCATTCCGAGCGTCGAGGTGAGTAGCACGGGCATTCCGACCATCGACCTGCGGCGCTGGCTGGACGGCGGCGCCGAGGACCGCACCGCCCTCGCCCGCACCGTCGACCGGGCGCTGCAGGCCGCCGGCTTCCTGCTCGTCACCGGGCACGGCGTCGAACCCGGCCTGCGCGCAGGGATCCGCAGGGCCGCCCGGGACTTCTTCCTGCTGCCCGAGGGGGTTAAGCGGCGGTACGGGGCCAGGGTCGGCGGGCGCGGCTGGCTGGGTCCGGGGGCCGAGGCCAACGGGTATGCGGAGGGAACCGAGACGCCGCCCGATCTGAAGGAGTCGCTGACCTTCGCCACGCACGAGCCCTTCGACGATCCGGTCGTCAACGCCGAGTGGTACGGGCCCAACGTGTGGCCGGCGGAGATCCCCGCACTGCGGCCGCTGTGCGAGGAGTACCTGGCGCGGATGGCCGCTCTGGGGAAGGAGCTGCTGACGCTGCTGGGGTACGCCCTCGGGCTCGAACCGGACTTCTTCTCCCGGCACATGGACCACCCGACGTACGGCTTCAACATCAACTGGTATCCGGGGACCGAGGTCGTGGGCGAGCCCGAGCCGGGACAGTTCCGGATCGGCCCGCACACCGACTTCGGGACCGTCACCATCCTCGACCGGCAGGCGGGGAAGGGGGGTCTGCAGGTGTACACGGACCCCGCGCAGGGCGGTGCCGGCTGGGAGGACGCGCCCTACGATCCGGCCGCCCTCACCGTCAACATCGGCGATCTGATGGCCCGTTGGACCGGCGACCGGTGGCGCTCGGGGCGGCACCGGGTGCTGCCGCCGCCCTCCGACGCGCCCGCCGAGGAGCTGATGTCCCTCGTGTACTTCGGCGAGTGCACCCCGGGCACGCTGGTGGAGTCCGTGCCGGCGCCGGTGGGCCGGGTGGCGTACCCGCCCGTCGACTCGCACGTCTATCTGCGGGAGAAGCTCGACTCGATCACCGTCGGTCCCTGAGCTCGCACCCGTGCCGCCGTTCCGCCGCCCGGCCGAGTTCTGGCCTCGGAAATCACTTCTGTGTTCGACTCGCCACCCGTTCCGCTGAAATGCCCCGGACGGGCATGTCCCGGCCGCGTCCGACGGCATTGCCCTGTGCAGGGGGGCCCGCGTTCAGGGCCCCTTTCCTGCGATCGGAGACGCGTGCGAATCACTGACATCCAGCGTTGCGAGGTACGGCCGGGACGGCTCGTCGAGTGGACCCTGAGTCCGGCGAGCGTCGCGGCGGCGGGAGGACTGCCGGAGGACTCCCGGCCGCCGGCCTACATCCAGGAGTCGCACATCAGGACCGCCAAGCGCGTGCGCGACGGCGGGCTGTTCGTCCCGACCTGGCTCGGCACCGCCTTCGACCTCCCGGGCCCCGCCGACCTCGGCGTGCTCCAGGAGGCCCTGCGCGCCTGGACCGTACGGCACGAGACGCTGCGCAGCGGATTCCGCTGGGCGGGCGGACCGGGTGACCGGCTGCACCGGTTCACCCTCGACGCCGGTGATGTCCGCCTGCACCGGGAGACGGTCGGCGACTTCCCGGACCCGGCCGCCCTGGCCGGGCACCTCCAGGACCGCTTCGACACCGTCGCGGACGCCCTGCGCTGGCCGAACCTCATCTACACGGCGGTCGTGCGGGCCGACTCGACCAGCGTCTACATGGCCTTCGACCACAGCAACGTGGACGCCTACTCCCTGCACGGCATCCCCGCCGAGATCCACGAGCTGTACACGGCGGGCCTGGAGGGGCGCAGTGCCGTGGTGCGCACGCCGCCCGCCAGCTACCTCGACTTCTGCGAGCTGGAGCGGGCGGACGCGGACCGCATCGACGACCGTCACGACATCGTGGCCCGCTGGCGGGAGTTCATCCGGCGGGGCGGCGGAACGCTGCCGGACTTCCCCGTGGACCTCGGCCTCGCGCCCGGCGGCCCGCTGCCGCCGCAGAAGATGATCTGCGAACCGCTCGTGGACGTGGACGCGGCCGCGGCGTTCGAGACGTACTGCCGGCCGTACGGAGGCAGTCTGGTCGGTGTGCTGGCGGCCACCGGTCTGATCGTCCACGAACTCGGCGGGCAGCCGGTGTACCGGACGGTGGTGCCCTTCCACACCCGGGTGAAGTCACGGTGGTCCGACTCCGTGGGCTGGTTCGTGGGCGGCGCCCCGATCGAGGTGCCGGTGGCCGGCACCCCCGACCTGGCCGCCGCCCTGCGGGCCGTGCGCGCTCAGCTGCAGGCGAGCCGGTCCCTCGCGCGCATGCCGCTGGCCCGGGTGCTGAGCCTGCTCGGCACGGAGTTCCGGCCGACCTCCCCCGACCTGCACTCCATCGTCTCGTTCGTGGACGCCCGCGGCATCCCCGGCGCCGCGCAGTGGGCCGGGCAGAAGGCGTACGGACTGATGCGGGTGTCGTACGGCGACCAGGTGTGCGTGTGGGTCAACCGGCTGCACGACGGACTGTGGCTGGCGAGCCGTCACCCGGACACCGACACGGCGGCGAAGACCATGCGGCTGTACGTCGAGCGGCTACGGGATCTGATCCTTTCGACGGATACGTAACTCCTGTCATTTTCGTAACCCAACGGACATCACTGACTCTGGTCCGGAGCAACTTCCCCTTCTTACACTGCTGTTGAGGGGGAGATGCGGTTGCACAGACGGTTGCACGGGCGCGCAGCGCTGTTGGATGTCGATCCGGCCGGTCTCGTGCCGCGCCTTGTGGGCCTGCGCCCCCATCAGCACCGCAGTCATCCGTTCGAGCACCCGGGCGAGCTGCCCTTCGTGGTGCTCACGGGTGCCCGCGGTCTGGGCAAGAGCGCGGTGCTCGCCGAGTTACGGGACGCCTACAAGGGGCACACGCCGGTCGCGCTGGCCGACTGCGCGGAGGACCAGTTCGCGCGGCCGCCGGAAGGCCGGCCCGCCGAGTCGTGGTCGCCGGTGGCCCAGGCGCTGCTGGTCGTCGCCGAGCAGCTGGCCGAGCCGGTGACGGGCGCCGGGCGGATCACCTTTCCCCGGCTGATGTCGGGCCTGGTGGCGGTGGCCGCGGGCGGCTGGGGCGATGCCGACTCGGAGCGGATCCGCCGGGAGGTCGAGCGGATCCTGCTGCTGAACGAGAGCGGCTCGTGGATCAGCGGGTTCGCCGGGCGCTGGGCCGGCCGGGTGGCGGCGAAGGTGGTGGCCGCGGCCACCGGCACCGGGCCGCTGGTGTCGGGCGCGATCGAGGCGACCCTGGAGTCCGTCGCCGAGGGGTTCACCAGCCGCCGGCACCAGAAGGCGTCGGTGTGGTATCGGACGTATCCGAACGCGGGCGGGCACGCCCAGCGGGGGCTCATCCTGCTGTCCGGTCACTTCCGGGCGGGCGGCACCTCCCGCGAGCACGCGGAGCGGTATCTGGTGCGGGCGCTGCTGGCCGACCTGACGGAGGCGTACGCGGGGGTGCTGCCGCGCATGCAGCGTCTCGGGCGGCCGCTGGTGCTGCTCGACAACACCCAGAGCGCGCCCGGCCCCGGGCTGGTGGAGGCCGTGCTGCGCGACCGCGCCGAGGGCATCACGGACCAGGTGGCGTTCATCGCGGCCCGGCGCGGCGAGGGCCGCGACGAGCTGCCGGGCGCGGTCCGGCGGGTGCTGCCCGAGGTGGCCCGGCGCAGCGACTGGACCCCGGACGCGGCTCCCTCCTCGCGGGCGCTGCTAGTCGCGCTGCCCGCGCTGAGCCCGGACGACACCCTGCACATCGTCGGCGCCGTCTGCGACGACATCGCGGTGCCGCCCCAACTGCCGCACGCCGCCCACCGGTTGACGGCCGGCAATCCGCTGGGCATCGTCCTGCTCGCCGAGTCCGCCGCGCAGAACCTGCCCGGGGCAGCGTCGCTGGGCGACCTGCTCACCGCGGACGTGCGACTCGGCGAGGACGGGCCCGCCGTGCCCGCCTACCGGGCGCTGCTGGACCGGCTGGTGCCCGCCGAGCACCTGGACGAGCTGACCGTGCTGGCCGCCGCCCACGACCACGACTCGGCCTGCGCACTGGCGGCGGCCCTGCTGCCGGACACCTTCGGCCCGGCCGACGTACGCGCCCTGCAGACCCGGCTGGCCGAGGAGGGTCTGGCGACCGTGCCGGGCCAGTTCGTCGGCGACCCCTTCGTCCGCACCCTGCTGCTGCTCAGGCTGCACCTGCGGGACGCCGACCACGCGTCCTGGCGCACCGCGCACGAGACCCTGGCCGCGCACTACCCGGACCCCGAGCACGCCCGCTACCGGCTCCATCACGAACTCGCCCTCGGCATCACGGAGTCGGCGGTCGCGCTGCTGCGCGACACCTTTCCCACGCTGGACACCCGCACCTGGCTGCGCACCCTGCGCTTCGTGGCGTCCGCGCCGTACTTCCACGCGCACGACACCGCGGGCCGCGACTCCGGCGGCCGCGGCGACCGGCGCACCGCGGTCGCGCTCGGCCGCACGGACGCCGGGCACCGGCCGCCGGACGGCGTGGACGCCGTACTGCACCTGCGCGTACGGCGGTTGCTGCAGGCGGTGTGGCAGCTGACCGATCCGCTGGTGCTGCCCGACCCCACCGTGGGCGAGCGGCTCCGCTTCGAACTGGAGCAGCTGTCCAACCTGCGGCCCGCGGGCAATGCGCTGCTGTGGCGGGCGTCCCGGGACTGGCCGGCGGCGGCGCTCGCCGGGCGCCCTCTGGAGTGCCCCGAGGACCCCGACGACACGGACGACGGCCCGGACGACCGGAGCGGGGAGGCGTGATGGCACGCAGAGGCGTGGGCACCTGGGTGCGGGAGAGCGTGTGGGAGATACCGCTGCGCCGCTATCTGGCCCTGCTGGTCGCGGCGGCCCTGGTGGCGGGGGCGGTGTTCGGGGTGCGGGCGCTCACCCGGGTGGACCGCTCCTGCGGGCCCGGGGTGGACCGGCCGCAGGGCAGCGGCGAGTGCGTGGGCGTGGCGACGGGCCCGTACGACTTCGGTCACCCGCAGCTGCGGGACGTCGTGACGGCCATCGCGCGGGAGAACGACCGTCTCAGGCCGGGGAGTTACGTCACGGTGGCGCTGATGCTGCCCTACTCCTCGGCCTCCCGTACCAGTCTGAACGACATCCAGCACCAGCTGCAGGGCGCCTACGTGGCGCAGTACCAGGCCAATCACGACGCCAACGGCCAGGCGCCCGCGATCCGGCTGGTGCTCGCCAACCCGGGTGCGACGGGGGCGTACTGGCAGCAGACGGTGGACCGGCTGGTGCGGATGACGACGAGTGCGGACCGGCTGCGGGCCGTGGCGGGCATCGGGCAGAGCACCGACAACAACAAGCGGGCCGTCCGGGAGCTGACCCGGCGCGGGATCCCGGTGGTCGGCTCCTCGATCAGCGCCGACGACCTGGCCAACGGGCAGGGCGGCAAGGACCCCTACCCGGGGCTCGCCCGGGTCTCGCCGACCAACACCGACGAGGCCCGCGCGCTGGCCTCGTTCGCCCGGGTGAGCGCGGGCAGGGCGCTGCTGGTGTACGACAAGCCGGGCGACCCGTACACCAGGACGCTGCAGAACTCGTTCGCCGCGCTGATCAAGGGTTCGCCGTACGAGCCGCAGCCGTTCACCCCGCCCGCGGACCGCACCGAGGAGGGGACGACCGCCAACACCTTCCGGCAGATCACGCACCTGGTGTGCGACACCTCCCGGGAGACGGACACGATCCTGTTCGCGGGACGGCACACACAGCTGCGGCAGTTCATCAACGCGCTGGGCGGACGCGGCTGCCAGGACCGGGCGTTCACCGTGCTGACCGGCGACGAGGCCTCGTACCTGACCCATGAGAGCGACCTGGACCGCAACGCCCTGCGCCACCGCCTCTCGGTGCGCTACACCTCCCTCGCCCACCCGGACGCATGGATGAAGGACCCCGCGAAGACGGGCGGCTCGGCGGCGGACTTCGAGGTGCTGCGGGGGCTGCTGATCGCCGCCGAACGCAAGCCGTCCGGGCCGATCGGTCCGGCCGCCCTGGACGACGGCCAGCTGATCATCGGCTACGACGCGCTGCAGCTGGCGGTGCACGGGATCCGCGAGGCGGTGCCGGACGGAAAGAGCTTCCCGGCGCTCGCGGACGTGGGTCTGCAGTGGCCGCAGGTCAAGGGCTCGCTGCGGGTGAGCGGGGCGAGCGGCTGGATCTGCCTGGACGTGCACGGCAACCCGTACGACAAGGCGGTGCCGATCGTGGAGCTGACCCCCGAGGGCGGCTCGCGGTTCGTGAAGATCGCCTGGCCGGAGGGCAGGCCGCCGGCGAAGGAGTGCCTGCCGCCGTCCTAGGACCGGGAGAGCCTCAGTGTTTCGATCAGACGTTCGAAACGGGTGCGCCAGCCGGCCTCCGACTCCCCCTCGCCCTGGAACTCATGGGTGAAGCGCAGCACGCACCCCTCGCCGCCGTCCCGCTCCAGATGGAAACGGATCCGGCCGCCGGTCCCCACGGTGTACTCGGCGACGCGGTCCACGTCCCAGGCCGTGACCCGGCCCGTGCCCAGGTCGCGCAGGGTGACCAGACCGTCGAGCCGGGGCTCCAGCACGTCGGCGGCGGTCAACCAGGAGCCGAGCCCCTCGGGGGTGGCAACCGCCGACCAGACCTGCTCCATGGGGCGCGGGAGCCGTATCAGGAAGTGGAGTATGTGCGTGTTCCCGTGCGTCTGGCTGGTGCCCTGTTCGATGGAACCGCTCATGACACCAGCCTGACCCCGGCCCCGGGGATCCGCACCCCTTCGCGTCCGCGCCCGCCCACCCGCCCTACGGCAAAGGCCGGTCCCCGTGACACGGGTCACGGGAACCGGCCTTGGCGCCGGGAGACTTACACGCCCGCGTAGGAGTGCTTGCCGCTGACGAAGATGTTGACGCCGTAGTAGTTGAAGAGCCAGCAGCCGAAGGCGATCATCGCCAGGTAGGCGGCCTTGCGGCCCTTCCAGCCGGCCGTGGCGCGGGCGTGCAGGTAGCACGCGTAGGCGACCCAGGTGATGAAGGACCAGGTCTCCTTGGGGTCCCAGTTCCAGTAGCGGCCCCAGGCGTCGCCCGCCCAGATCGCGCCCGCGATGATCGTGAACGTCCACAGCGGGAAGACGGCCGCGTTGACCCGGTAGGCGAACTTGTCGAGCGAGGCGGAGGCGGGCAGCCGCTCCAGCACCGAGGTCGCGAAGGCGCCGGGCTTGCCGCCGGTCTGCAGCTTGTTCTCGTACGAGTCCTTGAACAGGTACAGGATCGTGGCGACCGCGCCGACGTAGAACACCGCGCCGCAGAAGATCGCGGTGGAGACGTGGATGTACAGCCAGTACGAGTGCAGGGCCGGGACCAGCTGGTCGCTCGCGGTGTACAGCACGGTGACCGCGAGGCCGAGGTCGAGGAGGACCGTGGTGATTAGGAACAGCCCGAGCCAGCGCACGTTCTTCTTCAGGGCCAGCAGCGCGAGGTACACACCGACGGCGACCGTGGAGAAGGTGATGTTGAACTCGTACATGTTGCCCCACGGCGCCCGCTGCACGGAGGCCGCGCGGGAGGCCACCCCGGCCAGCTCCACCAGGAACGCGAGCACGGTGAGGGAGACGGCGATACGCCCGTAGAGGTCGCCCTGCGCGTCCCCGCCGTGCGCACCGGGACCGTCCGGCACGTCCCGGGCGCCGGACGCGGAGCGCACGACGACCTGGGGCCGCTCCAGCACGGCGGTGCCGCCGGCCTGCTTGACGGTCACGGCGGGCGCCCCCGCCTTCTTCTCACCCTCGGCGGTGAGCGCGGCGGCCGTACGGGCGACCTTGCTGCGGCTGCCGAAGAGCCATTCGGCGATGTACGCGAAGAAGGCCAGCGTGTAGACGGCCATCGAGGAGTAGATCAGCGTGTTGCTGATGCTCGCCAGATGTTCGTTGGTCGCGACGGCGAGATCGGTTGCGGCGGCGAGAGTCACTTCTCAGCCCCTTCGGCAGGTACGGCTTGGGGGTCGGGGGTTGCTTCGTTGGATGCTGAAGAGCCGTCGGGGTCGGCTGCCCCCGGCGCCTGCTCGTAGAGGGTTCCGGCGAGGTCGCCCAGTTCCTCGGGCACCTTGGCGGACTCGCTGCGGCCGAGCCCGGCCATCTCGACGACCGTCACACCGTCCGCCCCGCGCACCGCCCGCACCCACACGCGACGGCGCTGGATGAACAGCGACGCGGCCAGACCGAAGATCGCGGTGAGGGCACCGCCGAGCGCCCAGCCGCTGCCCGGCTCCTGGACGATCTCGAAGCCGGCCCACTCCTTGATGTCCTTCTCGAAGGTGATGGACCCGGCGCCGTCCGGCAGCTGCATGGTGTCGCCGGGCTTGAGCAGCTGCTTCAGCTGCTGCCCCTTGGCGTTCTTGAACTGCTTCATGTGCTTCGTGTCGAGCTGGTACACGTTCTGGGGGCCCGTGTCGACGCCGAGGTCGCCGTGGTAGGCGTTCACCGCGAGGAGCGGGTTCACCAGCGCCGGGAACTGCGACAGCATCGTGCCGCTCTTCGGGTCGAAGGTCGGCACGAAGAAGGCCTGGAAGCCGAGCTGTTCCTTCTGGCCCTTGCCGTTGCGGTAGCCGTCCATCACCTTGATCACGCCGTTGGAGGTGACGTTGCCGTCGAGCGGCAGCAGGGGGACGGCGGCGTGCGAGACGACCGTGCCCCGGCCGTCGCGGACGGTGATGACGGGCGCGTAGCCGTGGCTGACCAGGTAGACCTTGGAGTCGCCGATCTCCAGCGGCTGGTTGACCTTGATGGTGGCCGGCTTCTCCTTGCCGTACGCGCCCTCGCTGTAGGTGATCTTCGCCTGGTAGGTGCGCGGGGTGCCGCGGTTGGGGCCGCTGGTCTCGTAGGTGCCCGTGAAGTCCTTCAGATCGAAGCTGAACGGCACGAGGTCGTCGTTCTGGAACATGCTGCCGGACTTGAAGTCGTCGTACATCGGCAGCGCGTTGGAGAAGCCGTCGCCCTCCACCATCAGCTTGGTGCCGTCCGACTTGAACAGCTGGCCCGAGGCGAAGGCGACCAGCAGCACGATCAGCGCGATGTGGAAGGCCAGGTTGCCCAGCTCGCGCACATAGCCCTTCTCGGCGGCGACCGCGTCACCGACCGCATGGGCGCGGAAGCGGCGCTTCTTCAGCAGTGCGAGCGCGGCCTCACGGACCTGCTCCGGCTCCGCGGTGGTGCGCCAGGTGGTGTAGGCGGGCAGCCGGGTCAGCCGCTTGGGGGCGCCCGGCGGGCGGCCGCGCAGCTGACCGGCGAACTGCCAGGTGCGCGGGACGATGCAGCCGATGAGGGAGACGAACAGCAGGATGTAGATCGCGGAGAACCACACCGAGCTGTAGACATGGAACAGGCCGAGCTTGTCGTAGACCGGCGCGAGCGTCGTGTGGGCCTTGCGGAAGTCGTCGACCTTGTTGAGGTCGGCGCCGGTCTGCGGGATCAGCGAGCCGGGGATCGCGCCGAGCGAGAGCAGCAGGAGCAGCAGCAGCGCGACCCGCATGGAGGTCAGCTGCCGCCAGAACCAGCGGGCCCAGCCGATGACGCCGAGGCCGGGCAGGCCGCCCGCGGTCTCCTCCTGCGGGGCGGTGGACAGCTGGGAGCCGGCCGCTCCCAGGTCCTCCTGGTCCTGGCCGTTGTCGGTTTCGGTCTTGCTCATCGATCAGATCCCCACAGTGAAGCCGTCGGACCAGCCCTGCATCTCCTGCACGAGACTGTCCCACGCCCCGGTCAGCAGCAGCACACCGGTCACGATCATCATCGTGCCGCCGATGCGCATCACCCAGACATAGTGGCGCTTGACCCATCCGAAGGCGCCGAGCGCCTTGCGGAAGGCGACCGCGGTGAGCACGAAGGGCACGCCGAGGCCGATGCAGTAGGCGACGGTCAGCAGGGCGCCGCGCCCGGCGCTCGCCTGCTGGGAGGAGAGCGCGACGACCGAACCGAGCGTGGGACCGATGCAGGGCGTCCAGCCGATGCCGAACAGGGCGCCGAGCACGGGTGCGCCCACCAGCCCGGTGGTCGGCCGTTTGTGGAAGCGGAACTCGCGCTGGGTCAGCCAGGGCATCAGCCCCATGAAGAACACGCCCATGAGGATCATGAGCACGCCGAGCACCTTGGTCAGAACGTCCTTGTGTTCCTGCAGGGTGTAGCCGAAGAAGCCGAACATGGCTCCGCCGGAGACGAACACGGCGCTGAAGCCGAGCACGAACAGCGAGGCTCCGACCACCATGCGCCCGCGCCTGGCCTCGGCCAGGTCGGTACCGGCGACCCCGGTGACATAGGAGAGGTAGCCGGGAACCAGCGGCAGGACACAGGGCGAGAAGAAGGAGACGAGGCCGCCGAACAGGGCGATCGGCAGGGCGGCCAGCAGGGCCCCGTTGAGGACGACCGGGTTGCGGCCCGTCTCGGCGGCCAGCGTGACGAGTGCGCTCACGTCACTTCTCCGCGAGGACCGGCTTGAGCATCGCCAGCAGGCTGGTGTCGTCGAGCGCCTCCAGCGCCCGCGCGGCGACCTTCCCGTCCTTGTCGATGATGAGCGTGGACGGGATCAGCTGCGGGTTGAGCGTGCCCCTCTTGAAGCGGAGCATCAGCCTGCCCGTCGGGTCGTACAGGCTCGGGTAGCCGATCCCGTGCTCCTTCTCGAAGGCGACCGCGGGGGTGGTGCTGGTGTCCCGGGTGTTGATGCCGACGAACTGGACGCCCTTGCCCTCGTACGCACGCGAGACCTTGGAGAAGTACTTGGCCTCCTCCCGGCACGGCCCGCACCACGAGCCCCAGACGTTGATCACGACGACCTTGCCCTTGTAGTCGGCGACGTCCAGGGTCTTGCCGTCGATGGTCTTGCCGGACAGGTCCGGCGCCGCGGCCCGCTCGCCCTTGGCGGCCGTGTCGATGCCGTTGTGGCCGGTGACGAAGTTGGTGTTTCCGCCCCCGCCGGAGATGCCGCCACTACCGCATGCGGACAGGGTCAGGGCCGCTGCGGCGGCCACGGCGCTGAGCAGGGCGGCGCGGCTACGGGTACTCATGTGAAAAGTTTCGCATGCCTGTTCCGGGGATCTCGCCCGCCCCCCTGCCGGGCGGAAAACCGCATTTCAGGAGGTATTTACTCCGGACATTTCGGCCGACTTCCCCGACGGGCTCCCGGGCGACCGCTCCGGCGGCTTCCCCCGCAGTTCCCCGGCGACCCCCGGGCGCGCCCGGCGGCTTCCCCGCGACTCCCGGGCGCCCCCGGCGCGCCCGGCCGCCCTTCCGTGACCTCCGGGCCGCTTCTCAGGCGGCGTCCGAGGAGGCCGACTTGGTGTCCCGCAGGAAGTCCTTCCAGCCCCCGGCCGGCTGCTGCCCGACCTCCAGCGTGCGCAGCTTGGCGAGCACCTCGGGCTTCTGGACGTCCATCCAGTCCACGAACTGCCGGAAGGAGACCAGGCGCACATCCGCGCCCTTCTCCTTCTCCCGGGCGATGTGCTTGAAGGCCTCCTCGACGGAGTCCATGTAGATGCCGCCGTTCCACTGCTCGAAGTGGTTGCCGACGAAGAACGGTGCCCGGTTTGTCTTGTATGCCCGCTCGAATCCCTGGATGTACGCCTGGGCGGACTGCTTCCGCCAGCCCGGGTAGTTACTGGGCGGCGCCTTGGTCGAGTTGACCGACTGGTTGGCGAGCATGTTGTAGTCCATGGACAGGACCTCGAAGGAACGTCCGGGGAAAGGTATCTGCTGCAGCGGCAGGTCCCAGATCCCCAGCCGCTTCAACGGCCACACCTGACGGCCGCCCGGCGAGGAGGCGTCGTAGCGCCAGCCCAGCTTCTTGGCGGTGGGCAGCAGGTTGTTCTGGCCGAGCAGACAGGGCGTACGGCCGCCGACCAGCTCCTTGTCGTAGTCGAACGGCAGCGAGGGCAGGTCGGTCCACCCGCTGTTGGTCCGCCACTCCTTCACGAAGGCCTTGGCCTGCCGGATCTCGCTCTCCCACTGCTGCGCGGTCCAGTTGCCGACCGTGCCGCTGCCCGCACAGAAGTGCCCGTTGAAGTGGGTGCCGATCTCGTGGCCCTCCAGCCAGGCCCGGCGCACATTGGTCAGCGTCGCCTTGATGTGCGGGTCGCTGAGGTAGCCGATGTCGGAGGCGCCGCGCGGGTTGTTCGGAGGCTCGTACAGGCGCTTCTTCGACTCGGGCAGCAGATACAGCCCCGAGAGGAAGAAGGTCATGCTCGCGCCGTGCTCCTTGGCCAGGTCCAGGAAGCGCGGGAAGAGACCGTTGCCGACCTCGCCGGCGCCGTCCCAGGAGAAGATCACGAACTGCGGCGGGGCCTGGCCCGGCTCCAGCGGCTCGGGCCTGGCCGGCTGGTGCGGCTGCTTGCCGGTGAAGGAGGTGGAGCCGTCTCCGATGGGCCGCCCGGGACGCGCGGCGCCGCCGCCGTTCTTCCCGCCGCCTCCGCCCGAGTTCCCGGAACCGGACGCGTGCCCGCCGCCGTCCGAGGACTTGAGGGACCCGCAGCCCGCGAGGCCGGCGGCGGCCGCCGCACCCGCGCCGAGGCCGAGCATCCCCCTCCGGGAGAAGGTCCGGGAGAACGTGCGCATGGAAATCCCCGATTCATCGCGCCTGCTGGTGGTCACCCAGTGAGAGGCCGCGACGGTCGGGGAGGTTCCGCTGATTCTTATGTTTTTCGCAATAGTTCAGGCAAAAGCACCCTAAGGCGTGTCAACCGGGCCACCGACAGGGGCCGTTACGCGCCGAAGGCCTTGCTCTTCCCCTTCACCGGCTTGACACCGGCCCGGAGGTGGGCCGGCACGAGATCGATGGCGGGCTCGGCATAGCCGACGGAAACGATCCTGTCACCCTGGTAGGTGAAAGTCGTCAGGGAGGCGAGCGTGCACTGCCGCTTGCGCGGGTCGTGCCACAGCCTCCGCTTCTCGACGTACGACCGTACGATCCAGATCGGCAGCTGGTGGCTGACCAGCACCGCCTCGTGCCCGCGGGCCTGGTCCTTGGCCGCGTTCAGCGCGCCCATCATCCGGACGACCTGGTCGACGTACGGCTCGCCCCAGGACGGCTTGAACGGGTTGACCAGGTGCTTCCAGTTCTCGGGCTTGCGCAGCGCGCCGTCGCCGACTCCGAAGGTCTTGCCCTGGAAGACGTTGCCGGCCTCGATGAGCCGTTCGTCGGTGGCGAGATCCAGCCCGTGCGCCTTGGCGATCGGGGTGGCGGTCTCCTGCGCACGCTCCAGCGGCGAGGCGATCACCTGGGTGACGTCCCGTGCGGCGAGGTGCTCGGCGACCCGTTCGGCCATCTGCCGGCCCAGCTCGGACAGGTGGTAGCCGGGCAGCCGCCCGTAGAGGATCCCGTCCGGGTTCTCGACCTCGCCGTGCCGCATGAGGTGCACGACGGTGATGTCACCGTTGCCCGCGTTGCCGCCGTTGGTCGCCTTGCTGCCGTTGGTGCTCACGCGGTCGCCTCCGCAGCGGCCCGGGCCGCCGCCGGAAGGGCGTCGGCGATCTTCTGGATGGCCCGCTCGTCGTGGGCCGTGGACACGAACCAGGACTCGAAGGACGACGGCGGCAGATAGACGCCGTTCGCCAGCAGCGAGTGGAAGAAGGCGGTGAAGCGGAACGACTCCTGCCGCTTGGCGTCCTCGTAGTCCCGCACCTGCCGGTCGGTGAAGAACACGGAGAACATGTTGGAGGCGGTCTGCAGCCGGTGCGCGACGCCCTCCTTGCTCAGCGCCTCGCCCACGAGCGACTGGATCTGCCCGGACACGGCGTCGACCTTGTCGTAGGCCGCGTCGTCGAGGAGCCGCAGCTGGGCGAGCCCGGCGGCGGTGGCGACCGGGTTCCCGGAGAGGGTGCCGGCCTGGTAGACGGGCCCGGCGGGCGCGAGATGGGCCATGACGTCGGCCCGGCCGCCGAAGGCGGCGGCCGGGAAGCCGCCGCCCATCACCTTCCCGAAGGTCATGAGGTCGGGCTTGACCCCGTCGATCCCGTACCAGCCGCTCCTGCTGGTACGGAAGCCGGTCATGACCTCGTCGGAGATGAAGAGGGCGCCGTTCTTCCGGCAGGCGTCCTTGAGTCCCTGGTTGAACCCGGGGCCCGGCGGCACGACACCCATGTTGCCCGGCGAGGCCTCGGTGATCACGCAGGCGATCTCACCCGGATGCCGGTGGAAGGCCTCCTGCACGGCTTCGAGATCGTTGTACGGCAGCACGATCGTGTCCGCGGCCTGGGCACCGGTGACGCCGGGCGTGTCGGGCAGTGCGAAGGTCGCGACGCCGGAGCCGGCCGCGGCGAGCAGGGAGTCGACGTGCCCGTGGTAGCACCCGGCGAACTTGATCACCTTGGTCCGCCTGGTGAACCCGCGGGCGAGCCGGATGGCCGACATGGTGGCCTCGGTCCCGCTGCTGACGAGCCGCACCTGCTCCACCGGCTCCACCCGGGCGACGATCTCCTCGGCGAGCGCGACCTCGCCCTCACCGGGCGTACCGAAGGACGTACCGCGCGCGACCGCCTCCTGGACGGCGCCGATGACCTCGGGGTGGGAATGCCCCAGAATCATCGGTCCCCAGGAACACACCAGGTCGACGTACTCCCGCCCGTCGGCATCGGTCAGGTACGGCCCCTTGCCGGACACCATGAAGCGGGGCGTGCCGCCCACGGCGCGGAATGCGCGCACCGGGGAGTTCACGCCGCCCGGTGTGACGACGGACGCACGGTCGAAGAGCGCCTGTGAGACCGGCGCTTCATAGGGATAGGGCAGTTCGCTCATGGCACTCATGACGTGCGACTTCTCCGGCTTCTCGGAACTCCGGTTGCGTAGTGACCTCCTCAGGGTAGGCCGCGGCTCGTGCCGCCCGCCGCCGACCTCAAGATCACGGTTGCGCCATCTGCGAGACTGAGAGCTGATACACACAGCTCATCGGCACGTAGTAGTCAGGGGCTGTTGAAGATCCCGCGGACTGTTGTTTCACCGCACGTTTCGGCGGGCGGCCGTGGGGGAGGTCACTGACACGATGATCGGGTTGCGCGGCGGGGGCCACGCGTCCTAGAAAAGCAGTCGGGTGGAGATATGCATCGCGGTGGCGGACTGGGCGAGGGGACTGATGACCTGGGTCCTCGACGTGCCCGGCGGGGAAGGCACCGGCGCGACGCGGAGGAAACGACAGAAGCACGTCAGGCACAGGGTGTACCGAATGAGTCCGAGCGGCACGACCGGCAGATCGACCGGCAGCTCGACCGGCCGCTGGACCAGCATCCGGACCGGCCCGTCGACCGCCGGCTCGACCACCGGGCGGACCGTCTCCGGACGGGGAGCAGGAATGGTGGTCGGGTGGGGGTGACCTACAAATACTTCGGCGCGCCCGACGGCGCGACCGCGGCCCGCGTCCCCATCTCGATGCGCCCCGAGGAGCTCGGCGGCGACGAGCTGGGCATGAACGGCATGTTCACCAAGATCAAGCCGGAGACGATGGCCGCGATGGTGCTGACCGGCATCGAGGGCGTGCCCCTGCACAAGGTGCCGCCCCTGGAGCTGGTCGTCCTGCACCCCGACTATGCGGTCGTCAAGCTCCCCATGACGGTCGTCGACCCCCTGCGCGGCATAGGCGAGGAAGCGGTGGGCGCGGCGGCCTTCATCTGGTCGACGGTGCCTGACCGGGGCGGACCGCGGGACGCGTTCAACGTGTACCAGTTGCTGCACGAGTGGCAGGACTTCAGCCACCGGTTGCATGAGGCGGGGCATCAGCCGTATTGCTTGGTTTGGCCCTGAGCTGGGGTTTCGCGGGGTTTCGTGGAGTTCGGGCGGGACTTTCGGGTCCCGCCCTCGTCATGTGCGCGATGCGGAGGCGGCGGTCCGAGCAAGGGCCGAGCCCTGCGCCACCGGGGACGTGGGTACGGAGGCCACCGGGCGGTGCCCCCGTGGGTCACCTGGTGGTGGCCTCCGTGGGTCACCTGCTGATGGCCTCCGTGGGTCACTTGGTGATCGAGTAGGAGTGGGCGCCGGTTCCGGCCAGGGCGCCGGCGTCGACGATGAGGTACTCGTCCCGGATCGGGCGGCCCGCGAAGAAGGACTCCAGGATCTCGCGGGTGCCGGCCGCGTAGCGGGCCTGCGCGGACAGGGAGGAGCCGGAGATGTGCGGGGTCATGCCGTGGTGCGGCATGGTGCGCCAGGGGTGGTCGGCGGGGGCCGGCTGCGGGTACCAGACGTCACCCGCGTACCCGGCCAGGCGCCCGCTGCGCAGGGCGCGGTCCACCGCGTCCCGGTCCACGATCTTCGCCCGGGCCGTGTTGATCAGATAGGCGCCGCGTTTCATCGTCGCCAGCAGCTCGTCGCCGAAGAGGCCCTCGGTCTCGGGGTGGAGCGGTGCGTTGACGGTGACGACGTCGCAGTGCGGGACCATGTCGGCGGCGGTCGGGTGGAAGGCAAGACCCAGTTCCTCCTCCGCCTCCCGCGGCAGCCGGTGCCGGTCGGTGTAGTGCAGCCGCACGTCGAAGGGCGCGAGGCGGCGCAGGACCGCGAGGCCGATGCGACCGGCGGCGACCGTGCCGACGTGCATGCCTTCGAGGTCGTACGAGCGGGCCACGCAGTCGGCGATGTTCCAGCCGCCGTCGAGGACCACCCGGTGGGAGGGCAGGTAGTTGCGGACCAGGGACAGGGTCGTCATCACCACGTGCTCGGCCACGCTGATGCTGTTGCAGTACGTCACCTCGGCGACCGTCACCCCATGGGCGATCGCCGCGTCCAGGTCGACGTGGTCGGAGCCGATCCCCGCGGTGACGGCCAGCTTCAGGTTCTTCGCGGCGGCGATCCGTTCCGCGGTCAGGTACGCCGGCCAGAACGGCTGTGAGACGACGACGTCCGCGTCGGCCAGCTCACGGTCGAACACCGACCCGTCGCCGTCCTTGTCGGAGGTGACGACGAGGGTGTGACCCGCCTTCTCCAGGTAGCCGCGCAGGCCGAGTCCGCCGGAGACGCTGCCGAGCAGGTGCCCGGGGGTGAAGTCGATCGCCTCGGGAGTGGGAGTGGTCCGGCCGCCGGGGTAGCGGTCGATCGCGGGCAGGTCGTCGCGGGCGTACGTGGTCGGGTATCCGTCGGTGGGGTCGTCGTACAGGACGCAGAGCACCTTGGCCATGTCACGGCTCCTCAACTGGCGTTGCGGGAAGGTGCAGTTCACGATCCTCGGGGCCGTCCGGGCCGGTCAAAGCGATCCTTGCTATGCCGGCATAGTCCGCGGCTATCAGCCCCGCAGACACGTCGTCCCTGCCAGCCCCCGCAGGCACGTCCTCACGGTCAGCCCCCGCAGATACGTCCTCCCGGTCAGCCCCGCAGGTACGTCATCCCTGTCAGCCCCGCAGGCACGTCTTCCCTGTCTGCCCCCGCAAGTACGTCCTCCCTGCCAGCCCCCGCAGGTACGTCCCCGTCAGTCCCGCAGGTACGTCCGCAGCAGTTCGTCGAGCGCGTCCCGCAGCCCCGCCTCCCGCGCCACCGTCAACAGCGCCTCGGCCAGGACGGACTGGGGCTCGCTGCGGGCGACGACCAGGCCGACCCGGGGGCCGTGTGCGGGGCCCTCCAGCGGCACCACGCGCATCCCCTCCGGCACCCCGAACAGGTGCAGCCACGCATGCGAGATCACGCTGGACCAGCGGCCGCCGGGCAGATGGGCGTAGAGCCCGGCGACGCTGTCCGACTCGATCGCGGGGGCGGCGGTGGCTCCGTCGGCCGCGAAGCACTCGTCGATGATCCGCCGGTTGCGCATCCGCGACGACAGCAGGCACAGGGGCAGGGCCGCGGCCTGTGACCACCGGGCCGCGCCGGAGCCGCCGAGCGGACCGCCGACCGGGGTGAGGAGGACGTACCGCTCCTCGTAGAGCGGGAAGCGGCGGACGTGGCGCAGTGTGCCGTCGTCCAGGTAGGTCATCGCCGCGTCCAGCTCGAACTCCGCCAGGCCGTGCCGGATCTGCGCCGACGACAGCGACTCCACGCGCACTCCGGCGCGCGGGTGACGGTCGCAGAAAGGGGTGGTCAGCAGGGCGGCGACGGGCAGCGCGGTCGGCACCACACCCAGCCGGAGCGTGCCGGTCAGGCCGCCGCGCAGCGCCGACAGTTCCTGGCGGAGCGCGTCCTGTTCGGCCAGCATGCGGTGCGCCCACGCCAGGACCACCTCGCCCTCGGGGGTCAGGCCCTCGTACCGCCGGCCCCGCCGCACGACCGGTACGTCCAGCTCGTGTTCGAGCCTGCGGATCGCGGCCGACAGCGAGGGCTGCGAGACGTAACAGGCGGCTGCCGCGCGGGCGAAATGGCGTTCCCTGGCGAGCGCGACGAGGTACTCCAGCTGGCGCAGCAGCATGCACGGCCTCCGCGGGGAAAGGGGACGGCTGGGGTTCGATGGTGCCGCCGTACAGCATCCGCCCGGACCGGCCGGACCGGGTCTGCGAGGCATCACCGGGCCTTTGCCTCGCGGTTGCGACGGGGCCGGAACGGAGATCGTCACGCCGGACTACGGTGGCCACACGGCAACCCGTAGCCACACACCCCTCACACTCTGCGAGGCATCCCACCATGAGCCTGAGCATCCGCAACCAGATCGCCGGCACGGTCACCGCCGTCACCGCGGGCGAGGCCATGGCAACGGTCAAGGTCCGCCTCGACGGCGGCCAGGACGTCACCGCTGCCATCACCCTGGACGCCGTCAAGGACCTCGGCCTCGCCGAAGGCTCCACGGTGCGCACCCTCGTCAAGGCCACGGAGGTCGCGCTGGCCACCGGCCCGGTGGAGGGCCTGTCCATCCGCAACCGGCTGTCCGGCACCGTGCGCGACATCGCGTCGGGCGCCGCCATGGCCTCGGTCAGGGTCTCGGTCCAGGGCGCCGAACTGACCGCCGCGATCACCCGGGACGCGGTCACCGACCTCGGTCTCGCGAAGGGTTCCGCCGTCACCGTCCTGTTCAAGTCGACGGAGGTCTCGCTCGCGGCCGTCTGAGCCGCCCGAGCCGCCCGAGCCGCCCGAGCCGTCCGAGCCGTCCGAGCAGCGTGTGACGCCGGCCCGCCCGGGGATCCGGTCCGGCGGCCGGTGCTCCGGGCCGGCCCCGGGTCAGTACACGTCGCGTACGTAGCGCTTGTCGGCGGCGAGCTGTTTGACGTAGGCCGCCGCCTCGGCCTCGCCCAGCCCGCCGTGCACGGCGGCGATCTCCCGCAGGGCCCGGTCGACGTCCTTGGCCATGCGGGCGGCGTCGCCGCAGACGTAGAGATGGGCACCGTCGCGGAGCCAGGACCACAGCAGCGGACCGTGTTCGCGCATCCGGTCCTGGACGTAGACCTTGGCGCGCTGGTCCCGGGAGAAGGCGGTGTCCAGACGGGTGAGCGTGCCCCCGGCGAGGAACGCGGCCAGCTCCTCCTCGTAGTAGAAGTCGGTCGCCCGGTGCTGTTCGCCGAAGAACAGCCAGTTCGGGGCGCGGTGGCCGCGGGCCCGGCGTTCCTCCAGGAAGCCGATGAAGGGTGCGATGCCGGTGCCGGGGCCCACCATCACCGCCGGTACGGCAGGGTCGGCGGGCGGGCGGAAGTGCGGCGCCCGCTGGACCCGGACCGGCACCGCCGTCCCGGGCTCGGCGTCGGCGAGGAAGGGCGAGCACACGCCGTGGCGGGGACGGCCGCCCAGCCCCTCGTAGCGGACGACGGAGACGGTCAGCGAGACCAGGTGGGGGTCGGTCAACGGGCTGGAGGATATGGAGTACAGGCGGGGTTGCAGGCGACCCAGTACATCGGCCCACTCCTGCGCCCCGGCCCGGATGCCGAACTCGGCGACCACGTCGACGGCCTGGCGGCCCCAGGACCACCGCGCCAGCTCGCCCTTGTTGTCCGGGCGCAGCAGCTTGCGCAGCTCGCGCGGGTCGCGGGCCCGGTCGGCGGCGAAGCGGAGCAGGGCGGGGGTGACGCGGGTGATGTCCAGGTGGCGCAGCAGAGCCTCGGCGAAGAGCTGGTCTCCCGCGCTCTTGACCTGAACGGTCGCGTCCGCGTCCAGGCCGGTGACGGCCAGCCACTCCATGACCAGCCCCGGCCGGTTGACCGGGTGCACCGCCAGGGCGTCCCCGGCCTCGTAGACCAGCGGGGTGTCGCTGTCCCGGGTGTCGAGGGTGAAGCGCCGGACCTCCTTGCCCGCACCGGGCAGGCTCAGCAGACGGTTGCCGGTGAGGCGGGCGGTGGCGGGAGCGGGGCGGCCCGGCCGGGGAGCGGCCGGGGCGGCGGGGGCGGACAGGGCCGCGTCCGGGGCCGTATCGGGTGCTGGGTCGAGTGCGGGGTCGGATGCCGGGTCGGAGCCCGTGCCGGACGCCGGGTCAGGGTCCGTACCGGGGGGCGTGCCGGATGCCGGGTCGGGGGCGGGCCGCTCGGGGCTCTGCAACGCGGTCAGTATCCGGTCCAGCCAGGCCCCGGCCTCGGTCTCGTAGTCCGGTTCGCAGTCGGTGCGCGGGGCCAGCCGTACCGCGTCCAGCTCCTCCATCCGCCGGTCGAGGCGGCGGCCGTGGCCGCAGAAGTCGTCGTAGGAGGAGTCGCCGAAGGCCAGGACGGCGTAGCGCCTGCCCTGCAGACGCGGGGCGTCGGACGCGGCCAGGGCGTCCCAGAACCCGGTGCCGTTGTCCGGGGCGTCGCCGTCGCCGAAGGTGCTCGTGATCAGCAGCAGGTCGGCGGCGGAGGGCAGCGCGGCGGGGTCCGCCTCCTCCATGGGCAGGAGGGAGGCGGGGTGGCCGTCCGCGGTGAGCCGCTCGGCCGTGGCGGTCGCGAACTCCTCGGCGTTCCCGGTCTGGGACGCCCAGAGGATCACGACCTGACGGCGGGGAGCGTGCGCGGACGGTGCGGAGGACCGCGGGGAGCCGTCGGCGCCGTGCGCGGTGGACGGCGGCGCCCCGGCCCTGGAGTACATCCCGGCCAGGACGCCGTTCACCCACAGGGCGTGCTCCGGGCTGAACGGGGCGTCCGACGGCAGCACCGGTACCCCCAGGGCGCCCGACGGGATACCGGCCAGGAAGCCGGTCAGATAGCGGCGTTCGTGTTCGGCCAGGACCGGCGGCGGCCCGGGTTCCAGCCCGAACGGAGCGGGAGCGGGCGGCGTGGGCGGCGGAGTGCGGAGCACCGCGGGCAGTGCAGGGGGCGCAGCGCCCACGGGGGAAGCCTGAGCCGTGGCCTGTGCGCCCGCCGGAGCCGGAGCCGTGGCCTGCGCCCCCGCCGGCGCCACACCCGCCGACGCCGTACCCGCCGGCTCCGCACCCGCCGGCGCGGGAGCCTGCACCGTCACCCGTGTGGCCACCTTGGTGAGCGAGACCGCGCACACCTTGAACTCGGGCTGGAACGACAGCGGGTCCACGGCGTCGCTGGTCACCGCGTTGACGCTGAGGTACTCCCCGAACAGGTCGTTCCAGTGGAACGGCGCGAAGCAGCATCCCGGCTGCACCCGGTCGGTGACGACCGCGGGCAGGACGGCCCGCCCGCGCCGAGAGGCGACCTCCACCGAATCCCCCTCGGCGAGGCCCAGTTCGGCCGCGTCCTGCGGGTGCACCTCCACGAAGGGACCGGGGTTGAGCTTGTTCAGCCTGGCCACCCTGGCCGTCTTCGTCAGGGTGTGCCACTGGTGCTGGAGGCGGCCGGTGTTGAGCACGTACGGGTAGTCGTCGTCGGGCATCTCCGCCGCGGGGATGTGCGGGCGGGCGTAGAAGACCGCACGGCCGCTCGCGGTCGGGAAGGTGGGCGAGCCGTCCTCGCCGAGGTAGCGGATCGGATTGCGGTCGGACCCGTCCACGGTCGCCGCCGGCCACTGCACCGGGGTGGTCCGCAGCCGCTCGTGGCTCACACCGCGCAGGTCCCAGCCGGTCGCCGGGTTCCAGGCGCGCTTGATCTCCTCGAAGACCTCCTCGGCGCTGTCGTACGCGAACCCCTCCTCGTAGCCCATCGCGCGGGCCACGGCGGCGATGAGCCGCCAGTCCGCCGTCGCCTCGCCGGGCGGATCGGCGGCCGGGCGGGCGAGGGTGAGGTTGCGCTCGCTGTTGATCAGGACGCCCTCGGTCTCGGTCCACAGCGCGCCGGGCAGGACGACATCGGCGTACGCGTTCGTCTCCGTCTCGGCGAACACGTCCTGCGTGACGACGAACTCGGCGGCCTCCAGACCCTCGATGACCGTTCTGCGGTTCGCTACGGAGGCGACCGGGTTGGTGCAGATGATCCAGCACGCCTTGATGTCCCCGTCGGCCATCCTCCGGAACATCTCGACCGTGCCCCTGCCGACGCCGTCGGCCCGCAGGGTGCCCGGCTCCAGCTCCCACAGCTCCTCGACGAAGGCCCTGTCGGCGTCGACGAGGACGGAGCGCTGGCCGGGCAGCCCCGGCCCCATGTAGCCCATCTCCCGGCCGCCCATGGCGTTGGGCTGGCCGGTGAGGGAGAAGGGCCCGCTGCCGGGGCGGCAGATCGCGCCGGTGGCGAGGTGCAGATTGACCAGGGCGTTGGTGTTCCAGGTGCCGTGCGTGGACTGGTTCAGGCCCATCGTCCAGCAGCTCGTCCACTCCCCCGCCTCGCCGATCAGCCGGGCGGCCTCGCGGATGTCGTCCTCCGGGATGCCGGTGATCCCGGCGACGGTGGCGGGCGGGTGGTCGGCGAGGAAGGCGGGCATCGCGTCCCAGCCCTCGGTGTGCGCGGCGATGAACTCGGGGTCGGTGTGGCCGTTGGCGTGCAGCAGGTGCAGCAGCCCGTTGAGCAGGGCGAGGTCCGTGCCCGGCTTGATCTGCAGGAACAGGTCGGCCTTGTCGGCGGTGGCGGTGCGCCGCGGGTCGACGACGATCAGCCTGGCGCCCGCCGACTTCACCCGGTCCATCATCCGCAGGAAGAGGATGGGATGGCAGTCGGCCATGTTGGAGCCGATGACGAAGAAGACGTCGGCCTTGTCGAAGTCCTGGTAGGAGCCGGGCGGGCCGTCCGCGCCCAGCGACAGCTTGTAGCCGGTGCCGGCGCTGGCCATGCACAGCCGGGAGTTCGACTCGATCTGGTTGGTTTGGATGAATCCCTTGACCAGCTTGTTCGCCAGGTACTGCGCCTCCAGGCTCATCTGCCCGGAGACGTAGAGGGCGACCGCGTCCGGCCCGTGCTCGTCGATGATCGCGCGCAGCCGGCGGGCGGTCTCGGCGACGGCGGCCGCCACGGGCGCGGGCTGCGGTTCCTCGCCGCGGTCCGGCCGGACGAGGGCGGTGGTCAGCCGCCCCGGCGCGGCGAGCATGTCGGCGGTGGTCGCGCCCTTGGTGCACAGCCGGCCGAAGTTCGCCGGGTGCTCCTTGTCCCCGCTCGCCTTCAGGACCGTACGCCGCCCGTCCGGTCCCCTGCCGACGTCGAGGACCATGCCGCAGCCCACTCCGCAGTACGAGCAGACCGTCCGCACCTTCGTCGTGCCCTCGCTCCGCGAGCCCGGCGCGGCCACGGGCGCCCCCCTTCTCCTGTGCTCGGCCTGATCTCACCCTTCGCGACCGTACGAACCGCTCATTACGAGGGTGTCTCCGCGCCGGATCATCAGGGGTTAAGGCCGTCGCACAGGGCACGGCGGGCCGGTGTGAGCACAGGGCACGACGGGGAGGTGTGGGCGCCGGCCCGGGGCGGCGGCCCGTTCAGGGCCCGGCGGGGCAGGGGAGACGTGGACGCCGGCCCGGAGCGGCGGCCCGTTCAGGACCTGGCGGGGCAGGGGAGGCGTGGACGCCGGCCCGGAGCAGCGGCCCGTTCAGGACCTGGCGGGGCAGGGGAGGCGTGGACGCCGGCCCGGAGCGGCGGCCCGTTCAGGACCTGGCGGGGCAGGGGAGGCGTGGACGCCGGCCCGGAGCGGCGGCCCGTTCAGGGCCTGGCGTCGGCGTCCGTGCGCGGTGTCTGCGCGGAGCGGCGGACGCGGCCGGCCGCCACGACGAGCCGTATGTCGTGCAGGGCCCGGAGGTCCTCCAGGGGGTTGCCCCCGACCACCAGGACATCGGCGCGGTGGCCGGGGGCCAGCCGCCCGGTGTCGTGGCCGAGGCCGAGGGCGTGGGCGGCCTCGGCCGTGGCGGCCGCGATCACCTCTGTCCGGGACAGACCGATGTGCTCCAGGAACTCCAGACTGGAGGCGAGGCCGTCGAAGCGGGAGCGCGGTACTCCGGCGTCGGTACCGGCGATCAGGCGCACGCCCCGTTCGGCCATCAGCCGCGCCGGCGCGAAGATCTCACGGGCGCGTTCGGGGCTGATCCGTTCCGCGAAGGACCGCCAGTTGGGGTGGGTGGCCATGCACACGCGGATTCCCCTGGCGACGATCTCCGCGACGAGATCCTCGCGGAACGCGACCGCTCCGTCCTGTGCCGCCCAGGTGCAGTGCTCGATGGTGTCGACCCCCGCGGTGACCGCGGCGGCGATGCCCGCCGTGCCGTGGGCGTGGGCCGCCACCGGCAGACCGGCCCGACGGGCCTCCTCGACGGCCGCGGCGAGTTCCTCCGTGGTGAACTGCGGTTCCCAGATGGCGGGGCCGCCGCGGGTCAGGCCGCCGCCGGTCGCCATCACCTTGATCACGTCCGCGCCCCGCCGCGCCCCGCGCCGCACGGCTTCCCGGATCTCCTCGGGACCGCGGACCTCCCCGCCGAGAAACCAGCAGTGGCCCCCGGGTGAGGTCAGCGGGGTACCGGCCGCGACGATGCGCGGTCCGGTCCGCGTGCCCGCTGCGGTCTCGTCGCGCAGACGCAGGGTGAGACCGCCGCGGTCGCCGAGATCGCGGACGGTGGTGACTCCGGAGTTCAGAAGCTCGCGGGCGCGGTCCGCCATGGCGTGCAGCAGTGCCTCGTCGTCGCTCGCCCGCAGGGCGGCCACGGGATCGGTGCCGGCGTCGAAACCGAGGTGGACGTGGCAGTCGATGAGACCGGGAAGGACCGTGGCGTCCGGGAAGGACAAGGTCCGGTGTCCTCCTCCGGCCTGCTTCTCGACATCCGCGCGCGGGCCGACGGCGGCGATCCGCTGTCCGGTGACGAGGACCGCCGCGTCCCGCACATGCTCGCCGGCGGGGCCGAGCAGCATGTGTCCCGCGGTGATCAGAAGGTCAGTCACGCCGACTCCCATGGTGTTCCCTGTGCTCCTGGTGCCTTGTTCTTGCGCGGTGCTTGCCTGGTGCTCGCGTGGTGCGTGATGCTCGCCTGGTGCTCAGCCGGTGCTGGGCGTGGCGCGACGGTCCAGCGCGTCCGAGAGCAGGACGAGTTGCCGTACGTCCGCGTCCAAACCCTGCGCCTGGGGCAGGGCGACGGCGACCGCTCCGTACGGAGCTTCGCGGCCTTGCGCCTGGGCTTGCAGGGCGGCGCACAGCCGGTCGGCGAGGACGTCGGCGGACGACTCGGTGAGGACCGGGCCCGGCACGTCCGCCCGCCGGAGGTACGGGCTGATGCGGACCAGCCCGTCCCGGCACTCGATGGCCCGGCGGTAGTAGTGGCGGTCCACCGCGCGGGACCGGCCCAGGAGCCCTCGCGCGATGATGCGGTCCTGCTGCAGGGCGTCCTGCGGATAGGCCTCGTGCAGCAGACTCCACAGCGGCTGCAGGCGGTGGAACATCCTGCGCCGGTGCCGGCGAAGACGCATGACCGACAGGCGGGCGTGGACGGCCGGGTAGGCGATTCCGACGAGGAAGAGGACGATCGCCACGGCGATGAGGTGGGTGGAGATCCTGGTGACGCCCGGGGCGACCGCCGTGCCGTTCCAGCGCGCCACGGTCAGCGCCGCCCGGATCGCGCTGGCGGCGGCGATGGTCCCGAGAGCGAGCGCGATCAGCCGCAGGCCGCCGGCCAGGGGGCGCCGGGACGCCCGCAGGTACCGCAGGGTCCAGCACAGCGCCATGGTGAGGGCGTACACCAGATACAGATCGGCGAGGAGATAGAAGACCGCGAGGCCGGAGACCCGCAGGTCGACGCCGTCGTAGTCATCGCCGGTGTCGTGTCCGGCGGCGGCGACGGTCGCCAGCGCGGTGCCCAGGACGGTGAGCCCCAGGGGAATGGCCTCCCGGCGAGCACGCACCCGGCCCCGCCCGGAATCCGTCGCGGAGTACAGGTAGAAGCACATCAGCCAGAAGACCATGCAGAACGCGAAGACGTTCTGCACCAGGCGCGGAGCCCCGGCCCCGCCGACGGAGCGGATCACGGCGGTCGTCGGCGGAAGGGCGCTGCCGAAGGAGGCGGCCGCACTCGCCAGACACAGGGTGACGGCACGCAGGGGAGCGTCGTGCGGCGCCCTGACGAGCTGACGGAGCTTCCACCCCAGGATCAGCACGAACACGGCTCCGACGGACAGCGTCACTGTGATCATTGCCAGCCCTGCCGATCGCCCAGTGCCGCCCGGACCCGGTCGACGGACGGGTCCACGGACGGCGGCGGGTCGACACAGTCCAGTACGGAGGCCCATTCGAGGATGATGGTGGCGACCAGTTCGGCCTCGCGTTCGTGCTCCTCCTCGTAGGAAGAGCGCCGGAGGGCCTTCTTGATGACGTCGGTCGAGATGTCGGGGAGCTGCTCTCTGAGGAACTCGTCGTCCGGTCCTGCACCTTGGTGGTCCGCCATGATGTGACCGAGTTCGTGCAGGATGATGTGGTCCTGGTGGACCTTGCTGGTTTCGCGCTGGTAGAAGATGTAGTCGCTCGAGCCGGACGCGATCCACAGGCCGAACGGTCCGGGGACGGGCAGGGGATACGGCATCAGCCGGATGGGGCGCCCGCGCTGCTCCCCGAGCAGTCCGCACAGGACGTCGACTCTCAACGGCGGCCGTATCTCCAGTTGCTGCAGCATCTTCCTGCAGCGCCGGCGTAACTTCCGTTCGTGCAAGGTATCCCCCTGGCGTTCCTGGTCGTGATCGGCTGTCACACAGGCAACAAGACATCAGCGACGGCGGCGAGAGGGAATCGGGTCACCGGCCGGGTGGGCTCCGGCGCTCGGCCTGCTCCAGGCGGTAGACCACGTCGAGGAGGTCCATGACCTGTTTGCGGCGCTCGGCCGACAGCTCGCCGGCCCGCATCGCCATGAGCCGCACATCGCTGCCGGCGGGGTCGTCCGCCAGCTGTTCCCGGGTTTCCGCCAGCCGTTGCAGCTGCTCCGTGATGCGGTCACCGGCCTCGCCGTCGAGGAAGTAGGCGGTGGAGACGCCGAAGAAGTCGGCCAGCGCCTCCAGATGCTTCAGGGTCGGGTTCGTCTTGGTGCCCTTGCGCAACTGCCAGATGTAGCTCTGCGAGATGGTGACGCCCCGCTGCCTGATGGCGGCGGCGACATGTTCGTTGCTGTACTCGCGGTCCGCTTCGGACCGGAGGGTGGCGAAGAGATGGTTGAGCTTGTCGGCGAGGCTGCCGTCGGTCGCATGCGTCATCACGCCTCCATGCTGCGTGGTGCCCCCGACACCGCTTCAACTCATGTGTGCTTCTACGGAGTCTAGCCGAGTGATGTCAGTTGAAATGAGCCAACCCGTGCGCTAGCGTCCAGACTTGACGATCTCAACTGTGGTGAAAGTACCGCCAGTTGGATCTTCCTCATGAGTCCACGGCTGGATGGGTGATGGCTCCACGTGCGGGGAGGTGCGTCATGGCGATGGACCAGCGGGGAACGCAACTGCCCCGACCGGCGCGAGAGCCCCGCTCCGCGGCCGGACCGCGGGCGGACGTCCACGGGAGGAGCCTCGCGCAGGAAGTGCACCGGGTGCCCGTCCACCGCCTGGCGGGGGTGAGCTCGCCGCGCACCTCGGGAGCCGACGCCGATCACGTCCGGGCCCTTGCCGAACTGGACGTGCCCTTACCGCCCATCGTCGTGCACCGGGCGACCATGCATGTCCTCGACGGGGTCCACCGGATCCATGCCGCCGTGCTGCGGGGTGAGGCCGAGGTCGAGGCCCGCTACTTCGAGGGCGGCGAGGACGAGGCGTTCGTCCTCGCCGTGCAGCTCAATTCGGCGCACGGCAAACCGCTCTCCTTCGCCGAACGCGCGGCCGCCGCGGAGCGCATCATCACCTCGCATCCGCACTGGTCCGACCGGCGCATCGCCGCCGTGACCTATATGGCACCGAAGACCGTCGCCGCCCTGCGCAGACGTTCGACCGCGGACGATGCACGGTTGAAAAGGGTGGGGATGGACGGGCGGGAACGCCCGGTGAATCCGGCCGAACGGCGGCTGCGGGCGGCCGAGTTGCTGACGCAGGAGCCCGAAGCCCCGTTGCGGCGGATCGCACAGCAGGCGGGCATCTCGCTGGCGACCGCGAGCGATGTGCGCCACCGCATGCTCCAGGGCCGGGACGTGCTGCCGCCGAGACTCCAGCAGGGCGCACCGCCGGGCCCCGACGGCCGCCGGGAGGCGGAGCCGCGCGCATACGCGGAGGACGAGCGGGAACACCGCCCGGGCCCGCCGGTACCGGCACCCGATGTCCAGGCCGTACTGGACAGCCTGCGCAAGGACCCGTCCGTACGTCTGTCCGCGCCGGGGCGCAGCCTCCTGCGGCTGCTGAGCGTGCACCCCGCCAAACCCGCCGAGTGGCAGGAACTGGTGCGCGGCGTGCCCCGGCACCGGGCCACCCTCATGGCCGACGTGGCCCGCGGCTACGCGGATGCCTGGCTCCAGGTCGCCAGGAGCCTCGAACAGGGTCTCTGACCCTCCCGGCACCCGGACGGCCCGCGCAACACGGCCGGCCCTTCGGGACGCCCCGCACCCCGCCAGCCCGCGCAACACCACTGGCCCTCCAGATGCGCCGCACCCCGCCGGCCTGCACAGCACCGCCGGCCCTTCCGCGTGCCTTTTCGGCGTTCCGGCACGCGCGACTTCTCCGTCGGCGTCGAATTACCGCGCGTCCGGAAAGGAATCAGGGATTCCATATTTCTGTTCATGAACTCCCTTGAGGGATTAAATGACCGCTGCCTACTGTTCAGAAGTCCACTTCCCCGGCCCCATTCCGAAAGCGGATCACCTCGATCCGGGAAATCGGAACAGCGGCCACCTGCACATGAAAGGGTGTGAATCAAGCGTGACATTCGCAGCGGAGCACCTCGCCGTGCGTGAACGCGCCGGCGCCGTCGTGGCCATGGCGGTCGCCCGCGCATGGAAGGACTCGGAATACCGGCGTGACCTCGTCGCGAGACCGAAGGCCGTTCTCGCGGAGGAGGGCTTCGAGTGCCCGGAGGGCGTCGACCTGGAGATCGTCCAGGACACGCCGACGGCGAAGTACGTCAGCCTGCCGCCGGACGCGGCGGACAGCACCACGTCCCTGGCCCTGGTCGAGCAGGCCCTTCCGCTCGACGCCGGCCGGGAGCTGCGGCTGGTGCAGAGCAGCGGCACCAAGTGGTACGTCGTGCTGCCCGAGGCGCCCACCGGCCTTGAGCTGGAGGGGACGCCGGAGCTGGTCCTGAGCCGCGCGGCCGCCGTGGAGAACGGCTGGGTGTGGTCCATCACCAACGTGGCCGCGGTGGCGGAGGCGGCGGCGGTCGCCGTCGTCGTCGTGACCTGATCGGGACGCACGGGCGAAGTCCCGTCACGGCTGCCCTTGAACCGTGACGGCAAGCCGGGGGCCGGTGCGCGCGCCGGCCCCCGGAATTCGCGCGTTCCCTTCCGCCCGCCCTTTTTCGCCCATTTCCGCGATGAGAGTGAGGAACAATGCCCGCAGCCATGCGTGACAGCGAATTCCATGCACTGCTCGACAACACGTCCGACGCTCCGGACGACTACGTCCGTGAGGTCGCGTGGACGAAGCGCACACTGGAGAGATGGCTTGTCGACAAGACATTCCGCGAGAGCTTCTCGGAAGACGCCGAGAAAGCACTGCAGGACATCGGTTCGCCGCTGATCCCGGCCCAGGTGCTGCCCTTTCTCGGGGACGGGCTGGAGCCGGACGGTGACGAGCGGGAGATTCCGCTCTCGGCACGGCGTTACCGCGCCTTCCTCCAGGAGAAACTCGACCACCGCGCGCAGCTGCGCGCCCATGGCCAGACGACCACGGACCGGCGCATGGCAGCCTGGCGGGCACGTCAGATGAAGCGCTGCGCCGGCGAGCTGGGCGCGTCCCGCTCGCAGGCCATCGTGCACGCTCCCGCCGCGTTCGAGCTGTCCAAGGGCTGCACCGTCGGCTGCTGGTTCTGCGGCGTCGCCGCGCCGAAGTTCGACCACACCTGGCCGTACAACGCCGAGAACGCCTCGCTCTGGCACGACACCCTCCGGGTGATGGACACGACCATCGGCGCACCCATGCGCGACGCGTTCCTGTACTGGGCGACCGACCCGCTGGACAATCCGGACTACGAGCGCTTCCTCACGGCCTTCCACGACGTCCTGGGCCAGTGCCCGCAGACCACCACGGCGATCGGCCACAAGGACGTGGAGCGCACCCGGCGGCTGCTGGAGCTGGCGCGGGCACGCGGGTCCAAGGTGGACCGCTTCTCGATCATCGCGGTCGGCGCCCTGCACCGGCTCGAGGAGGCGTTCACCGCCGAGGAGCTGCTGCACGTCGAGTGCATCCCGCAGAACAAGGGAGCGGCCAAGTCGTTCCGGAAGTCCAACGCCGGCCGGGCCCGGAAGTTCGCCCACAAGCGCAGTGACGAGCTGGTGCCCGAGGACTCCAGCTCGACGATCGCGTGTGTCTCGGGCTTCCTCTTCAACATGGTCGACCGCAGCGTCCGGCTGATCACGCCGTGCGACGCGTCCGACCGCTGGCCCCTCGGCTACTGGGTCCTGGACAAGGGGACCTTCGACACCGGCGCGGAGCTGGGCGAACTCCTCGAAACCATGATCGCGAAGAACATGCGGACCCGGCTGCGGCTGCAGGACCCCGTGCGGCTGCGCCCGGACGTGAAGGTGACCGTCGCCGACGGCGAGCTCCGGGCCCTCTCACGCGGACAGCGCCTCAGCCTCGCCCACAAGGACCTGGACGACCTCGCCGACTGCCTGACCCAGGGCGTGGCCAGCGTGGAGGAGCTCGCGGTGCGCCGTCAGCGGCGGGCCGGCGTTCCCCTCCCCCAGACCTTCGCCTGGCTCAACTCGCTCTTCGACGAGGGCCTGCTCGACGAGGAGCCCGAGCCGCCCGCTCCCGAGGCCGCTCCGGTGGCGCTGGGGATGCCGGCCACCGCCGCCTCATGACGGACGCACACGGCACGGCCGGGGCCGGGACCGCACACGGCACGGCCGGGGCCGGAGCCGCGGGCGGCCCGGGCGGGGGTGGTGCCGCAGGCGGCCCGGGCGGGGGTGGTGCCGCGGGCGGCCCGGGCGGGGGTGGGTCCCTCGTGCAGGTCAGAAGGGCCCGCTTCGACACCCCGCTGGAGCTGAGCAGCGGGCGGGTGCTGCCCGGCTTCGAGCTCTCGTACGAGACGTACGGGCAACTGGACCAGGACGGCACGAACGCCGTCCTGGTCTGCCACTCGCTCACCAAGGGCGCCCACGCGGCGGGGCGCCGCACGGCCGGGGACTCCCGCCCCGGCTGGTGGGACACGGCGATCGGCCCGGGCCGCATGCTCGACACCGACCGGTACTTCGTCATCTCCTCGGACGTGCTCTGCGCGGGGGAGTCCACGGGGCCGGCCAGTACGGACCCGGCCACCGGCCGTCCGTACGGATCCGCCTTCCCCGTGGTCACCGTCGAGGACGCGGTCGACGCCCAGCGCAGGCTCGTGGAACGGCTGGGGATCACCCGGCTGCACGCGGTGATCGGCGGCTGCTTCGGCGGCCAGCAGGCACTGCAGTGGGCCGTCTCCCACCCCGGTGCGGTCCGCAACGCCGTCGTCATCGGGACCGGCCCCGACACCTCGGCGCACACCATCGCGATCTTCTCCGTGATGCGCCATCTCATCCGCAGCGATCCGCACTTCAACGGCGGTGACTACTACCCGGGGCCCGGCCCGGTCCGTGGTCTGGCCAGTGCCCTCGTGGCCGCCGTGCCGCTGTGGATGAGCCGTGACGCCATGGGCCGGCGATTCGCGCGCCGGACCGTGACGGGGCAGCCGCCGCGGTACACCCTGCGCCCGGAATTCGCGATCGAGGCGTTCCTCGACGCCATCGGGAACCAGCCGCGCCCCGCGATCGACGCCAACGCCCTGCTCCATCTGATGCGGGCCGAGGAGTACTTCGACCTCCACGGCCGCTACGGCAGCCTGGAGACGGCCCTGAAGCCCGTGACCGCCCGTACCCTGTTCGTCAGCTACCGCTCCGACTGGCGCTATCCGCCGCAGGAGACGGACGTGATGCACCAGGTCCTGGCGGACCAGGGCACGCCCTCGCGCCACGCCGTCCTGGACAGTCCGCTGGGACACGGCGGGTTCCTCTACGAAGTCGACACGCTCGCCCGCGAGGTCACCCCCTTCCTGACCGAGGAGGACGCCCGATGACCTCCGTACGGCCACCGGCCTCCATACGGCCACCGGCCCCCGGACAGCTGCGGGGCATGGCGTGGGAGCAGGTGTGCCGGCACATCGACGGGCTGTCGGTCGGCACCACCGTGGCCGCGCTGCACCGGCGCGGTGTCCTCGCCCGGCTGCTGGCCGACGAACCCGTGGACGTGCACGTTCTCGCCGAGGGCGTGGCGGCCAACCCCGGATATCTGCACGTCGCTCTCGGCCTGCTGGCCAACCAGGGATGGCTCGTCCCCCACGCGGACCAGGGGCCCGTGCGCACCCTGAGCTATCTGCCCACCCGTCACGGCCGTACGGTCATGAGCGCGCTCGCCGCCTCCTACCCGTCGGCGACCGCGTTCCTGCCCCTGGCCCAGCGGCTCGGCAGGGTGCTGTTCGCGGACCGGGACCGGGAGGGCGAGCGGGAACTGGCCGCGGCCCGCGACCTCATGCGGGCCGAGTGGCACGTGCCCGGCGGTTTCCGCCCGGTCGCACCGAGACTGCAGGTACTGGCCCACCTGGACGGCCACCTCACCGCGCCCCTGATGGCCCATCTGGCCAAGCACGGCCTGCTGGACCCGGACTCGGAGACCATTCCGTTCACCGGGCACGAGGGAGCCGACCCCCGGGCGCTGCGGACCGCCTGCGAGATCCTCGCGCACCAGGGATGGGCCACCCTGGACGACACGGCGGCCCGGCTCACCCCGCTGGGCACGGCCGCCGCCGCCTGCGCACGCCAGTACTGGCATCCCGTCAGCTACCTCCCCGCCCTCGGAGACGTGGACCGGCTGCTCTTCGGGGACCCGGCGGTCACGGACGCCGTACCCGACGAGGACGCCCACCTGGACCGGGAACTGGACATCGTCTTCAGCGGGGACGTGTTCACCGCCACCTGCCGGGAGCCCTTCCTGGACGTGTGCCTGCCCCTCTTCGACGGGCCGGACCTCGACCGGCAGCCGGCCCTCGTGGTCGACTCCGGCTGCGGGGACGGGAGCCTGCTGCACACCCTCCACACCGCGATACACGACCGCACGGTCCGCGGCAGCCGCCTGAACGAGCGTCCCCTGCTCATGGTCGGTGTCGAGCCGAGTCCCGTGGCCAGGCGCATCACCGCCGAACGGCTCGCCCGCGCCGGCATCCCCCACCTCGTCGTCGACGGCGACATCACCGACCCCGACGGGACGGCACGCTCACTGGCGGAGCACGGACTGGACGCCACCGACGCCCTGCACGTCAGCAAATCCGTCATCCACGACCGCAACTTCCGTACCCGGCCGTCCCCCTGCCCGTCCGGCACCGCGCGGCCGCCCCGCATGCTCCGCTTCTTCGCCACTCCCGACGGCCGGGCGATCACCCCGGACGACATGGCCCGCGACCTGGCCGCGCACTTCCACGCCTGGCGCCGCCTGGCCCACCGCCACGGTCTGGTCGTCATCGAGGCCCACGCCCTGGACGTGACCCGCGCGGCGGCCCTCAACGGCACCACCCTGGCGAGCGACCTCGACGCCACCCACGGCTACTCCCACCAATACCCGGTGGAACCACAGGTGTTCGCCTGGGCCGCCGAAGTGGCCGGATTCCGTAGCGTTCGACATCACGACCTTGGCGCCGCGAACACCGGTCATACGATGCTGACCATCGACCACTTCACCACGTGTGGGGAGCGATGATGGTGCTGTCCGCCGAGGACGTGTGTGCCGGATACCGGGGACGGCCCGTCCTGACGGACGTGAGCCTGGATTTCGGGCCCGGAGTGCACGTCCTGCTCGGCCCCAACGGAGCGGGCAAGACCACGCTGTTCCGGGTGCTGGCCGCTGTGCTCAGGCCGACGTCCGGGCGGGTGCGCATCGCCGGCCGCGATCCGCACCGCGACCCCGGCGCCAAACGGCTGATCTCGGTGACCGCGCACCGGGCCGGGCTCTCACCGCAACTGTCGGTCGGCGACAACCTCGGCTACTGGGCCCGCGTCCTAGACCTGCCGGCCGCCTCCCGCGAGCAGCGCATCGCCGACGTCGTGTCCGCGCTGCACCTGCACGACCTCGTCGGCCGGAGCGCCGGGACCCTCAGCCGCGGTCAGACCCAACGCGTCGCGCTGGCCAAGGCGCTGCTCCCCGAACCGCCCGTCCTCCTGCTGGACGAACCCACCACGGGCATGGACCCGACGGCGACCGCCGACCTCAGGGAACGGCTGCGGGCGCTCGCCGCGGACGGTCACACGGTCATCGCCTCCACGCACAACATGAGCGAGGCCCAGGCACTCGCCGACGACGTCACGGTGCTCAGCGGCGGCCGCATCGCCGGGCGCGGAACACCGGCCGCGCTGCGCGAGGAGATGGTGGGCCTCGGCCTGCGCCTGCGCATCCGCGCCCGTCTGGATCCCACCGAGGCGCTCCGGAGCCTCGGGCACCAGCCCGTCGCGGACCGTGACGGCTCGGTCCTGGTCGAGGTCGCCGACGACGACGCGGCCGAGACGGTCATCGAGGAACTCGTCCGCCGGGGCGTGGGGCTCAGGGAGGCCGCGCACGCCGGCAACGCCCTGGAGGACATCTTCCTCCACCTCGACGGCCAGGCCCACCAGCCCACCTACCAGACCTGGGACCAGCAGTGACGGCACCCGCCGGGACCCCCCGCCCGTTCGCGCTCACCCACGCGCTCATCTGGCGCCTGCTCCACGAGGGAAAACGTCATCTGCTCGGCCCGGTGCTGCCCTTCGCCGCGGTGCTGGCCATCATGGTGCTCACGTCCCTGCGCGGCAGCCAGGCGGTCAACGGCGCCGGCTCGTTCCTCGACGTCGCCGCCCGCTACACCAGCGGCGGCCACGCCGTCACGGCGGGCATCCTGCTGACGCTGGGGCCGGGCCTGGCCGCGTTCTTCAACTCGGTGTCCGTGACCCGCGCCGTGCAGGGCCTGGTGGGCGCGGAGGTGACCCGGGGCGGCTTCGAGGAACTCCTCAGCGCCCCCTACACCCCCCGGCGCATCGCCACCGCCGTCCTCGGCTACATGGCCGCCGCGGCGACCGGGTTCTGGGCCGCCTACATGCTGATCGTGGCCCTGGCGACGGGCCTGCTCGTGGCCACGACGACGACGCGGCTCCACCTGGACGCGGGATACACGGCACTGTCGCTGGTCTTCCCCCTGCTCATCGCCCTGACCAGCGGCAGCCTCGCGCTCCTGGTCAGCCTGCTGTTCCCGCGCCTGACCCAGATCGGCGGCGCGGCGGGCCTGTCCGGCGGCAACCTGGGCAACGTGATCGCCATGCTGCCGGCGATCGGCTCCCTGTTCGCCCTGACCTACGGGCTGTCGCGCCTGGGCGCCACCCGGCTGCTGCTGGCCGCGGGGGGCAGTACGTTCCTGATCGCCGTCGCGTCCGTGACCGTCGTCACCGTCTGTTTCAGCCCCGAAACGGCGCTCGACTCCTGAGACGCCGGTATCCAGCTCCCACCGCAAGGAGAAATGGCCGATGGCCGGCAAGACGATCGTGCGCTGCTCCGCAGGACACCTGTTCACGGCAACCTGGCTCCCGCTGATCGGCCTCAGGTCGATCCGGCTCACGCCCAGCCGGCGCTACGCGCGGTGCCCGGTCGAGCGCCACTGGGGCGTGGTGACCAGAGTGGAGGGCATGGCCCTGAGCCAGGCCGAGACCGAATCGGCGCAAGCCCACGACGCAGGCCTGCAGTAGCCCTTTCCCGTCGACCCTGCAGTAGCCCTTTCCCGGCCCTTTCCCGTCGACCCTGCAGTAGCCCTTTCCCGTCGGCTCCGCAGTAGCCCTTCCCCGTCGACGTGCGCCATCATTTCGTCACGAGAGGAACGAGCATGCCCCGGTTCTCCCAGGTCTGCGTCACGGCGCTCATGGCCGGTGCCGCCCTCACCTCCCTCGGCTCCGTGGCGGCCGCCGCGGACAGCCCCGCGGCGGCCCGGGCCGGCGAGGGCCGCGCCGCGGCCTGGAGTCCGCCGGACGGCTACGTCTACCAGGCCGCCTGGCTCACCACCGCGGAAGGCTGTGCCACCCAGGGCGAGAAGGGTGTCGCGGGGGGCCGCTGGACCGACTTCCTGTGCCATCCCGAATACCGCGGGGGAACGGACATCCCGCTGCTCTACCAGGTGTTGTACGTGAAGAAGTGACCGCGCGGAGTCACTCGGGAGCGATGGCGAAACTGCGCCACGGGCCCGATGACCTCACCACGTCGTCCGACGCCTGCATGCTCAGGTAGATGCGCTGCCCGCCGGGCGGCTCGGTGCAGTCGGGTGTGGTGTACAGGAGGATGCTGCTCTGGGTGTAGTTGGTGACACGGGTGACGCCCTCGCGGAAGGGGTGGCACCCGTGGACCGACGGGTTCGAGATGGTCTCCACGGGTCTGAGACCGTTGCGCGCCACGATCTGGCCGGACGCCTGGTCCTGGCAGGAGGTGAGCGCGATGCCGAGCAACGCGATACCGGTGAGTGTGGCCAGCGGCCGTGAAGCACGCATCGAGCCTCCAGTGCCGGGACGGGGAACCGGCGGGGACGTCCTCCCGCCACCACTATCCGCCAGAGAGCACGGAGACGCCCGCCGGGCCCGACGGGACGGGGCCGGACCCCCGGCTTACGCTGATCGGAGGGGGTGCATTCGGGTGAATCACTCTCCGGAAGGGGCGCCCCGATGGACGGCTACCCGTTGATCGAGAACCACGGTCTGCTGGGCGATCTGCAGACCGCGGCGCTGGTGACCACCGATGGGACCGTCGACTGGTTCTGCTGCCCGCGGTTCGACTCACCGAGTGTGTTCGGTGCGCTTCTGGACAAGGACAAGGGCGGACACTGCACGGTCAGGCCGCGCGAGGAGACGTACGCGACCAGGCAGCTGTACTTTCCCGACACGGCGATCCTGGTGACCCGGTTCATGACCGAGGCGGGCGCCGGGGAGGTGGTCGACTTCATGCCCGTGACCGGGACGACGGCGACGCCCCGCCACCGCCTGGTCCGCATGGTCCGCTGCGTGCGCGGCGCGATGACGTTCGAGGGCAGTGTCGCTCCCCGGTTCGACTACGGGCGCACGGCCCACGAGCTGCACCTCACGGAACACGGCGCGGTGTTCGCCGCGGACGACGGCACGACGCTGACCATGCACCCCGTCCGCGAGCCGGAGGACGAGCGGCTGATGGACACCGTCGCGGACCAGCAGGGCGACCTGCAGGCCACCTTGACCCTGCAGGCGGGCGAGGAGCGCGGAATGGTCCTGGAATGGGCCGCCGACGGGCCGCCCGGGGAGATCCGTCTCGCCGAGTACCACCGGCTCTTCGAGGAGACCGTCGCGTTCTGGCGCTCCTGGCTGGGCCAGTCGCGGTACTCCGGACGCTGGCGCGAGGCGGTGGAGCGCTCGGCGGTGACGCTGAAGCTCATGACCTACGCCCCCAGCGGCGCCCTGGTGGCGGCCCCGACGGCGGGGCTCCCGGAGCAACTGGGCGGCGAGCGCAACTGGGACTACCGGTTCACCTGGATCCGCGACGCCTCCTTCTCCGTGTACGCCCTGCTGGGGCTGGGGTTCACCGACGAGGCGCAGGCGTTCATCCGATGGCTCGGCGAACGGGTCACGGAGCGGCCGGACCGCGGCGGGGACTCCGGCCCCATCAACATCATGTACACGGTCGACGGTTCCTCCGACCTGGAGGAGGAGATCCTCGGCCACTGGGAGGGCTATGCGCGTTCCGCCCCGGTACGGATCGGCAACGGCGCCGCCACCCAGCTCCAACTGGACATCTACGGCGAGGCGCTGGACAGCATCTACTTCGCGCACCGGCACGGCCTCCAGCTGGGGCACCGGGGATGGACCGCGCTGCAGACCGACCTGGACTGGCTGGCCGACCACTGGGACCAGCCGGAGGAGGGCCTGTGGGAGACGCGCGGCGGCCGCGAGGACTTCACGTACGGCCGTGTGATGTCGTGGGTCGCGTTCGACCGCGCCCTGCGGCTCGCCGAGTCGAGCGGCAGACCGGCCGCGACCTCGCGCTGGAGCGCCGCGCGGGACGAGCTGTACGAACAGATCATGGCCAAGGGGTGGAACGAGGGGCGCCGGGCCTTCGTCCAGCGCTACGGCAGCGACGTCCTCGACTCCTCGCTGCTGCGCATGGCGACCGTCGGTTTCGTCACGCCCAGCGACCCCATGTGGGACTCCACCCTCGACGCGATGGAGGAGGAACTGGTCAGCGACAGCCTGGTCTACCGGTACAACCCCGAGGCCTCGCCCGACGGCCTGCGCGGCTCGGAGGGCACCTTCTCGCTGTGCACGTTCATCTACGTCGACGCCCTGGCGCGCGCGGGGCGTACCGACAAGGCCCGGCTGGTGTTCGAGAAGATGCTGGGTTACGCCAACCATCTGGGCCTGTACTCCGAGGAGATCGACCTGACGGGCCGCCAACTGGGCAATTTCCCGCAGGCGTTCACCCATCTCGCCCTCATCGACACGGCCATCACCCTGAACGCGGCCCTCGACCGGCGCTAGCCGCACCCGCTACGGCCGGACCGACCCGCTACGGCCGGACCGACCCGCTACGGCCGGACCGACCCGCTACGGCCGGACGGACCCGTTACGGCCGGACCGACGCGTTACGGCCGAACGCACCCCGGTGCAGCGGGACGGACCCGCGTCCGCCCCCGGGGGGATCAGCCGTCGTCGCCGGCGCCCGTACGCCGCAGGTCCGCGTCGGTGAGGCCCTCCAGCTCGCCCCGGGTGTCCAGCCAGTAGAGCAGGACGACCGCGGGGACGATGAGCACGACGGCGCCGAACGTGACGAACGCCAGCCAGCGCAGCGTGGTGGGCGCGCCGGCGCCCTGGGCGACGGTCAGCGAGGTCGGGACGAGATAGGGGCGCTGCGCCATGCCCCAGGCGATGACGGCCGACGCGACCACGCCGACCGCCGCGGCCCGGGACCAGGCTCCGGAGGCACGCGTCAGCAGCCATGCGGTGGCGAGCGTGCACACGGCCGCCAGGACGACGAAGACGAGCCCCACGCCGTGCGTGAGCCCGTGCCACACATGGGGCGCGTCCCCGTGGGTGACGACCAGCGTGATCACGGCGAGAACGGCGACGGCGGCGAGGGCGCACCGGGCCCGCCGCCGGAAGTAGCCGTCCAGGCCGGGCACGTCGAAGCGGCGGGCGTCCGCGGCGAGGAAGACGGCGCCGAGCAGCGCGGTGGCCGCGACGGCGAGCAGGCCGAAGAGCAGCGAGGTCGGGTTGGCCCAGGCGTCCGTCGACGCCTGGGTCGTGGCCGTCACCCGGCCCGAGGCCACTCCCCCGGCCGCGGCGCCGAGGAAGAACGGCGTCAGCAGCGAGGCGACGGCGAACACGGCACCGTAGAGGCGCCGGCCGGACAGCCGCCGGGTGGGCTTGCGCAGGGCGAAGCCGGCGCCGCGCAGCACGGTGCCCACGGCGGCCAGCGCCAGGGGCAGCCACATCGTGGTGAACACCTGCTGGAACAGGACGGGGAAACCCGTCCACATGATGACCAGCACGAAGATCAGCCAGACGTTGTTGACCTCCCACACGGGAGCCATCGCGTGGTCGATCAGCCGGCGGGGACGTCTGCCGCGCTCCGCCCCGCCCGCGGTCAGGTCCCAGAAGCCGGCTCCGTAGTCCGTGCCGCCGGCGCAGGCGTAGGCGGCGATCGCGAGCAGCAGGACGACGGCGATGGCCCCGGCGATCACGGCCGGCTCCCGGCGGAGCGCGGCCCGTACGGTGTGTCCGTCTCCGGTGTCGCCGTGTCCGTCTCCGGTGTCGCCCCCGGTGTGCGGGGCCCGTCCGCCCGGTCGGCGAGCCGCCAGCGGGTGCGCATCTTCAGCAGCACGGCCAGGAACGACCCGAATACGAAGACGTAGACCACGACGACCAGCCCGAACATGGTCCACAGGCCGGCGGAACGGGTGGCCGTCACCGCCTGCGCGACCCTCATGTTCTGGTAGACGATCCACGGCTGGCGGCCCACCTCGGTGGTGATCCAGCCGCACTCGACGGCGACGACGGAGGCAAGGCCGGCCAGGGCCGCGCAGCGGAAGAACCAGGGGGAGGCGGGCAGCCTGCGGCACAGCACCCACATCACGGCGTACCAGAGCGCGAGCAGCATCAGCAGCGAGCCGATCCCGACCATGATGTCGAAGGTCCAGTGGGCGATGGTGGCCTGGGCGGGCGTCGGCCGGTCGCTCGCGGGGACGGCGGTCAGCCCGGTGACCCGCGTGTCCGGGCGGAAGCCGGCCAGGACGGAGTCGAGCTGCGGGATCCTGATGCCGCCGGAGACGGTCCCGTTCGTGTGCAGCCGGCCGAACAGGTACTCCGGTACATGGGTGCCGGTCCTCCAGACGACCTCCATCGCGGCGAACTTCACCGGCTGCTTGTGGAACACCTGCCGGGCGATGGAGTCGCCCAGCACGAACTGCACCGGAGTGCACACCGCGGCGAGCGAGAAGGGGATGGTGAAACCGAGCCGGTGATAGCGGTCACGGCGGCCGCGCAGCCATCCGGCGGCGTAGACGCCGGCCACGACGTAGCCGGCCGTCACGAACATCGCCATGACGAAATGCCAGTACTCCGGGCCGAACATGGGCGTGAAGATCGCTTCCCGGACCCGCACGTCGATCGGGTTGCCCGCGGCGTCGAGGGCGAAGCCCCGGGGGGTGTTCATCCAGGAGTTGGCGGCCAGGATCCCGAAGGCTCCGAGCAGGGCGGCGAGGGGCAGCGGCAGCGCGAGCAGGAAGTGGGCGCGGGCGGGGAGTCTGCGCCAGCCGTACAGGTAGACGGCGATGAGGACGGCCTCCAGGAAGAAGGCCCACGCCTCGACGCCGAAGCCGATGCCGAAGACATCGCCCCACCGGCCCATCATGCCCGGCCACAGCAGCCCGAACTCGAAGGAGAGGACGGTGCCGGTGACCACGCCGATGGCGAACTGGACGGCCATCACGGCCGACCACCGCCGGGCCAGGAGCAGGGCGGCCGCATCGCCGCGGCGCAGCCCGTAGCCGTGCATGATCAGGGTGATCAGCGGCAGCGCCACGCCCAGCGGCACCAGGATGATGTGGGAGGCGAGGGTGAAGGCCATCATCGATCTGGCCGGGAGCATCTGGGCCGGCGCGTCCGGCAGCGCCGCCATCACGGTGTGCATACGGGTCTCCCCGGGGGCCGACGCGAGTGGGGTGGGTCAGCCGCCGGTGGCGAAGCCGGGGAAGAGGGTCATGCCGCCGTCGACGTAGAGGGTGGTTCCCACGACGTAGTCCATCAGGTCGGAGGCGAGGCCGACGACGGCGTGGGCGATGTCGTCGGGCTCGCCGACCCGTTCGTAGGGGATGAGCCGCAGGAGGTCCTGCTCCGCCTCGGGCGTGTCCCAGGCGTCGCGGTTGATGGGGGTCTTGATGGCTCCGGGGGCGACCGCGTTCACGCGGATCTTCTTCGGGGCGAGTTCCTGGGCCAGGGTCGCCATCATCATCTGGACGCCGCCCTTGGAGGAGGCGTAGTTGACGTGGCCGGCCCACGGGATGATCTGGTGCACGGAACTCATGCAGATGATCTTCCCGGCGGCGCGCGACACCTCCGGGACGACTCCGCGGCGCAGGAACTCCCTGGTCGCCTCACGGGCGCAGAGGAACTGCCCGGTGAGGTTGACGTCCAGGACCTTCCGCCACTGGGCCAGCGTCATCTCGGTGATCGCGGCGTCCCGCTGCAGTCCCGCGTTGGCGACCAGGATGTCGATCGTGCCGAACTCCCGGACCATCCGGTCCGTCATGGCGACGACCTGGTCCTCGTCGGAGACGTCCGCCTCGTAGGCCGCGGAGCGCACCCCGAAGGCGGTGATCTCCTCGACCACCGACTCCGCCTCCTCACGGCCGGCCACGTAGTTCACCACGACGTCGGCCCCGGCCCGGCCCAGGGCGACGGCGGTCGCCCTGCCGATCCCGGAGTTCGCGCCGGTCACCAGCGCCTTCTGGCCCTTCAGCAGGTGGGCGGGGACCACACCCCGGGGTGCGCCCTCGGTGGAACTCACGATGTCCTGCTCCTCCCTCGCGTGCCCGGTCCGGAGCCGGGCACATGGCCCGAGGTCCGGGCATCAGACAAGCACCGCGGGGGTACGGCGGCATGCCGGGGCGGACCGTGTTGCGCTGCCCGGCCGAGGATCTTCGCCCGGTCGGGGGCGGGCCGCGGGCGGGGCGGGGCGTCTGCGGGGCGGGGCGTCTGCGGGACGGGGGCGGGCAGGTCAGCTCAGCCGCTCCAGCAAGTGGTCGCCCACGCGCAGGGCGTTCGCCATGGCCGTCAGGGACGGGTTGACCGCGCCGATGCTCGGGAAGAAGCTCGTGTCGACGACGTAGAGGTTGTCCAGATCGTGGGCCTTGCAGTTGATGTCCAGCGCCGAGGCCGCCGGGTCGGTGCCGAAGCGCACCGTGCCGGCCTGGTGGGCGGTGGCACCGATCGGCATGCCCTTGTGCAGGTAGATGCTGCGGGACAGCAGCCGGTGCTCGTGCATGCCGAGATGTCCGAGCATGTGCTGCAGCTTGTGCCGCAGGCGCTCCAGACCGGCGATGTTGTTCGTCTCGTCGAGCGTGAGGCGGATGCGGCCGTCGCTCTCCAGCGTCACCCGGTTGTCCGCCTGCGGCAGGTCCTCCCCGCACAGCCAGAAGTCGACCGCGTGATGGGCCAGGACCTCGAAGGGCATGTCCGGTGCCACCGCGCCGGCCCAGCGCGGGGCCTCGCCGTGGATCTGCTCGGCGTCCGACTTGCCGAGCATCTGGATGCCGCCCAGCGGGTAGTCCCAGTCGTCCGCGCCCAGATACCAGTCGTGCAGGGCGAGGGTCTTCTGGAACTGGGTGTCGTTGGGCTCCTTGGAAACGGCCATCAGGGCAAGGTTGTTGTGCCGCATGTAGTGGCGGCCGACCACGTCCGAGCTGTTCGCCAGCCCCCGCGGATGCCGGTCGCCGGCCGAAGCGAGCAGCAGGGCGGCGGAGTTGACCGCCCCGCAGGCGACGACCACGATGCCGGCCGAGAAGCGGGCCTCCTCCTCGTCCGGGAGCCGGGCGACCACCGTGGTGACGGTGCGGCCGGAGGGGTCGGTCTCCAGCCTCGTCACCCGGGCGCCGGTGACCAGGTCGACGTTGGGGTGGCGCAGGGCCGGCTCCACGCAGATCACCTGGGCGTCGGACTTGCCGCGCACCAGGCAGGGGAAGCCGTCCACCCGGTTGCAGCGGATGCAGACGCTGGAGCGGGTGGCCCGGCCGTGCTCGTCCTGGGTGAGGTCGACGCCGATCGGCAGGTGGAAGGGGTGCAGCCCCTGCTTCTCCAGGTCCTGGCCCAACTGCTCGATGCGCGGCTCGTGTTCGACCGGCGGGTAGGCGTACTGCGCGCTGCACGGCCCTTCCCAGGGATCCTCTCCGTGCCGGCCGTGCACCAGATAGAGGTGCTCCGCCTGGGTGTAGTACGGCTCCAGGTCCTCGTAACCGAGGGGCCAGGCGGGGGAGATGCCGTCGTGGTGGCGCAGTTCGCCGAAGTCCTGCGGGCGCAGCCGGAACAGCGCCGCCCCGTAGAACTTGGTGTTGCCGCCGACGTAGTAGTTCACCTCGGGCGGGAACTCCCTGCCGTGCCGGTCGAGCCAGAACTCCGGAGCCCGGTACTTGCCCTTGACGAACACCGCCGTGGAGTCCCAGTTGTCGCGTTCGCGCGGCAGGTAGCCGCCGCGTTCGAGCAGGAGCACGCGTCTGCCGGACGGGGCGAGGCGGTGGGCGAGCGTGCCGCCTCCGGCACCGGTACCGATGACGATGACGTCGTACGGGGGCAGGGTGTCCACGGCAACCACCGTCCTTGCTCGTGCGGTCCGCGGCCGTTGCTGGCTCTCCCCCCTTCGAACGTACGCGCCGTACGGGTGTGCGGCACCCGGAGCGTGCCCCGCACCGGCACGGTCACAGAACGGCGATCGGGTTCACCGGGGAGCCGGTCGCCGCCGGGAGCCGCAGGGGGGCGACCACGCACAGGAAGTGCCAGCGGCCCTGCTGCTCGCACACCGGCACCAGTTCCTCGAAGTCCAGGTAGTCCAGCAGATGCAGCCCCATGGCGTTGACCGCCAGCACATGCACGGGAAACCGGACTTCGGCCACCGCGCCGGGCGCCGCGTCGCTGTTGCCGTCCGACCCCAGGACGGACACCCGCCGCTCGGCCGGAAAGCTCATCGCCGTGGGGTGCAGACCCGCCCTCGCCCGCGCCACGTTCCAGGCGCCGAGGGTCCGGCGCCGCAGCCGGTGCCCCACGCGCACGAGCAGCAGGTCACCCGGTCCGACCTCCGTCCCCTGGGCGGCCTCGGCCGCGGCCAGGTCCTCGGCCGTCACCTGGTCGCCGGGTTCCAGCCACGGCACCCCGCGCAGGCGCGGGATGTCGAGGAGGACACCGCGGCCGACGATGCCGTCCCGCACCAGGTCGAGCGTGAGCGCCCCGGCGCCGTCCGGCGTCACGGTGCTCGCCGGGACACCGCCGTACAGCTCGCCGTCGAACATGACGTGGCACAGCGCGTCGAGGTGGCTGTCGGCGTCCCCGTGCACGTTCATGGCGAACCGGTCGCGGGCGAACGCGAGTCCGTGCCCGGCAACCTCCCCCTGCGTCGGTGCCGTCATGTGGTGGGACGCGGGCTCCGGGTCGTCGGGGCCGGTCCGGGTCTCGATGGGCGCGGCCAGCGACACGGTGCGTCCGCACCGGACCTCGGCCGCGGCCGCCGTCACCCGCTCGGGGGTCAGCTGCTCCAGTGCGCCGCGCCGGTGCTCCGCGGCGGCCGGGTCCCGGTCCCGCAGACGGCGGTACAGGGCGCGGAAGGCCGCCTCGGACAGGGAGGGCGATGCCCCGCGCGCGGGTGCGGGATGCGGGGGTTCAGGCTGTCCGGGACCCGGGGGTTCGGGCTGTGCGGGTACGGGCTGCGGGTGCGAGGTCACCGGGGACTCCTCCTCGTCCGGACCCTCCCTCCCGTTCATTGCAGCACTCGGCCGAGGGCCCCGCATGCCCGGACGGCTCGACGTGCAGGCCACGACGGCGGCGCCTTCACTGGGAGACAGGGCCGAAGGGCTCAGGACTGACTGGAGGTGCGGTATGGCAAGGCGCACGACACGGAGTGCGGCGGGGGCGGTGGCGGCCGTGGTCGTCGCGGTCGCGGTCGCGGCGGCAGGGTGCTCCGGCAATTCCGGAAACTCCTCCGGCGCCGCCAGCAAAGCGGCCTCGGCGGCGTCCTCGGCCGTCGCGTCCCTCGCCTCCCGGGGATCCGATGCGCTGGCGTCGGCGTCGGCGGAGGCCAGGCGGAAGCTCGACGAGGTCAAGAACGGGGTGAAGGCCAAGGACGACGTCACGCTCGGCACCGTCGCCATCGGCGGTGACGGCAAGGCGACGGCCAAGGTGACCGCCAAGAACACCGCCGATTCCGCCAAGTCCTTCGCCGTCCAGGTCAATTTCACGGACAAGAGCGGCAATCTGCTGGACGTGACCGTGGTGACCGTCAAGGACGTGGCCGCGGGCGCCTCGGGCGAGGCCACGGCCACCGGCAACCGCAAGCTGAGCGGGGACGTGCACGCGGCGGTCGGTTCGGCCCTGCGCTACTGACCGCCCCTCGCCCGCCCGGGCGGCGGCGGGGCGCAGAGCACCCGGCGGCGGGGCGCAGAGCACCCCGCCGGCCCGCGCCGCCGCCGTCGTCCGGATCACGCGTCGCTGCGCACCATCCGGTACGCCGCACCCGCCAGGGCGAGTGCCGTCCAGCCGAGGAAGACCAGCAGCCCGGCCAGGGGCGACAGGGTGGTGGAGTCGTGCGTCAGGGCGAACACCGCCCGGCCCGCGTTGCTCGGCAGGCAGGGGCTGATGTCGTTCTGCCAGGAGCTGGGCAGGAGCGAGACCAGGCCGGGGATGAGCATCAGGACGGCGACCAGGAGCGAGACACCGCCGGCCACCGACCGCAGCAGTGCGCCGAGGGCGGTGCCGATCACGCCGACCAGGCCGAGGTAGAGCCCGGCGCCCAGCAGGCTGCGCACGACCCCCGCGTGGGTCAGGCCCATCGCGGCGGGGGTGCCGGAGACGATCCCGCTGCCGGCCAGGAACGCGACGAACGCGCCGAGGGTGCCGACGGCCAGCGCGACCAGCCCGAACACGGCGGCCTTGGACCACAGGACGGGCAGCCGGCGCGGTACGGCCGCCAGGGTCGAGCGGATCGTGCCGGTGGAGTACTCCCCCGCCGTGACCAGCACACCGAGGACGCCGAGAGCCAGCTGGGCGAAGTTGGTGCCGAAGAGGGACAGGCTCACGGCCGTCGCGCGGGCGAAGTCCCGGTCCATCCGGGGCGAGCCGATCATGGACTTGTAGCGGGTCGCGGCGATCAGTCCGAAGGCGACGAGGAACAGCAGGCCGAGGCCCAGGGTGATCCAGGTCGACCGCAGCGACCAGAGCTTGGCCCACTCGGAGAGCAGCACGCGCCGTCCGGTCACGCGGTAGCCGGGACGGGCGGAGGGCGCGGTGCGGGGGGCCTCGGCGGCGGTGAGGGTGCTCATGCGGTCCTCCCGGCGGACTCGGCGGCCTTGGGGGTCTCGGCGGGCCCAGCGGTCTCGGGGGTCTCGGCGGTTTCGGGCGTCTCGGCGGGCCCAGCGGTATCGGGGGTCTCGGTGATCTTGAGGGTCTCGGCGGACCCGGCAGTCTCGGGGTTTCCGGCGGCGGACCCGGCAGCCCCCGCTCTCCCCGCTCTCCCCGCTCTCCCCGAGCTCCCCGAGCTCCCCGCGGTCTCGATGCTCCCCCTGCTCCCCGCGGTCTCGATGCCGGTCGTTGAGCCGTGGTACTCCACGGCGTCCCGGGTCAGGTCCATGAAGGCCTCCTCCAGGGAGACGGACCGCGCGGTCAGCTCGAACAGCGCGATCCCGTGCTCGGCGGCCCTCAGCCCGATCTCGCGGGCGCTCAGCCCGGTCACCTGCAGCTCCTCGGAGCCGGCCCGGCCGGTGATGTCGACACCCGGGCCCGCCAGCACGTCCCGGAGCCCGGCCGGGTCCTGGGTCGCCACCCGCACCGTGTCGCCGCCCGCCCGGCGGACCAGGTCACGGACCGTGGTGTCGGCCAGCAGTCGTCCCCTGCCCACCACGATCAGGTGGTCCGCCACCTGCGCCACCTCGCCCATCAGATGGGAGGAGACGAACACCGTCCGGCCCTCCGCCGCGAGCGAGGTGAGCAGCGTGCGGATCCAGAGCACGCCCTCCGGGTCGAGACCGTTGACCGGCTCGTCCAGCATCACCGTGTGCGGGTCGCCGAGCAGCGCCGCGGCGATGCCGAGCCGCTGGCCCATGCCGAGGGAGAAGGCACCGGCCCGCTTGCGCGCCACGCTGCCGAGACCGGCCAGTTCGATGACCTCGTCGACCCGGCGGCGCGGGATGCCGTGGGTGAGCGCGAGCGCCCGCAGATGGTTGCTGGCCGTACGGCCCGGGTGGACGGACCTGGCCTCCAGGAGGGCCCCGACCTCCTGGAGCGGTGCCTGGTGGCGCGCGTAGCGGCGGCCGTTGACGGTGACGGTGCCGCTCGTCGGGGCGTCGAGGCCGACGACCATCCGCATGGTGGTGGACTTGCCTGCGCCGTTGGGCCCCAGGAAGCCGGTCACGGTGCCCGGTTTCACGGTGAAGTCCAGCGCGTCGACGGCCGTTTTCTCGCCGTACCTCTTGCTCAGCTGACGTGCGTCGATCATGGGCGCTCTTTCTCTCGGACTCGGGTGTCCTCTCGGACTGTGGCGTCCGTCGCATCTGACGCCTCACCCGCAACGCTAGGGTCCGAATCGTCCCGGTTCCGAGGTACCGGGGGCCGAACGGGCCCATGCGGGTCGTACGGCGCCCCTACGGGCAGTGCCCCGGCACCGCCCGCCGCCCGGTCCGGCTCCGGCCGGCCCGCAGACACCCACCGCCCGGTGCAGCTCCCGCCGCCCGCTCCGGCTCCCGCCGCCCGCTCCGGCTCCGGCCGCCCCTCCGACTCGGCCCGGCCCGCAGGCCCTGCCGCTCAGTCCAGCTGCAGCCGGTCCGCCAGCCCCGCCGCGGTGAACGCGGCCACCACGTGCTCCCGGCCTTCGGTGAAGTGGGCCCAGCTGTCGCAGTGCGCCGCGACCACGCGGCGGGCGTCCAGGAGCTGTGCGGCGCTCGCGGCTCCGACGCCGTCGAGGACGAGGAGGGCGTCGTCGAGGACGGGCATGCGGGGTGCTCCGGCGAAGAGGACGGCGGTGTCGACCGGCGCGTACCGGTCGGCGATCTCCTGGACCAGTTCCAGGGAGGCGTTGTCGCCGCTGACGTAGACGCTCGGCAGGTCGGGGGAGGTCAGGACGAAGCCGGTGACCTCGCCGACGAGGGGCTCGGAGCCCTTGGGCCCGTGCAGGGCGGGCGCGGCGGTGACGGTGAGGGTGCCGCCGTCGGGGCGGGGCAGTTCGACGGACTCCCAGGGCGCGAGGGCCCGGGTGGTGCCGCCGAGGCGGCCGGCGGCACTGGCGGTGGTGAAGGTGCGGGGCGCCTCGGCGAGCAGGGCGCGGCCGGAGTGGTCGAGGTTGTCGGCGTGCTGGTCGTGGGAGAGCAGGACGACGTCGACGGGGCCCAGCTCACTCCGGCCGATCCGGGGCGGGGCGGTCTTGACCAGGGTCCGGCCGCCGGGCGAGGGGTAGTCGCCGGGGTCGTCGAAGGTCGGGTCGGTGAGCAGGCGGAGCCCGCCGTACTCGATGAGGACGGTCGGGCCGCCGAGGACGCGGACGGGTATCTGCTCGCTCGTGGTGTCGGGGGTCGGACCGGCAGTGGCCATGGTGAACACCTCACGCTTCTTCTCACGGATGAGTGATTGTCTATCCGTGAAGTGACCCTAGCCGTTTCTCACGGATGCGCGCAAGCCGTACCATGAGGCTCATGACAGGGAGCGTGACAGGAGAGCAGGCACCGCCGACCGCGCCGGGTGCCGAGCAGTACCCGGCCCTCGACCTCGCCAACAGTGCCGTCGCCCTGCCGGGCGGCCACTCCCTCGACCTGCTCGGTACGCCCATGGCGGCGGACCGGTGGCTCGTGGAACGCGGCCTGGCCCCGGCCGGCGCGAACCTCCAGGAGACGTGTGCGGGCCGGCTGCGGTCACTGCGCGAGGAGATCCGCTCCCTGCTCGCCTCGCGGGTCGAGGGCGGCCCCGCCCCGGCCGGCGCCCTGAACGCCCTCAACGACGCGCTCACCCGCGCCCCCGCGGCCGCCCTGCTGCACTGGCATCCCGAGCGCGGCCTGTACCGGGCGGCGTCCCACCCCACCACGCAGATCGTCGAGCACGCCCTGGCCGCTCTCGCCGCCGACGCGGCCGACCTGCTCACCGGCCCCGACGCCGAGCGCCTCACCGCGTGCGGGTCCGCCCCCTGCAACCGCTACCTGCTGCGGCACGGCCGACGTCACTGGTGCTCCACCCGCTGCGGCGACCGCGCCCGCGCGGCCCGCGCCTACGCCCGCCGCGCCGCACAGCCACCGGCCGAGTAGCACGGCCGACGGCCTGCCCACGACCGAGAGCCTCTACTCACGGCAGAGGGGCCTACTCGCGGTCGAGGGCCCTGCTCACAGGCGAGGGCCGTACTCACGACCAAGAGCCCCACTCACGGTCGAGGGCCCTGCTCACAGGCGAGGGCCGTACTCACGACCAAGAGCCCCACTCACGGCCGAGGGCCCTGCTCACAGGCGAGGGCCGTACTCACGACCGGGGGTCCTGCTCACGACCGAGGGTCCCGCTCACAGGCGAGGGCTCTGCTCACGGCCAAGGGTCCCGCGCACGATCGAGGACCCCTGCTCACAGGCGCGAGGGCTCCGCTCGCCGACATACTCTCCACCCGCTCCGCGGCATCCCCCGCGCAGCCGCGCACCGGACCGTGGGCGCCGTTCGCGAGGATGTCCGCGGTGCCGGCCTCCAGCGCGCCTCGCACGGCCGCGTTCACGTCCTCGGCCATCATGGAGCTGCCCGCTCGCAGTCCCGCCCGCCCGGTCGGACGTCGCCGGTGCCGATGAGCCCGGTGACGCCTTCCCTGTCCGCGCCGATGCGCCGATCCGGATCCGCATGCCGCCGACCCCAGCCCGACCCTACGTATTGTAGGTTCCCAACCGCCAACGGCCACACGTCTGTTCATCGGGGGAGACCATGCAGGACACGGAAACGGAACCGCACCCATCGCCGGACCTCGGCCCGCGCAGTCTCGGCCCGACGCTGACCCTGCTGGTCGTCAGCCTGGTCGTGGCCGCCGTCGGCGTCTACGAACTGTGCGGTTTCGGGCTGCACAGCCTCGACCGGCGCCCGCATCTGTTCAGCGACGGCCTCGCCACCGGCGGGGTGATCGTCGCCGCGGTGGCGGCCGGGGCGGCGGTGGGCAACCTGGCCTGGCTGCTCGCGGCGGCCCGGCGCGGCCCCCGGGGTCCGGGATGAGACCCTGTGCACCGGGTGTGTGCAAGCCCGTGGCCGCACTACCCTACGAGCTGTAGGGTCAGCGATGACCCGTCCCCTCCCCCAAGGTGCCCGTCACCATGCCCGCACGTCAGTCGTTGCCCGCACCTCAGTCGAGCCCGATCACCCCACAGGTTCCCGCTCAGCGGGGACCACGCCTCAGCATCCCCGCTCTGCCGGACGGCGACGGCCGGCTGCGCAGGCGTGCGGCGTCGGCCACCGTCTGGTACCTGCGGCTGCAGGCCGTGCTCAACATCGCCGCCGTCCTCTCCCTGCCCTTCCGCGAGGAGGTGCACGAGCACAACGCGGGCGAGTTCTTCACGCCGTACCTGGCCACCGCCGGCCTCATCTCCGCGGCGCTCGCCCTGTTCCTCGCGGTGGTGATGCGCCGCCGCAAGCGCGCCGCATGGGTCTTCAACCTCCTCCTCGCCGGCCCCCTGTTCTGCCTCTACGTCCTCGCCCTGACCCGCGCCCCCTACCGCGAGCACCCGTTCAACTGGCTCTCCGCGGTCCTCACCGGCCTGTTCGTGGCGGCCCTGCTGATCGGGCGGCGTGAGTTCGAGGCCATCGGCGACCGCTCCAACCCGCGTCTCGCGCTCGCCGTCGGCGCCGGCGGCGCACTGGTCAGCGGCACCCTCGGCACCCTGCTGGTGGACGCGACGAACAAGCTCCCCGGCGCCACCCTCAAGGACGAGATCGCCTACACCCTGCTGCGCGGCGTCAGCGTCGGCCCGCTCGCCGACCGGGTCGGCGCCGTCGACGCCCCCCGCTGGGCGGACGTGATCGTCAACGTCCTGATCGCCGCGACGTTCCTCCTGGTGCTGTACGCCTGCTTCCGCTCCCCGCGCGGCGAGTGCCTGCTCGCCGAGGAGGACGAGCACCGGCTCCGCTGCCTGCTCGACAAGCACGGCGAGCGCGACTCCCTCGGCTACTTCGCGCTGCGCCGCGACAAGGCCGTCATCTTCTCCCCCAGCGGCAAGGCGGCCGTCGCCTACCGCGTCATCGGCGGTGTCAGCCTGGCCTCCGGCGACCCCATCGGCGACCCCGAGGCCTGGCCCGGCGCCATCGACGCCTGGCTGGCCGAGGCCCGCCGCCACGCCTGGACCCCGGCCGTCATGGGCGCGAGCGAGGAGGCGGGCACGATCTACGCCCGCCACGGCCTGGACGCCCTGGAACTGGGCGACGAGGCGATCGTCGACCTCGCCGACTTCACCCTCGACGGCCGGGCGATGCGCGTCGTGCGCCAGGCCCACAACCGCGTCCGCCGGGCCGGCTACACGGTCCGCATCCGCCGTCACGAGGACATCCCCGACGAGGAGATGGCCCTGCTCATCGACCGTGCCGACCACTGGCGCGACGGCGCCACCGAGCGCGGCTTCTCCATGGCGCTGGGCCGCCTCGGCGACGCCGGCGACGGCCGCTGCGTGATGCTGGAGTGCCTGGACGGCAGCGCCGGCGAAGGGGACGAGGTGCCGCGCGCCCTGCTCAGCTTCGTCCCCTGGGGCGAGCACGGCCTCTCCCTGGACCTGATGCGCCGCGACCGCGACTGCGAGAACGGGCTGATGGAGTACATGGTCGTGGAACTGCTGCTCCAGGCCGAGAAGCTGGGCGTGCGACGGGTGTCGCTGAACTTCGCCATGTTCCGCTCGGTCTTCGAGCGCGGTTCCCGCCTCGGCGCCGGCCCGGTCCTGCGTCTGTGGCGCTCGATCCTCACCTTCTTCTCACGCTGGTGGCAGATCGAGTCCCTCTACCGCGCCAACGCCAAGTACCGCCCGGTGTGGGAGCCCCGCTTCCTGCTCTTCGCCAAGAGCAGCGACATCCCCCGCATCGGCCTGGCCAGCGCCCGCGCGGAGGGCTTCCTGGCCCCGCCCACCCTGCCGGCGTTCACCCGCCGCAGGCAGCCGGCCCCCGCGGAGCCCACCGCACCGTGACCGACCGCGGCGCGGTCAGCGCGAGAGCCCGCGGGTGGGGCGGCCGGGAGGGGCTGCTGCCTCAGCCGCCGCCCACCGTGAATCCGATGACCGCGCCGCCGCCCTCCCGACGGAACGCGAACGGCGCCCCGCGGTGCGCCATGGCGACCTCCCGCACGATCGACAGCCCGAGCCCCGACCCCGGCAACGAGCGCGCATCGGCGGCCCGGTAGAACCGGTCGAAGATCCGGATGAGATCGCCCTCGGCGATACCGGGCCCCCGGTCGAGCACCTCGACCCGCACCGTCCCCGCCCGTGCGGGCCCCGCGATGTTGACCTCGATCGGGGCCTTGCCGCCCCGGTCGAACTTGGCCGCGTTCTCGACCAGGTTGGAGATCGCCCGCTGCAGCATCCCCGGCCGTCCGTCGGTCGTCGTGTCCCCGCTCGTGCGCAGCACGATCTCCCGCCCCGTACGCCGCTTGGCGAGCCCCACCACGTCCTCGGCGATGTCGGCGAGATCCACCCGCTGCGGCGGCTCCGTGTCGGACTGCCCGGCCGCCAGATCGACCAGCTCATTGACCAGATCGGTCAGCTCGCGGGCCTCCTGGGTGAGATCGGCGACGAGGTCCTCGCGCGTCTCCGGAGGAAGTTCGTCGATCCGGCGCAGCAGCGAGATGTTCGTACGCAACGACGTCAGCGGCGTGCGCAGCTCGTGCCCCGCGTCCTGGACCAGCCGCCGCTGGTCCTCCTCCGACTGTGCGAGCCGCCCCAGCATCCGGTCGAAGGCGCGCCCGAGCCGCCCCACCTCGTCCAGACCCGCGACGGGCACCTCGATACCCAGCTGCCGGGTGCGGGCCACGTCCTCGGCGGCGGAGGTGAGGATCACCAGACGCCGGGTGATCCGGCGCGCCAGCCACCAGCCGAACAGCCCCGCGGCCACCACGACGGCGGACATCAGGATCAGCGTGCGCTGCTGCAGGGCCCGCAGCAGATCCTCGGTGTCGCTGAACTCCTGGGCGACCTGCACGGCGCCCCTTGCGTGGCCGAGCGAGACGGTGGCGATACGGAACAGGTCCTCGCCGACCCGGACGTCCTTGTGCTCGACCACCGTGCCGGCCGCCCGCGCGGCGGCCACGGCCCGGTCCCCGGCGGTGACGGGCAGCACCGGGCTGCCGTGGTCGACGATCTGCCCGTGCGCGCCGAGCACCTGCACATCGGTGCGGGCGGGCCGGACCACGTCATGGCCCGGCCGGGAGGAGGAGAAGTCCTCGGGGACCATCTCGTGCTGGCGCACCTCGTCCCGCACGTCCTGCACGACCTGCGTGAACACCGACTGCTGGTCGACCCGGACCAGCCGCGCGGCGGAGCCGTACGACAGGATGCCGACGAGGATCGTGACGGCGGCGGTGACGGCGGCGAAGGACACCGCGAACGTGGTGCGCAGGGAGACCAGCCTGGGCCGGGGCCCGGCCGCCGGCCGCCAGCGGCGGCCCACTAGTCCTCCCGCAGCACGTAACCCACGCCCCGCACGGTGTGGATCAGCTGCGCGGCGCCGGGCTCGTCCAGCTTGCGGCGCAGATAGCCGACGTACACGGCGAGGTTCTTGGAGCCGGGTCCGAAGTCGTAGCCCCAGATGCGGTCGTAGATGGTGGAGTGGTCGAGCACGATCCCGGCGTTGCGCACCAGCAGTTCCAGCAGTTCGAACTCGGTGCGGGTCAGCTCCAGTTCGCGTCTGCCGCGCCAGCCCCGCCGGGCCTGGAGGTCCATCCGGATCCCCGCGGCCTCCACCTGCCGGTCGGAGACCTGCACCTCCCGCCCGCCCTCGCCCGAGGAGCTCGGGCCTGCGCCGCCCGCGGGCACCGGGCTGGTCCGCCGCAGCAGCGCCCGCAGCCGGGCGAAGACCTCCTCGACGTCGAACGGCTTGACGACGTAGTCGTCCGCACCGGCGTCCAGGCCCGCGATGCGGTCGGCGGTCTCCACCAGGGCGGTGAGCATCAGGATCGGGGTGCGGTCGCCCTCGGCGCGCAGTACCCGGCAGACCTGGAGCCCGTCGATGCCCGGCATCATCACGTCGAGCAGCAGGACGTCCGGCGGGGTCCTGTGGGCCTGTGCCAGCGCTTCCACGCCGTCGGCCACCGCCGTCACCTCATACCCCTCCAGGGCCAGGGCACGCTCCAGGGCATGGCGGATGGCACGATCGTCTTCGGCGAGCAGCACAGTCTGGGGCACGCTCCCAGTCTGCCAAGGCCACCGGCGATTGGCCCGGGCCCGATGGCCCTACGATCACGCTTTTTACCGCCCTCTCACCGTCACACGGACAACCGGAAGCGCTGCCCCGCCGTCTTCTCACCCCGCGGGTCGCAGTGCGGCGAGCTGCTCGGCGAAGGGCACCACGGTGAAGTCGGCGACCTCCACCGGGGCCGGCCGCTCCTCCTCGGACGGGCCCGGGCGGGCGCCCGACAGCCCCGTCATCAGCGCGGCCAGCTCTCCGGCGGCCCGCTCGATCCGCTCCGGCAGCCCCTGCGCGCCCCAGTCCTCCGAGGCGGCGTAGACGCCGGTCGGGACGACCACGGCCCGCAGGTGGGCGAAGAGCGGACGCAGGGCGTGCTCCAGGACCAGCGAGTGCCGGGCCGTGCCGCCCGTCGCGGCGATCAGCACCGGCTTGCCCGCCGGCGCGTCCTTGTCCAGCACGTCGAAGAACGACTTGAACAGCCCGCTGTACGACGCCGAGAACACCGGGGTCACGACGATCAGCCCGTCCGCGTGCGTCACCGCGTCCAGCGCGGCCGCCAGGTTCCGGCCGGGAAAGCCGTTGGTGAAGGTGTGCGCGATCTCGACCGCGAGCTCGCGCAGCTCCACCGTGAGGACGTCCAGCGGCGGCGGCGCCTGCCGGCCCACCGCGGCGGCCAGCCGGTCGGCCAGCAGCCGGGTGGAGGACGGAACGCTCAGCCCCGCGGACACGACGACGAGCTTCATACGGCGGTCACCTCGCTCTTCTCGCTCTTCTCGCTCTTCTGGTTCCTCTGGTTCTTCTCGCTCTTCTCTCTCTCCGCGAGCAGCGAGACGTGGGTGGGCGCCTCCGGCACGTCCGCCGGGCGCCCGACGGCGAACTCCTTCCGCAGCACCGGAACGACCTCCTCGCCGAGCAGGTCGATCTGCTCCAGCACGGTCTTGAGCGGCAGCCCCGCGTGGTCCATCAGGAACAGCTGGCGCTGGTAGTCACCGGCGTACTCCCTGAAGCCCAGCGTCTTCTCGATCACCTGCTGCGGGGAGCCGACCGTCAGCGGGGTCTGCTCGGTGAAGTCCTCCAGCGAGGGCCCGTGTCCGTACACCGGCGCGTTGTCGAAGTACGGCCGGAACTCCCGCACCGCCTCCTGCGAACTGCGGCGCATGAACACCTGACCGCCCAGGCCCACGATCGCCTGCTCCGGCGTGCCGTGCCCGTAGTGGGCGTACCGGGTCCGGTACAGCTCGACCATCCGCTTGGTGTGGTCGGCGGGCCAGAAGATGTTGTTGTGGAAGAAGCCGTCGCCGTAGTACGCGGCCTGCTCGGCGATCTCCGGCGAGCGGATCGACCCGTGCCAGACGAACGGCGCGACCCCGTCCAGGGGCCGGGGCGTGGACGTGAAGCCCTGCAGCGGGGTGCGGAACTTCCCCTCCCAGTCGACGACGTCCTCGCGCCACAGCCGGTGCAGCAGGGCGTAGTTCTCGATGGCCAGGTTGATGCCCTGCCGGATGTCCTGCCCGAACCACGGGTAGACCGGCCCGGTGTTCCCGCGCCCCGTCATCAGGTCCACCCGCCCGTCGGCCAGGTGCTGGAGCATCGCGAAGTCCTCCGCGATCTTCACCGGGTCGTTGGTGGTGATCAGGGTGGTCGAGGTGGACAGGATCAGCCGCTCCGTGCGGGCCGCTATATAGCCGAGCATCGTGGTCGGGGACGACGGCACGAACGGCGGGTTGTGGTGCTCGCCGGTGGCGAAGACGTCGAGCCCGGCCTCCTCGGCCTTGAGCGCGATGGCGACCATGGCCTTGATCCGCTCGCGCTCGGTCGGCGTACGCCCCGTGGTGGGGTCCGGCGTGACGTCGCCGACCGTGAAGATCCCGAACTGCATGGTCGCTCATCCTCCAGTTGGTTGACCGTTCAACTATACCCCTCAACGGTCACCCACCCGGCGGTATTCCGCCCTCAGGGCACCAGCACCAGCCGTCCACGCACCCCGCCCTCGGCCAGCCGGGCGTGCGCCTTGGCCGCCTCGTCCAGGCCGTACGTCTCCGCCACCCGCAGACTCAGCACCCCTTCGTCCACCAGCCGGACCAGCTCCGCCAGCCGGGCTCCGTCGGCGCTCACCTGCACGGCCACGGTCCGCACCCCGCGCACCGAGGCGGGCTGCCGACCGGGCTGGGCACTGACGAAGACACCCCCGTCGCGCACCCCTTCCAGCGCCGGCTCACCGAGCATCGCCGCGTCCAGCACCGCGTCCACGCTCCCCGGCGCGACCACCTCGGACGTGAAGCCGGTGGCACCCATGGACCGCACCAGCGCCTCGTCGGCCGCCCGGGCCTGCCCGGTCACCGCGATCCCCCGGTGCGCGGCCAGCTGCACCGCGAACCCACCCACCGCGCCCGCCGCACCGGTCACCAGCAGCGACGCACCCGGCGCCAGCTCCAGCAGGTCCAGGGCCTGGGCGGCGGTCAGGGCGTTCAGCGGCAGGGTGCCGGCGTGCACCGCGTCCACCGAGGCCGGCGCCTTGGCCACCGCGTCGGTGTCCACGACGACGTACTCGGCGTGCGCTCCCAGCGGGTCGGACACGCCCGGCACCAGCGCGACCACCTCGTCGCCGACCTGCCAGGCGGCGGCCACCCCGACCGCGTCCACGGTCCCGGCGACGTCCCAGCCGAGCCCGACCGCCTTGCCCGCCCCGCCGAAGAGGCCGGCGCGCAGCGCCAGGTCCACCGGATTGACCGCCCCGGCCGCCACCTTGATCCGGACCTGCCGGGCCCCGGGCTCCGGCACCTCCACGTCCACGATCTCCACGGCCTCCGGGCCGCCGAACACCGTCACCACAGCAGCACGCATGTCAACTCTCCCCGTAGATAAGGAACTTGTCGGACTTGCGGCAGTTTCTCCGCCGCAGTGACAACCCTAGGAGAGCTACTATCCATTCGTAAGGAGTTACCTCGGAGTGCGTAGGAGACCCGGAGGAGAGCCCATGGCGACCATGACCGCCGCCCAGCGCCGCGAGCAGGCCCGTATCGACTACGACGCCTTCCTGCGCGACTGCCCCACCAACCAGCTGCTCGGCAGGCTCAGCGACAAATGGGTCAGCCTCGTCGTCTCCGCCCTCTACACCGGCCCCCGGCGCTACAGCGACATCGGCCGACGGATCCCCGGCGTCAGCCCCAAGATGCTCACCCAGACCCTGCGCACCCTGGAACGCGACGGCCTCGTCTCCCGCACGGTCACCCCGTCCGTCCCGGTCCGGGTCGACTACGACCTCACCCCGCTCGGCCACAGCCTCGCCGGCCTGCTCACCGCCGTGAAGGACTGGGCGGAAACCCACTTCGACGAAGTACAGGCCGCCCGCGAGGAGTACGACCGCGACAACCCCGCCTGAGCCCCGCCCCGGCGGACCGGGGCCCGGGTCCGGCGCAGGTGACGTTCCGTCGATCACGCGTCGGGCCGGACGGGGGTGCAGGCGAGAGTGCCGCCGCGGGTGCCGGCGTGGATGCCGACGGCGAGACAGCGGCCGGGTCGCTTCGGACGGCGGGCGGACGACGCCACGCCACTGCCCGGCCTGCGGAAACGGCGTTCGACGACGTCACGCCGCCGACAGACCGCCCTGCCGAAGCCGCAGAGCCGTTCTCGGCGATCTCCGCCGGACCTCCTGCCGCCCCGCGCGCAGTGATCGGCAGGACGCTCCCGCGACCGGCCGGCTAGGACCGGCCCTCGCGCAGCCGGGCGATCTGTTCGCCGCCGAACTCCACCGTCCGCTCCATGTGCCGGACGATCGTGGCCAGCTCGGTGTCGTCCAGCTCGTCGAAGATCCGGGACCAGTCACCGGACAGCGAGTCCCACATCCGGCCGAACTCGGCGATCTTCTCCGGCACGGTCACCACCAGCACCCGCCGCCGGTCCGCCGCATCACGCCGCCGCACGACATAGCCGGCCCGCTCCAGCCGGTCCACCAGCCGCGTCGCCGACCCGGTCGTCAGCCCCGTCAGCTCCGCGACCCGGCCCGTGGTGACCGGCCCCTCCTCCAGAGTGAGCAGGTTCAGACACTGCAGATCGGTGGGGTGCAGCCCGATCCGGTCGGCGACCGCCTGGTTGAACAGGGCGTACGAGGCCATGTACCGCCGGGCCACCACCGACAGCTCCGCCAGCAGCCCGGACCGCCCGGTCCCGTTCCCGGCCATGCCGCACTCCCCTTCGTCTGCGTGGTGCAGCGATCGTACGACGGCTGCGGCCCCTCGGAAGGCGTACGCGTCCCCGGCGCCGAGCACCGGCACCGCCGGCTGGTCGTCCGTGCGGTCCCGGTCCGCCGAAACCCCCGCCCCGCCTCTGCTGTCGTCCCGTGTCCGGCAGATCCCGCCGGCATGCCGCACCTCCCCACCGGCATCCCGTACGTCCCCTCCGGCATCCCGTACGTCCCGCCGCCGTGCCGCACCTGCCCTCCGGCACGCCGTACCGTGCCGCGCCTGCCCTCCGGCACGCCTGCACGCCTGCACGCCTGCACGCCCGCCCGCCCGCACGCACGCCCGCACGCCCGCACGCCGTACCGATGTATGCCACGTGGACCGGCCGCCGAGCGCCCTCCAACAGGTGACACCGCTCCCGCATGCGAAGCTGCTCCCCATGCCGGTCCTCCGATCCGCCGCTCTGTTCGTCGTCGCCGCACTGTTCGAGATCGGCGGCGCCTGGCTGATCTGGCAGGGCGTGCGCGAGCACCGCGGCTGGCTGTGGATCACCGGCGGAGTGCTCGCCCTCGGCGCCTACGGCTTCGTCGCCACCTTCCAGCCGGACGCCCACTTCGGCCGCATCCTCGCCGCCTACGGCGGGATCTTCGTGGCCGGCTCGATCCTGTGGGGCGTCGTCGCCGACGGCTACCGGCCCGACCGCTGGGACATCACCGGGGCCCTGATCTGCCTCGCCGGCATGGCCGTGATCATGTGGGCGCCACGGAACGGAAGCTGAGGCTCGCCTACCCTGGATGGAGCGCCCACCTCTCTCCCAGGAGCAGCCCATGGCCACCGCCGCCCCGTCCGCCGCCTCCCGCATCGCCGTCGTCACGGGTGCGAGCAGCGGCATCGGCGCCGCCACGGCCCGGCAGCTCGCCGCGGCCGGGTACCGCGTCGTCCTCACCGCCCGCCGCAAGGACCGCATCGAGGCCCTGGCCGAGGAACTCACCACGGCCGGCCACGCGGCGACGGCGTACCAGCTGGACGTGACGGACCGCGCGGCGGTCGACGAGTTCGCCACGGCCTTCAAGACCATCGGCGTCCTGGTCAACAACGCCGGCGGAGCCCTCGGCGCCGACCCGGTGGCCACCGGCGACCCGGCCGACTGGCGCACGATGTACGAGACGAACGTCCTCGGCACCCTGAACGTCACCCAGGCCCTGCTGCCGAAGCTGGAGGCGAGCGGCGACGGCGTGGTGGTCGTGGTCTCCTCCACCGCGGGCCACGGCACCTACGAGGGCGGCGCGGGCTACGTCGCCGCCAAGCACGGCGCCCACGTCCTCGCCGAGACCCTCCGCCTGGAGATCGTCGGCCGGCCGGTGCGCGTCATCGAGATCGCCCCCGGCATGGTCAGGACCGAGGAATTCGCCCTGACCCGCTTCGGCGGCGACACCGACAAGGCCGCGAAGGTCTACCAGGGGGTGGCCGAGCCCCTCAGCGCCGACGATGTCGCGGAGACGATCACCTGGGCGGTCACCCGCCCCAGCCACGTCAACGTGGACCTCCTCGTCGTACGCCCGCGCGCCCAGGCCTCCAACACGAAGGTCCACCGGGAGCTGTGATGCCCGGGGAGGACGTCACCGCGGACCCCGTCGCGGACCTCACCGCGGACCGCGCCGCGGACTCGGCCGAGAAGCGCCGCCTGGTCCAGGAGACGAAGAACGAACGCCAGGTCTGGTACTTCCTCGCCTACTTCCTCTTCGGCATCCACGTCGTGGCGTTCGTGATGATCTACGCGGTGCACCACGCGAAATGAACCAGGGGCCGGTCAGGGCGTCCGGCACCCGGGGTCGTCGACGACGACGGCATGAGCGGGAATGATCTTCACGTCGTCCTCGCCCTCCTGCCGGAAGGCCTTCGTGGTGACATAGCCCCGCTTGCCGTTCCCCACGCACTTGGTGGCGAGATTCCCGAAGCCGTCGGGAAAGTTGTAGACCTCGGCCGGGGAGTCCTCCCCGGCCCGGCCCGCCACCGGCGCATCGCCCTTCCCCCGCTCGTCGTAGTGCTCCTGGGAACACCCGGAAGCCGCCACGACGACCAGCACCACCCCGAGGACGGCCCGGATCAGCGGGCGCACGCCTTGTCCTCCACGATCTGCACGTTCGACGGCGCGTCGGCATTCGTCGTCACATAGGCCCGGAACCCGTGCCCCACACACTTGGTGGCCAGATTCCCGAACCCGTCCGGCATGTTGAACACCTCGGCGGGAGTGTCGTCCCCCGCCCGCCCCTGCACCGGGGCGTCCCCCTTGCCGCGCTTGTCGTTGTAGCTGTCCGAACACCCGGCAAGCAGACTTCCGACGACCACCACCAGGCCGGCGGCCCATATCCCCGCATGTCTGCGCGTGCGCTTCGTCAACTCGGCCCCCGTTGCGGAAAGTTGCATGGCAATCGCGTAGACACCCCGACGGACCGGAACGGTTCCGGTCCGCCGGTGCGCGAACGGCTCAGCCCTTCACGCAGACGACCTGCTTCAGCTTCGCCACCACCTCGACCAGGTCCCGCTGCTGGTCGATGACCTGGTCGATGGACTTGTAGGCGCCCGGGATCTCGTCCACGACGCCGGAGTCCTTGCGGCACTCCACGCCCCGGGTCTGCTCCTCCAGGTCCTTCGTCGAGAAGCGCTTCTTCGCGGCGTTCCGGCTCATGCGCCGGCCTGCGCCGTGCGACGCGGAGTTGAAGGCCTTCTCGTTGCCGAGACCCTTCACGATGTACGAGCCGGTCCCCATCGAGCCGGGGATGATCCCGTACTCCCCCGACCCGGCCCGGATCGCCCCCTTACGGGTGACCAGCAGGTCCATGCCCTCGTACCGCTCCTCCGCCACGTAGTTGTGGTGACAGGAGATCTCCGGCTCGAAGGCCGGCTTCGCCTTCTTGAACTCCTTGCGGATCACGTCCTTCAGGAGCGCCATCATCAGGGTGCGGTTGTACTTGGCGTACTCCTGCGCCCAGAACAGGTCGTTGCGGTACGCCGCCATCTGCGGGGTGTCCGCGACGAAGACGGCGAGGTCGCGGTCGACCAGGCCCTGGTTGTGCGGGAGCTTCTGGGCCACGCCGATGTGGTGCTCGGCGAGCTCCTTGCCGATGTTCCGGGATCCCGAGTGGAGCATGAGCCACACCGAACCGGACATATCTATGCAAATCTCACAAAAGTGATTCCCCGATCCGAGCGTGCCCATCTGCAGAGCCGCGCGCTCCCGCCGGAACTTCACCGCGTCGGCGATCCCGTCGAACCGCTTCCAGAAGTCGTCCCACCCGGCGGTCGCCAGCCCGTGGAACTGCCCAGGGTCCGCGGCATCCTCATGCATCCCCCGCCCCACCGGAATGGCCTGCTCGATCTTCGAGCGCAGGCGCGACAGGTCTCCCGGGAGGTCGTTCGCGGTCAGCGACGTCTTCACCGCCGACATTCCGCAGCCGATGTCGACGCCCACCGCGGCGGGACACACGGCGCCCTGCATCGCGATGACCGAACCGACCGTCGCGCCCTTCCCGAAGTGGACGTCCGGCATGACCGCCAGACCCTTGATCCACGGCAGGGTGGCCACGTTCTGGAGCTGGCGCAGGGCCACGTCCTCGACCGTCGCGGGGTCCGTCCACATCCGGATCGGTACCTTGGCACCCGGCATCTCTACGTACGACATGTCTTCCTCATTCCCCCGGAAACAACAACAAAAGGCTTAAGAGCAGCAAAACGCAAAAGCGGCGACAAGGTCTACGAAAAGGGACAAGGGACCGGCGTCCGCGGCGGTGCGTGCGATACACATTGTCTCCAGGGAGCGCCCCGCTGCGGCAAGCGAATAACCAGCGGGGACACTCGATCACCGAGCGAGCACACACCGTCGAGAGGAGCCCGACCGTGCAGCGGAAGGCGTACGTAACCGGCACAGCCGCCCTCCTCGCGGCGCTGCTGGCCGGTTGCACCAGCGGGTCCGGGAGCGACAGCTCGACGGACGACGCGAACCCGGGCGACGCCGGTACGGCGACGGTGGCGGCCCAGCCGGGCAAGTACCGCAGCCTTCCCGAGCCCTGCGGCGCGGTCGACCACGACACCCTCGACTCCCTGCTGCCCGGCATCAAGCAGATCAGCGATCCGGAGCAGCGGGACAAGGCGTACCAGGGCGACGCGACGCTCACCTACAACACCGACCGCAAGGTGGGCTGTCACTGGAAGGTGGAGTCCGCCGACGCCACCGACCGCCTCTCGGTCGACTTCGAGCGCGTGGTGTCGTACGACAACACGGTCAGCGACGACGACCAGGCGAAGAAGCTGTTCCAGGACATGGAGACGGCCGCCGACCTTCCCGAGCCCAGCGCCACCACCGCGACACCCACGGCCACGGCGGGCGACACGGCGTCCCCCTCCTCCTCGGCGACCTCGTCCGACAGCGCCTCGGGTTCCCCCGCCGCCCCCGCCTCCCCCGCCGCCCCGTCCGGTTCTCCCACGGGCGCCCCCGGCGGCTCCCCCTCCGGCTCCCCCTCGGATGGCGCCCCGGCCGACCTCCAGCCCCGCGTGCTGACCGATCTCGGTGACGAGGCGTATCTGGACGACCAGCTCGACAGCGCCGGTTCGACGGCCGAACAGCGGACGGTGACTGTGGTGTTCCGCACGTCGAACGTCGTCGTCACCATCGAGTACGCGGAGCAGCCGATGGCCACCGGCACGGTCCCGGACAGCAAAGAAATGCAGGACAGGGCCAGGAATCTGGCCTCGGGGCTGGACGACGCGCTCAACGGCTGACCTCCGCCGGGGCGCCCTCGGCCGTCACCTTCAAAGCGTGCGAACGGAGACCGCGCAGCTCCTTCACCGCGTACGGTGGCCCCGCAGGAACCCGCACGAACACCGAGCGTCACGAGTGAAGGAACCATGCAGCGAGCAGCCCAGCGAGACGACCGTGCCCAGCATGATCAGCGTGCCAAGCGCCTGAGCCGCGCTCTTGTCTGCGCGGCAGCCGTTCCCGCGGTCCTGATCACCGCCGCCTGCTCCTCGGACAGCGGCGACTCCAAGGACAAGAACAAGGGCGGCGCGAGCGCCGAGCAGACCCCCGGCGGCAGTGCGTCGCAGCAGCCCTCGGCCGACGCTTCGCCGAGTGTGCAGCCGGCCGTGTTCCAGTCGCTGCCCGAGCCGTGCGCGGTGCTGTCGAAGAAGACCCTGGGCGACCTCGTACCGAAGGACACCTCGGGCAAGGCGGGCAGCTCCGACGATGTGAAGACCCGTTCGTCCTGCTCGTGGAGCAGTCTGGACAACAACGGGGTCAAGGGCTCCCAGTTCCGCTGGCTGAACATCTCCCTGCTGCGCTTCGACTCGGATGCGAGCCGCGGCTCGGGCAACGAGCAGGCGCACGCCTACTACGCGCAGCAGATCAAGGACGCACAGACCGTGTCCGGCGCGAAGAACGCCAAGTCGGAGCCGGTCGCGGGCACGGGTGACGAGGCGACGGCGGTGCACTACGACCTGAAGAAGAAGGAGGGCGCCTTCAAGCAGCAGACGGTGGTGGCCCGGGTCGAGAACGTCGTCGTCACGCTCGACTACAACGGTGCCGGTCTCGCGGGTGAGAAGACGCCGAGCGCCGACGATCTGACCAAGGCTGCGGAGAAGGCGGTCAAGGAGGTCATCGCGACCGTCTCGTCCTCCAACGGCAAGGGTTCCGGGAGCGGTTCGTCCGGCACGGGGTCGGCCGCTCCGTCGAAGCCGGCGTCCAAGCCGTCGGCCAAGTCCCCCTCGAAGTCGCCGTCGAAGTCGGCCTCCCCCAGCGCGTCCGCGTCGAAGTCGGGCGCCAAGAAGGACTGACCGGCGTCACGTCCGCCTCCTGCGTATGCCACTCTGTTGCGCGCAACAACACGCAAGGGGAGGGGATTACGAGTGGCCGCGCCAATGCAGCTGACTCGGATGCACCGCATACTCATCGGCGTGGTCGTGGCCGGTGCGTTGATCATCGCCGGCATCGGCTTCGCCGGTTCGTACGCGGCCGTCCGCGCACTGGCCATCAAGAAGGGCTTCGGGAACTTCTCCTATGTGTTCCCGGTGGGTATCGACGCAGGTATCTGTGTGCTCCTCGCCCTGGACCTGCTGCTGACCTGGATCCGTATCCCGTTCCCGCTGCTGCGCCAGACGGCGTGGCTGCTGACGGCGGCGACGATCGCCTTCAACGGCGCCGCCGCCTGGCCGGACCCGCTGGGTGTCGGCATGCACGCCGTGATCCCGATCCTGTTCGTGGTCGCCGTCGAGGCGGCCCGGCATGCCATCGGCCGGATCGCCGACATCACGGCCGACAAGCACATGGAGGGGGTCCGGCTCACCCGCTGGCTGCTCTCCCCGGTCCCGACCTTCCTCCTGTGGCGCCGGATGAAGCTGTGGGAGCTGCGCTCCTACGACCAGGTGATCAAGCTGGAGCAGGAACGTCTCGTCTACCAGGCGAGGCTGCACGCCCGCTTCGGCCGGGCGTGGCGCCGCAAGGCTCCGGTGGAGTCCCTGATGCCGCTGCGTCTGGCCCGCTACGGCGTTCCGCTCGCGGAGACGGCCCCGGCGGGCCTGGCGGCGGCGGGGATCGAACCGGCGCTCCTGCCGCCGGTGGTCCCGGACGGCCGTGCCGCCGTGGCGGCGCCCGTCCCCCAGCAGGCGGCGCCCCGCCCCGAGCAGCGCCCCGAGCTGCCCCGTCAGCGCACGGGGGAGGCGGACGCCGTCCAGGACGAGGAGAGTCCCTGGTTCCAGGCCCCGCGCGAGGTCGACTACCAGGGGGACTACGACCCCGCTTACGAACCGCCGCCGGAGCCTCAGTACCTGCCTGAGGAGCAGTACGAGGACTGGTACGAGGAACAGCCCCCGGAGCAGTTCCAGCAGCCCTCCCCGTCGGAGGAGACCGGGAGCTTCCCGATCCCGGTGGGCCCGAACCGGACCCGGGAGCTGGGCGAGGGCGGCGGGACGCCCCCGGTGAAGCCGGACGAGGAGGCCTACTACCAGGTCTTCCGGCAGTCGATCGACGGCAGCTACCCGACCGCGGGCCAGTTCCGCGGTGACGTGGAGGCGACGTTCGGCATCTCGCTGCCGCAGCGCGACGCCGAACGCATGGTCAACCGCTTCACCAACCGCCACACGGCGGAGCTGCAGGAAGACCACATCGCATAGCGCAGGCGCACGGAAGAGACAAAAAACGGAAGAGACAAAAAAGGGGGGCCCTCCGGCGGAGGGCCCCCCTTTTTGTCTCGGGTCAGGTCACTCGCCGAGCAGGCGCCGCACCCGCTCCTGTCCCACGGCGAGCAGCAGCGTGGGCAGCCGCGGACCGGTGTCCCGCCCGACCAGCAGGTGGTACAGCAGGGCGAAGAACGAGCGCTGGGCCGTCTTGATCTCCGGCGGCAGCTCCTTGGGCGTGGCGTCGGCCGGGAACCCGGCCTGCACCTTGGGCACGCCGTACACGAGGTGGGTCAGCCCGTCGAGGGACCAGTGGTCGGCCAGCCCGTCGAGCAGCAGCCGCAGGGACTGCTGGGACGCCTCGTCGAGGGACTTCAGCAGTTCGGCGTCGGGCTCCTCGCGCACGATGGTGCGCTGGTCGGCGGGGACGTGGGAGTTGATCCACGCCTCGGCCTTGTCGTACCGGGGGCGTGCCTCCTCCAGGGAGGACAGCGGCTGCTCCGGGTCCAGCTCGGAGAGGATGCGCAGCGCCTGGTCCGCGTGTCCGGCGGTGATGTCGGCGACGGACGCGAGCGTGCGGTACGGCAGCGGGCGCGGCGTCTTCGGCAGCTCACCGGCGGCGTTGCCGACGGCGCGGGTGTGGGCGGCGACGTCGGCCGGCAGGGCGGAGCCGTCGGCGACCTTGCCCGCCAGCTTGTCCCACTCGTCGTAGAGCCGCTGGATCTCCTGGTCGAAGGCGATCTTGAAGGACTGGTTGGGCCTGCGGCGGGCGTACAGCCAGCGCAGGAGCTGCGGTTCCATGATCTTCAGGGCGTCGCCCGGGGTGGGCACGCCGCCGCGCGAGGACGACATCTTCGCCATGCCGGAGATGCCGACGAAGGCGTACATCGGGCCGATGGGCTGCTTGCCGCCGAAGATGCCGACGATCTGCCCGCCGACCTGGAAGGAGGAGCCCGGGGACGAGTGGTCGACGCCGGAGGGCTCGAAGATCACGCCCTCGTAGGCCCAGCGCATCGGCCAGTCGACCTTCCAGACCAGCTTGCCGCGGTTGAACTCGCTCAGCCGGACGGTCTCGGAGCAGCCGCAGGCGGTGCAGGTGTACGACAGCTCGGTGGTGTCGTCGTCGTACGAGATGACGGTCGTCAGGTCCTTGTCGCAGCCGCCGCAGTACGGCTTGTACGGGAAGTACCCGGCGGAGCCGGAGCTGCCGTCGTCCTCGGCGGCGGCGCCCGAGCCCTCCTCGGCCTCCAGCTCGGCCTCGTCGACGGCCTTCTGCTGCTGCTTCTTGGCGGGAGCCTTCTTCGTCCGGTACTGGGCGAGGACCGCGTCGATGTCGCCGCGGTGCTTCATGGCGTGCAGGATCTGCTCGCGGTAGACGCCGGAGGTGTACTGCGCGGTCTGGCTGATCCCGTCGAACTCCACGCCCAGCTCGGCCAGCGCCTCGACCATGGCGGCCTTGAAGTGCTCGGCCCAGTTCGGGTGGGCGGAGCCCTTCGGGGCCGGGACCGAGGTCAGCGGCTTGCCGATGTGCTCGGCCCAGGACTTGTCGACCCCGGCGATGCCCTCGGGCACCTTGCGGTAGCGGTCGTAGTCGTCCCAGGAGATCAGGTGCCGGACCTGGTGGCCGCGGCGGCGGATCTCGTCGGCGACCAGGTGCGGGGTCATGACCTCGCGCAGGTTGCCCAGGTGGATGGGTCCGGAGGGGGAGAGACCGGACGCTACGACGACCGGTTTGCCCGGGGCCCGGCGCTCCGACTCCTCGATGACCTCATCCGCGAAACGGGAGACCCAGTCGGTGGTCTCGGTGCTCTGAGCCACGATCGGCACGTCCTTCTCTCTCCTCGGGCAGCCGGTGCGGTCACACGGCTGACCGCTCTATTGTCCCAGGTGGGGCCACAACCACGAAAACGCCTTTTCACCGCGTTGGACGGGCTGTCCGGGCCCGGCGTTCAGTCACCGACCGGAAAATTCGCTTTACCCCCCGTGGGATACTGGCCGGGTCTATCCATCCCCACGAGGAGAACGGCACCCCTTCCTATGGCCTCGGTCACGTCCCTCAGCGATTCCGTCCAGCAGCACCTCGCGTCCGCCCTCTCGGCTTCCCTGCCGGAGGCCGCCGGCGCGGACCCGCTGCTGCGACGAAGCGACCGGGCCGACTTCCAGGCCAACGGGATCCTGGCGCTCGCCAAGAAGGCGAAGGCGAACCCGCGGGAGCTGGCCACCCAGGTCGTCTCCCAGGTCGTCACCGGTGACATGATCGAGGACATCGAGGTCTCCGGCCCCGGCTTCCTGAACATCACCATCGCGGACAGGGCGATCACCGGGAACCTGGCCGCGCGGTACGCGGACGAGACGGGCCGCCTCGGCGTGCCGCATGCGGCGCACCCGGGCACGACGGTGATCGACTACGCGCAGCCGAACGTGGCGAAGGAGATGCACGTAGGCCACCTGCGCTCCGCCGTGATCGGTGACGCGGTGGTCCAGCTGCTGGAATTCACCGGTGAGAACGTGGTCCGGCGCCACCACATCGGCGACTGGGGCACCCAGTTCGGCATGCTCATCCAGTACCTGGACGAGCACCCGCACGAGCTGGACCACAAGGAGACCCGGGTGAGCGGCGAAGAGGCGATGTCGAACCTCGACCGCCTCTACAAGGCCGCGCGCAGGCTGTTCGACTCCGACGAGGAGTTCAAGACGCGGGCCCGGCGCCGGGTGGTGGACCTCCAGGCGGGCGACCCGCACACCCTGGCCATGTGGCAGAAGTTCGTGGACGAGTCGAAGATCTACTTCTTCTCCGTCTTCGACAAGCTGGACATGGAGATCCAGGACCCCGACATCGTCGGCGAGTCCGGTTACAACGACATGCTGGCCGAGACCTGCCGGCTGCTGGAGGAGTCGGGCGTCGCGGTCCGCTCCGAGGGCGCGCTCTGTGTCTTCTTCGACGACATCAAGGGCCCGGAGGGCAACCCGGTCCCGCTGATCGTCCAGAAGTCCGACGGCGGCTACGGCTATGCGGCCACCGACCTCTCCGCGATCCGCGACCGTGTCTTCAACCTCAAGGCGAACAACCTCCTCTACGTGGTGGACGCCCGTCAGGCCCTGCACTTCCGGATGGTCTTCGAGACCGCCCGCCGGGCCGGCTGGCTGAACGACGACGTCACGGCGTTCCAGCTGGCGTTCGGCACGGTCCTCGGCAAGGACGGCAAGCCGTTCAAGACGCGTGAGGGCGAGACGGTCCGCCTGGTCGACCTGCTGGACGAGGCGATCGAGCGCGCCTCGGCCGTGGTCCGGGAGAAGGCCCAGGACCTGTCCGCGGAGGAGATCGCCGAGCGGGGCACCCAGGTGGGCATCGGCGCGGTGAAGTACGCGGACCTGTCGACGTCGGCCAACCGGGACTACAAGTTCGACCTGGACCAGATGGTCTCGCTGAACGGCGACACGTCCGTCTACCTCCAGTACGCGTACGCCCGTATCCAGTCCATCCTCCGCAAGGCCGGCGAGGTCCGCCCGGCCGCGCACCCGGCGCTGGCGCTGGCGGACGCCGAGCGGGCGCTGGGCCTGCACATCGACGCCTTCGCGGAGACGGTGACGGAGGCGGCGGCGGAGTACGCCCCGCACAAGCTGGCCGCGTACCTGTACCAGCTGGCGTCCCTGTACACGTCGTTCTACGACAAGTGCCCGGTCCTGAAGGCCGAGACGCCGGAGCAGGTGGAGAACCGCCTCTTCCTCTGCGACGTCACGGCCCGCACGCTGCACCGGGGCATGGCCCTGCTGGGAATCAGGACACCGGAAAAGCTCTGACGGATCGGTGACCGGGGCCGGGGGGAGATCCCGCGAGGCGGACTCCGGGTTCTCTTCCGGCACCCCGGCCGCCTACGCGATGTGGTCCTCCTGCAGTTCCGCGGCGTGGCGGTTGATGAAGCGGTTGACCAGGCGCGCGGCGTCGGGCTGCGGCAGCAGGATGCCGTAGGCCGCCTCCACGTTCTTCAGCAGCCGGTCGGCGGTCGGGTAGCTGCCGTCGATCGACCGGCGGAAGACCTGGTAGAGGGCCTCCTCGGAAAGCTGGGGCTCCGGCGCGAACAACTGCGCGGTGACCTTCTCGATCTCGGCGTCGATGTCCTCGCGGCGCCGGGCGAGGATCTCCAGTTCGCGCTTGCGCTCCTCCAAGGTGAGCCGGGCCCGGTGGACCGCCACGGCCCCGGCCCGTGCCTCGGCGAGCTGCTCGTCCGCGGCCTTGATCAGCGCGTCGCAGCGTTCGGCGGCCGAATTCATCATCTGGGCAGCGTCACGGCGGGCGCCGGCGAGCAGCTCGTCCACCTGCGCCCGGGCGTTCTCGACCAGGGAGTCGCTCTCGGCGATCGCGTCGGCGTGCAGTTGCTCGGCCTGCTCCCTGTTCCGCTCCGTCCGCTGGAACAGCTCCCACGCCCGCTTCAGGATCCGGCCCGCCACCGAGTGCCGGTGTCCCAGCTGCGTGATGTCCAGGATGTTCCCGCCGGGCTCCGTCACCGCGTGATCGGCGAGGAGGGTGCTCAGGAATTCGCAGACGGACGCCGCGTCTGCCGGACGGTCTTCCGGGCGTTTGGCGAGCAGCTGCAGGATGAGGGCGTTCAGGGCGGCGGGAAGTCCCTCGACCATCGCCGCCGGGGCGATCGCGGTGTCCTCCATCTGCATCCGGAGGACGGCCCACTGGACGTTGCTGGTGAAGGGTGGTCTGCCGGTCACCGCGTGGTAGAGGAGACAGCCCAGGGAGTAGAGATCGCTGCGGTGGTCGATCTCCCGGGCGCCCTCGGCCTGCTCCGGAGACATGTACAGCGGGGAGCCGATCGGCGTGCCCGTGGCGGTGAGTTCCCGGGCGCCGAGGGTCTCCCCCATGAACTTCGCGACCCCGAAGTCGAGGACCTTCACCACGCCGTCCGCCGTGAGCATCGCGTTGGCGGGCTTGATGTCCCGGTGGACCACGCCCTTGCGGTGCGCGGCCTGCAGCGCCTCCGCGATCTGCGCGGCCCACCCGACGGCGAGCGGCCAGTGCGGCGTCGACTCCTTGAGCCGTCGGTGCAGGGACACGCCCTGCACCAGCTCCATGACGAGGAACAGGGTGGGGCGCCCGTTGACCGACGCTTCACCCCAGTCGTGCGCGGTGACGATGTTCTGATGGTGCAGCTGCCCCGCCAGTTGCACCTCGCGCCGGAACCGGTCATGCGTGTCTTCCTGTGCCCCGAACATCGCATGGACGAGCTTGACCGCGACGTCCCGCCCCATCCGCTCGTCCTGCGCGGCCCACACCTCGCCCATGCCGCCCGCGCCGAGCCGCTCGCCGAGCCGGAACCGTCCGGCGATCAGTTCGCCCTGCATCTGTGCCCTCCCTCAGGCCGTCTCAGAGGGCCGAGTTGAATGTGCTGCCGAAGGAGCCGCCGGCCAGCCGGCGCAGCCGCCGGGCCTCCTCGTCCAGCCGGTGCGCGACCTCCTGCGCGCCGTCCGTGAGGCCGCTGGCCGTCAGCTGCGCGGACAGTGCGGTGAAGTAGTGGGCGGTGGCGAGGAGTTGGTCGTCCCCGTCGACCGGCGCGGCGCCCTGGGGGAGCGCGTTGACGTCGTCGAGGACGCGGTTGAGCTCCCTGGTGATCTCGTCCCGGGCGGCCTGGGTGAGCGCCACGGCGCGCCCGGTCTGGGCGAGGACGGAGTGGCAGGAGCGGATCAGTTCCTGCAGCACCCGGTCGTCCCGGTTCGGGTAGCTGACCGCGGCGGAGCCGAAGAAGTTGCCCTGCCTGAGGCGGTCGACCGCGACGGCGCGCTCGTAGCGGCGCAGGTCGATCGCACTGCGTGTGCCGAGCGCCGCCCGGAAGCAGGGGTGGATGTGGAACTCGGTCTCGTGCGGCTGCACGGGCAGGTAGTGGCCTCCGGTGAATACCACGTCGTTGCCGCGCCGCACGCCGAGGAAGCCCACGTCGTAGAGGACGTCGATGATCCCGGAGAGGGTCAGTGCTTCGGCGTAGGCGGGGAATTGCCGGTGCAAGGTGTCCTCGGCCGCCTCGAACCTGCTGTGCAGTGCCGCGCGGGAGACGACGTAGCCCTGGTTCTGGAAGAGCGGGAACAGGTTCTCCAGGAACGGGTGGGTGATCTGGTACTCCAGGGACAGGTCCTTCAGCTTCCACGCGGAGAACTGGAACTCCGCCTCCAGGACGTCCTGCTCGGTGATCCGGTCCCGGCCCCGGTTCACGGCCGTGTCCTGGCAGAGGTTGAGGAACTGGATGACGTCCCGGGGCCGGGCCAGACAGCGACGGAAGACGTAGTCGGGCATCTCCTCGCCCGCCACGACCGGCGGGAAGACCCCGCGCCACAGCTGGTCGGCGGTCAGCTCCACGCCGGTGGCGGCCCGCACCCGGGCCAGCGCGAGATCCCGCAGCGCCTCCTGCGTCCAGGTGATCCGCAGCTCGTCCCCGTGGAACTTGTCGCCCTCGCCGAACGACAGCGAGTCGTAGATGTCCGCCCGCAGGAACAGCAGGAACCGCACCGACCGCCCGTAGCGGCTCGCCGCGTGCTTGGCCGCGAGCAGCAGTCCGATCACCATGGCGTTGCTGTCCGGCTCGGCCGACCAGACGAGTTCCAGCTGGTCGACCATGACGAGGAGCGGTTCGTGCGCCGCAGCGCACCCGAGATCGGCGAAGGCGCGCTCCACGCCTCGCTCGACGACGTCCAGCTGGTGCTGGGCCCGCGCCCCTTCCGACGACGCCTGCCCGAGGCCGAGCCCGGCTTTGATCCCGAACGCCTCCAGGGACAAGGAGGTCTGCAGCCCCTTGGCCCCCTTCGCCAGCCGGTCCGCCAGCCCGTCGCCGCCCAGCTCGCCGTTCTGCTTGAGGAACCGCAGGAGCGCCTTCACCGAGTCGGGCTTGCGCCCGTGCGCGTCCTTCGCGTGTGCGGCCAGATGCCGGGCGGCGTGCACGGCGAACACGTACCGCCAGATCAGCGCCTTCGCCGAGCCGCCCTGCAGCCCCTGTAACTCGAACCGCCGGATCTCTTCGCCCGCCGTCTCGTCCGGGCTGACCAGTGCCCTCCCGGCGAGCCCCGCCCCGTCCGCCATCAACTGCATGCAGATGGCGCTCTTCCCGGACCCCTTGCGGCCGATGATCAGCATCTTCCGCCCGCGTACGGCCGCGTTGTAGGCCGCGGTGGGCAGAAAGCCGCCGCGCAGCAGCAGACCGTATCCGTCGTCGGTCACATCCCGCTCGGCATCCTCACGTCCGAAGTGCACACGCGCAAGCAGCGGCTCGTCGGCCATCCCGCCCCCCAAGAAGTCGCCGTCGTCCTGGAGACACGGTATCGAGCGGGACGGCCCGGCAGACCGGGAACGCGCACCTCACGCGTTTCCCCCGGGCACGTTCTCCGGTGCCCCGCCGGGCCGGCGACCCGAGCCGCTTCGCCGTCACTCATGGGCGCCGAGGAGTTCCCGGGTGCGCCGGACCAGGGCCTGCCGCACCTCCTCCGGGGCGAGGACCTTCAGCGGCGTCCCCAGGCCGAGGAGGTAGCGGGCCAGGCCGTCCGGGTCGGGGCCGCCGATGTCGACCAGGGTCGCGTCCGGGCCGTCGGGCCGGTGCGTGCCGACGGTCGCGGGGACGAGCCGCAGCGCCCGGTCCAGCGGGAGCGGGAGACGGACGGTCGCGGACAGCGGATAGGGGCCGATCGCGATGTTGCGGGAGACCAGCAGTGCGGGATCCGGCGGGTCGGTGATCTCCACCGGGCGCCCGGTCGGCTGGACCCGGTCCACCCGGTCGGCGCGGAACGTCCGCCACTGCCCCCGGGCCACGTCCCGCGCGACGAAGTACCAGCGCCGTCCGGTGTGGACGAGACGGTACGGGTCGACGTCCCGGACCGTGGTGCGCCCCTCCCCGTCGGTGTACGACAGCCGGGCACGCTCCCCCTGCCGGCAGACCGTGGCCAGCTCCAGCAGCAGGCCCGCTCTGATCTGCCCCGCGTCGGCCCCGGGCAGGCGCACGAAGGCGTCGTCCAGCTCACCGAGGCGGTCCGCGATGCGCCGGGGCAGTACCTGGCGCAGCTTCAGCAGCGCGGACAGCGCGGCCTGGTCGCCGCCGAGCGCGTCGCTCAGCGCCGCCGCACGCAGCCCCACCGCCACGGCCAGCGCTTCCTCGTCGTCGAGGATCAGCGGCGGCACGCGGGACCCGGCGCGCAGGCGGTATCCGCCCCACGGCCCGGCCTCGGAGTCGACGGTGTAGCCGAGCTCCCGGAGCCGGGCGACGTCCCGACGGACCGTGCGGTCGGTGACCTCCATGCGCGCGGCCAGTTCCGCGCAGGTCCAGGACGGCCGGGACGAGAGCAGAGACAGCAGCCGCAGCAGGCGGGCGGAAGCGCCGATCACGCCGGAAAGTCTGGCACACCCACCACCACAACCAGGACCGGAACTGTCCTGGTCGGGTTCTACCGTTGTCCCCATGAGCACAGAGACCTCCTCCGCACCCGCCTTCCGCTACGCCGCCGTCACCTTCGACTGCGCCGACCCCGCCGAAATGGCCCGCTTCTACGGCGAACTGCTCGGCTTCCCCGTCCTCTTCTCCACCGACGACTTCGTCCTGCTCGGCAAGGAGGGCGCGGCCGGCCTCGGCTTCAACCGCCTGGCCGACTACCGCCCGCCCACCTGGCCGGACCCGGCCCAGGAGAAGCAGGCGCACATCGAGCTGGGGGTGGACGACCTGGACCTCGCCGAGAAGCGGCTGCTCGGCCTGGGGGCCTCCAAGCCCGACTTCCAGCCGTCCCCGGACCGCTGGCGCGTACTGCTGGACCCGGCGGGCCACCCGTTCTGCATCACGACCCTGGTCTGACGCCCCGGGCGCCGCCGGTCACCGCCGCTGCCCCGGCGCGTCCCGGAACCACTCGCACCACACCAGCTTGCCGGGGTTGCGTTCGGCCACCCCCCACTTGTCGCTGAGCGCGGTGACGAGAAGCAGCCCGCGCCCGCCCTCGTCCGGTTCGTCGGCGACCCTCGGCACCCCGGACCCGCTGTCATGCACCTCGGCCCGTACGACCCGCCCGTCGTACCGCAGCCGCAACAGGAACCCGCGTCCCGGCGGCGCCCCGTGCCGCAGGGCATTCGTGGCCAACTCGCTCACGCAGAGCGACACATCCGCGGTGCGTTCCCATTCCGCCAGACCCCAGTAGGTCAGGGACCAGTCGGCGAACCGCCTGGCGGCGGGCACGGATCGGCGGGCGCGACCATAGAACTGGTCGCGCTGGTAGAGAAGTTCGGTTTCGCCATTCACGGGGCGACTGTCGCGCAGAGTGACTAGCCTGGATCAGTACGTGATCCCGTACAAAGTGTTTGTACGGGATTGCGCGGGGGTCGGGCACGGGCACGCGTGGGAGTTCAGCAGCATGACGACTTCTCGGAAGAACCAGTCGGCCATGAAGATGCTCGGCCGTCAACTGGCTGCGGCGCGCCGGGCGGCGGGTCTGAGCCAGTCGGGCCTCAGCGTCGCCCTGAACATCAACGAGGAGACGATCGCGTCGATCGAGCAGGGCCGACGGTCGCTGAAGCTGGACATCGCCGGGATCTTCGACGAGTTCCTGGGGACGAAGGGGACGCTGGCGGCGGGGGTGGCGAACCTGCCGGAGGTGGACCAGTTTCCGTTGTGGGCCGAGGAGTACATGGCGCATGAGCGCGAGGCCGTTGCCCTGTCGCTCTATGCCAACCAGGTGCTACCTGGATTACTCCAGACCGAGTCGTACGCCCGAGCAGTCCTTCGCGAGCGCGTTCCCGCCTACGAAGAGGACGAGATCGAAACCAAGGTAGCCGGGCGGATCGGCCGTCAGGACATCCTGCGTCGCAAAGCCCCGCCGACCGTCAGCTTCGTCGTCTGGGAGCCAGTACTGCACCTGGCCATCGGTGGCCCAGAGGTCCGAGGCGGCCAACTGCGCCACCTTCGTGAAGCTGTCGAACTGCCGGGAATCTGCTTGCAGTTCCTGCCACTTGCCTGCCCGTCTCATGCCGGGCTGAACGGCCCCTTCGTCCTCTTGGAGACCCCGGACCACCAGCACTTGGCCTACATTGAGGGCCAGCGCGGCAGCCAATGGGTTTCCGACGCAGATGAGGTGTCCATCCTCGCGCGCAAGTATGCGATGCTGCGAGCACAGGCCTTGTCTCCCCTGGAATCAAAGGGCCTGCTGGACAGTCTGGTAGGAGAACAATGAGCACCACACCTCAGTGGTTCAAATCGACCTACAGCAGCAGTGAAGGCGGCCAGTGCCTCGAAGTGGCCGTCGCTTGGCGGAAGTCGAGCTACAGCGGTGACGAAGGCGGCGAGTGCGTCGAGGTCGCCGCCTGCCCCCACACCATCCACATCCGTGACTCAAAGAACGACCCCGCCGACGGCTCCACCCTGCACCTCGCCCCCGCTGCCTGGGACGCCTTCACCGGTTTCCTCAAGTGACCTGCCCGGCCCGCCGCGTGGCGCCCTCCGGGGCGACCAGAGGACGTACGCGGCGGAGCCTGCGGCGAAGGCGAGACGGATGAGGCCCTGCGCGGAGTCGGAGGGGATCAGCAGGGCGCTGCCGTAGAGGGAGATCAGGGCGATCCAGCTGACCCAGGGGACCAGCCGTCGTTGGCCTATGGAGTCCCAGATCAGGGTGCCGAGGAGGACCGAGGCGTTGTAGTACGTGTAGACGCTCGGGTCCAGGACGATGCGGGCGTCGGCGGCGAGCAGAACGACCGCGGGCCAGCGGTTGCGGCGGACGGCCAGTGCGCCCAGGCCCAGGCCGAGGGCCATCTGGGCGGGCCGGTCCCACCAGGGGGTCGCGGCGTCGTCCACGCCGAACCAGTGCAGCGACGAGGCCGGCTGGTTGGGGATGGTGAAGCGGGCCGCGGCCAGCGTCTCCAGGTGGGTGAGATAGAACGGCAGCCACGCGGCGGCCACCAGGCCCGCAACCCACGCGGCGGAGCGCAGGCGGGCGGGGCGGGGCAGGGCCAGCAGGAGGGGCAGGAAACCGACCGCCCACGGTTTGGAGTCCACCGCCAGGGCCAGGAAGACGCCCACCGCCGTCGCGTTGCCGCGCACCAGCGCGCGGACGGCGAGGGTGGTGAAGAACAGGGCGAGGACGTCGTCGAGGTGGGCGAAGCGGACCGAGACCTCCACCCACATGGGGATGAAGGCCGCTCCGGCGACCAGGACACGCTGCTGCAGGCGTCTGTGGTTGAGGCCGGTGCCCCGGTAGTGGCCGGCGGCGGCGCGGCCGACCAGGACCAGCATGTAGAGGCCCAGGCCGGACATGAACGCGTCGGCGAGTTTCTCGCCCAGGTCGGCCGGGAAGGGTGCGAACACGCCGGCGACCAGGAAGCTGACCGGGCCGATCTGCAGCTCGGGGTGGTTGGCGTAGAGCGCCAGGCCGCCGCCGGGGACCTGGTTGAAGAGCAGTTGCTCCCCGGTTCTCAGGTAGTGCCAGGAGACGGCGGCATGGCGTTCGGCCACGACGAACCAGCCTGCCGTCCACAGGGTGAGCAGCACGAGGTGCCAGCGCACCGGATAGCGCCCGCGCACGGTCCTTCCTTCCCCACGGCGTCACCACTGAAGAGGACCTCAGCAGGTGCCGGGTTGCCTGGAGTCGGCTCCTGCGCTGTCAGTGGCTGCGCCTACAGTCACCGTCATGGCGACTCTTCCCAACCCGCTGCCCAAGCTGGCCACCGACCCCAGCGGGCGTACCCTCGGGCTTCAACTCCCGCCCGGCAGGCTGATCGACGCGACGGACGACGGCCCCTGGCACGAACCCCTGCTGTGGCACGCGGAGAAGCAGGCCGCGCCCGGGACCTGGAAGGCGCTCGGCGCACCGGCCGCGCGCGCGGGGCTGCTTGCGGTGCTCGTGGACGTGGGCGGGACCCAGGGCGGAGTGGAGAGCTGGGAGTTGATGCCGGCGGAGACGAGCTACCCGGGCGACCACGACGCCGACGACGTCCTCGCGGAGTACTGGGAGGACAGCGTGGAGGACGAACCGGATGTGGAGATAGAGCCGTTCGGGGCCGACTGGCCCGGTCTCGCGCCCGCCGCCGCCGCGACCGCCGCCCCGGACACCCGGGCCGCCCAGATCGCCGACTCGCTGACGGACGGCACCCGCGCCTGGCTGAAGGACCCTCACCTGGCCCTGGTACCGGCCCGCCGGTCGGCCGACATCCCGGCGGCGATCGGCTGGACCGGCCCGCTGAACCACGAGAACGACGTGGCCCGGCTGTGCGCGGTCCTGCGCTCCTGGGAGGACCGCTTCGGCATACGGGTGGTGGCGCTCACCTTCGACACCCTGACCGTCTCCGTGGCGGCCCCGCCGGCCACCCAGGCCGAGGCCGAGGCGGTCGCGGCGGAGCACTTCGCGTTCTGCCCGGACAACCTCACGCAGAACGGCCCGGACACCCTCCGCGCCTACGCCAAGGAGCTGATCGGCGAGCCCACCTGGTCCTTCTGGTGGGACTGACCCCCACCGGCACTCAGCCCCTCAGTCCCCTCCCGAGCCTGCGCAGCCCCTCCGCGATCTCCTGCGGCGTCTGCGTCACGAAGCACAGCCGCAGGGTGGCGGGGTCGGGGTCGGCGGCGTAGAAGGGCGCGCCGGGGACGTAGGCCACGTCCTGCCGCACCACGCGCGGGAGCAGGGCCGTGGTGTCGTACGAGTCCGGGAGCCGGGCCCAGAGGAACATGCCGCCCTCGGGCCGGCTCCAGGCGGACCCTTCCGGGAGGGCGTCGGGGAGTCCGGCCAGCATGGCGTCCCGGCGTTCGCCGTACACGGCCCGGACGCGGGCGACATGGGCGTCCAGGCCGTCCAGGCAGCGGGCCGCGGCGAGCTGGTTGAGGGTCGGGGTGTGCAGGTCCGCCGCCTGTTTGGCGACCGCGCACGCCCGCCGGAGTCCGGCCGGGGCGCGGAGCCAGCCGAGGCGCAGACCGGGGGCCATGACCTTGGAGAAGGAGCCGAGCAGGACGGTGCGGTCCTCGGCGCCGGGGCGGGAGGCGATCCAGGGTGCGCGGGTGCCCTCGTAGCGGAGTTCGCCGTAGGGGTCGTCCTCGATGATCCACAGGCCGCGGCGGGCGGCCACGGCGGCCAGGGCCTCCCGGCGCGGGGCGGGCATCGTGCGGCCGGTGGGGTTCTGGAAGGTGGGGACCAGGTAGAGCAGTTTCGGCCGCTCGCACCGCACCGCCTCCTCCAGGGCCGCCGGGTCGATTCCGTCCTCGTCCCCCGGCACCGGCACCACCCGGGCCCCCGCCAGCCCGAACACCTGAAGGGCCGCCAGATAGCAGGGGCTTTCGACGAGGACCGTGTCACCGGGCTCGATCAGCGCGGCCGCCAGCAGGGACAGGGCCTGCTGGGAGCCGGTGGTGATGAGCAGGTCGTCGGGGCCGGTCGGCAGTCCCTGCGCGGTGATCCGGGCCGCGAGCCCCGCCCTGAGCACCGGCTCGCCCTCGGTGGCGGAGTACTGCAGCGCCCGGGCCGGGACCTCGGCCAGTACGTCCCGGAAGGCGGCCGCTATGCCGTCCCGGTCGAACAGCTCGGGAGCCGGGAGACCGCCCGCGAAGTTGATCACCTCGGGGCGGTCGGTGACCGCCAGGATGTCCCGTACGGGCGAACCGCCCACACCGCGGGCACGGGCCGCGAGCGGCGGAACGGGGGCCGGGGACGGAGCGGGCTCGGTGACGGTCATGACTGCGGCTCCTTTTCGGGTGCGTCGGCACGCGGGTGCGTCGGCACGTGAGTAGGCGGGTGCGTCGGTACGCGAGTACGCGAGTACGCGGGTGCGTCGGTACGCGAGTACGTGGGTACGTCGTCCGCCGCAGCGTAGGAAGGTAACTGCCGCCTACACCCGTAATTCCGCGATCCGGACGTCCGGTGCACCGGCCGCCGCCGCTCTCAGAACTTGGTGGTGCCCTCCTTGACCCATCCCGAGCCGCCCAGCGGGAACTCGTAGGCGGGCCGCCCGTTGTTGCCGCTCGTGCGGAACGGCCGGCCGTGGTCGTCCAGGCGCAGCGTGCCGTGGCGTGCGCCGCTGGACCAACTCAGCTCCAGGTACCAGCTCACGTCGTACGCGGAGGCGTCGGCCGTGATGTAGAAGACCTCCGGGTCGGACTCGCTCACCTTGAACGGGAAGTTCGGCTGCCCCGACTCCGGGAGGACCACGGGGTGCGGCGCGTCCAGGGCCACGGTGAAGGAGCGGGTCGGGACGCCACCGCCGCAGCCCACGCCCGGAAAGCCCATGATGTAGTCGTTCCAGGCCAGGGGCGTGCGCCGGCCCGCCGTGCGCACGGTCAGACGGTCGACGACCACGGTCTCCTGACCGGTGCCCTGCACGGTGAGCGTGACGTACTGCTTCTCCGAGGAGACGGCGCCGTGCGCGGCCACCCACGCCGTCGCGTCGTCCTCGGGCGGCGGCGGGGACACCTTCGCCGGCGGACGGTCGATCAAGTAGCGCTGGGAGCAGGGGCTTTCCCAGGTGTACGGCTGGGTGGCGACGGTCAGGGGCGGCGCCGCGGTGTCGGGTGCGGCGCCGGAGACAGGCGGTGTCTGGCCCCGGGCGTCCGCGCTCGGTCCGTCCCCCGGTGCGGCGGAGGCGGAGGCCGGCGTTGACCCGGCGGCCGAGGGGGACGGCGAACCGCTGTGCTCCGGCCCCTTCGAGGTGCTCGCCCCGCCCGCTTCCCGTCCCTGTGCCGACGCGGCCCCGGCGGGAGTGCCGCGCCCGTCGTCCGAGCCGCCGGAGGGCAGCCGCACCGCCAGCGCGACGGCTCCGAGAACGGCGGCGACGGCGATCCCCGCGACGAGGGCGGTACGGGCACGGCGACGCGCCCCCGCGGGGCGCGGATCCTCCTGCGGGCGCGCACCTTCCGGCGAGGGCGAGGGCGAGGGCGAGAGGCCGGACTCGGACACCGAAGGCTCTGGCTCCGGCCCTGGCCCTGGCCCTGGCTCCGCCAACGGCTCGGCCCCGAACCCGGATCCAGGCTCGGACCCGGACCCGGCCCCGAACTCAGGCTCGGTCCCGGATACCGGCAGCCGCTCCGCCTTCGGCCCGGTCTGCTCCGACTTCGGCCCGGTCTGCTCGCCCTTCGGCCCGGTCTGCTCCGACTTCGGCCCGGTCTGCTCGCCCTTCGGCCCGGTCTGCTCCCCCTTCCGCCCCCGCATCGCATCCGCCAGCACCCACCGCCGGTGCAGCTCGACCAGTTCCCCGGGCGAGGCCTTGCAGAGGCGGGCGAGGCGTTCCACGGGGGCGTAATCCGCCGGAACAGCATCCCCGTTGCAGTAGCGGTGGAGGGTCGACGTACTCATGTGGAGCCGTTTGGCAAGGACGCCGTAGCTGAGCCCCGAACGGTCCTTCAACTCCCGCAGCAGCTCGGCGAAAGCGGCGCCAGCAGTGCTGTCCGGCACTGTTCCTCCATCCCCCTGCCCCATCCCCGCGTTCCAGGGAAGGGCTGTTTCCCCAGGTCAAGGCCTATGAGGGCATTCCAGCGTCCCTGATCGTCCGCCAGGTGTGGCAGGCGGGACGGCATCCCCCACAAGCTGTGGCCATCCAAGCACGCCACCCCTTCGGAAGAGAGATCTGCCATGCGCACCCGCCGTACCCATCTGCTCGCCGTGACCGGAGCCGCCCTCGCCGCCCTCGCCCTCACGGCGTGCGACGACGGCACGGGAACGAAGGACAGCGGTGCGGCGCAGCCCTCCGCGACCTCGGCCGCGGCCGGCGGGGGCAAGGGCACCTCGGCGCCCGCCTCCGGCACGACGGCACAGACGGGCTCCTCGTCGGGCTCATCGGGCTCGTCGGGCTCATCCGGCTCCGCCAAGGGCTCCTCGACGTCCTCGGGCTCGGGCTCCTCCGGCGGCTCGGGCTCCTCCAGCGGGCCGGGCTCCTCCGGCGCGTCGGGCTCCTCGTCGTCGGGCGGCGGCTCCTCGGACGCGTCGGACCCGAAGAACCGCGTCCTGTGCAACGGCTCCAACACCCGCGTCACCGCGCAGCCGGTGTCCCACCCGCTCAACCACATGCTCATCACGGTCAAGAACACCGGCTCGAAGTACTGCGACCTGACCTACTACCCCGTCCTGCGCTTCGACGAGATGCAGTGGGTGCCGCAGGCCGACGAGAAGACCCACCCGCAGGCCGTGACGACCCTCGCGCCCGGTGAGTCCGGCTACGCGGCCGTCCTGCTCTCCTCCGCCGACGGCAGCGGCCAGGGCGGCACGACGGGCCACGGGCTGACCGTCGGCTTCCAGGGCATGACCCCCAACAGCAGCGGCGGCGCCGCCGCGACCCCGGCGCTGCCGGCCAAGGGCGTGTACTACGACAGCTCGCTGAAGGTCACTTACTGGCAGCAGAACCCGGGCGACATCGCCGGCTGGTGAACGGCCGAGGCCGCCCGGGCAACAGCCCGGGCGGCCTCGGCAGAGCAGCTGTACCGGCGCCGCATCACGCGAACGCCGGGACCTCCTTCGGGTTCGGGCCGTACTTGTTCGCGCCCGCCTCGCTGTCGGAGCAGTAGAAGACCAGCAGCACGATGGAGCCGATCAGCGGGATGATCCCGATGAGGAGCCACCAGCCGGAGCGGCCCGTGTCGTGCAGTCGGCGCACCGCGACACCCCACGCCGGCAGCAGGAAGGCAACCAGGGCGAGGCCCACGATGTAGGGCGCGTGGACCGCGGCGCCGATGCCCATCAGCACGACGTAGATGATCCACGCGAACAGCATGAACAGCCAGTACTCCTTGCGGCGCGCGCGCCCGGCGAATACGGCGTACTTCTTCAGCGCCTCGATGAACCAGCTCATGACATCCCCCCAGGGATCGACGTTCAGACCCTCCGGAACGGATCAGGCCAGGCGCAGAGACTAGGGGGTTCAGAATGAGCACGTCATGCGCGATACGGAGCGCCCGAAACATCGATTTCAGGACAGATCCGTCTCAGATACCAGGCTGTTCCCGTCACGGCCGCCGGACGTTCCCGGAATCGAGTTCACTCCGTGGCCGAAACGAGTACACACCGTGGCCGCTCCGCCGCTTCCCCGGTATCGAAACGATCTCCAACCGTGTCCGTCGGCGAAGCTGCAACCCGTCCGTCGGCGCAGCTTCCGCCCTCTGCCGGCGCAGCCACCGCGCCGTCCGCCGGCGCGGCCACCGCCCCGCCCGTCAGCGCAGCTTCTGCGCCACCTCGGTCGCCCAGTACGTGAGGATGTTGCGCGCCCCGGCCCGCTTGATGCCGGTCAGCGTCTCGAAGATGGCCCGGTCCCGGTCCACCCAGCCCTTCTCGGCGGCGGCCTCGACCATCGAGTACTCGCCGGAGATCTGGTAGGCGGCCACGGGCACGTCGACGCTGTCGGCGACCTTGGCCAGGATGTCGAGGTACGGTCCGGCCGGCTTGACCATCACCATGTCGGCGCCCTCGGCCAGGTCCAGCTCCAGCTCCCGCAGGGCCTCACGCCAGTTGGCCGGATCCTGCTGGTAGGTCTTCCGGTCGCCCTGGAGGGAGGAGGCGACGGCCTCACGGAAGGGGCCGTAGAAGGCGGAGGAGTACTTGACGGTGTAGGCGAGGACGGCGACGTCCTCGCGGCCGATCTGGTCCAGCGCGTCGCGGATGACGCCGACCTGACCGTCCATCATCCCGCTGGGACCCACCACATGGGCCCCCGCATCGGCCTGCACCTGGGCCATCTCGGCGTACCGCTCCAGGGTGGCGTCGTTGTCGACGCGCCCCTGGGCGTCCAGCACTCCGCAGTGCCCGTGGTCGATGGTCTCGTCGAGGCACAGGTCGGACATGACGAGCAGCTCGTCCCCGACCTCGGCGCGCACGTCCCTGATGGCGACCTGGAGGATCCCGTCCGGGTCGGTGCCCGCGGTCCCGAGCGCGTCCTTCTTGCTCTCCTCCGGCACGCCGAAGAGCATGATCCCGGAGATCCCGGCCTCCACCGCCTCCAGGGCGGCCTTCTTCAGGCTGTCACGGGTGTGCTGGACGACACCGGGCATGGCCGCGATCGGCACGGGCTCGCTGACGCCCTCCCGGACGAACGCCGGAAGGATGAAGTCGGCGGGATGCAGCCGCGTCTCTGCGACCATCCGCCGCATGACGGGCGAGGTCCGCAGCCGCCGGGGGCGCGTGCCGGGGAAGGATCCGTACTTCGTCATGCCTTCTACGCTACGCCCGCCCAAAGGGCGCCTTTACCGACGGTGCGTCGGGGATCGGGCCGCACCGGACATGCCCCCGGTCCCGGCCTTTTCCCTGCTCCCTGCCGCGGCCTGTGCCCCGGTCCCGGCCCTGGTCCCGGCAGCAGGAAAGCCCCGTCCGTCCCGTGCGGGACGGCGGGGCTTCCAGGGGCGGCCCGCTCAGGGCGGCACCGTCAGGAGCCGGGCCATGGGCCAGGGGCCACGCGGCCTAGGTGGTGGACCGGCGCCGCCGGGCCCCCGGCCGGCGCTCACTCGGCCGGGTCACCGGATCCCCGGCCTCCAGGGCGGCGGCCCGCCGCTTGAGACCGAAGTCGGCCAGCGCTTCGGCCAGCTTGTGCACGGACGGCTCCGGAGCCATCACGTCCACCCGAAGACCGTGTTCCTCCGCGGTCTTGGCCGTGGCGGGGCCGATGCACGCGATCACCGTGACGTTGTGCGGCTTGCCGGCGATGCCCACCAGGTTCCGGACCGTGGACGACGACGTGAAGAGCACCGCGTCGAAGCCGCCGCCCTTGATCGCCTCCCGCGTCTCCGCCGGCGGCGGCGAGGCCCGCACGGTCCGGTAGGCCGTGACGTCGTCGACCTCCCAGCCCAGCTCGATCAGCCCGGCGACCAGCGTCTCCGTGGCGATGTCGGCCCGCGGCAGGAACACCCGGTCGATCGGGTCGAACACCGGGTCGTACGGCGGCCAGTCCTCCAGCAGACCCGCGGCCGACTGCTCGCCCGACGGCACCAGGTCCGGCTTCACGCCGAAGGCGACCAGCGCCCTGGCGGTCTGCTCGCCCACCGCCGCGACCTTGATGCCGGCGAAGGCACGGGCATCGAGCCCGTACTCCTCGAACTTCTCCCGTACGGCCTTCACCGCGTTGACCGAGGTGAAGGCGATCCACTCGTAGCGGCCCGTCACCAGGCCCTTGACGGCACGTTCCATCTGCTGGGGCGTGCGCGGCGGCTCGACGGCGATCGTCGGGACCTCGTGCGGCACGGCACCGTAGGACCGCAACTGGTCGGAGAGCGAGGCCGCCTGCTCCTTCGTACGCGGCACGAGTACCTTCCAGCCGAACAGCGGCTTGGACTCGAACCACGACAGCTGGTCGCGCTGGGCGGCGGCGGAACGCTCGCCGACCACGGCTATCACCGGTCGGCCGCCGTCCGGCGACGGCAGCACCTTCGCCTGCTTCAGCGTCTGCGCGATCGTGCCGAGCGTCGCCGTCCAGGTCCGCTGCCGGGTCGTCGTACCCGCGACGGTGACCGACAAAGGAGTGTCCGGCTTGCGGCCCGCGGAGACGAGTTCGCCCGCGGCCGCCGCGACGGAGTCCAGCGTCGTCGACACCACCACGGTGCCGTCGGACGCGCCCACCTCCGTCCAGCAACGGTCGGAGGCGGTACGGGCGTCCACGAACCGGACGTCCGCGCCCTGCGCGTCCCGCAGCGGCACACCCGCGTACGCGGGCACGCCGACCGCGGCCGCCACACCCGGTACGACCTCGAAGGGCACACCGGCGGCGGCGCAGGCGAGCATTTCCTCGGCCGCGTACGTATCAAGTCCTGGATCCCCGGACACGGCACGGACGACCCGCCTGCCGCCCCGCGCAGCCTCCATGACAAGATGAGCGGCATCCCTCAGGGGCGGGACGGCAGCGGGTTTTGACGTGCCGTCAACGACCGCCAGCTGGGGCGTGCCCGGAAGCGGATCCGAGGAGGAGACCGCGTCCATCGGCACGACGGAGACACCCTGTCGGGCGTGCGTCCGGATCACGTCGAGCACCTCGTGCTCGGCGACCAGGACGTCCGCGTTCGACAGCGCCTCCACGGCGCGCAGAGTCAGCAGTCCCGGATCCCCGGGTCCGGCACCGAGGAAGGTGACGTGCCCGTGTTCCGGACCGGCGGGAAGGGTGGTGGGGCTCAATGTGCTCGCTCCCCCATCAGACCGGCCGCGCCCTGGGCGAGCATCTCGGTGGCAAGGTTGCGACCGAGTGCCATCGCCTGGTCATGCGTCTGGGGCACGGGACCGGTGGTGGACAGCTGCACCATGCGGGTGCCGTCGGTCGTGCCGACGACGCCGCGCAGGCGCATTTCCTTGACAATCTGCCCGTCGGCCAGAAGGTCGGCCAGCGCGCCCACAGGGGCGCTGCAGCCGGCCTCCAGGGCGGCGAGCAGTGACCGTTCGGCGGTGACGGCGGCCCGCGTGTACGGGTCGTCGAGCTCGCCGAGCGCCGCGATCAGGTCCGCGTGGTCCGCGGCACACTCGATCGCCAGGGCCCCCTGGCCGGGGGCGGGCAAAACCGTGTCGACCGACAGGAAGTCGGTGACCTCGTCGCTGCGGCCGATCCGGTTCAGTCCGGCGGCGGCCAGCACGACGGCGTCCAGCCGGCCGTCGTGGACGTATCCGATCCGCGTGTCGACGTTGCCGCGGATCGCGACCGTCTCGATGTCCAGGCCGTGGGCGCGCGCGAACGCGTTCAGCTGCGCCATGCGGCGGGGAGAGCCGGTGCCGATGCGGGCGACCCCCTTCGGGGAGGACGCGGCCAGGTCCGTGAACTTCAGCGCGTCCCGGGCGACGATCGCGTCCCGCGGGTCCTCGCGCACCGGAACGGCGGCCAGGACCAGTTCCTCGGGCTGCGTGGTCGGCAGGTCCTTGAGCGAATGAACCGCGAAGTCCACCTCGCCCTTCAGGAGCGCGTCGCGCAGCGCCGTGACGAACACGCCGGTGCCGCCGATCTGCGCGAGCGCCTCGCGGGAGACATCGCCGTACGTGGTGATCTCGACCAGCTCGACGGGCCGGCCGGTCACCCGGCTCACGGCGTCCGCCACCTGCCCGGACTGGGCCAGGGCGAGCTTGCTCCGCCTCGTCCCCAGTCTCAAAGCCTTCTCAGTCATGCCGGTCGGTCCTTCTTTTCTGTGCTGTCCTCGGCCCGGGAGACGGCGGCCACCGTCTCGGGGTCGAGGTCGAACAGGGTGCGCAGTGCGTCCGCGTACCCGGCGCCGCCGGGCTCGGCCGCGAGCTGTTTGACCCTCACGGTCGGCGCGTGCAGCAGCTTGTCGACGACCCGGTGCACGGCCTGGCGGATCTCGCCGCGCTGGCGTTCGTCCAGGTCGGGCAGGCGGCCGTCGAGCCGCGCGATCTCACCGGCGACGACGTCGGCGGCCATGGTGCGCAGCGCGACCACGGTCGGCGTGATGTGCGCCGCCCGCTGTGCCGCGCCGAAGGCCGCGACCTCGTCGGAGACGATACGCCGCACCTGGTCCACATCGGCCGCCATCGGGGCGTCCGCGGAGGCCTCGGCGAGGGACTCGATGTCCACGAGCCGCACCCCGGCCAGCCGGTGCACGGCCGCGTCGATGTCGCGCGGCATGGCGAGGTCGAGGAGGAACAGGGCCGGGGCCGGGCGCGGGATCACGGCGACCGGTTCGGGCTTGCGGCGCTCGGCGATACGGCCGACGGTGGCGGCGGTCGCGGCCAGCGCGGTGATCAGCTCGGCGTCGGCCTCGGGGCTGCGCCGGGTGCTCTCGCGCCGGTCGACGGTGCCGTTGTCCACCCAGGCCGCGTGCTGCTCCAGGGTGGCCGCGTCCATGCCGGCCACGGCGGCCTCGCCGAGCACGGAGAAGCCGGTCGCGCCCTGTACGGCGGCCAGGTCCAGCGGGCAGTTCTCCTCGGCGCCGGCGGGCGGCAGTGCGGCCGCGGGCTGCACGGCCGTCGGACCGAGGTCCGCGGCCGGCTGCCCGGTGCGGCCCTCGACCGCCTGCGCGACCGCCTCCGCGGTCAGTACCAGGCCCGTGGCCCCGGTGCAGGAGACGACGACGTCGGCACGTGTCAGCTCGCTCGGCACGGCATCCATCCGTACCGCGCGGGCGGTCACCGCCGCGTCGGCGCTCTCGCCGAGGATGCGGGCGAGGCGTTCGGCGCGCTCGAAGGTGCGGTTGGCGACGACGACCTCGGTGATCCCGGCGCGCGCGAGCGTCGCGGCGGCCAGGGACGACATCGACCCGGCGCCGATGACCAGGGCGCTGCGGCCCGCGGCCCATTCCCCGACGTCCCCGCCCGCGGCCAGCTGTTCCAGGCCGAAGGTGACCAGGGACTGGCCGGCCCGGTCGATGCCGGTCTCGGAGTGGGCGCGCTTGCCGACCCGCAGGGCCTGCTGGAACAGGTCGTTCAGCAGCTTGCCGGCGCTGTGCAGCTCCTGGGCCCGGGCCAGGGAGTCCTTGATCTGGCCGAGGATCTGCCCCTCGCCGACGACCATCGAGTCCAGACCGCAGGCCACCGAGAACAGATGGTGGACGGCCCGGTCCTCGTAGTGGACGTAGAGGTAGGGCGTCAGTTCCTCCAGGCCGACCCCGCTGTGCTGGGCGAGCAGCGTGGACAGCTCGGCGACACCGGCGTGGAACTTGTCCACGTCGGCGTACAGCTCGATGCGGTTGCAGGTGGCGAGCACCGCGGCCTCGGTGGCCGGTTCCGCGGCGACCGTGTCCTGGACCAGCTTGGCCTGGGCGTCCGTGCTCAGCGCGGCTCTCTCCAGCACGCTCACGGGTGCGCTGCGGTGGCTCAGCCCCACGACGAGGAGACTCATGCCGGCATCACGGCGGGTACGTCCCCGTCGGGCCCCTGGTCGGCGGAATCGGCGGCGGCCGCGCCACGGGGGGCGGCCGCGGGCAGCGCGCCGTCACCCGCGGCGGTCTCCTCGCCGGCCTTGCGCTGCTCGTGGAAGGCGAGGATCTGCAGCTCGATGGAGAGGTCGACCTTGCGCACGTCGACGCCGTCCGGGACGGACAGCACGGTCGGCGCGAAGTTCAGGATGGAGGTCACACCGGCGGCCACGAGCCGGTCGCAGACCGGCTGGGCGGCACCGGCCGGGGTGGCGATGACCCCGATGGAGACCCCGTTGTCGTGGATGATCTTCTCGAGTTCGTCCGTGTGCTGGACGGGGATGCCCGCGACCGGCTTTCCGGCCATCGCCGGGTCGGCGTCGATCAGCGCGGCCACCCGGAAACCACGGGAGGCGAAGCCGCCGTAGTTGGCCAGGGCGGCGCCGAGGTTACCGATACCGACGATGACAACCGGCCAGTCCTGGGTCAGGCCGAGTTCACGGGAGATCTGGTAGACGAGATACTCCACGTCGTAGCCGACACCGCGCGTTCCGTAGGAGCCCAGGTACGAGAAGTCCTTGCGCAGCTTGGCGGAGTTGACCCCCGCCGCCGCGGCCAGCTCCTCGGAGGAGACCGTGGGGACCGAGCGCTCCGACAGTGCGGTCAGGGCTCGGAGGTACAGCGGAAGCCTGGCGACGGTGGCCTCGGGAATCCCTCGGCTACGGGTCGCCGGTCGGTGTGTTCGGCCAGTTGCCACGGTGCTCCTGCGGGTAGAGCGGGGCTGCAGGCGGTCATACGTCCCCAGACCGCCCCGTCGACAGCAGGCTATGTCTTTGTGAACGCGTGCACAAAGATGGTGTCCGATTTGCCCGGCCAACGTGACCGGGGTCACGCACGTCTTTCCGGTGCCCGTCGGGAACCTTCCTGGGGGCAAAACCGACACACTCCTCGTGAATCCCGCCCCCGAGACCAAACCGCCGTCGATCCTAAGGGACGCTCGGCACCTGTTGTACTACTCGGTCAGTTCCTTGCGCAGACGGCTCTCGTCCACCCGCCAGAAGGTGTGCTGCCGGCCGTCGATCAGGACGACGGGAATCTGCTCCCAGTACTGGTCGTGCAGCGCTTGGTCCTCGGTGATGTCCTTCCGCTCCCAGGGCACACCGAGTTCGCCGCAGACCCTCTCGATCACGGCCTCCGCGTCGTCGCACAGATGGCAGCCGGGCTTGCGGACGAGCGTGACCGTTCGGTCCTGAGGGGCGGCCTTACGCCGGAAGAGGGGACTCATGCCGGCCATTCTCGCCCTTCTTTAACGACGCGGTCGCGGAGAGTTCACACCCTTCCAACCTCTCGACTCCGGAACTCCCGAACAAACTGGCTATGCTCACGCCATGGCCGCTCTCGGATGGCTCACTCCCCGTAGGCGCTCCGCCACGGCGCGGAGCGTGTTGGCAGGCGAGGCCTCGGCGGAGGCCGCCCGCAAGTCCTCGCAGGAAGCACAGGAAGCGCAGCAGACCCCTGAGGTCGCCGAGCTGGAACCGCAGTTCCCCGTCGTCGGCGACGACAAGGCGGCCGCCTTCTTCGACCTCGACAACACCGTGATGCAGGGCGCGGCGCTGTTCCACTTCGGGCGGGGCCTGTACAAGCGGAAGTTCTTCGAGACGCGCGACCTGGCCAGGTTCGCCTGGCAGCAGGCCTGGTTCCGGCTGGCCGGGGTCGAGGACCCCGAGCACATGCAGGACGCCCGCGACTCTGCGCTGTCCATCGTCAAGGGCCACCGCGTCGCCGAGCTGGAGACCATCGGCGAGGAGATCTACGACGAGTACATGGCCGACCGCATCTGGCCGGGCACCCGGGCCCTCGCCCAGGCCCACCTGGACGCGGGCCAGAAGGTCTGGCTGGTCACGGCCGCCCCGGTCGAAATCGCGCAGGTCATCGCCCGCCGCCTCGGCCTGACGGGCGCGCTCGGCACGGTGGCGGAGTCGGTCGACGGCGTCTACACGGGCAAGCTGGTCGGCGAGCCGCTGCACGGCCCGGCGAAGGCGGAGGCGGTACGGGCCCTGGCCGCGGCCGAAGGCCTGCACCTCTCCCGCTGCGCCGCCTACAGCGACAGCCACAACGACATCCCGATGCTCTCCCTGGTCGGCCACCCCTACGCGATCAACCCGGACACCAAGCTCCGCAAACACGCCCGGGAAAAGGACTGGCGCCTGCGGGACTACCGGACGGGCCGCAAGGCGGCGAAGGTCGGCATCCCGGCGGCAGCGGGCGTCGGCGCGGTGGCCGGCGGCACGGCAGCCGCCATCGCCCTGAGCCGACGCCGCCGATAACCCCGCAGCTCATCGGCGGACGACCGCCGCAAGCCCGGGGCCCGTGCCCGGCCGCGGGCCCCGCAGCGGCCGGGCACGCGGTTCCCCGCACCCCTTCGGGAACGCCCGCGCCTCTTCGGGAACGCCCGCGCGCCTCCTGGACCGCCCGCGCCTCTTCGGGCATGCCCGTGGCCTGCAACGCCCGGGGCCTGGAGCGGTCGCGTCCTGGAGCACTCGCACCTCCCCCGCCTCCGCCCGCCCGATCCCGACGACGGTCCACGCGCCTGCCGCCACCCACGTACCCGGTGCCCGACGGCCGCCACCCGCCACCCACGCGCCCCGTGCGCGACGGGCGGCACCCGCGTGTCATGTGCCCGGCGGCCCGCCCCGGTGTGTCATGTGCCTGACCGACGGCATCTGACATCTGGGGTCTGCCGCCGGATTATGCCTGCCGTTCCCCAACACGCCCCCCACATTGCCGAAACCAACCATTTTCCGATCAATAACCGATCACTCTACGGAACTTGATGGGTCGTCATTCGGATACAGAAGCGACGCAATCGACGATTTGAGCAACTCGGTGTAGCAGTGCCTGCACGAAGCGTTATTCTCCTCAGACGCAAACCGGTACCCCTCCGTCGCTACGACGGGTGAACGGTCCCGTACTGCACGTGATGGAAGCTCTGCCTCTGGGAGTCCCGTGTACCCACACGTCGGGGTTGACGCCTCGGGCCTGGCTACGCTGCGCCAAACGGTCGCAGCGGTCAAAGAGACGCTGCGCGGGTTCGTCCCCACCGCGTACGCCGTCCCCGCCTTCGCCACCGCCGCACCACCCGTAGGGCCGTGCTATGCACTGGCCGAGAGCAGCGCAGCCGTCGGCAGACGCAGCCGCACGACCGGCGCGGCCACCACCCGCCGGCCGGCCGCCGACAGTGACAGCGCCCGGATGATGGACCTCGTCGAGCGCGCCCAGTCCGGCGAGGCCGAGGCATTCGGCCGCCTCTACGACCAGTACAGCGACACGGTGTACCGCTACATCTATTACCGAGTGGGAGGCAAGGCAACCGCCGAGGACCTGACGAGCGAGACCTTTCTGCGGGCGCTCCGCAGGATCGGCACCTTCACCTGGCAGGGCCGCGACTTCGGCGCCTGGCTGGTGACGATCGCCCGCAACCTCGTCGCCGACCACTTCAAGTCCAGCCGCTTCCGGCTGGAGGTCACCACCGGCGAGATGCTCGACGCCAACGAGGTCGAGCGCTCCCCCGAGGACTCCGTCCTGGAGTCCCTCTCCAACGCCGCGCTGCTCGACGCCGTGCGCCGGCTCAACCCCCAGCAGCAGGAATGCGTGACGCTCCGGTTCCTGCAGGGCCTCTCCGTCGCCGAGACCGCTCGCGTGATGGGCAAGAACGAGGGCGCCATCAAGACCCTCCAGTACCGGGCCGTGCGCACCCTCGCCCGGCTCCTGCCGGACGACGCGCGCTGACCGTCCGCCACCGTGGGCGACGTTCAACTCACGTTCCGTAAACGCCCGTTGACTTTCTGACCCGATCATCCGCCGTCCGTAACCCAAGTGCCGCGCCAGTCGTTGTGCGGGATACAGGCTCCCTGTGGTCACGTCCTGGCCGCCCCTGATCGCTCGATCGGGTGGAAGTGGTCGCGGGCGTGCAACCCTCAGGACCCCCTGGGGAGTCGACCGTCATGACGAGAGGAGGTGCCGCCAGTGATCGCGAATGTATCGGCGCACCGGCGGGCGAACGCCTTCGCCCAGGCCCTGGAGGAGCAGTCCGACCGGGACACGGCGGCCGAGCAGTCCGCAGCACCGGCGGAATCACCGCCGACCGCCGAGGAACTCACGGAGCAGGGCCGGATGTTGGCCCGGGCTGCGGATCTCGGCGCGCTGCCCAGGCCGCAGCTCGACCCCGAGGTCAAGGTCGTCCAGCGGGCCCAGCTGGTGGCCGCGATGGAGGCCATGCTCCAGGAGGGCACCGTGGGCGGGGCGGCGGATGCGTCGGTGCCCGAGCAGCGTGCCAGAGGCAGGGGCGCGCACCGGGCGAGCCCGCTGGGCAAACTGCGACCGCGTTCCCGGCTGACCAAGGGGCTCGCCGCGGGCGGGCTCAGCGTCGGCGTGGCCGCCGGAGCCTTCGGCGGGGTCGCCGCCGCCAGCTCCGACGCCCTGCCCGGCGACTCGCTCTACGGCCTCAAACGCGGCATGGAGGACTTCAGGCTCAACTACCTGAGCGACGGGGACGACGAGCGCGGCCAGACCTACCTCGACCAGGCCTCCACCCGGCTGAGCGAGGCGCGTCGGCTGATGGAGCGGGGCCGCGGCGGCCACCTCGACCACGAGTCCATCGGCGAGATCCGCCGCACCCTGTCCGGCATGCAGCACGACGTGACCGAAGGCCACCGCCTGCTGCACGCGGCCTATGAGCGCGACCCCGGTTCCCTGGGCCCCATCCAGGCCCTCTCCGTCTTCTCCCGGTCCCACCGCGAGGCCTGGAGCGCGCTGAGCAACAAGCTGCCCGTGCAGCTCGGCGACGTCAAACAACAGGTCTCGTCGGTCTTCGACGCCATAGACCAAGAGGTCGCCCCGCTGCAGTCCCTGCTCCCGCAGCAGCCCGCCCAGACCGGCGGCGGCAAGCGGCAGGGCTCCGGATCGCCGTCCACCGGCTCCTCCGGCACCCACCGCGCGGCCGCGCCCAGCACCGGCGGCACCCCGTCCGCCGGCAAGCACGCGGGCTCCAGCAGCCCCAGCGGCCCGGCCACCGGCGAGAGCGGGTCCGGCCTGATCGGGGGCAACACAGGCGGTCTGCTCGACCCGCCGAAGATCGGCTCCGAGAGCGGCTCCCCGTCCACCAGCAAGCCGCCCACCAGCGCGCCGGACGTCACCCTCCCTCCGCTCCTGCCGGGGCTGCTGCCCGGCCTGGGCATCAACGGCGAGGACGCGAACTAGACACCACACAGGTACGGCAGCGGGGGCACCCCTTTCCGAGCAGGGGCGCCCCCGTCGCCGTACCTGGCCGCACCCGGACGCCGCGTCCGGACGGCCGGCCGGCGGCCTCAGAAGAACACCGACCTCCGCTGCACCAACAACTTGTACAGCGTGTGCTGGATCTGCTCCCGGACCTGGTCGGTCAGGTTGAACATCAGCATCGGGTCCTCGGCCGCCTCCGGCGGATAGCCGTCCGTCGGGATCGGCTCGCCGAACTGGATCGTCCACTTGGTGGGCAGCGGAACCGCCCCGAGCGGCCCGAGCCACGGAAACGTCGGTGTCAGCGGGAAGTACGGGAAGCCCAGAACCCGCGCGAGCGTCTTGGAGTTGCCGATCATCGGGTAGATCTCCTCGGCCCCGACGATCGAGCAGGGGATGATCGGCGTGCCCTGGCGCAGCGCCGTCGAGACGAAACCGCCCCGGCCGAACCGCTGCAGCTTGTAGCGCTCACTGAACGGCTTCCCGATGCCCTTGAAGCCCTCCGGCATCACCCCGACCAGCTCGCCCTGTCCCAGCAGCCGTTCGGCGTCCTCCGCGCAGGCGAGGGTGTGCCCCAGCTTGCGGGCGAGTTCGTTGACCACCGGCAGCACGAAGACCAGGTCGGCCGCGAGCAGCCGCAGATGCCGGTCGGCGGGGTGGTGATCGTGTACGGCGACCTGCATCATCAGGCCGTCCAGCGGCAGCGTCCCGGAATGGTTGGCGACGATCAGCGCGCCGCCCTTGGCCGGGATGTTCTCGATGCCCTTCACCTCGACCCGGAAGTACTTCTCGTACACCGGCCGCAGCAGCGACATCAGGACCTGGTCGGTCAGCTCCTCGTCGTAGCCGAAGTCGTCGACCTCGTAGTCCCCGGTCAGCCGGCGGCGCAGGAAGGCCAGACCGCTCGCGACACGCCGTTCGAGGCCGCCGGCCCCGGGCGGCTCGGCGAGCGGCTGTTCCTCACGGTTCACGGGAACATCATCCTGCGGCACAGCCCTGGTGGGCAGGGGCTGGACCTCGCCGACCGGCGCGGGCTCACCGGCCGCGCCGCGCCGGCTCACCGCACTCCGGCGCCGCGACGGCCGCTGCACGGCACCTCCGCGGGTCCGGTCGTCGTCGAACGGAATGACCTTGGCGTCCGCCATCGTTGCTGCGCTCCTCAGTTGGCGCTGTGCGTCGGGAGGTGCCCGCTGCCCCTCGCGGCAAGCGTGGCGATCCGGTCCACGGCCCCCGCGAGGGCCTCCGGCGGCAGCAGCCCGGGGCCCTCGCTGCGCGCGAAGTCCGCGAACGTCTCCGCCGTCGTGTACTTGGGCTGGAATCCGAGCGTCTCGCGCATCTGGTCCGTGGCCACCACCCGGCCGTGCGTGAGAAGCCGGATCTGCTCCGGGGAGAAGTCCGTCATGCCCAGCGTACGCACCAGGGAACCGGCCCAGGTGACCGCCGGCAGCAGCAGCGGCACGGTCGGCCGCCCGAGCCGTCGCGAGCACTGCGAGAGCAGCAGGACGCCGTCCCCGGCGATGTTGAAGGTGCCGCTGTTGAGGGTGCCCCGGCGCGGCTCGTGGGAGGCGATCCGCAGCACCTCGATGACGTCGTCCTCGTGCGCGAACTGCAGCCGGGGGTCGTAGCCGAACACGGTCGGCAGCACGGGCAGCGCGAAGTACGAGGCGAGGGGGGTGTCCGCGGCCGGCCCGAGGATGTTGGCGAACCGCAGCACGCACACGGCGACGTCCGGCCGCCGCCGGGCGAACCCGCGCACGTACCCCTCGACCTCCACCGCGTCCTTCGCGAAGCCGCCGCTGGGCAGCGACTTGGGCGGGGTCGTCTCGGTGAACACGGCGGGATCCCGCGGCGCGGACCCGTAGACATTCGTACTGGACTTGACCACCAGCCGCCGCACGGTCGGCGACTTCTGGCAGGCGCCGAGCAGCTGCATGGTGCCGATGACGTTGGTCTCCTTGACCGTGGCCCGGTTGCCGCCGCGCAGCGCGGTGGCGGTCACGTCCAGGTGGACGACCGTGTCGGCGCCCGTCTCGGCGAGCACCCGCGCGATCGTGGGCTGGCGGATGTCGGCCTGGATGAAGTCGGCCCCGCCCAGATGGTGCGCCGGAGGCAGCGCGTCCACGGCGATCACCCGGTCGACGTCCGGGTCCCGCTGGATCCGCCGGACGAACCTGCCGCCCAGCTGCCGGGCCACTCCGGTGACGAGCACGACCTTTCCCAAGATCAGCGCCTTCCTTCCCGATCCCGTGCGAAATCCGGTCTCAGCCCGCGTTCCCCGTGTGCGGCCAACTTAGCGGGTCGATGTTGCGCTGTGATGACCGCCCGATGCACGAGGTGACCGAAATTCCCCAGTCGGAATATGCCGACACACCTGCGGATATGCGGGGGCAGATATGCCTGTGGCCCCCCACCGCACTGGATGGGGGGCCACAGGGCCACGCTCTCGCGACGCCGCTTACTTCTTGTTGCGGCGCTGAACGCGCGTGCGCTTGAGCAGCTTGCGGTGCTTCTTCTTGGCCATCCGCTTGCGCCGCTTCTTGATAACAGAGCCCACGACTACCCTCGCTCACTTCTCATCACTCGGTTGTTTGGGCGCCATGGGCCCACACGACCTACGAGGGGCTAGCCTACCCGCTTGAGCGTCGAGCCTGTAATCGAGGGTTGTTCCGGGGTCTCCGAAAGCGCCGTCAGGCCGTCTCCACCCCCACATAGCTCTCGCGCAGGTACTCGTGTACCGCTTGCTCGGGGACGCGGAAGGACCGCCCCACCCGGATCGCGGGCAGATGACCGCTGTGCACCAGCCGGTACACGGTCATCTTCGACACTCGCATCACCGCGGCAACCTCCGCCACGGTCAGGAACACAACCTCGTTCAGAGGCCTCTCGCCAGCTGCAGCCATGACACACCTGAACCTTCCGCACTCGACGGGCCACCGGCTTCCCCTTCCGGTGACTCTTCGTCGTTGCGTGCTCACTCCCCAATGTAGGGGCGGGTGATGCGAGTGGGGAAGAGGTGCACCCATCGGCGGCCTACTGTGACAGACACGCTCGATTGAGTACGTAGCGGGTCAACGGCCGGTAGTAAGCAGACCGCACGCCATCATCAACCGGAACGGCGACGGACACGACCCCCTCCGCCTCTCCCACGAACAGCGCGGGATCATCCGTATCTGCCAGACCGATGGCCTCGAACCCCAGCTGACCTGCACCGCAGACCCAGCCGTGGTCACCGATCACCAGCTCGGGCAGGGGCCCGCCCACCTCGGCCGCGGCCGCCAGGGCGACCCGAACCGGGAGCGGCGAGTGGCTGTGCAGCCCCGGCTCACAACCGGGGCGCTCGCCCTCCGGTTCCCGCACCAAGGCAACACCTCGTACGTAGTCGAGGTGGCACGTGCGTAGACCGAACCGGGTCAATATGTCGACACAGCGACCCTGCGCGGGGGTGAGCACCTCACACCCCACCGCCGACAGCGCGTCCGCCAAGCCGCCGTAGAACCCGAGCAGCCGGTGCGGATGCCCGGTGCCGAGGAGCACGGGCGCGCGCCGCCGGGCCGCACTCCGGATGCGCTCCGCGAATGCGTCGAGCGCGGCCAGCGTCCGCTCCGGATCGATCACATCCGGCCCCGAAGTGTGCCGCGGATCGGCCGAAACCCCGCACTTCTCCGCCATCAACGCAAGCAGCTCCCGCTGCCCCCAGCTCCACTCGGGATCGATCCCGATCAGCACCCGAGGATCCCGGGCCGCGAACAGCCGATAGCTGCGAAGACTGTCCTCCCGGGAGGTGGCCACCTCCCCGGCGAGCCGGGCGGACAGCAGATGCACACGGAGGGCATCAGCAGTCAACACGGATGCGATGGTGACTCATTGGGGGGCGGGCCCGCGCAGAGAACGGGGAAAGACCGCACGGTTGGCGTAATGGCTGTTCCCGGACGCCGCCTCGACCGACCGAGACGGGCCGGAGAATGCGGAACGGGCGGAGGGCCGGAGGGCGGAGCCCCCCGGGCGCTCACGGCAACAGCCCCCGCAGGGGAAACGAGGCCCGCCGAGTGGCCAGCACAGCCTGATCGAGCCGGTCGGCGGGGTCGTAACCCGACGCCCAGGAAGCGAACGACACCGGCCACCGCCCATCGGTCATCCGCTGCGGCCCCAACTGCCGGGTCCGGGCGAACACCTCCTGCCGCCACCCCTCGGGAATCATCGCCTCGGGAGCGACCTCCCGCCCCGCGGCGATCCCCACCAGATGCGTCCACGACCGCGGCACCACGTCCACCACCGCATAGCCGCCGCCCCCCAACGCGACCCACTTGCCGCCCGCGTGCTCGTGCGCCAGCTCGTGACACGCCACCTGCACGGCCCGCTGCGCATCCAGCGACACCGCGAGATGCGCCAGCGGATCCTCGAAGTGCGTATCGGCCCCGTGCTGCGACACCAGCACCTGCGGCCGGAACTCCGCCAGCAGCTCAGGCACCACCGCGTGGAACGCCCGCAGCCACCCCGCGTCCCCGGTCCCCGCCGGCAGCGCCACATTCACGGCCGCCCCCTCGCCCGCCCCGGCCCCCGTCTCCTGAGGCCACCCGGTCTGCGGGAACAACGTACGGGGATGCTCGTGCAGCGAGATCGTCAGCACCCGCGGGTCCTCCCAGAACGCGGCCTGGACCCCGTCCCCGTGATGCACGTCGACGTCCACGTAGGCGACCCGCTCGGCCCCCAGCTCCAGCAGCCGAGCGATGGCCAGGGACGCGTCGTTGTAGACACAGAACCCCGACGCGCCCCCGGGCATCGCATGGTGCAGTCCGCCCGCGAAGTTCACGGCGTGATCGACGTCCTCCCGCCACACCGCCTCCGCCGCCCCCACCGACTGCCCCGCGATCAGCGCGGACACCTCGTGCATCCCGGCGAACGCGGGATCGTCCACCGTACCGAGGCCGTACGACCCGTCGGCCGACCGCGGATCCGCCGACGCGGCCTTCACGGCGTCGATGTAGTCCTCCCGGTGGACCAGCCGCAGCGTCGACTCCCCGGCCGGCTTCGCCGCGACGACCTCCAGCTCCCGGTCGAGCCCGAAGGCACCCACCAGTTTCCGGGTCAGCTCCAGCCGGACCGGATCCATCGGATGGTCCGGCCCGAAGTCATAGCCCGTTACTGCCTCGTCCCACATCAGCTGTGCGCGGCCGCTCATGCCCGCCACCGTATCGGTCCGGTTGAGCCGCGAACGACCTGGCGTACACCAGCGTCACCAGCACCAACACCATCGGCACGAGCATGGCCCCCCGGTAGCTCCACGCATCCCCGAGCGCCCCCACCAACGGCGAACCGACCAGGAAACCGACGTAGTTGAAGATGTTGAGCCGGGCGATCGCCGCATCCGACGCCCCCGGGAACAGCCGTCCCGCCGCGGCGAACGTCTGCGGAACCAGCACACACAGCCCCAGCCCCAGCAGCGTGAACCCGAGCATCCCGACCCACGCGTCCGGCGCCGCGGACACCACCGCGAACCCGCCGGCCGCCACCACCGCCCCGAGCCGTACGACCGCTGCCGCGCCGAACCGCCGTACCCCGAAGTCGCCTATGGCCCGCCCCGCCAGCGTGGTCACCATGTACACGTTGTAGGGGACGGTCGCCAGCTGCTCGGAACTGCCCAGCACGTCCTTCAGATACTTCGCGCTCCAGTTGGAGACGGTCGAGTCCCCGATGTACGCGAAGGTCATCACCAGGCACAGCGGCAGCAGCAGCCTGAAGACAACGGCCCCGCCCGCCCCCTGCTCCTGCGCCACGGGCGCCGGCTCCCCGTCGACGTACCACCGGCTCCCCACCAGCGCCGCCGGCAGCAGTACGGCCACCACCGGCAGGTACGACACCCAGAGCGCGAGATGCCAGTGGGCGCCCGCCCACGCCAGCGAGGCCCCGACGATCCCGCCCAGGCTGTAGGCGGCATGGAAACTCAGCATGATGCTGCGCCCGTACGACCGCTGCAGGCTCACCCCGAGCATGTTCATCGAGGCGTCCAGCGCACCGACCGCCAGCCCGAACACGCCCAGCGCCACGGCCAGATCGGCCAGCTGCCCGCCCGCCCCCGCACCCAGCAGCGCCAGCAGCACCACCGGCTGGGACCAGCGCAGCAGCCGGCTGGGCCGTACCCGCTTGACCAGTTGCTCGGTGGTCACGCTGCCGGCCCCGGCGAGGATCGGCACGGCGGCCAGGAAGACCGGCAGCAGCGCGTCCGAGATGCCGTACCGGTCCTGGATGGCCGGAATGCGCGTCACCAGCAGCGCGAAGGCGGCTCCCTGGGCGAAGAAGCTGAACGCCAACGAGGCCCTACCGCGCCGCAGCACATCAGTCATGGCGGCGAGCGTAGGGCCCCGGCTTACCTGTGGGTAGATCCAGCCAAAGATGAATTTCCTTCAGCTTCCCTGAGGCGAGGCTCAGGCGGCGACGGCGACCTCGGGCCTCCCGGCCTTGCCGGCCTCGACCTCGGCGGTCAGCATCTTCTCCATCGGCTCGACGGCCAGGCCGCCGCCGACGACGAAGGCGATCGCCATGGCACCGATCAGGAAGACCGTCCCGAGCCACACCATGGTGTCCACGGGGACGGTGTACGCACCCACGAGCCGCGCGACGCACTCGGCGAGCAGGGCCACACCCCAGACGACGGAGAACGCCCGCTCCTTGCGCAGGAAGGCCGCCGACCCGGCCGCGGTGCCGGCCACCAGCCGCTCCCAGGCGGCTTCCTTGGCCGCGTCCCCCTTCACCAGGAAGGGCTTCATGCCGGCCGTCATCATCGGCTTCCCGAGCGCGACGGAGACCAGGATCCCGATGGCGACCGTGCTGCTGATCCCGCTGTCCTTGGCGAGCATCAGCCGCGGGTCCCCGGAGACGAAGCTCAGCACCAGCGAGACGATGTTGACGATCAGGATGAGGCCGGCCAGGGCGTTGGTCTTCCGCTCCTTGACCAGGCCCCACACCGTCCGCACCGCGGGCACCACGCTGCTCCAGGCGAGCGCCGCGAAGGTGCTCATCCCGAAGGCGTCCTTGAAGAGGTAGTACGAGCCGAGCGGCACCGCCACATCCACGATCAGCGGCTTGAAGTTGTCCAGCACGCTCGGGTTCTGCTTCTGGTCGGTGCTCCGGCCCGGGTTCCCCGTGTTCTTCGTCATGCCCTCAGCTTCGCCGAGGCAGGGGGTCCGCCAGTAGAAACGATCGTCCGGAGGACTGCATGACAATTGTCAGCCCCCGGCCGATGGCCCCTGTCATTTCAGCAGGTCGGCCAACTGCCGCGGATCGCTGAAGAGTCGCCCGGCCTCGGCTCCCGCGTGCAGCAGCCGCTCCGGGGGAGTCATGGCGGTGAACCCGTAGACGTCCATCCCGGCCTCCCGCGCCGCCAGCACCCCGAGCGGTGAGTCCTCGACGACCGCGCACCGCTCCGGCGCGACGCCCATCCGCTCGGCCGCGTACAGGAAGAGATCGGGCCACGGCTTCCCGCGCCCCACGTCCTCCGAGCTGAAGATCCGCCCCTCCTCGAACCACCGGTCGAGCCCGGTCGTCCGGTGCCCCACCCGGATCCGCGCATGACTGCCGGAAGAGGCCACGCAGTACGGCACCCCGTCCGCGACCAGCTTCTCCAGTACGTCGGTGACGCCGGCCACCGGCTTCAACTCCCGCTCGAACGCGGCGAACACGCGCGCGTGGAAGACGTCGTCGAAGTCCGCCGGCAATGACCGCCCGCTCCGCTGCTCGACCAGTTCGTGCACCCGGTTCATGGCGGCACCCATGTAGTCCCGTATGGACTCCTCGTAGGTGGTGGGATGCCCCAGCTCGGTGAGGTAGTCGGCCAGGAACCGATTGGAGAGGGGTTCGCTGTCCACGAGGACACCGTCGTTGTCGAAGATGACGAGGTCATAGCGCATGGGTTCAACCCTAAACGCAGAAAACCCCCGCATCTTTCGATGCGGGGGTTTTCTCAAAATTTGTTCGGCGGCGTCCTACTCTCCCACAGGGTCCCCCCTGCAGTACCATCGGCGCTGTGAGGCTTAGCTTCCGGGTTCGGAATGTAACCGGGCGTTT